>CASDZP010000020.1 GCA_949285535.1 uncultured Alistipes sp.
TATGGGGTGGTGTAAAAGACCGTCAGGAGCTTAAAAAGGTCTCTTATTATGCATCCGATTGGGATTTGAAAGATTTTACGTCAAGCAATCCGAAAATTACCGTAGCGAAAGATGTAGCGGGTAAAATTGTTATTGGCTATGCTGAAACAATGACATATAATGATGCGGCACAGAGCGCAACGATAGCGATGAATCTTAACGGTGGTAATAAAGTTACTTTTGACACAAAACAATCTCCTGTTGTATTTAACGTATCGAAAGAAGACTCTTTGAAACTGAAAAATGTAGCAAAAAACGGAGCAACGGTTTCACTTGTTGTCAATACGTCAGCGGGTACTGGTTCGACATCATGGAAAGTCGCTAAAAGTACACAAAGTTGGCTTACCACTACGCCTGCTGTTGGCGGAACGGAGACCAATGCGAGCGGTACGTCGTTGAATGTTATTGTTGCTCCAAACAATGCGGAACAACGTAAAGGTCAATTCGTTTTGGAGAGTCAGAATACGACTTCGCAATCGTTTACGGTAACGCAACTTGCCAATTTTACAGCAACGATACAGAGTGTTACATACGGTTCGGGTAATCCCGCTGTATTTGAGACAAATACACTTAAAGCGTTTAGTGTTGCATACGATTATACGGTTAATATCAAGACCTCTGCACCTGCAAGTAGTGAACGTATTAAAGTAGTTTCCAAAACGTCAGGAACAAAAGTTACAATCAAATCACAGCCGACAGGTAGTAATGATACATATTCGTTTGTATTGACCGTTCCTGCGAACACTACGATAAACGAAATATCATCATCATTTGACATAACGATTGACGGTAATGTTGCGAATTCGTTTACAGTTATTCAAGCTAAAAAAACAAGCATTCTTATAGGGAACAAGAGTACATATTCAATTATTGGAGGTTTAGAATCAAGAGCAATAGACGGTACATTTACAGCTTCTGTTTGGGATATCCTCGAAAGTAATTATGTAACAAGTTCAAATACGACCACACATGCCGTTAGTGCGCTTTCAACAGCAGGAACATTCAAAGTCGCATTTAAGCAAACATTATCATTCAATGAGGAAACAACAAATGCTACAATAACACTAAAGGGACGTGATGGCGTCAACAGAGGGACTGCAACAGTTAGTCAGACTCCTGTAAAACTTACATTATCACAACCATCAATTACACTTGAAGCCAATGCGAATGAGACAGCGACAGTAACCGTTGGTACAACAAATGACGGGAATATATCAAGTGGAATGAATTATTCTTTACCTGATGATTGCGATTGGTTGACAATCAATATATCAGGGAATAAAGTTATTATATCCACAAACGAAGAAAATGATGTTGGCAAACTAAGAACTTCACCTGTTACAATAATATATAAAGGAACTACTATTCAAATAAGTGTTAGTCAGAAATGTGATTTCGATCCCTATAATACGACTGTCAATATTGGTGGTGTAGAATGGATGAGATATAACTTAAAAAATAGTAAACAAGAAAAAGGAGGGGCTACATTCGCCACTAAATTGCCTTCTGAATGTACAGATGATCCCATCAAAGTTAAATCCCATGGAAGATTTTTCCAATGGGACAGATACAAATCATGGGGAACCACTGAAAGTACTATCAGTGGTTGGGATGGAACCTATTCATCGAATACATCTTGGCTTGAACAAAATGACCCTTGTCCCAAAGATTTCAGAGTACCAACAAAAGAAGATTTCGAAAAATTGGTAAGTTCTTCGACCATTAGTAATGGTGGTGGCTGGAGTCCGAGTGACTATGGATATAAGATATTCAAAAGCGGCAATGCAACATTAGAGTTTCCAGCCGTTGGTTATAGGTTCACTAAATTAGGAGCTTTGTATTCTAACGGAATGATCGGTTGGTATTGGTCGTCAACTCAGTATGATAGTGATAACGGATATCATCTCGGTATGCCCAGTGGAAGTGTCAATCCAGATAGAACTAATTACAAGTCATATGTCATTAGTGTTCGATGCGTTAAAAAATAGTTGACTTTTATAACCACATTTTTATTCGAGCGATGATATTCAAATTAGACATATCATCGCTCTTTTTATATTTTACCAATATAACAATAATTTATTGTTTTTATGTTTTAACCATATTAACGATATAAAAAGCACAAGGCAAGTGCGGGGAGATACTGACTTCGTATAAGATAATGAACCAACGAACAATGACATGGTCAAAAGGGGCTGCGCCCCCTCGTTTTGGTTACTTTGTCGAGGGACAAAGTAACGCCGTCGGCAGACCCGTCGGAGACATTCTCTTCCCAGTGAAATCAAGCTGACTACCATAAGTTCGGATATTGAACGGGCAAGGGTCTTGATATAAAAAAGATGCCTGAGATAATTTTTCTCAGGCATCTTTTTTATATCGTGACTCTTGTCCGTTCAATATCCGAACCTATGGTAGTCAGCTTGATTTCACCGGGAAGGGAACGGTCTTTGTCAGACAGATAAATGTCGATTTTACATTCGGATGTTCCGTTCTGTTCCTTTGAAACCACCTCCATTCTTTCCGCAAACAATGTCGTCAAAAGATGTTCTTTAGAGAGATATTCGCGGTCATTGTTGCCTCGACATTCATTTATAGGAATTATCGTCTCTTCAACCACTCGCTTGCACCAGACATCATGATTGACATCGAGAGCCTCTACCGCTTTAGCTATCGAGGCAAGATGCCTCTCTATCAAAGCCTTGTCTGGAGACGGTACATTGTCACCGAAACGCTCTTTTGCCCTTCTTTTAATCAGTGTCACTATTTCAGAGATACATTCGAGCTTTTCATCGGGTCGGACAAGCGGATTGTCGCATATTTTCTCCAAAATCTCAATCCTCTGCTCTATCGACAACGCCTCGGAACGAGATTCCGCCAACATCTGCTTATGAGTTTCAAGCTCTTGGGCTGTCATCCTGCGTTCTATCTCGAACATGCGAAGAGTGGCGTTCTGCATCTCGGAAACTGCCCTTTCAAGAATCTCGAACAGCATTGTCGCCTGCGACTTCAAAGTCTCGTCGTTTTTCGGCGCACTCTTCGACAACACCTGTGCGATACGCCTCAACTCCGACAGACGTGCGGCAAACACCGTATCGTCCCTCATCAGCTCCTCGGGCAGATGAACATCCGACAACACCTCACACAGACGTGCGATATGCTGTTGAGCCATACGGCATTTTTCTTCAAAAGATCTATCGTAACTTCTGTTTATCTCTTCAAGCGCCTCAAACGATTCATTGAAACCGTCAATGTCGAGAGCATATCTGTACTGCCGTTCCATTTTTTCGTCAGGATGCGGCGGGATGCTTTCTCCTATACGTTCCGCTTTTGCGAGCAAGCTGCTTATATAAGCCTTATCATCATCCATGAGCATGTCATCGAAGTCTATGCCCCAAGTGCTTATTGCGCCGCAAGGCTTCTCCGAGTTTGCATCCGGAATGATTCGTACCGACACCTCTATCGGATTGTTCCACAAACGACCAACAGGATTACCGCATGTGCGATAACCTGCAAACATTAAATCGTCGGTTCCTTCAATCTTCTCTAAATCATCTATAAACAACAGGCTGTCGATGTCCGCAATCTTGTCATGAAGATAAAATTTTCGGATGGACTCATCACCCAATTTTTTTCTCATTTTCAAATAAAAAACTCATTCGACTTATATCCCCTTTTCCTAAAAATAATAAAAAGACCGCTTGTCCATTTAAATTCCCTCTATATACAACGATGACAAGCGGTCATCCTATCATATTCACCCTGCTATTTTATAGATGCGGGGTCTATATGTTCTCTCTCGATATCTTTAAAATACTTATAAGTAGCCACTTTCAGTTCGGCTGTGGCGTCTTCGTCACACACGATTATACCTTTCGGGTGAGTCTGAAGCGCAGAAATTGTCCACATGTGACTTACCGCGCCCTCTATTCCGTGCTGCAAAGCTCTTGCCTTGGCGTGTCCGTTCACGATTATGAGTACCTCTTCAGAGTCGAGGATTGTGCCGACACCCACAGTCAATGCCGTTTTGGGCACTTTGTTTACATCGTTGTCGAAGAAACGGGAGTTGGCTATGATTGTATCCTGAGTAAGGGTCTTCACGCGGGTACGCGAGCTGAGAGACGAGCAGGGCTCATTGAAAGCTATATGACCGTCGGGGCCGATACCGCCCATAAAGAGTTTTATGCCGCCGTAACTTTTTATGCGTGCCTCGTAATCGGCGCACTCTTTCTCGGGATCAGCGGCGTTGCCGTTGAGAATATTGACGTTCTCTTTCTTTATGTCGATATGATTAAAGAAATTCGTCCACATGAAAGTATAGTAGCTCTGCGGATGTTCACGCGGTATTCCTATATATTCGTCCATGTTGAAGGTCACCACATTGGCAAAAGAGACGCGTCCCTCTTTGTGGAGGCGAATCAGCTCTTTGTATGTGCCCAGCGGAGTGCTGCCCGTCGGCAATCCGAGAACGAAAGGACGTGAAGATGTAGGTTTGAAATCATTAATTTTCTTTACGATATAGGCTGCAGCCCATTCCGATATTTTTTGATAGTCGGGTTCGATTATTACTCTCATCGCTGTTTGATGTTTTATTAAAAAAGAAAACTTACTAACAAAGGTATTATTTTTTCTTTAAAAAAGATTAAATTATCAAAATAAATAACTATTTTCGCCATACGATTAACCGAATTATCGAACCAAAACAATCAAATCAAATGAAAAAACTTTTAATCGCGGCATTGGCGTTGATGGTTGCGCTTCCCGTGTCTGCGCAGAAAAAGAAGAAAGATGCCGACAAAGAGGTTAAAGGCTATGTCTTCACCGACATCAAAGTGAACCCCATAACCGACGTTCGCGACCAGGCCCGTTCCGGTACCTGTTGGGCATTCTCGACATTGGCATCAGTAGAGAGCGACATTATCAAAAACGGCAAGGCCGACACAACTCTCGACCTTTCTGAGATGTGGATTGTACGCCACGCCTATCTCGATAAAATGATAAAATACGTGCGCATGCACGGAAAAGCGGAACTCGGACAGGGCGGTAACGCTCACGACGTTCCCAACATGATTGAGAAATACGGTATCGTTCCCGAGAACGTATATCCCGGTCTCAACTACGGAACAGACAGCCATGTTCACGGTGAAATCGACGCAATACTCAAAGCGTATGCGGACGCCGTTGTGGCAAACCCCAACAGAACAATCTCTACAGCATGGATAGAGGGTGCGAACGGTGTTCTCGACGCATATTTCGGCAAATGCCCCGAAACTTTCGAGGTGAACGGAAAGATATACACTCCCGAATCTTATGCCGAAGCTCTCGGAATCAACCGTGACGACTACATCAACGTAACCTCTTTCACACACCACCCCTTCGGCGAGATGTTCGCTCTCGAGATACCCGACAACTGGGCTTGGGAACTCTCATACAACGTTCCGTTGGAGGACATGATGGCAATCATCGACGAGGTTGTCGAAAACGGTTACACTGTCGGCTGGGGTTCTGACGTGAGCGAAAAGGGTTTCGCCTACACCAAAGGTTTCGCAGTACTTCCCGAGACAGACATCGAGTCGATGGCAAACAACGAACAGGCTCGCTGGGTAAACCTCACTCCCGAACAGATCAGCGAACAGATGTACAAATTCGACAATCCCGTTCCTGAAAAAACAGTCACCCAGCAGATGCGTCAGCAGATGTTCGACAACTACACCACCACTGATGACCACGGCATGCAGATTTTCGGCATAGCAAAAGACCAGAACGGAAACAAATTCTACAAAGTCAAAAACTCTTGGGGCACCAACCAGATTTATGACGGTTGCTTCTATGCTTCTGCTCCTTTCGTCGCAGCAAAAACAACCACTATCTCATTTAACAAAAACGCGCTTTCTCAGGCGACAAGAGACAAGTACGGAATAAAATAAGCTCACCCTAAACGGTGAACGAGCGGAAAGCCCAGCAAAATTGTCGGACTTTCCGCTCTCTTTTTTGGATAAAATCTTTGAAAATGTAGTATATATGTGTTATATTTGCGGATAATTGATATACTATAAAAATATAGAAAAGACGACGCACCACGGCATTATACGCCGTGACGTACATCAAAACAATTAACTTATGAAGAGGGTTTTATTAGTTTTAACATCGCTTTTGTTGGTGACGGCGGGATGTAACAAGAAGACGTCATTCAAAGATAAAGACAACTCGTCGGAGAACGTGATTCTCGACGTTTCCACATCCGACTTATCTAATTTCAAACAGACATATACGGAGATAGACCCTAACAATCCGCTGAGAACGAATTTCAAGGAGAACGACCTCATAGGCTTTTCTGTCATAGCCAAAGCCAAAATCATAGCAGGCTCACCCACAAGTGCCGATGTGGAACAGAAAGACTTCGCTTTCAAACGTAAAAACGGAAAATGGGAACAGGTGTTCGACGCGGCACACCCCAGCACGATAGAATTCGCCACCAACGGTACGGGAGGAGAGGTGGAATCTCGTTTCATGGGTTACTACCCCCACTCTACAACTGCGGGAAGTCCTTTTGCCGCCACGGCTTTCGACAATTTCCCCACGGCAGAATTCAACCTCTCGTCAGAACAGTCAACAACCGAATCGTTCTACCTTAACGACGCTTTGGCGGCATCTACCGACATCGTGCCCAACACGGTGGACGAAACTCCCGACAGATTGTCGATGACCATGCAACACCTCACCTCATTCATGCAGTTCAGAATAACAAAAAGCGACGAATGGGGCGATGACGACCAGCTGACACTCAGCTATGCGGCATTGAGCGGAGTATATCTCGCAGGCTCTTACGACATGTCAAAACTCTCTGCCGATGATATCAAGGCAAGCGTTAAGCATCGCGACGGAATCGACACATCGAGAGTGTTTAAAAACTACGACCCGGGAGTCGTATTGCAGAAAAAAACGGCGGAATACCTCGGCGAAGAGGCCAACATGCTCATCGTACCGATGACAGTCAACGAGGTAAAACCGAGCAGAATAGAGCTTAAGGTGACTCACAGAGACGCTGACGGCGTAGAGGAGACAAACCTTTATGTGTGCCAGTTGCCCGTATATAACGACCCCGAAAAAGACATGCTCAGACCCAATTACAAATACGTATATAACGTATCTGTAAAACGCGGCGCCATCGACATTATCCTCGACGGTCCCGAAGAGTGGGGTGAAGGTCCCACGACATCGGGTGAGGTCATACTCGTTGGTCCCGACAGCAAGACTGTCGAACTTACGGCTCCGTCAACAATTACCGACAACAACGGTTACATATCATACGACCCGAGCAGTCAGGTTTATCAGTTCAGTATCAAATCGACACTCTACCCTCTCTCTCGTCTCAGCATAGAGGTGCAGCCCACAGGACAGGTGACCAACATTTCAGACATAACCCAGTCTCAGGAGATGATTGACGGTGTAATGAAAACCGTTGAAACAGGTACTTTCGTTCTCACAGGTATCCCGTCAAACGACAACACCGAATTCAGCGTTCCGGTGAACACTTACAGAACATTCACAATAAAGGTGATTCAGAATCTGACATCTGACGGTGGAGCGGCAAACAAACGAGTGATACAGAGAATGGAGGTCAAACAGGAACCTCAGCTGGCGGTCATATCAGTGACTCCCGAAGGAAATCTTGCCGCCAAATCACCAGCCAATGTGGTCGTGAGACTGCAAATGGCAGGAGGTCTGTCGCAGTCCAATTTCATGATAGTACCAGTAAGCGGTGCTTCCGCTTCTCTCTCGACGGAGAGCGGAAACGTATTGGTGGCTAAAATTACAGGAATACCCAACAATGTCGGTGCTTCTGCCACGACAAAACAATACACGCTCAAAATAGTTGACAGCGGTATGGAAGACATCGTTCGTTATCAACGAAGCTTCCTGCAACTCGCCGCAAAAAACTAATGGCATATAAATAAAAACAGCCCCCTAAAAGACAAAACATCTTTCGGGGGCTTTTTTTATAAATAACAAAGGTCCTTAAACCGAACAATACGGAAAGACAAACGCAAACGAATAAAAAACCGTCAACCGAAAAACATGAATCACTGCACATAAAGTGCGTTCTTCAAACAAAACACCAAATATTCCAATAAAAAAGATTCCCATACAAAATTATTCACACATAAAAACCGTTATCATAACAGGATATATTTCCTATATTTTTAATATATTTGCACCAAATTGATTTTAACAATTAACTTTTTCTAAAATGTACGGAATAGGAAAACGCATATCGTTGTCCCTTGTGGCGGCAGCGTCTCTTTTTTCGATGACCGCATGTACCAGCGGTGAGACTCACACTTCAGACCATCTCATATCAGCCGGCTTGGTCATGTATAACCAGAACAATACATGGGATGAAGCCGTGTTTGAAGTCTCTTATGACGAAGGATTGGGTTGCCAGTTGAAGGCGGCATGGTCAGGAAACAGCGGCTCCATGGTGCAACCGCAATCGTCAATGGTCAGCAGCCTTATCTATAACGGAGCGGAAGTACTCGTTATCAGTCCCGAAGACATTACCGCCGAAGATTTGAAAAAATACGATGTACCCGTCATTCTGTTCGACGGAAAAGTGGACGGTTTCACCGAAGATTGCTATCTTGGTTTCGACTACACTGACGCCATCGACAAAAGTGCCACATTCATAAACGACCGTCTGCCTGCGACACCGTGCAAAGTACTCTCTGTTGTGATAAAGACAGACCCGCGCACAAAGAAACGCGACCAGATGTTGAAAGACAAAATGGCGACACTTAACCCGAACGTGACCGTAGAAACATTGGAACTCGACATGTTCTCCGAAGAGGATAACACCAACAGACTTAAATCGGCGGTGATAGACAAGCTGTCGTCAGATACAGATATAGCGGGCGTCTATGCCAACGGTGACGACATACTTTGGTTTATATATGAGGGTCTGGCAAACTCGGACCAGTCTGTTTCAGAGGCGATATGCAACAGAGTGGGTGCGATTGTCGGTATCGGCGGCAGCATAAAAGCCAATGACGTCATCAAGAACCATAAGTTGCCTCATGTTGAGTTCGCAACGGTCGAATGCGACGTAGAGATAGGACGAGAACTGACAAACATCGTCAACAACTATTTGAATTACGGCTCTTTCCCCTCTTCTGCGGAATGGAGAACAGGCAAGTTCATAGACAAAAACAATGCAGAGGTAAGCGAATAGCACCGACTGTAACAAATAAAAAGCAGAGGCGACGGACAATGCTCCGCCGCCTCTGTTTTTATAAGAGAAAGCGATTATGCTGCAAATCGAGAGGAAAACGATTTTTACTATTATTACACACTTATTCAAAATAGTGTCTAAAAGAGAGGTGGAAGAAAAAGGAACTAATAATCGGAACGCGTTTTATGAAATAAAAATGGTTGCAATCAGATAATTTCTTTGTAACTTCGCAGCCGATAAAAAACGATTAGATGTCATTCAAAACAGGTGTCCGCAAAGAGCTGACAGACCTAACAACACCCATATTCATAGAGATGCTCCTGATAATGATGTTGGGAGCGATTGACACAGTTATGCTCAGCCGCCACTCCGACAACAGCGTGGCTGCCGTGGGAATGGTAAACCAGATTGTCATGTTCGCCTTTCTGGTTTTCGAGGTCATAAATTTAGGTACATCGGTGCTGTGTTCCCAATATATCGGAGCGGGACGCAAAAAGAGCGTCGTTCAGGTTGTCGGAGTCTCGCTGCTGGTCAATATTTTTCTGGGATTGCTGATAAGCGCGATACTCCACTTCAAGGCATACGACCTGCTCTCTCTCATGGGTCTTCGGGCGGAACTGATGGACGAAGGGCTGATTTACATGCAGATAGTCGGCGCGTTCGCCTTCTTTCAGGCGATATCAATGACTCTCTCGGCATCATTGCGAAGCGCCAACAAGGCGTTCTATCCGATGATGGTTATCGTTGTGGTCAACATTCTGAACATTATCGGCAACTATTCACTGATTTTCGGTAAATTCGGCATGCCGCAACTGGGTGTGGAGGGCGCCGCAATATCGACAGCCGTGGCGCGAGGTGTCTCCATGGTCATGCTGATAGTGATTCATTTCAAAAAATACATACCTTCATTTCCGCTGGCTTACTTCAAGCCGTTCCCTTTCTACGAGCTTAAAAACCTGCTTAAGGTGGGACTCCCCGCCGCAGGAGAACAGCTCTCTTACAGCTCTTCGCAGATTGTGATAACCTATCTGATTAACAAAACGGGCAATGAGGCGCTCGCCACAAGAACCTACTGTGCCAACATAATAATGTTCGTCTATCTCTTCTCGATGGCGATAGCGCAGGGAGGAGCAATCTGCATAGGTCACCTTATCGGTCGGGGCAGACCCTCGGCGGCCTTTCTGTTGGGTAAGTTCGTACTCAAAAGGTCAATGGTCATAGTGATGACAATTTCCGTGATTGTCGCAATCTTCGGAAAAAACATCATGTCACTGCTCACATCCAACCCCGAAATCATAAGAATGGGAACGATAATCCTGTTCATTGACGTGGTTCTTGAGGTCGGCAGAACGATAAACATATTCGGAACAAACGCGCTCAGAGGTGCTGGTGACGTGGTCTATTCGTTCTATGTGGGTCTTATCTTCATGTGGGTGGTATCGGTAGGTTGCAGCTATCTGTTCGGCATATACTTCGGATGGGGCATAATCGGCATGTGGGTGGCGTTCACCCTCGACGAGAGCGTGCGCGGAGTCATATACGCGCGCAGGTGGTACAGCCTCAAATGGATGGACAAAGGTTTCATCAAGCGTACCTCAACGGTCGAGATAGGATAGTCTCATTTGTCATCGACTTATTTGCTTTTTTGCGTTTTATCCCCTTACTTTGTATCTTAATAAAGATTTCGGAGGCTCATAACCGGGCACAGATATGTGTCTGACAGCCTCTTTGTACGCAAACAAAACGGAACAAAATGTCTGTAACACCTAAACTCAGGGCGGTTACCACCCTGCGACTCAAAGAGATGAAAATGGCTGGTGAGAAGATAACCATGCTCACCGGATACGACTATACTATGGCAAAGATACTCGATGAATCGGGTATAGACGTGATACTTGTCGGCGACTCGGCTGCCAATGTGATGGCGGGTTATGAAACCACCGTGCCGATGACCCTCGACAGCATGATTTATCACGGCAGAGCCGTTGCCAGAGGTGTAAACCGCGCTCTCGTGGTTGTCGATTTGCCTTTCGGTACCTATCAGGGCGACAGCCGTCTGGCGCTCCAGTCCGCTGTCAGGATAATGAAAGAGACGGAAGCCGACGCGGTAAAAATCGAGGGCGGCGCGGAGATAATAGAGTCTGTGGAACGCATACTCACGGCGGGAATCCCCGTCATGGGACACCTCGGACTGACACCGCAGTCAATAAACAAATACGGAACATACGCCGTCCGTGCAAAAGAGGATGCGGAGGCTCAAAAACTCCTCTCCGACGCCAAACTGCTCGAAGAGGCAGGCTGTTTCGCCGTAGTTCTGGAGAAAATTCCAGCCGCGCTCGGACGACAGGTCGCATCTGAGCTCGCAATACCCGTGATAGGCATCGGTGCGGGCGATGTTGACGGTCAGGTACTCGTCTCTTACGACATGCTCGGCATAACGGGCGAATTTTCGCCCCGTTTCCTGCGCCGATACGACGACTTGCGCTCAAGAATGAGCAACGCCTTCAAGCAATATATAGAGGATGTGAAAAGCGGCGACTTCCCCGCCGAAAGTGAGCGTTACTAATGGCGGGCGTTAAGAAGAGCAGCTCCGAACTTGGACGCATGAGCGCACAGGAGTACGCCTCTACATCGCGTTCGTCGGTCATTCTTGTGGTCGATTCGGTACGAAGTCTCCATAACGTCGGCTCGATGTTCAGAACGGCGGACGCCTTCGACGTTGAGGCGATATGGCTATGCGGAATATCGGCTACGCCGCCGAACAAAGAGATTCACAAGACGGCTCTCGGTGCGGAACTGAATGTTAAATGGAGATATTTCGAACGGTGTACCGACGCTCTCAAAGAGCTTGAGAAAGAGGGTTACCGAATCTATTGCGTCGAACAGACCGTCGATTCTGTCATGGTCGGCGACTTTGAAGTCGATACCGACGCCAAATATGCACTTGTCGTCGGCAACGAGGTTGACGGCGTGTCGGACGAGGTTGTGGAGATGTGCATGGGAGCCATAGAGATACCGCAGAGCGGCACAAAACACTCGCTCAACGTGTCAGTGGCGGCGGCGGTCGTGTTATGGCGATTCTATGAAGCCTTCAGAAAAAGAGGATGACGGCACTCCTTTCTGACCGAACAAAAAGAAGACGAGAGTAGAGATGGAAATCAATCCTGAATTCGAGCAGGCATACGATTTGATTGAGAATACCGGTGTCAATATCTTTTTGACAGGTAAGGCGGGGACGGGCAAGACAACCTTCCTCCGCTCTCTCGCATCGAGGTCTGCCAAAACAATGGTGATTGTCGCGCCGACGGGTGTGGCAGCCCTGAATGCGGGAGGCGTAACCATACACTCGTTCTTTCAGCTGTCGCTCGGTCCCTATACCCCTTTCTCTGCCTCCGGGCGCGACCGCAAACGCGAGTTCTCGCTCCGAAAAGAGAAGGTACGCATAATAAAGAGTCTGCAACTGCTTGTCATCGACGAGATAAGTATGGTACGCAGCGACGTTCTCGACGCCGTCAGCGACACGCTGTGCCGTTATCGCCGCTCACAGGCTCCGTTCGGAGGGGTGCAACTGCTCATGATAGGCGACATGCAACAGCTGTCGCCCGTCGTCAAGGAGGGAGAGAAAGAGATTCTCTCGCGCTTCTACAAAAGTCCCTACTTTTTTGACAGTCTCGCACTCAAAAAGAGCTTCTTCACGGTCATCGAGCTGACCAAGATATATCGTCAGAGCGACAAACACTTCACGGACATACTCAATTCCGTCCGCAGCGGCGTGGTTGACAGAGCCATGCTCGCCTCGATAAACGAACGTTTCATTCCCGACTTCGACCCGCCGTCAGAGTCGGGCTACATCACGCTCACCACCCATAACAACACGATGCAGAGCATCAATGACCGCAAGCTGAAAGCGCTGGCGGGCGAAGAGTATGTCTATCAGGCGGCGGTCGGTGACGATTTCCCCGAAATGATATACCCGACGGAATACAAACTGCGGTTGAAAGTTGGAGCGCAAGTCATGTTCGTGCGCAACGACTCGTCGGCTGAACGCCGTTTCTATAACGGCAAGCTCGGTGTTGTCACCCGCCTGACAAGCGACACCATAGAGGTGGTGTGCAAAGGGGAGACGGAGCCGATAAATGTTGACAGAGAGCGTTGGGAGAATATCAGATACACCGTTGACGAGGAGTCACAACAGGTCACATCGACCGTGGCTGGCTATTTCATCCAGTTCCCGTTGAGGACGGCGTGGGCAATCACCATACATAAAAGTCAGGGTCTGACATTCGACAAGGCGATTATCGACGCGAGCGGCGCTTTCGCTCACGGTCAGGTCTATGTGGCGTTGAGCCGATGCAGGACATTGCAGGGATTGGTGCTCAGCTCGCCGATAAGACCCGCCTCTTTCATAAACTCACCCGAAGTAGCCTCTTTCAACGCCGACATGGCGGAGCGACATCCAGAACCGACAATGGTCGCCGAACTGAAAAAGAGGTTCTATACAGACTCTGTCTGCGAGATGTTCGACTTCAAGGCGATAAGACAATCGCTGCTCACGGTCACCCGACTGTTCGACACCTCTCTCGCGCGCGTCTATCCGTCGCACCGCGACAATGCCGACAAGTTGTCGAGGGAGCTCGAAGATTCACTTTTCGTGGTCACGGAGAAGTTTAAGGTACAGTTGCAGAACATGATTGCCACTTCCGAGAACTACGCCTGCGACCCGCTCATCGCCCAGCGCATATTGAGAGGCACGACATATATGCTGCCGCTGGTCGAACGGCTGTTGGAGGCGAGTGACGAGTGGAGCAATCTGGTCGTGGATAACAGCGAACTCAACAAGGTGTTCAAAAACAATGTCGAGTCACTGTTCTTCGGTTCGCGCGCAAAAAAAATATATATGTTGCGTCTGGGCGGCTCTTTCACCGTCGAAACATGGCTGCGTTGCAAAAGCAAAGTCGAACTCGGAACGGGAGCACAGTCGGAAAAACGTCAATCCAAGAAAAGCAACGCCGTCAATGTCGCCTACCTCAAGGAGGTCGCGCCTCTATATGCCAAACTTGAGACGTGGAAAAACGCCAAGGCAAGAGACATGGGCGTAACTCCCAGCAAGATAGCCTCACAAAAAGTCATTCTGGAGATATGCGAAAAGCTGCCCAGAAGCAGGTCGGAACTGTCCAAAATAAGCGGTGTCGGAAAGAAATTCATGGAGTGCAACGGGTTGGAAGTGCTTGAAATGGTACTTGACTTTGTCTTCAAAAGAGATATATCCGCACCGAAAGAGGAATACACCGAATCGGAACGAAAAATACGGGAGAAAAAAGGAATCCGTATAGAGTCGGCGTTACATTTCGAGATGTCACCGTCAAAGAGAGACAAGGACACAGAAACGACAGGTGCGACAGATGCAGCCGATTCAACAGACACGACGAATGTAACCGATTTAACGGATACGACTGATACAGCAGACATAACCGATACAATAAAATCAACCGATACAGCAAGTTCAACCGATTCGACAATCGAGACAATCGAGGGAATCGAGGGAATCGAGACAATCGAGACAACAACGGCATACGCCACCTCGACTGAAACATCAACCGAGACCTCGGCTGAGGCATCGGCTGAAACATCCGTATTAACATCCACAACGGAGGTACATCATTCAGACGCATCGACCACCACAGCCGCATCAACAGCATCGACCGAACATGTCAGAACATCATCGGCTGACAACGTGGTAATCGACACATCCGCAATCGACGACCTCGGTTTCGACGAACCTGAAACGGGATACTATTACGGAAATCATACTAAAGACAACACAAGCCACATTGATAATTCAGACGCACGCGGATACGGATACAACGTCATTGACGGCGCAAACGATAGCAATGACAGAAAATCAGACAATGGCGACAATGATGTAAACCTCGGGGAGTTCACCGCCACCGAACTGAACATCATGGAAGCGGAAAAGATGCTTCGGGAGTTATCGTTCGAGGCGGAAGAACCACAAGAGGTAAAAAAGAGAGGTCGCAAAAAGAAAGAGAAAACCGAAGAGTCAGAGCCTGCGGTACCTAAAAAACGCTCCGAGGAGATTTCGATAGAGATGTTCAAGAGCGGCAAGACGATAAAAGAGATTGCACAGGAAAGAAATCTTGTCGAAGGTACCATTGCTGGACATTTTATCAAAGGGATAGCCTCCGGTGAGCTTGATGTATATTCGCTTCTCGACAAGCCGATTGTGGATGAGATAATGTCAGCCCTCAACACCGTGGAGTTTCAATCGCTCACGGAGATATACGAACACTTCAACGAGCGTTACAGTTTTAACGAAATAAAATATGTAACCACATACAGACGCAGACTCTCTGAAATCGACGACACGCAAAAGCAATCCGCCGAAGGAGAGTAACCGTCCGTCTCTCTTGTATAAAAATCCGTTGTCTGTCGTTGTAAAGAATCGCTGTTTTTCTATATTTGCACAAGAGAACAGAAACAACAAGCAAAACCGACTACCATGACACTGCAACAGCTCGAATATGTCTTAGCCGTTGACAAATTCCGTCACTTTGCCAAGGCGGCGGAGTATTGTTGCGTCACGCAACCCACCCTCAGCGCAATGATTCAGAAGCTCGAAGAGGAGCTGGGCGCAGTTATCTTCGACAGAGCGTCAAAACCCATATCGCCCACGCCCGCAGGTGTAAAAATCATCGAACAGGCTCGCATAATCAGCTCGCAGACCGAGCGTCTCAAACATCTTGTCGAGGAGGAGACGGGTTCACTCCGCGGTTCGTTTCGTCTGGCGATGCTTCCGACGATAGCACCCTATCTGCTTCCCCGTTTCTATCCCCGTTTCGTCGATGCCAACCGTGAACTCGACATAAAGGTGAGCGAGATGCAGACGGCACGATGCAAGGAGGCGTTGCTCTCGGGTGAGATAGACGCGGCGATTATCGCAAGCGACCCCGAACATCCGTTGTTGCACGGCGACACGCTCTTTTATGAACGTTTCTTTGTCTATATATCACGGGAGGAACCGCTGTTCGACCATAAGGTCATCAAGCCGTCGGACATCACGGGACGCCGTCTATGGCTGTTGGACGAGGGGCACTGCTTCCGTGACCAGCTGATAAAGTTCTGCTCGCTCGAGGCGGTCAAACTCAACCAGAGAGCCTATCGTCTGGGCAGTCTCGAGACCTTTATGCGCATGGTGGAGGGCGGCGACGGAATCACATTCATACCCGAACTGTCGGTGGCGCAACTCTCTGAAGAGCAAAAATCGCTTGTCAGACCATTCTCACTCCCCCACCCCACCCGCAGAATTGTGATGGTGACACGCACCGACTTCATACGTCGCAAAATACTCGAACTGCTCACGGCTGCAATAGTCGAATCCGTTCCAAAAGAGATGCGGACACCGTTACCCTCTTGCTATATCGTCTAAAGACAAAAACAATCCGCACCGAGGCACAAAATCATTCGTCATAAGACAAAAAACACACCCCGAAAAAGAGAATATACACATTTCTTTTTCGGGGTTTTCAGCATCATAACATACTGAACACAAACACATTTACCTCTATCAATAGGTAATATCTATATGTCGATAGAACCTTTCAATCGTATTTCTTGCGATAAAAAATTTTTCAATCATATTTTTGTATCGAAAGCAAAAGCGACAACGGGTCGAAAGCCGATATAGTAATATGGTTTCAAGGCATGACGGCAAATGGCACGAATGTTGCGAATGTAAAAGATGTCTCTCCTGAAAACAGAAATCAGGATAAACCGATTTCGCAGAACAACCGAAACAGAGAGACATCAAAACAAGAACAAAACATCAAAAAACGATTTTAAATAAAAAAACAAACAATTAAAAACATAGAAATCATGGAAACAATAATCAACAGAGAGATTCCCGAATTCAAGGCAATGGCTTACCACAACGGCGAGTTCAAGAGCGTGACTAACGCAGACCTCAAAGGCAAATGGTCTATTTTCTTCTTCTACCCCGCCGACTTCACTTTCGTATGCCCCACCGAACTCGTGGACATGGCAGACAAATATGAGCACCTCAAATCGCTCGGCGTAGAGGTTTACTCTGTCAGCACCGACACTCACTTCGTACACAAGGCATGGCACGACGCTTCAGAGAGCATCAGAAAAATCAAATATCCCATGCTCGCAGACCCCACAGGAGCTCTCAGCCGCGCATTCGGCGTGATGATTGAAGAGGAAGGTCTTGCATACAGAGGCACATTCCTCGTAAATCCCGAAGGCAAAATCAAAATCGCCGAGATTCACGACAACAACATCGGCCGTAACGCCGACGAGCTCGTCCGCAAAGTGGAAGCGGCTCTGTTCGTAGCCGAGCATCCCAACGAGGTATGCCCTGCCAAGTGGAAAAAAGGCGGCGAGACACTCAAACCGAGCATCGACCTCGTAGGTAAAATCTAAAAAGCCGCTTACGGTTCTAACATTTTAATGACCGGCAAAACCGTTCGGTCTCATATCCAACGGCTCGACGGAAACGGCTTTCGCTCAATCCGCCGAGCCTTTTTCATAACCGCGCCCCGTTACCATTACTGCCGAGGCGTCCGAAAGAGGGACTCCCGTCACCAACGGCGCACAACAACCTAACATCATGCTCGACACATCAATTAAAGAACAGCTCCGCGGAGTGTTCGCACCGCTCGAAAACAGATACCGCCTCAACGTCACCGTCAGCGACAATCACGAGAGCCGCACTGAGCTTATGGAACTGCTCACGGACGTCGCCGACTGCTCCGACAAGATTGAAATGACCGTAACAGAGGGAGAAGGTCTCCGACTTGTAATCGAAAAGAACGGCACCCCCACGGGAATATCGTTCAGAGCCGTTCCCAACGGTCACGAATTCACCTCGCTTCTGCTGGCGTTGCTCAACCTCGACGGCAAAGGTAAAAACCTCCCCGACGAGAATGTACGAGGGAGAGTCGCGGCACTCAAAGGTCCGATAGACATTACCGTTTATGTATCTCTCACCTGCACCAACTGCCCCGACGTAGTTCAGGCACTCAACGCTATGACCACCATAAACCCCGCAATCACCGTAACCACGGTTGACGGCGCAATCAACAACGAGGAGGTCGAATCACTCGGAATACAGGCTGTTCCGACGGTCTATGCCGACGGCAAACAGCTTCATGTGGGACGCAGCGATTTTGGCGAACTTCTCGAAAAACTTGAGGCTACATACGGCAGCGAGGAATCGGCGGTGGTACCCGTGGAGCGCACGTATGACGTG
This sequence comes from uncultured Alistipes sp., assembly GCA_949285535.1. Classification (GTDB taxonomy): domain Bacteria; phylum Bacteroidota; class Bacteroidia; order Bacteroidales; family Rikenellaceae; genus CASDZP01. Next base: position 18,555 of record CASDZP010000020.1, read on the forward strand.
GTGGTACTCGGCGGCGGTCCCGCCGGTGCGTCAGCCGCGATATACTCGGCTCGCAAGGGTCTCAAGGTAGCGTTGGTCGGCGAGAGGGTCGGCGGACAGGTCAAAGAGACCGTCGGCATCGAAAATCTCATATCAGTACCCGAAACGACGGGCGAAGCGTTGGCGCAGGCACTCAAAACACACATAGGCCGCTATCCCGTCGATATATTCGAACACCGCAAGGCTCTCTCCGTGGAGAACAGAGGCGATACAAAAGCGGTACTCACATCGGGCGGCGAGACTTTCATCGCTCCCGCGCTGATTGTGACAACGGGAGCGAGCTGGCGCAGACTCGGCGTTCCAGGAGAGGCGGAATATATCGGTCGCGGCGTGGCGTTCTGCCCCCACTGCGACGGTCCGTTCTACAAAGGTCGTCATGTAGCCGTGGTTGGCGGCGGCAATTCGGGCATTGAGGCTGCCATAGACTTGGCGGGCATCTGCTCAAAAGTGACCGTTTTCGAATTTCTCGAGACACTCAAAGCGGACAAGGTGTTGCAGGAAAAACTCTTCTCTCTGCCCAACGTCGAGGTATTTACATCGTCACAGACGACCGAAGTTGTCGGCGACGGCGCAAAGGTGACAGGCATAAGGGTCAAAGACAGAATCACACAGGAGGAACGCACCGTCGAGCTCGACGGCATATTCGTACAGATTGGACTTTCAGCCAACAGCGCGCCGCTCAAAGATGTTGTCGAGACCAACCGAATCGGCGAGATTGTCATCGACGCACACTGCCGAACTAATGTTCCCGGCATATATGCAGCAGGCGACGTTTCGACGGTACCATACAAACAGATAATCATCGCCATGGGCGAAGGCGCCAAAGCCGCGCTCTCTGCATTCGACGACAAGACAAGAGGTATTATAAAATAGTAACGACCTCAAAAAAACCAAAGGCTGTTTCCACGTGAGACAGCCTTTTTTTATTAAAGTCATATACACCGACTACATACTACAATCCGACAACCATACTCCGTTACTTCAATCGTATTCTCTCACCTAAATATTATATATTCTTTATCTCAACCACACCTCATTACTTCAAACATATCTTCCCTACTCTAACCATATCCCGTTACATCAACCGTATCCGTTACATCAACCGTATCCGTTACATCAACCGTATTCGTTACATCAACCGTATTCGTTACATTAACCGCATTCCGCTACATCAACCGTATCACGTTAACTCAAAAACACTATTTACCTCAACCATACTCCGTTACTTCAATCATATCACACCTCCTCAACCTCATTTTATTAGGTAAACGCCCCTTCAAAAACATCAAAAAAAGAGCTATTTCGATTTCTTTTCAGAATCTATGGCTACCTTTGCATATATGAAAATCCTAATCATCGAAGACGAGCCCTCACTCAGGGAGCTGATGACTCGCACGCTCACAAGCGAACGTCACATAGTCGAGACTGCCGCCACCTTCTCGGAGGCGGAGATGAAACTTGCGGACTACAAGTATGACTGTATTCTGCTCGACATCATGTTGCCCGACGGAAACGGACTGAAACTGCTCGAACAGATAAAACATTCCGACGGAGGCAACAGCGTCATCATCATATCGGCTCGCGACTCTCTCGAAGACAAAGTGGCAGGCTTGGAACAGGGTGCGGACGACTATCTGGCAAAGCCGTTTCACCTTATGGAGCTGTCGGCACGAATAAAGAGCGTGGCGCGACGCATGCGCGGAGGACAGAGATGCCTCACCGTGGGCAACGTGCGTCTCGACCCCGAAAGCAACCGTGTCTTCGTGAACGACACGGAAGTGGCGTTACTGCGAAAGGAGTTCGACATACTCGCCTACTTCATGCAGCGTCCGAACCACATGATTGACAAAACGGCTCTCGCCGAAGCCGTGTGGGGCGACCATATTGACAGTGTCGATAACTTCCATTTCGTCTATGCACAGATGAAGAACCTGCGACACAAGCTAACCTCGGCAGGTGCCTCGATAGAGATAAAATCGGTGTACGGATTCGGATACAAGCTCGTCAGCGAAGAGTAACGGAAAGGTATAAAACCAAAAGCAGAGAACAATGAGACTGATATACAGAATGGCGTTGCGTCTGTCGCTGGCACTCATCCCCCTGATTGCCATTTGGGCGGCTGTCTTCTATTTCACCGTCGCCGACCAGATTAACGACGAGGCGGACGATTCGCTCGAGGACTACTCCGAACTGATTATGATAAGGGTGTTGGGCAACCGCCAGCTTCCGCCGCTCAACGACGGCTCCAACAACAGTTACTCGATAACGCCGGTAAGCGCGGAGTATGCAAACGAGCATCCCGACATCGAATATTACGACGCCGAAGTCTATATACCCGAAAAACGGGAGACCGAACCGGCACGAATAATGACGACGATATTTCAGGACTCGGAAGGACGATTCTATGAACTGAAAGTATCGACACCCACATTTGAGAAAGACGACCTCCAGAAAGCCATACTCTCACTGATTGTGGCTCTCTACCTGCTTTTGCTGCCCATCATAATAGGCCTAACCGTAGGAATCTATAACCAAAGCCTCAAACCGCTGTACGCGTTGCTCAACTGGCTCGACGGATACAAGCCGGGCAAGAGCCACACACCCGTTCCTAACGACACCGACATAAAGGAGTTCAACAAGCTCAATGTGGCGGCGCAAAAGGCGGTGGAACGCTCCGAGCAGTTCCATGAACGGCAGAAACAGTTCATCGGTAACGCATCTCACGAGCTTCAGACCCCGCTGGCGGTACTCGGAAACCGAATGGAGTGGATGCTCAACAGCATGAATCTCAACGAGGAACAAATGGGTGAGATAATGAAGATGAAAAGGACGCTCTCATCAATTGTACGCCTCAACAAAACACTTCTTCTGCTTACAAAAATCGAGAACAACCAGTTCCCCGACAGCAACAGATTCGACATAGTGCCGATGATAGAGGAACAGAAAGAGCTCTATGACGAGATTTACGCCCATAAGGAGCTTGACTGCCGCGTGACTCTTCCGACAAAATTCGAAGTGACGATGAACGACTCGCTGGCATCCGTACTGCTCGACAACCTCATCAAAAACGCCTATATACACACCGCCGACAAAGGCTCAATCGCAATAACTCTCGAAAACGGTACGCTCAAGGTGTCGAATGACGGTGTCGCTCCTCTCGACGGAGAACACATATTCGACCGCTTCTACCGAAACAGCGGCAAAGAGGGCTCGACGGGACTCGGCCTCGCGCTTGTCAAGGCGGTAACCGAATGTTATTCTCTCGACCTGAGATATGAATTCAAGGAGAAGAGGCATGTTTTCTCCGTGACATTACCCGAGAACGAGACAAAAGAGAATTGAACCGATTGTGCAACACCATGAAAGGTTCAGGATATACATGTCTCTATCGATGATACATGCAAACAGCATACATGGTCGAGAACAAAAGCAGATGATAAATTGCGACACGGTGTAAATTTTCACCGTTTCAAAACTTCATTTCAAAATCATTTCAGATTTGCGTCATAACTTTGTCAAAAGCAAACACGCCGACAAAGACAAAAACTGAACGAAGATGTTGAAATGGTACCTCATGATAATATTGTCATTCGTTATGAAGACGAGCGCCGCGGACCAGGAGAGGCGAATCTCTTTCGATAATCTTCCGAGTATGGCACAGACATTCGTGACAGACAATTTCCCGTCACAAAAAGTAGCGATAGCCAAGGCGGAAGGCTATCTGTGGAACACGACATATACGGTCATGCTGACAAACGGAAACAAGCTGACGTTTGACAAAGACGGTAAATGGCAAAAGATTGCATGCAGTTACAAAAACATGCCGTTGTCGATTATCCCGCAATACATAACGACAAATATTGCGAAACAACATCCCGAAGCGCACATAAGGGAGATTTCGCGAGACGAAAAAAATTTTTATGTAAAACTGAACGACGGAACGATGCTTTCGTTCTCCAAACAGAACAATTAACGATGCCGATATTGGCAAAACGGCAGACCATACTGAACCGAATATGCAACATTGTGAACGTTTTTGACAACAGGACAAAAAAAGACAAACAAATAATAAACAATTAAATTACAACAAAATGAAACCTAAATTCCTACTTGCAATCTTTTCATTATTCGCTTCACTTTTCCTGCTTTCAAGCTGTGACGACGAACGCGACATCAATCCGAGCAAACTGCCCGACGCGGCACAGTCGTTCATTTCGCAATACTTCCCCGGAATAGAGGTTACACGCGCCGAAAAGGAGAAAGATGACGGCAAGAAGGAGTACAAGGCCTTTTTGAGCAACGGCACGGAGATAACATTCGACACGAACGGTTCATGGATAAGTGTAGATTGCACATTCTCGGCTGTACCCTCTGCCATAATGCCCACAGCGATATCTCAGCACCTCGCAGCCAACTATCCTGACGCGACTCCCGTCGGCATAGACCGTCGCCTCGGAGGCTACGAAGTCTCTATCGTTTACACCAACGGCGGCATCAGCAAAGATTTGATGTACAACAGCGACGGCACATTCTTCGGCGAAGAGATGGATTACTAATCTTAAACGGTCACGACCCCGACCGAGATAAACAGAGTTTCTCATGGTGTCACGCCACGATTATCGGCCCTTACCGAGCCTGTAATCGGACGGTGTGACACCCTCTTTTTTAATGAACGACTTGCCGAACGCCGACTGGTCGGAAAAGCCGAGCGACGCGGAAATCTCCTTTATGTCCATGTCGGTGCATGACAACAATCTTACCGCCTCGGCGTGTATGAACTCCGTGACTATTCGGTGGACGGTACGCCCAGTCACTTTTTTCACGATACGGGACAGATAAGTAGGCGTTATGTTGAGTCTGTCGGCATAGAAACCTATCCGATGCTGTTCCTTGTAGTTCTCGACAAGCAGTTTTTTAAAATGGCGGTAAATCTCGTTCGGACGTCTCACGCATGCGGGCGAATTGCGTTTTTTCTTATAGAGGATATTCGCCACCTGCAACAGATAAAGACTGCACAGATGTCTGAACGCCCCCTCTCTGGCAAACAGAAACGCCTCCGACTGCAACTGGAAGAGCGAGAAGAGACGTTTCAGACACCTCTCGTCGTCAGCCTCCATTCTTACCACAGGCACACCCGCCTCGCCGAAAAACTCAACCAGTCTGTTATATGTCAACTGCCCGTCCCGCAGTGTATCGAAAAAAGGAGGCGACATGCCGATGACATTTATCCTGCAATCCTCACTCACGGATGTCAGCGTGACCGATATGCTCGGAGTCAGCATAAGCAAATCGCCTTTACCGACGACAAACGCGTTTCTGCCGTCACTTACTGACGCCGTTCCACCCGTCACCGACAAAAAATAGAACCCCTCCTTTATCTCGAGTCCTTCGTCGGACAGTCTCAAGGCTCCGCCGTCAACCGCATAATAAAGTACTCCGCCGCCGAATCTGCCGACATCCGCTCTCCCCACTCCGTCAATATCCGAAAGAAACATATCAAAAACAGATAAAAACCGCCTGTATAAAATCCATGAAAATTTCTTACAGTCACACATCCGCAAACATTACTTTTCGGACGCGCGACATTTTACGAAACACGCATAACCACAAATTTAAAAATTGTTTCGTTTTTGACCAACATTAGTCGCAGTTTGTTTAACGGGCAAAGCGTCAAGGCGATATTTTTGCAGGCAAAAACAAACAAAATGAGAACCCTTGTCTTAAGAAGATATCTGCTGTTTATAGTTTCGCTGTTCATCAACGCTTTCGGGGTGGCATTCATAACAAAAGCGCTGCTCGGCACATCTCCAATCACGAGTATCACATACGTGCTCAGTCTCTTCACCGGACCTACAATGGGACAATGGACGATAATCATAAACATACTTATGGTCATTCTTGAACTTCCCCTGATGAGCCGTGAACGACTGAGGAACGAGAGACGACTATATCTGTTGCAGATACCCGTAACGATATTTTTCGGACTTTTCATTGACTTCTCGATGAACATGCTCCACATGCTCAACCCCGCCACCTATATGGCGCAGATTGTCAGCCTGCTTGTCGGGTGCGCGATATTGGCTGTCGGCATCGCTCTCGAAGTGAAAGTCAACGTGGCGATGGCGGCGGGCGAATATTTCGTGCGTCTGATTGCCATAAGGACAAAAAAGGATTTCGGATATGTTAAGCTCGGGTTCGACAGTTCGTTAGTGCTGTTGTCGTGCATCGTGTCACTGATATTCATGCACGGGATATACGGTGTCCGTGAAGGTACGGTTGTTGCCGCACTCATTGTGGGACCGATTGTGCACATTGTCAGCCCTTTTTACTCGTTTCTCGACAAATGGCTCGATAAAAACGTCATGGAGACACAGGCAGAGAGCGCTACCGAACGTGACGGACATATCGTGATAACGATAGCGCGCGAATATGGCAGCGGCGGACATATCCTCGGAGAGATGCTTGCAGAAAAGCTCGGACTGAAGCTATACGACAAGGAGTTTATCAGAATAGTGGCGCAGGAGAGCGGCATCGACAAACAATATATCATCGACAACGAACAGACTCTCTCTTCATCATGGCTAAAGAGGCTTATGTCGCCCGACTACGAGATTCCTCTCGACAAGAGTCTCTCTCCCGAAGATGTGCTTTTCGTCTCTGAAAGCAAGGTCATACAGGAACTCGCGGAGAGAGAATCGTGCATAATTGTAGGCAGATGCGCCGACCACATACTGAAAGAACGTCCAAATACGATAAAGATTTTCTGCTACTCCGACTATGAGAGCGCGGCGGCAAGGTGCGTCTCCGAATACCACATCCCGAGTGAGAAAGTCGAAGAGGAGATAAAGCAGACCAACAAGAGCAGGATTGCGCACTACGAACACTACACGGGAAAGAAATGGGGCGATCCGCATAACTACGACCTGGTGATAAACACGGGTTGCATACCGCTTCAGACAGCCTGCGGATTGGTGGCTGACCTCTATTCGAAAATAAAAAAGAGTTGACACGCACGCTGATGCCGTAACCGACATACCCGCATCACTTTTGACGAACCATTTGAAAAAAATCGGATTTTCAGTCAAAAAGAAATATAAAACGGTGTATCTGTTTTTGAACAGTTTTTTTACCTTTGTGAATCATACAAAATCGGAATATGAAAAAACTGACGGCATTTATATCTTCTTATCGTCTGATGGCGATATTGATGGCGCTCTACATCATAGCGATGGCGGGTGCCACTTTCTTTGAGGCGAAGACATCAACAGGACAGACGCTCGAGGCGTTCTACCACAGCGTATGGTTTCTTGCGATAGAGGCGCTTTTAATCGTCAATTTCGTGGCGATATTTTTCCATAAGAAGCTCTATCGCAGAAAAGTTTACGGCGTGGCTGTGTCTCATTGGGCTTTTGTGGTGATTCTGATAGGAGCCTTCATCACACATCTCGACTCCGAAGAGGGCATCATGCACATACGTGAGGGAGAGACCTCATCGACTCTCTATCTGCATAAGGACGGCAAGGTTGTGGCAGAGAAAGAGCTTCCTTTTTCAGTACGCCTCAACGACTTCACGGTGGAACGATATCCCGGTTCAATGAGTCCGTCGTTCTTTGAAAGCGATGTAGATATATCATATAACGGCGAACGACGCAGGACAAAAATTTTCATGAACAACATCGCCTATGTGGGTCCTTACCGTATCTATCAGTCGTCATACGACCAAGACGAGGGGGGTACGGTGCTCACGGTCAACCGTGACATGGCAGGCACGGTGATTAGCTACATCGGCTACGTAATATTGCTTATCGGTCTTATAATGACCCTCTTCGACAAAGAGGGACGTTTCCGCTATCTGATAACCCGCCTCAACAAGCTGAAACAGGGGGCAGCTGTTCTTTTGGCGTTGCTGTTGCTGACCCCGATGTCACTCAAAGCCGAGGAGACAAGTCGTCAGCGTGTAGCGCAAAGCGCGCTCGCGCGTGACGTGATACCCGCAGAGGCGGCGGATTCGCTCGCTGCTCTATTGGTACAGAACCCCAACGGTAGGGTCGAACCGCTAGGCACATATACCGACAAGCTGATGAGGAAACTGCACCGCACAAACGACTATAACTCGTTAAGCTCCGTTCAGTCTGTTTTCGGTATGATTGCCGACCCTTACAAATGGGCAAACGCTCCCGTCATACATCTGGCGAGCGGACCTCTGGCTGATGAGGTCGGCTCGAAAGACGGATATGTAACCTTCAACGAGATGTTCGACGAGGCGGGCAACTACAAGATAGAGGAGCGACTGAAAGAGGCGTACGCAAAGAATGTGGCTGAACAGACAAAGATAGACAAGGAGTACATAAAGCTCGACGAGCAGGTCAACATCCTCAACGCCATACTCTCTCGCCGTATGCTCCCGATGTTCCCCGAGCCGGGCAGCCCAATCGACAAATGGGTCTCTGCGGGCGACGACCTCTCGGCATTCAAGGGGCAGGATTCACTCTTTGTGACAATGATATTCCCCTATCTCTTCTCCGAACACCAACGCTACCTCGAAACGGGAGACATCTCGGGAACGATGAAGGTGATAGGCATGATTGACATCTACCAGAGAGCCAAAGCGTCGGAGGAGCATCTGATTGACAGAGACAAAATAGATGCGGAACTCTATTACAACAAGCACAATATCTTCAAAATATCCGCAATCGGCTATCTGGCATGCGGCGGAGTGTTACTAATCGCGCTGCTGTGGTCGCTGCTCAAGGGCGGAGACACACGCAGAGAGCGAAAAATCGCACTCGCAGCCTCTTTGATAATAGGCATATTCTTCCTTTACGCCGCTTTCGGAATGGGGCTTCGCTGGTATATTTCGGGACGTGCGCCATGGACAAACACCTATGAGTCGATGGTTTATGCGGGCTGGTGCGCCGTTCTCGCGGGTCTGCTCTTCTCACGACGTTCACCCGTGTCGCTCTCGGTGGCTACAATCATGGGCGGAGCGGTGATAATGATTTCACAGCTTAACTTCCTCGACCCCGAGATAACGCCGCTGGTACCCGTACTCAAATCCTATTGGCTAATGTTCCATGTGGCTGTGGTGACCGCAAGCTACGGTTTCTTCGGAGTGGGCGCGCTCATGGGACTTGTCGCGCTCGTCGTTACCGTATCGACACGCAAAAGAAGCGTCATCGCGAAAGTTGAAGAGCTGGCGATAATCAACGAGCTGTCACTGATAGTAGGTCTGATACTTCTGACGATTGGCGTATTCCTCGGAGCGGTATGGGCAAACGAGTCATGGGGACGCTACTGGGGATGGGACCCCAAAGAGACATGGGCGTTGATAACGATGATTGCCTACGCCTTTGTGCTGCACGCGCGTCTGATTCCCGCTTTGAGAGGGTCGCTCAAATTCTCCGTGATGTCCATATTCGCGCTATACACGGTACTGATGACCTTCTTCGGTGTCAACTACTACCTTACGGGCATGCACTCATACGGTAGCGGACACTCGATAAACCTCTATGCGGTTGTCATTCCGACAATTGTCGTTATCGCCCTTACGATAGCCGCCGTGATACGCGACAAAAAACCGTTGAAAGATTAATCGAAAGAAAAACAACATCAATAAAAATCCGTGTCCCGCAAACCCAAAGACACGGATTTTTTATATCCGAACGATAAAATAGTTCCGAAACGCCAAACTCACATAACACACTATACATAAAACGGTTACAACAGACACCCAGACATTCGCACAAAATAAACAGAAAAAACATTAAAAAAATCGCTCAAAAATTTGCACGGTAAAACAAAACGTCTTATATTTGCACCCGTAATCCAAGAGCGGGGTGTAGCTCAGCCCGGTTAGAGTACACGTCTGGGGGGCGTGTGGTCGCTGGTTCGAATCCAGTCACCCCGACTGGTGAAAATGAAGGAGTTAGGTCATTGACTTGACTCCTTTTTTATTTATATATGACACATTTATGACACAAATCGTTTAAAACCTAATTATTGCTACAATTAAAAGAAAAACGAGGCAGCTCTCATTAATGGCAAAATATTAAAACAACAACAGCCAACACGAAAGCGCCTAAATAATATAGTTAAATATTTCTTTTATAGAGTTTTTATCTCTATATTTGTTTTTTTTAAAAAAATATTTTATGTACAGTACTCTATATCAATTAGATTCATCTATAATAAGATCTGAAGCTGAAGTCGAAACTCGATTCTTACAAAAGTTGTTTGCAGATTTGGGATTCCCTCCAGAAGCAATTGTTCCTAAAGAGCACATACCCGCCCTTTGGCTTACAGATGGGCGCAAACGTACCAAAAAGGAAGTTGATTTTCTATTGAAAGATCCCAATGGTATAGCACGTATTGTTGTAGAAGCAAAAGATCCATCAAAAAACATTTTTGACGCATGGGGACAAGCTGCTAGTTATGCCCTAAGTATCAATAAAGATAAACCTTATGATAAACGGATTAAATGGCTACTTATTTCTAACGGAATAATGACAGCCTTATATCCTCATGACTCTAATATTCCTCTACTCACATTACAATTGAGTGATTTTGCCAGTGGCATGCCCCCATATGTTGCATTAAGAACGCACATAAAGTATGCAGGAATGTTACCTGCATCAAAGCAAGCTTTAACATTTAAGCCATTACCTCCAGCTGATCTTAATAAACTATTTATGACCTGTCATAATATGGTTTGGAAAGCGGAAAAATTAGCTCCTCATGACGCATTTTTTGAGTTTTGTAAATTCATTTTTATTAAGATTCGCGAGGATAAAAAAAGACAGACATATGGACCAGAAGTTGAACCATATGAAATGCCTCTAACTTTGGCATGGTTAAAAGCACAAGCTAAAACGTCTAAACATCCCGTTAGAGATATTTTATTTAGAGAACTTTGTGAAGAACTTGAGGTTAAAGTTCAAGCAAAGAAGAAAAAAAGAATCTTCGAAAAAAATGAGACACTAGAACTAAAAGCTACGACTTGTAAAACTCTTATTGAAAAATTTGAATCTGTTGATTTAAGTAGCATTGACGAAGATTTAAATGGACGCATGTTTGAAGTTTTTTTAAATGCGGCAATCCGTGGTAAAGATTTAGGGCAATTCTTTACCCCAAGAAGTGTTGTTGATTTTATGACCAGAATTTCATTAAGGAATATAGATCTTGAAAATATACCTATAATACTTGATGGTTGTTGTGGTACAGCAGGGTTCCTTATTGAAACTATGGCATATATGACTGGGCGAATCCGAAATGATTCAAGATATAACGAACGTGATAGAATTAAAAAAATCGAACATATCTGTAACGATTGTTTATTTGGTATAGAAGCCAATAAACGGACATCAAGAATAGCACGAATTAATATGTATCTTCATGGAGATGGCGGTTCACACATTTTTCATGGAGACGGGTTGGAAGAAAGTCCTAAGCCAACAATCGACATGACAGATGAGGAACAATCTGAAACTATCGATCATGCTGAAACTGTAAAAAATGAACTATTTGATATAATTCTAAGTAATCCTCCGTTTAGTATGAATTATCAAAGAAGCAAAGAAGAGGATAAACATATCATAGACCAATTTGATTTTACAATCGGACAAAATTCTGTAAAATCAAGTGTCTTATTCCTCAATAGATATGAGAAACTACTAAAGAAAGGAGGAGAGATGCTTATTGTATTGGATGACACAATCCTCAATGGTAAATCATATGAAGACTTAAGAAAATGGCTACTTGAAAGATTTGTTCTTTTGGGAATACATTCTTTGCCTTTTAATACGTTTCTAAAAGCTAAAGCCAATATAAAAACATCTATATTACACTTAAGAAAAAAAATAGATGAAGATGATTCTCAGGGTAATATTTTTATGTCGATAAGTAACAATATTGGCCACGATAATTCTTTAAAGGACACACCTACCAGAAATAATTTAATAGAAATATTAATCGCCTATTTAGAATGGCAACGTACTGGTAACATTGAAACAACAATCAAGGATAATGCCGATCCACAAGAAAATTTAGAATGTCCCATGCAGTATTGGATTGTTAATCCGCAAGATATAACGACAGAACGATTTGATGCATTCTTTTATTGTCCTGAATTACACAATTTATATTCCAATTTACAGAAAAGGGAAAATAAAAAAGAAGTAGAAATAAAAAGAGGGGAAGATTTCAACTTAGTTCCCAAGCTTACAAAACAAGACAAAACAAAGATGATAGAAGAACAAAATATTTATAGATATGTAGAAATAGGTGATGTCACAACATATGGCTTAATTACCCATTATATCATGGGAACATTTGATGAATTACCAACAAGAGGAGAATACCAAGTCAAAAAAGGAGATATTTTATTGGCCTTAAACAACTCTTCTAGGGGTACTGTCGTTCGTGTTCCTGATGAATTTGATGGCATGATCTGCACTTCTGGCTTTTTAGTAATTCGCCCTAAAAATGAAGAAGAAGGATTATTACTTTGGTATTGCTTGAGAAGTGATATTTGTAAAAAACAAATATATTACTTAGCACAAACAGCAAGCCAACCCGAATTAAAAATAGAGTCTTGGAATAAATATTTTCGCATTCCTTTCCCTGTTAATACAGAGAGAGCTAAAGCTATAGAAAGAACAAAAAAAGCATTTGATTATATAAACAATTTATCAGATATAAATAATGAAAAATTCCAATGAATCTAAATAATCGAAAACCAGCAAAGTCTAGGATTTGTCCATAGACTTTGCTGTTTTTTTTAGAATCTCCTTATAAATCTTCAGCTTCTTGCTGCAACAGTCTTGCCTTTTCCAACTTCTCAGCTCTTACCTTCGTTCGGTACTCAAAATCCTCAACTTCATTACGGATGTTTCTAATAATAGTTTTATCTCTGTCACGATGGAATACCACTTCCAATGTATCTAATTCATTTCCTGAAACACCACCATACATTTTGATAAGACGGTACTTCAAGTCATTGTCAGAGAGTTGCATATTCCGTTTAAACTGATAAGCATTGCCGGCCAAAAGAAGCAGAATTATCCCAAACATGACAACCTGCCACAAGAATGGCCGTGAGGCTTTAAAGTCCAAAATATGCTTGTTAGTGTGATGAACTTCCAACTGCTGTATTCTCTGCAACTCGTTAGCGATGCGTTCCTGTTCCGAGAATATGTCCTTGTTAATGGCACACAGGTTAGAATACAGGTTGTGCATCTCCTTGACACGAACCAGTGTCAGTTCACGGAACTTCTCCCACTCATTTCTTCCGGCTGAAAGCTGGGACTTCATTTCAGCAATCTCCGCTTGAAGCCGTTGCAAATTGTCGGAAAGCAGGACAAGTCCCTCATTGTTTTCTTCTTCATCAGTCGTTTCAACCGAAGTTATCCGTTCATTGATTTCGGAACAAAGGTTATATACCGCATCCAGCGTGTGAACAAAATCGTTGTTCTCCATTTCTTTCATTTTCGTATCTGTTTTTGAGTGATTACCAGTTTATTCTTCTCTTTTTCTTCTTTTTCAATTTCCGTTGAAAGGCTGCTTCCGCATTTTCATCAGTACAATTGGGTGTAGGGGTAAACAGTCCACCAAATGCTCCGACAATGTTTTCTATTACATTGCTGCCTGAATTATATGTATTCTCATGCTGCATCACAGGTTGGCTGCCGTTAGTTACCACTCCGATATTCTGTTGGTATTGGTTATTGGTTTCTCCCAACATTCTGTCCAACTTGGAATAACTGAAACTCCTGTCAATGTCCG
>CASDZP010000021.1 GCA_949285535.1 uncultured Alistipes sp.
CGGCGCCCTCCTCGAATACATCGAAGGCGCGGAACTCCCCGGCGTTGCGGCTATTCGCAAATAACGGACTTTTACAATAACAGAAAAAAGACGATTCGATATTTTTCGAATCGTCTTTTTTCTGTTATTGTAAAAGTCCGTTATTTGCGAATAGCCGCAACGCCGGGGAGTTCCGCGCCTTCGATGTATTCGAGGAGGGCGCCGCCGCCGGTTGAGTTGTAGCTGACCTGGTCTGCCATTTTGAACTTGTTGATGCAGGCAACAGAGTCACCGCCACCAATCAGAGAGAAGGCGCCGTTCTTGGTAGCCACGGCGATAGCGTCCGCAACAGCTTTAGAACCTGCCGCGAAGTTGTCCATTTCGAACACACCCATCGGACCGTTCCAGAGGATTGTTTTGCAACCTTCGATAACTTTCGCGAATTTCTCACGAGTCTTGGGACCGATGTCAACACCTTCCCAACCGTCGGGTATGTCGTTGGCGGGGCATATCTTGGTGGGAGCGTCGTTCTTGAACTCAGAGATGCAGACAGCGTCTTCAGCAAGTACGAGCTGAACACCCATCTCTTTCGCTTTCTCAATCATTCTCAACGCTGTGTCGAACTGGTCTTTCTCGCACATAGAGCTACCGATCTTACCGCCGAGAGCCGCCTGTATGGTATAAGTCATACCGCCTGCCGCGATGAGAACGTCCACTTTAGAGAAGAGTTTCTCGATGATTGTAATCTTGGTTGACACTTTCGCGCCGCCGAGGATTGCGATGAAGGGGCGTTCGGGTGATTCGAGCACTTTGTCTATCGCTTTGAGCTCGCCTTCCATTACATAACCGAACATCTTGTCGTTGGGGAAGAATTTGGCGATGATAGTAGTAGAGGCGTGAGCACGGTGTGCGGTACCGAACGCGTCGTTGATGTAGCAGTCAGCCATTTTAGCGAGCTTTTCTGCAAACTCTTCGTTACCTTTCTCTTCTTCTTTGTAGAAACGGAGGTTTTCGAGCAACAATACGTCACCGGGTTTGAGAGCCGCAGCCTTTTCAGCAGCCTGTGCTCCGATGCAGTCGTCAGCGAAGTCCACTTTTGTGCCGAGATTCTTCTCGAGAGTGGTGATGATGTGACGGAGTGAATATTTGTCGGTGGGACCTTCTTTGGGACGTCCGAGGTGAGACATGAGAATCACAGAACCGCCGCCCGCAAGCACTTTTTTGATTGTGGGGATGGCCGCGCGGATACGCGTGTCGTCTGTTACATTGAAGTTTTCATCAAGAGGCACGTTGAAATCCACACGGATAATCGCGCGTTTGCCTTTGAAATCGTAAGTCTCGATTGAAGCCATAATAAAAAATCGTTATGTGTTAATGTTTTGTTTTTCAGCTAACAATGTTACAAATATACATTTTTTTATTTAATTTGCGGTCAGTTCGAACTCTTTTTGACAAATAAATGGGTAACACATATAAAAGTCGCGCGATTGTGTTGCACACCATAAAATATGGTGACAGCGGGCATATCGTTCACCTCTACACCGAGGCGTTGGGTCGTCAGAGCTATTATGTCAACGGCCTGCGCAACGGTCGCCTGAGTATCGGACGCAACAAAATAGCACTCCAGCCTCTCACGGTGGTGGATATTGTCGGTTACGAGTCATCGCAGGGACGCATGCACCGCATACGTGAGGCGACTACACCCTATCTGCTCACATCTCTCATCTTCGACATACGCAAATCGGCGATAGCTCTGTTCATGGCGGAGGTGGTCTATCGCATCGTCAGGGAGGAGGAGCCGAACACACTCTTTTTCGACTTCTTCGAGGGGGCGATAAAGACTCTCGATTCACGAGAGGAGGGGTTCGCCAATTTTCATATCCATTTTCTTCTTGAACTGACGAGATTCATGGGTTACTATCCCGCCGACAACTATATGGACGGCGGCTTTTTTGATATTGTAAAAGGTGAGTTCGTGGTGATAAAGCCCCGACGCGAGGAGCTGTTTCTTGAGGCGGGAGAGAGCCGACTGCTGTCGAGATTCATCGGTACCACACTCGAAGAGGCGTTGTCCATTGAAATGGGGCGCGGCGATAGGGTAGCCCTGCTTAACGGACTGATACGTTTTCTCGCCTACCATCACGACGCCGCATACAAAATAGCCTCGATAAAAGTACTCGGAGAGATATTCTGACAATCCGATTTTTGTATCCTGTTGTTATTATTTTTCGCTTGTAGGCTTTATTGTGAAGAAAATTTTTCGGTTGTTGCCCTGTTGGTCGGTAAGAGTCAATAGATGACGACCTCTTTCGGGTCGGACGGCTATCGAATGGTCGCCGCCCTCGGTCATGCCGATGTAGTTGTCGTCAATGTACCAATATATAACGGCATCTCTGTCGGAGTGCGCCGCCTTGAATACCACATGCTGTATCGAGCCGTCGAAGTCGCGCGGTAAAGATATGACCGCGTCATATTCGGGATAAATTATCTCTATCGGTCTCACTCCGCTTTCACGACAACCCTCTTTCAACGGTGGGAGAGGCAGGTAATCCATGTTTTTGAGACTATAATAATATGCCTGCGCGGGCGGAAGCACAAACCATGAGCTTTCAACCATGCGTTCCACCGACTCGCAAGAGCTGTTGACACGATGAAGACCGTCGGGCGTCAGATGAACGGTTATGTGATAGGGACACGGCTCTGTGGCTATCCCTCTGCGGGGTATCGCCACGCTGTCGATGACGGGACACGAGGGTGACGCCTTGTGACCGCTACGCGGGCATATCTCTACCGTTGTCATGTCGTCGAGAGGCGGTGCGAACCACTCACCCGACGGGAGCAATGAGAAGATGTCGAACATTATCGGGGCGGCGTGTGTCACACCCGTTACACCCGGACGACCTTCGCCGGAGGCGTTGCCTACCCATACGCCGACCACATGGCGGGGCGTCACGCCCACAGCCCACGCGTCACGACTGCCGAAACTGGTACCCGTCTTCCATGCCACACGTTTCATGCTTGAGAAATTCTGCCACCCTGCCTCCTCTTCGGGACGGTTGAGGCGGCTCATAGCCTCGAACGTGAACCATATTGAGGCGGCGGAGAGCAGTGGCGGCGTGTCGGTGAGGGTGTCGGACAGAGGGTCTGTGTCTGCATAAGGGTTGGACGATAGCGTGAGCGGGTGGATGTCACCTTTGAGGTATTTGCCGTCGGTTTGCGTGTAGCGTGTCAGCGTACGTGCGAGTGAGGCGTACATGCCGCAGATATCCCAAAGGGTACACTCCGCGCCACCGAGTATCAGCGACAATCCGTAGTGCTCCTCGGAGTAACGCAGTGTCGTCATGCCTCCTTTTTCGAGCAGTTCCATGAAACGCCCCGTCTTGTATTGAGACAACATGCGTACCAATGGTACGTTGAGCGAGCGTGTCAACGCCTCCGAGGCGGGAATAACACCGTTGTTGCTTCTGTCATAGTTCTGCGGCGAGAAGTTTCCTATTTTTAACGGAACATCCTCAACCAGCATCTCGGGAAGCAATATTCCGTCATCGAGCATTCCGGCATAAAGAAACGGCTTGAGTATGCTGCCCGAGCTTCGTTCCGCCATGACGGCATCGACGGCATAACCCATGTCGTCACCCCTGTCCTCGGTGTTGCCCACGTATGCCAATACCTCTCCGCTTCGTACATCAGCCACCACGACGGCAGCGTTGAATATCCTGTCGTTATTGCGGTAGCCGCCGACCCTGTTCTCGACAATCATGCGCGTGTTGTCCTGAAGTCTCTTGTCGAGAGTGACGGTTACGTTACCCTCTATTCCCTCTTTTCGTATCCTCTCGACCAGATGTTCCGCCGAGCGTGGCGGCGAGCTCATCCTCAAAGCAGCCAAAGGCTCTTGCAGCGACAGACTCAACTCCGTCTCGTCGATGATACCCTCGTCCGCCATACGTTTCAGCAGGGCGTCCCGTTTCCTTTTCAGCGTCTCGCGGTTTCGTTCGAGGTGTATTAGCGACGGAGCGTTGGGCAGTACGGCGAGCGTGGCGTTTTCCGCCCACGACAGCTTGTCGGGAGGACGGTTGAAATATCTCCACGATGCGGCGGCGAGACCCACCGTATTGCCGCCGAACGGCGCGAACGATGCGTATAGCGCCAGTATCTCGTCTTTGTCGTATCGGCATTCGAGATATAGCGCCCATATCGCCTCAACGGCTTTTTGCCATATCGTTCTCTCACGGTTGCCTCGTGCCGCGCGTGCCAGCTGCATGGTTATCGTACTTCCGCCGCTGACCACACTCCCATGTTCGATATTTTGTTTCATCGCCCTCGCCATTGAGAGGGGGTCTATGCCTGGGTGATGCCTGAATCTTTTATCCTCATAAGTGAGAAGCGCTTTCTCGAACTTCTCGGGTACGCGTTCGACGGGAGCGAATCGCCATTGCTCGTCGTCGGAGAGTCGAGCGCCGAGCAGTTCGCCGTCACGGGAATAGAGTGTTGTAGAGAGCGGCAGGCTGAAAAGCGGTTCGGGAACAATAAGACGCATGACACCTAACCACACGACAAAGAGAGCCGCCGCCGATAGTGCCACGACGACGGCTCTCCTCAATGCCTTTATGTTACGGAGACGATTCATTCCGTTTGAATGTCACGCGTTATCTTTTATATGAAAATGTCTCGTTATGTCGCCTCTCGGCGTCACCGCTAACTCGGCTGCCCTGCGAAAGGTATGAGAATGTTCTCTTTCACGATGTTCTCGACGTTTATCATCGGGATGACGAAATCCGCCAGCGGCGTGTTACGGGTACGGCAGAAGACGATGCCGCGGATTGTCGATATGGCGTTGAAAGCGAGGTATTGCAGGAATGATACGGGAATGAGCGTGCCTTTAGTGTCTTTGAACGCTTCCCAGCTCTCGGTGTCGAGCGTAAATTCGCAACGTGCCGTTAACTCGAAAAGAACGTTCTCGTCATTCTTATATACAAAAGTGATTGTCGGGGCAATTACGTGGTCTGCAACGTTGAAGTTAAAGACTATGCCCGTACCCAGCTTCAGCGAATCGCGGTTTTCGGGGAAATTGTCGGTTATGAAAAACTTCTCCTCCTCTATTTTTGATATTACGAATCTTATCGGTTTTCTCTCTTCCATGATGTTATTTCAATTATCTGTTTTTCAATAAGTGTTTGTTTCACGCCGTATGATTGTCCGTTTGCGGCGGTTCTTTAACATGTCGCATGCGACGGTTCAATGTGCGGCATGCTGTTGTTGTAATTGTTTGTTGTTCAATACGCTTCGGGGTACTGAACTCCGTCTGTCTAAAGATATTTTTTCAGCGTGAATCCGAATGTTGTGCCTTTTCCGAGTTCGCTTCTGACAACCACTTTCTCGCCCTGTGCCTCGATTATGTGTTTTACTATTGCCAGACCGAGACCCGTGCCGCCATTCTCTCTCGAACGGCTCTTGTCCACTCTGAAGAAACGCTCGAATATGCGTGGCAAATCTTCTTTTGATATGCCTATACCGTTGTCGCTCACCTCAATCATGACTTTGTCGAACATGTCGATGAACCTGACGGTAGTGGTGCCGCCCTTGCGTCCGTATTTGATAGAATTTGACAAAAGATTCGAGAATACCTGTTCGATGCGTCTCTTGTCGGCGAATACCTCTATCGGTTCCCAACCTTCGACCTTTATCGTTATACCGTTCTCGTTCTTCTGTTCGCATATCGACTCCGCCGCCTCTTTTGCCAACGCCACGATGTCGAAACGTTCGTTTTCAAGCTGCATGACCTTCATTTCGAGTTTTGATATGCTTTCGAGGTCGTTGACGATTGCTATCAGACGCTCGATGTTCTTGTTGGCGCGTTCCAGGTAGCGCATGTTGACTTCGGGGTCGTCCAGACCGCCGTCCATGAGCGTTATGATATAGCCCTGAAGCGTAAAAAGCGGTGTTTTGAGTTCATGCGACACGTTGCCGAGGAACTCTTTGCGGTAGTTCTCCATCTCTTTTAGACGGACAATCTCCGCCGCTTTCTTTTCCGCCCATTCGGCGATGTCGTCACCCATGTTGTTGACGATGTCACGGCCTTCGAAGTGTTTAGCCAGCTCGGAGGTGTTGAGGTCTCTCTCGAACATGAGCTGGTATATCGGTTTTATGCGCTGGAGTACGAAACGCCATATCATGTAACGGGATGTCACGTATGTGACAAAGCCCATGATGAGCGAGGCACCCACAGAGGCGATGATGTCGCTGTTTACGAAGAAAAAAGTCACCGCAAATGCGAAAACCGTTGTTGTCGCGGCTATGCCGAGCGCGGCGAGATTCATTGTTTTGACCTTTACAGACATAGCTAACGGTAGTTTTTCATCAGTTTTGTGATATACTTCCCTATTATGTCGAACTCGATGTTGACAACGCTTCCGGGTTTGAACGTGTGGAAGTTGGTGTGCTCGTAGGTGTAGGGTATTATCGCCACCTCAAAGCCGTCCTCTTTTGAGTTTACGACCGTGAGGCTCACACCGTTGACCGCCACGGAGCCTTTCTCGACGGTTATGCGACCCTCGCCCGGCTCATAGCCGAATCTGAAGACGTGACTGCCGTCCGCCTCTTTCACTTCGAGGCATGTTGCGGTCATGTCCACGTGACCCTGAACGATATGGCCGTCGAGCAATGCGTCCGGACGCATGCTGCGTTCGAGGTTTACCTCATCGCCAACCTTGAGAAGACCGAGATTGGTCTTTTGCAGTGTCTCGTCTATGGCGGTGACCGTGTAGCCGCCCGGCAACAGCTCGACTACCGTCAGACATACGCCGTTGTGTGCCACACTCTGGTCTATTTTGAGCTCGTCCGCAAAAGGCGCGCTCAATGTTATGTGGAGGTTTCCCCCCTCTCTGTGTAGTGCGGTAACTTTTGCCACCGCTTCGATGATTCCTGAAAACATGATTTTATCTCTTTTTATATTTTTATTCCTGTTTGTTACGGTCAGACGATATAGTCTTTCTTGCGTCGTCTGTATGCGAAGAAGTAGAGTATCGAGAGAGCGAACACACCCGTTGAGGCTCGTCCGACGATGTCGCCGTATTCGACAAAGAGTGTTGTTTTGTCGCTGAGCGTCACTTCTCCCGAGAGAGAGGTCTCCTCGTCCCACTCCGTGGCGGATACGATGTCACCACGTTCGTTTATCAGTGCGCTTATGCCCGTGTTGGCGGAGCGGGCAATCGAACGGCGCGTCTCTATGGCGCGAAGTTTCGAGAAGCGGAGATGCTGACGGTAACCCATGGTGTCGTCCCACCAGCCGTCGTTGGTTATCACGAACATTGTCTGCGCACCTTTGCGTACGAACGAGGCGAAATATTCGCCGTAAACAGATTCATAACAGATGGCGCATCCCACCTTTGCTTCGGGAGTCTCGAAGAGCGAACTTTCGGGCTGGGTAGCCAACACTCCCGATATGCCGCCGAGATTCACCGACAACTTATTTAGGAAGGTAAGATATTCGTGATAGGGTATCATCTCTACCCCGATTACAAGTTTCGACTTGTGGTATATCTCTATCGGCGCGCCGTCCTCTATGCAGACAGCCGAGTTATAGGCATCCCACCAGTAGTCACGGTTTGGCAATGTCCTCGATGTATTGGTAGGCGGTGTGGGGTAGAGCATTTTGGGGTATGCCTTGTAGGTGGTGAGTCCGAGTATCACCGCCGAGTTCTGATGTCCTCTGCGTAAAGTCTCTCTGAAAGCCTCCGTCATCTTCGACTCCTCCAGCCTGTCAACCCAGAAGTTGTTGTCTAAAGCTGTCTCGGGCGCTATGATGAAACGGCTTTCCGAGGGGGCGTTCTCAACCATTCTCAATAGCCTTTCGAGCTGTTCACGTTGGCTGAGACCTCCGAATTTTTCTCCGTAGGGGTCAACATTGGGCTGCAATACGGTGACGGTCATGCGTCGTTCCGACTCTTCATATTTATTATATATGAAAAGCGATACACTTATCGGAACGGCAATCCACAATAGCGGGGCAATCCATCTTTTGAGCGAGAAACGTCTGTTTTTGATTGTCCAAGAGAGAGTTTCGAATATCGTGAGGTTGACAATCCACGCCCAGAGCGTGCCTCCGAGCGTACCCGTATATTCATACCATTGTACCAGACTGTGGTTTGTGGCGAATCCGCCGCCTATATTGAGCCAAGGGAATGAAATTTCACCGTTGAGATATAGCCTTTCGGCAGCTGTCCAGCATGTCACGAGTATGGTGTAAGCCAACGGTTTGAGCGCTCGTTTCCATACGGCGTTGTATATTGCCATGACGGCTCCGAACAGAATGCAGTATGTAAGTGTGGCGGCGACGGTGCCTATCAACGCCGAGTGAGCCACCCAGCTGACGGTCATAAGGTTGAACGCCACGAACGCCACTGTCACAAAAGGCATGAATCTTTTGCCCGCGCGTCTCTGCTGGACGAATAGCAGAGGTACGAACCCTACGAGCAACGGCAGGGAGCTGAATCCGAACCACGCCGACGCCAAAAGTAACGCCGAGAGGAGCGACAGCCCCATGTCTGTGAGCGTCGCGGAGAGCCTGTCCGATATTTTTACTTTGAGTCTCATTTATGCTTGAGGTTCTCCAACGACAGGTTTATCGCTATCTTGTCGATGATTTGTTTCACAATGGTATCTATTCCGCTCGATGGCGAATAGTCGGCGGGAGCTACGAAATCAACCCTGCCGTCATCCACGAGTTTGTGAATGTCGTCCACCTTGCGCTGCGAGTCTTTGTTATAGACCGCTATCGAGTAGCCACCCATCTGTTTGACGAGCCTCATGCAGGGGATGTCGGTGGTACCGTCACCTACATATATCATTCTGCTGAACGGTATGCGGCGTTTCTCCTCGGGGATATATTTGTTTATCTCGATATTGTCGGATACGCTCTCGATGCCTTTGTTTATCTTGAAGAGGAACTGGGTCTTTGTCGTGTAGTTGACAACCACGCTGGGCCAGAAGGCGACCCCGTCAACGTTATAGAAGAAAGAGCAGGCGTATATCTTCTTGAACTCATGGGCGATTGATGTTCCCTCAATCATCTCCTTTATGCCCGACGAGTTGATATAGTGTTCTATCACGAGACCTTTTTTCTCCGCGTAGCTGTTGATGCGGCTGAACCACTCCTGCACACCGTTAAAGAGTTTGACCTTGCTGCCTGACTCTCTGAAAGCCTCACGACGCAGTGACACGTCACGGTTGTTCGCCTCTTTTATCATGTGGTACAGATAGGCGAGGATTGTGTCTCCGTCCTGCGACTCCGCCATCTGGGAGCTCTCCTGCCAGAACTCCTCGCTTCGCTTGCCCACGGCGGGGATAAAGTCGTACTCCTGCATGTTGCCGGGGGCGAGTGTACCGTCAAAGTCGTATATTATCGCGACTATGTTCATTGTCTCTGTGGGGTGTTGGTTTTCTTTCGTGAGGGTGGCGTTTTGCGTGGTCATGACCCGCTTCCGCATGCTGCCGACACGATACGATACTCCAAAAGTACTATTTTTTCCCATATTTCAAAAGGGCTTTTTCGTATATACTTTGTTTTTGTATCTCTCCGTTATGGTTTTATGACGCTTTCCGAATCGCATGAAAGGTCTGTAATTTTTCGTTTTCCGATTTTACGTTATCTTTGTGGCGGATTAATGAACAGATACACTGAAATATTGAAGCGGCTCTTGGGGGTTTTCATGCTCACGCTGTTTGTGGGCTATCTCTCAAGTGTTACCCTGTTCTACCACTCTCACAACATTGACGGGCGGGTTATAACACACTCGCATCCCTATCACAGCGCTCCCGACACGGGCGGACACACCCACTCACAGAACGGAATGAACACGATGGCGCAACTGTCGCTCATCGTGATGCTTCTCGCGGTTACGGGTGTTGTGCCGAGACCGTTCTTTGTGGAGCTTTTATCTGTTGTGCTTCCGATAGGTGACAAAGTGTCGAATTTGTCACCTGTCCTGCCCTCATTAAGGGCACCTCCAGTCTCTTTTTAAAACTTTTACTGAAAACAGATTTGTCGGTTCTGTTCGGCGCGTGATATTGTCACGTGTAGTCGGAACATACACCTGCGCGTGTCGGCGTGAGGCGCGGACGGGTGTTGCGTGGCGGTATCGCATGGGTGATGTCACCGTCATGACAGAAGATTCAATCGGATAATAATAAGTTTTAAACCAAAAAGAGACGACGGACACGGTTCCGTTTTTTGAAATCATGAAAATACATATAACAAGAATATTTTTTCTGTTTACCCTCATGGTGATGTGCGGTGTTTACGCCTTTGGAGGGAATGTTACAAAAGAGATTGAGAAGTCGGAAGGCGAAGGTAAGGACGGCGGTAGAACGACTGCTGCTGTAACTGCGGTTACGACTCCGACTGTAACGATACCGCCTGCTGCAACTGTTCCTCCTGCGGCAACGGCTGCCGCTGCCGCTGAAGTAGAGAAAGAGACCGACGCCAATGTAACGGGGCATGTGACCGATGCACAGACAGGCGAACACATGCCATACGTAAGCGTGATAATAAAAGGTACGACGATAGGTACTGTGACCGACGCTTCGGGACACTATATGTTGAGCAATCTTCCTGTCGGCACTCACGTGATAGAGGTGTCGATGCTGGGTTACAAGACTGCGGAGAAAAAGGTCGAGGCGGTTGCCAACACCCTTGTCGAGCTTAACGTGAAACTCGAGAAGGACGATATCATGATTGACGAGGTTGTCGTCTCGGCGACCCGTAACGAGACCTCGAAGAAAGAGGCGCCCATTATCGTTAATGTCGTTTCCGCCAAGCTGTTTGATAATGTGGCGTCGTCCAATCTGGCGGAAAGTGTCTGCTTTCAGCCGGGGTTACGAGTGGAGAACAACTGCGGTAACTGCGGAACGACACAGCTGAGGATAAACGGTCTCGAGGGACAATATTCGCAGATACTTCTCGACAGCCGACCCATTTTCAGTTCGCTTGCGGCGGTCTATGGTCTCGAACAGCTGCCCGTCAGCATGATAGAGCGTGTCGAGGTGGTTCGAGGCGGCGGTTCGGCATTGTTCGGTTCGAGCGCGATAGGCGGCGTTGTCAACATAATAACGAAAGAGCCGCTCCGTAACAGCGTGACCCTCTCCAACACGACCAACATATTGAAAGGTGGACGCACCGATGTCAATACCTCCCTCAACGGCTCGTTCGTGACGGATGACAGACGTGCGGGCGTCTATCTCTTCGGTATGCTCAAAGACAGGCAGTGGTATGACCGCAACGGTGACGGCTTTTCGGAGCTTCCCGAGATAAACGCGGAGACGGCGGGTTTCAGAGGCTACTACCGTACCAGTGCCAACACCCGTCTGACGGCTGAATATCACCATATACACGAGTACAGACGTGGCGGTAACCTTTTTGACCTCCCCGCCCATGAGGCAGACATCGCCGAACAGCTCGACCATAAGATAGATGGCGGCGGACTTCGATTCAACGGCTTTTCGCCTGACGAGCATCACCGCTGGGACATATTCGCCTCCATGCAGTCGATAGGCCGTGACAGTTACTACGGTGCGGAGAAAGCCCCCGACGCTTACGGACGCACGACCGACCTGACGGTGGTGTCGGGAGCGCAGTACACATACGCCGCCGACAAGTTTCTGTTTCTGCCCGCCGAGCTGACCGCGGGTGTGGAATATAACTACAACACTCTTGACGACAGGTATCTCGGCATGAACCGTCGTACCGAGCAGACGACGCATCTTGTGGGCGGTTATGTCCAGAGCGAGTGGAAGAGCCGTAAGGTGGGTTTTCTGTTGGGTGCCCGTGTGGACAAACACAATCTTATGAATAGTGTTGTGGTGTCGCCCCGTGCCAACGTCAGATATACCCCCGTTGAGGCTATCGGTCTGCGCCTGAGCTATTCGAGCGGTTACCGTGCCCCGCAGGCGTACAATGAGGATTTGCATGTCGAGGCTGTCGGCGGCTCACTCTCTGTGATAGAGATTGCGAAAGGTCTGAAGCCCGAATACTCGCACAGTCTGAGTGCGTCGGCGGATTGGTATCACTCTTTCGGTCGTCTCCAGACCAACATCTTGGCGGAGGGTTTCTACACAATGTTGAATGATGTCTTCACCCTTGAAAAAGTGGGGCAGAGTCCCGAGGGTGACATAATCTATTGGGAACGACGCAACGGTACGGGCGCGACTGTGAAAGGTGTTAATCTGGAAGGTCGTCTCTCAATGCCTGATGTTTTCGACATACAGCTCGGCTATACATTCCAGTCGAGCCGTTATGACAAGCCGGAGCGTTGGTCGGATCAGCTTGAACCGCAGCGCGACATGTTCCGCACACCCGACATCTACGGTTATCTGACCTCGGTATTTTATCCGACTAAATCTCTTTCGCTCTCGCTTTTTGCCAATCATACGGGAAGCATGCTTGTCCGCCATACTGTGAATAATGGTGTGGTTGAGACAGACTCCGAGAAGCGCACCACTCCCTTTTTCGATATGGGCATAAAAGCCTCTTATGACTTCAAGATAGGTCGCTACATCAATCTGCAACTCAACGCAGGCGTCAAAAACATCCTCGACTCCTATCAGTCCGACCTTGACTTTGGGTTATACAAGGATGCGGGATATGTTTACGGTCCCACTCTGCCGAGGACGGTGTTCGTGGGAATCAAGATAGCCATATAACAAAAGGTTGCCGACCAAAATTATTGGTCGGCAACTTTTGTTATAAAGCTATCCGATTTCCGCAAACACCGTCCTCGGCAGAGAGACCGTAAACATATCCCGCATCCTTGTATAACCCGAAGTCAAGGTCGGACTGACAGTATTCGTACTCGCTCCCGCGGGGCTCTCCGAGGGCGCCTTCCGCGGGAGTTACTTTGTCACTCGACAAAGTAACCAAAACGAGGGGGCACAGCCCCTTTCCACCATGTCATACCCCATTGGCTCATTATCTTCCACGAAGTCGTCATCTCCACGTTTGTCGCCTTCCGCTTTCTTGTGCTTCACCCATTACACCATAATGCACCGTCATTCTTGGTATATGATGATGACGACGGTATGTGTTAATCGGTTTGTATGAGAAAAACAAGAAGATATAAAATGTAGTAAAAGGGTAATGGAATGATGTAACGGAGTACTGAAATTATGGTTGTCGGATGAAAAGTCCGTGACGCAAAAAATGAAAAGGTAGTGGTGACGGTTATGGTTTAATACGGATATTATGGTAGATGTTTTAAGAACTGAAACGGTGATATTCGCTAAAACTTTCGTATCTTTGCGCGGTGATTGACAGCCAAAACGGATAAAAACATAAAAGCTTGCCTTTAGAGACAGACATACAGATTGCCGATTCGGTCGTGACAAATGTCAAGGCCGTGAAAAAGAACTATCCCGTGTCGGTCGAGGCGGATACGTTTCACTACTCGATAACACCGAAAGAGGTCTCCATAAAAGAGTTTTTCGGTGAAGAGGCGATGGCTGTCGAATATCCGACTAATCAGTCTGTCACCGACAGAGCGGAACTCGTGCCGCTCGGATATGATATCGCAGCCGTTATTATCATGTTTGTCGTTTACATGATTATGTTGGCTCGGTATAAACATTTGATTCCGACAGTCATAAAGGCGAAGTTTTACGGATATACGACACGTATGCTCCTCGAATCGCTCGATGTGAACATAGTGAAACTGACGGGATTGTCTATATTCCTGCTTCTGATGTCACTCTCGATGGCGTTGTCCGTGATTGTCCGTACCTATGACCTGGTCGCCATGCCCGATGCCGTCTCTGAACATCTGCTGCCGTTATCTATGGGGGTGGTATTGTTGGTGACGTTGTGGAGGCGTTTGATTGTCAGGGTAATACGTTCATTTTCGAGAGCAAAGGGATTCTTTGAGATGCTCGACTTCTCCGAAAGACTTACATTCGCCTTTTGGGGATTTTGGATGGCTCCCGTAGTGGTGGCATGTGTATTTGCCTCATCCGATTTTCATTCCGTTGAACGCTATCTGATAATGGGCACCGTTGCCGCAATGGTGTTGCATCACATCATAGAGTTGACAAAATTATTTATTCGGCAAAGAGTTTCATTTCTGCAATACATTTTGTACCTTTGCACCGTCGAATTATTACCGATAAGTTTCATTGTTACAGTTTTACAAAAATTAGGAACGCTTTGAAAATAACATCTATACTGGTGTCGCAACCGGCTCCCGCTGTACTCGACAAATCTCCCTATTCGGAACTCATCTCAAAAAACAAATTGGGTGTGGAGTTTCATCCTTTCATAAAGGTTGTGGGAGTTTCGGCAAAAGAGTTTCGTTCTCAAAGAGTCGATGTGCTGGCTCACACGGCGGTCGTATTCACGAGCAAGACCACGATAGACAGCTTCTTCAGAATATGCGAGGAGTGCCGCATAACAGTGCCCGAGGACATGAAATATTTTTGCATGACCGAGTCGGTGTCGCTCTATCTGCAGAAATACATTGTTTACCGCAAGCGTAAGATGTTTTTCGGTAAGGGCAGTTTCGCCGACTTGATGGACATTGTGGTTAAGCACAAAGAGGAGAAATTCCTTGTGGCTGTGTCTGAACCGCACAAGCCCGAGATGCTCAAGGCTTTCGACAAGGCGAAAATAAAATATGACAAGGTGGTGTTGGCGCGTGCCGTAAGCAGCGACAACCTGAAAGAGCTCGATATAACGAAGTATAACATGCTCGTTCTCTACTCTCCCGCCGAGATAAACGCCCTTGTAAGCACCTTTGACCCCAAGACGATAGGCAAGTGCAAGATTGCCACCCTCGGAACGGCTACCGCTAAGGCTGTGATGGAGGCGGGTATGGAGGTGTCGGTGCTGGCTCCCACAAAAGAGTTCCCGTCAATGGTTATGGCGCTTGAAAATTATGTCAAGCGTTTCAATAAGGGCGAGAAGATAGATACCACTTATATAACCGACAGCATACAGGAGACCTCGCAAATCAATGAGCAGGTGATGGCAAAAGCCAAAGTGGCGGCTAAAAAGAAAAAGACCGTTAGCGTGAAAAAGAGCGCGAGCGCAACCGCAGCCACCTCTGATGTGACAACAAAGGTCCCCAAGTCGAAATAGACTATACTCTGTGAACAACAGATTCCATAAGAAAGAACGAATATGCCTCAAGCGTGACATCGACGAACTGTTCGCTCGGGGCGATTCGTTTTTTTGTTTCCCTTTCAGATGCGTGAGGCTGTTGTGCGACGATTCATGCGACAGAGCGCCTGTCAGTCTGCTCGTGTCGGTGAGCAAGCGTTACAGCAAGCTGGCGGTAAGGCGTAATCTGATTAAACGCCGTACCCGTGAGGCGTTCCGTCTTGCAAAAGGACGTTGCGTTCCTTGTGACGGACGCAGGGCGATGCTCGCACTTATCTATGTCTCAAAGAAAGAAGAGAGCTATGAAACAATCGCAAAATCGGTCGGAAAAATTCTCTCCGAGACCGCCTCGCTACTCTCGGTTTCGGGAGATAATGCGTAAGGTGGCGGTGGCGATACCGTTGGCTCTCATATTCATATATAAAAATGTCATATCGCCGCATCTTCCGTCGGCATGCCGCTATACCCCCACTTGTTCGCAATATGCGGCGGAGGCGTTGCGCAAGCACGGATTGATAAAAGGTTCATGGCTGGCGATAAAACGTATCCTTTCGTGCAATCCGTGGGGCGGTTCGGGTTATGACCCCGTGCCGTGATGCTGTTTTGCCGCTGTCCTCTTTTTGTATGGTCGCCGCTGTTTTCCTGCGACGATTTTTCTCTTTTGTCACACGGAAATGTGTAACCTGTCGTTATTTTGTTATATTTGTATCATTATCAAAACGGAGAGGGTTATGAAAAGAGCGTGTGCATTCCTTATATTATATGTGACGGCGATAGCGCTGTCGTTTGTGCCCGACAAAGCGGTGGCGCAGGTCTATGCCAACGGTCAGATGCGTGGCGATGTCGCTTTCGATGTCGGAGAGAAATTGCGTTATGCCGTCAGCTATAAAGTCGGTCCCGTGAATGTCGATGTGGCGACGGTGGCTTTCGAGGTGACATCGGGAAAGGTAAACGGAGTCGATTGTTATCATGTCAGAGCCACGGGTGACGTCAATCCGCAATACACATGGTTTTACAACCTGCACGACATATATGACACGTGGATGGATAAGAGAAATCTGCGTCCGGTATATTTCTCCAATGACCTGTCGGAGGGCGACTACCGTTACCGCAGCAGTTACAATTATGACTGGAACACGATGACCGTATTGACCAAGTCACGCAACCTTAAATGGGATAAGGCGAAAGAGAAGCGTTATCCGATTTCGAGTGTAAGCTATGACGCTGTGTCCATGTTCTATAACATACGTTCTCTTGAGGTTGACAAAATGGAGAAAAACCGTCCATATCCTCTCGAGATAGTTTTCTCGGATACGGTCAGAAATTTGAGTTACAGATATTTGGGGAAAGAGACGCTCGACATAAAGGGTGTCGGTTCGATAAAGACTCTTGTTTTCAGATGTCAGTTGGCTGACGCTTCTGGTAACGCATTTGACGACGGCAGCGAGTTTACAATTTGGGTCTCTGACGATAAGAACAGAATACCGATAGCCGTCAATTCTCCAATAAAGGTCGGTTCCGTCAAAGTACGTCTTGTGGCTTACGGCGGACTGAAGCATCCGTTTAAAAAAGAATAAACTTTTTGAAAAGACAACATCGTTTTGTTGTTATGTGCAGATACTGAAAGCCTCCGACAAGTTAATTTGTCGGAGGCTTCTGTTTATTGTTTGTAAAGGAAGTATGTTTTGATGTTTGTCTTTACTTATTGTGAACTTTTAATATTTGTTGTGCAATGAGGTGATTGTTTAAAAGCCTGTATTATTCTTTTTTATTCGCTTGAAGGTATATGAGCATCGGTAAAAACAAATAAAACATGGGTGAAAGCAGAATTTTAAATGTTGTGTATTTAACAACATTTATTTAATGTGTGAAAAATTGTCTCTCTGTGGGTGACTTTTTGTGTTCTTTTTCTGCAAAAAAGAGAAGCTGTGTTTTTTGTCGCAGATTTGATTCTACGGATGAGGATTTGTGCGGAAAAGATAAGATGAAAAATCTGAAACTCATTATGAAAAAGAGTGTTGGATGATATTTTTGAGCAAAACATATGAAAAAAAATATTGTGGCAGTGAAAAATTTTCGGTCGGCTTGGTTTTCATGTTTTTAGGTGTATTTTGTTGATTATCATTGTTTTATATTGAAATTTGTATTTTGTTTTTTGCGGAAAGAGGTGATAATCAGAGAAAAAGAGCGCAAAAAGAGCGGAAATACTTTGTTATTAACAAAATAAAGCGTATCTTTGTGCCGCTAAAAAGTGTTTTGTCGACGCTTGAAACAAAAAAACGTAGTAAACTTAAATTTTTAAAATGCCTACAATTCAACAGTTAGTTAGAAAAGGCCGCATGAAGCTTGAGGACAAGAGTAAAGCTCCTGCACTCGATTCATGCCCCCAGAGACGTGGCGTTTGCGTGAGGGTTTATACAACAACCCCCAAAAAGCCGAACTCGGCCATGCGTAAAGTTGCGCGTGTGCGTTTAACAAACGGGAAAGAGGTCAATGCCTACATCCCCGGCGAAGGTCACAACCTTCAGGAACACTCAATCGTATTGGTGCGCGGCGGTCGTGTGAAAGACCTCCCCGGTGTACGTTATCACTTGGTTCGCGGTGCTCTCGACGCAGCAGGTGTCGATGGTCGCAACCAGCGCCGTTCAAAATACGGTACCAAGAAACCCAAGGCAGGTGCTGCCAAGAAGTAATTTTTACAGAGCGTTTTAAAAAAGAAAATTTAAAGCAATGAGAAAAGCGAAGCCTAAAAAGCGAATTCTACTTCCGGATCCTAAGTTTGGCGATGTGCTTGTGACACGTTTTGTCAACAACCTTATGCTGGATGGTAAGAAGAGTATTGCTTACACTATCTTCTATGATGCGATAGATACTGTAGGCGAGAAGATGAAGGACTCTGATAAGGCTCCATTGGAGATTTGGAAGAAGGCCCTCGAAAATGTAACTCCGCAGGTTGAGGTTAAATCTCGCCGCGTAGGTGGTGCGACCTTCCAGGTCCCGACCGAAGTGCGTGCAGAGCGTAAAGTCTCTTTGAGCATGAAGAACCTCATCCTCTACGCCCACAAACGTGCAGGTCGTTCAATGGCGGAAAAGCTTGCTGCGGAAATAATCGCCGCCTACAACGAAGAAGGCGGTGCGTTCAAACGTAAAGAGGAGATGCACCGTATGGCAGAAGCCAACAAAGCATTCGCTCACTTTAGATTTTAACCCGATAGATTAGAAGACGATGGCAAGAGATCTTAACTATACCAGAAATATCGGTATCATGGCTCACATCGACGCAGGTAAAACAACCACGTCGGAGCGTATTCTTTTCTATACAGGTAAGACACACAAAGTGGGTGAGGTGCACGAAGGTGCAGCCACCATGGACTGGATGGTTCAGGAGCAGGAACGCGGTATCACCATTACCTCTGCTGCTACCACAACCTTCTGGAAATACAACGACAAAACATATCAGATAAACATCATCGACACTCCGGGTCACGTTGACTTCACCGTAGAGGTTGAACGTTCACTCCGCGTGTTGGACGGTGCCGTTGCCACATTCTGCGCGGTAGGTGGTGTTGAGCCCCAGAGCGAGACTGTTTGGCGTCAGGCTGACAAATATCACGTTCCCCGTATCGGTTACGTAAACAAAATGGACCGTACGGGTGCGGACTTCCTCAGCGTCGTAAACCAGGTTCACGAACGTCTCGGTGCCAACGCGCTTCCTATCGTTCTTCCTATCGGTGCAGAGGATAAATTCGAGGGTCTTGTTGACCTCATCCACAATCGCGCGATTATCTACTTCGAGGACAAAACAGTTCGTGACAACTTCACGCTCGAAGAAATACCCGCACACATGGCTGCCGAAGCTGCCGAATGGCGTGCGAAACTGATTGAAGAGATCGCCGCTTCTGATGAGGCTTTGATGGAGAAATTCTTCGAAGATCCCGATTCAATCACTCCCGAAGAGATTATAAGCGCTCTTCGCAAGGCGACCATCAACATGAGCGTTGTGCCCATGCTTTGCGGTTCGTCATTCAAAAACAAAGGCGTACAGCTCCTTTTGGACAGCATCATCGCTTACCTTCCCTCTCCCGTCGATGTTGACGCGGTTGAAGGTACCGACCTTGACGGCAACGTGGTTAAACGTCGTCCCTCTGAAGACGAGCCTTTCGCAGGCTTGGCGTTCAAGATTGCGACAGACCCCTTCGTAGGTCGTCTCGCGTTCCTCCGTGCCTACTCAGGTAAGCTCGACGCGGGTTCATACACTTTCAACAGCCGTTCAGGCAAGAAAGAGCGTATCTCTCGTCTCTACCAGATGCACGCCAACAAACAGAATCCGATTGAGTTCGTTACCGCAGGTGACATCTGCGCCGCTGTCGGTTTCAAGGATGTCAGAACAGGTGACACTCTCTGCGACGAGAACCACCCCATCGTTCTCGAGTCAATGACATTCCCCGAGCCCGTTATCGGTCTTGCGGTTGAGCCCAAAACTCAGAAAGACCTCGACAAACTCGGTATCGCCTTGAGCAAGTTGGCTGAAGAAGACCCCACATTCACCGTTAAGACAGACGAGGATTCAGGTCAGACAGTCATCAGCGGTATGGGTGAGCTTCACCTCGAGGTGATCGTTGACCGTCTGCGTCGCGAGTTCGGTGTTGAAATCAATCAGGGTGCGCCTCAGGTTAACTACAAAGAGGCTCTCACCAAGACTTGCCAGCACCGTGAGGTGTTCAAGAAACAGACTGGTGGTCGCGGTAAGTTCGCTGACATCATCTTCGAAATCGGTCCCAACGACGATCCCGAAAAGACAGGTCTTGTCTTCGAAGACGTGGTTAAGGGCGGTAACATTCCCAAAGAGTTCATCCCCGCTGTTCAGAAAGGTTTCGAGTCAGCGATGGCGAACGGTCCTTTGGCAGGTTACAGCGTCGATTCGATGAAAGTTACTCTTCTCGACGGTTCATTCCACCCCGTCGACTCAGACCAGCTCTCATTCGAGATCTGCGCGCGTAACGGTTTCCGCGTGGCATCGAAGAATGCCGGTCCCGTTATCATGGAGCCCATCATGAACGTGGAGGTTGTTACTCCCGAAGAGAACATGGGGGACATCATCGGCGACCTCAACAAACGTCGCGGTCAGGTCAGCGGTATGGAATCGAAAGGTAACGCTCGTGTGGTTAAAGCGAAAGTGCCCCTTTCAGAGATGTTCGGTTACGTAACCGTCCTCCGTACCATTTCATCAGGTCGTGCAACATCATCTATGGAGTTTGCCAACTTCGCCGAAGTTCCCGCGAACGTA
The DNA here is from genome assembly GCA_949285535.1 of uncultured Alistipes sp. Taxonomy (GTDB): domain Bacteria; phylum Bacteroidota; class Bacteroidia; order Bacteroidales; family Rikenellaceae; genus CASDZP01. Next base: position 20,406 of record CASDZP010000021.1, read on the forward strand.
GCCAAAGAGATTATCGAGAAATCGAGCGGCCGAGTTAAGGATATTGAATAAAAACAGCGATCATGAGCCAGAAGATTAGAATAAAACTCAAATCATACGATCACAATCTGGTGGACAAGTCTGCCGAGAAGATTGTAAAGACGGTTAAGTCAACCGGCGCGGTGGTTAGCGGTCCGATACCCCTCCCCACCCAGAAAAAGATTTTCACAATCAACCGTTCGACTTTCGTAAACAAAAAGTCACGCGAGCAGTTCCAGCTCAGTACGTTCAAACGTATTCTCGACATCTACAGCTCGACTCCCAAAACGATCGACGCTCTGATGAAGCTCGAACTTCCCTCTGGTGTTGAAGTTGAAATCAAAGTGTGATAAACGATATGTTCCGCCGCTCCCGTCTTTCGGGACGGGAGCAGCAGGACAATCACTCACAAAAACCAAAACAGGAAAATATGTCCCGCTGTCTCCGAAAAGAGGCAGGTCGTGATGACCGGGAATCTTTCGGGATAAGGACAATTGTCAAATAAAAAATAAATAATAGAACTGCGAAATGTCAGGACTAATTGGAAAAAAAATCGGAATGACATCCGTTTTCAGTGCCGAGGGTAAAAACATACCATGCACTGTTATTGAGGCTGGTCCCTGTGTTGTTACGCAAATTCGTACGGTAGAAAAAGATGGCTACGAAGCCGTACAGATTGCCTATGACGAGAAGAAGGAAAAACACACCAGCAAGGCGATGATGGGTCACTTCGCAAAAGCGAACACCACTCCCAAGCGCAAACTCTCTGAGTTCAAATCATTCGATGAAGAGCTCAATCTTGGCGACACCGTTACTGTCGACATCTTTACAGAGGGTGACTGGGTTGACGTGACCGGCGTATCAAAAGGTAAAGGTTTCCAGGGCGTTGTGAAACGTCACGGTTTCGGCGGCGTCGGCGGTCAGACTCACGGTCAGCACAACCGTCTGCGCGCACCCGGTTCACTCGGTGCATCGTCTTATCCTTCTCGTGTCTTCAAAGGCAAACGTTTGGCAGGTCGCACAGGCGGCGAGCAGGTTAAGGTTCTCAACCTTAAAATTCTAAAAGTGATTCCCGAAAACAACCTCATCCTTGTGAAAGGTTCTATACCGGGAGCCAAAGGTTCTTACTTATTAATTGAAGACTAACGAAGATGGAATTATCAGTATTAAACATCGCAGGTAAGGAAACCGGTAAAAAGGTTACTCTCAACGAGGCTATCTTCGCTGTTGAACCTAACAACCACGCAATCTATCTCGATGTAAAACAGTATCTCGCAAATCAGCGTCAGGGTACTCACAAAGCGAAGCAGCGTAACGAGGTTGCCGGCTCTACAAAGAAACTCAAAAAACAGAAAGGTACAGGCGGCGCACGTTGCGGCAGCATCCTTTCACCGGTGTTTGTAGGCGGTGGCCGTGTATTCGGTCCCGTACCTCGCGACTACAGCTTCAAGCTGAACAAAAAACTCAAACAGCTTGCACGCAAGAGCGCATTGAGCTACAAGGCTCAGGACTCGGCTATTACCGTTGTCGACAGCCTTTCGTTCGAGGCTCCCAAAACTAAGGAGTTCATCGCAGCGACTAAGAATCTCGGCCTCTCTGAAAAGAAGATTCTGGTAGTTCTTCCCGAAACAGACAGAAACGTGTCGCTCTCGGCTCGCAACCTGAAGAAAGTTAAGGTTATTCCCGCGTCTAACCTCAACACCTACGACGTTCTCAACGCATCGGCGGTATTGATGACCGAGTCGTCATTGGAGGCGGTAAACCAAATGTTCGGACTCTAACAATAGACTTTTGTAAAAATGGAAATATTAATTAAGCCTATCTTGACCGAGAAAATGTCCGTTCAAGGCGATAAATTGAACAGATACGGTTTTATAGTGAACTGCAAGGCTAACAAGTTGCAAATCAAATCTGCCGTTGAGAAGATGTACGGGGTTGTTGTTACTGACGTCAACACAATCAACTACATGGGTAAGGTTAAGAGCCGTTACACCAAGGCAGGCATGCTCGTGGGCCGCACGAACAACTACAAGAAAGCAATCGTTACGCTCAAAAGCGGTGACAAGATAGATTTTTACAGTAATATCTAGCAGAGATGGCAGTAAGAAAGTTCAAACCCACCACACCGGGTCAAAGACATAAAATAATAGGCACTTTTGACGACATCACATCGTCAAAACCCGAAAAATCGTTACTTTGTCCGCTCAAGAGCACCGGCGGTCGTAACAACACCGGTAAGATGACAGTTCGTTACATCGGCGGCGGTCACAAAAAAATGTACCGTATCATCGACTTCAAACGCGATAAGGACGGAATGGCCGCTACTGTCAAAACTATCGAGTACGACCCCAACCGCTCAGCACGTATTGCTCTTGTCACCTATGCAGACGGTGAGAAACGTTACATCGTCGCTCCCAACGGCCTCCAGGTAGGTCAGACAATCAAGAGTGGCGCAGGCGTTGCTCCCGAGCTCGGTAACACACTTTTCCTCAGCGAAATACCTCTTGGTACCGTAATCCATAATATTGAGCTAAAACCCGGTCAGGGTGCTGTTATGGCACGTAGCGCCGGTTCTTATGCCCAGCTTCTTGCCCGTGAAGGCAAATACGCTATCATTAAACTTCCTTCAGGAGAAACGAGAATGGTGTTGGTTTCATGCCGCGCGACAGTCGGCGTTGTTTCCAACCCCGACCACAACCTCGAAAGCCACGGTAAGGCAGGTCGTCGTCGTTGGCTCGGCCGTCGTCCCCGCAACCGAGGCGTATCTATGAACCCTGTCGATCACCCCATGGGTGGTGGTGAAGGCCGTTCATCAGGTGGTCATCCTCGTTCACGCAAAGGTCTTCTTGCCAAAGGTTACAAGACTCGTGACCCGAAAAAGACGACAAGCAAGTACATTATCTCAAGAAGGAAGAAGTAGTCAAAACAAAAAAGTAGCGTAAAATGAGTCGTTCACTGAAAAAAGGGCCCTATATAGAGCCTAAATTGGAGAATAAGATTCTCGCACAGAATGCCTCTGGCAAGAAGTCAGTAATCAAGACATGGTCGCGCGCGAGTATGATTTCACCCGATTTCGTGGGTCATACCGTAGCCGTTCACAACGGAAACAAGTTTATTCCCGTTTATGTGACTGAAAACATGGTAGGTCACAAACTCGGCGAATTTGCTCCGACCAGAACGTTCCGCGGACATGGTGGCAATAAGAAAAAATAGTTTAACAGGTAATTTTAGTCAATAATGGGTGCAAGAAAAAGTATATCAGCAGAGAAGCTGAAGACAGCCAAGAAGCAGAAAGCCATCGCGATCCTTCGCAACTGCCCCACTTCTCCCCGCAAAATGCGTCTGGTTGCAGATATGATCAGAGGTGTTGAAATCAACCGCGCTCTGGCCCTTCTGCGTTACAGCAAGAAAGAGGCTTCGAACCGTCTCGAAAAGCTCCTCCGTTCTGCAATCGCAAACTGGGAAGCTAAAAACGAAGGCGTTCGCATCGAAGATACTCAGCTCTGCGTTAAAGAGATTTTCGTTGACGGCGGTCGCATATTGAAACGTATCCAGCCCGCTCCCCAGGGTCGCGCGCACAGAATACGCAAAAGATCAAACCATGTCACTTTGGTAGTTGACAAAGTTGAACCCAAAAACGAATAATCAAGATGGGACAGAAAGTTAATCCTATAGCAAACAGACTTGGTATCATCCGCGGATGGGATTCATCATGGTTTGGTAACAAGAAAGATTTTTCAGATAAGCTCGTAGAAGACGCCAAGATACGTGAGTATCTCAACGCCCGTCTCCAGAAAGCAAGCGTATCTAAGATAATTATAGAGCGTACGCTCAAACTGATAACCGTCACCATCAGCACCGCTCGTCCCGGTATCATCATCGGTAAAGGCGGCGGAGAGGTTGACAAGCTCAAGGAAGAGCTCAAGAAACTCACCAAGAAAGAGGTTCAGATCAACATCTTCGAGGTTAAACGTCCTGAGATAGACGCCGTTATCATCGGTAACAACATCGCCCGTCAGATTGAGGGTCGTATCTCTTACCGTCGTGCAATCAAGACTGCCATCGCCTCTACGATGCGCATGGGTGCAGAGGGTGTGAAGATACAGATTTCAGGTCGTGTGGGCGGTGCCGAAATGGCTCGTTCAGAGACTTACAAAGAGGGTCGTATCCCCTTGCACACTTTCCGTGCCGATGTTGACTACGCTCTGGCTGAAGCTTTGACCAAAGTAGGTCTCCTCGGTATCAAAGTATGGGTTTGCAACGGTGAGGTTTACGGCAAACGCGACCTCTCTCCCGTTTCAGGCACTGCTCCTTCACAGGTGGCTGCTCGCGGCGAACAGCGTCCCGCAGGCGGTCGCGGCGGTAAACGCGGCGGCAATGCCAAAAGAAAAAGCAACAAGTAGTCAGACTAAATAAAATTTGGAATCATGTTACAGCCAAAAAAGACAAAGTTCAGAAGAATGCAGAAAGGCCGCATGAAAGGTCTGGCTCAGAGAGGCAACCAATTGGCCTTCGGTTCATTTGGTATCAAAGCCCTCGATTCAGCTTGGATTACCGGCCGTCAGATAGAAGCTGCCCGTCAGGCGATTGTTCGTTACATGAAGCGTGAAGGTCAGATCTGGATCAAGATATTCCCCGACAAGCCTATAACCAAGAAACCCGCTGAGGTGCGTATGGGTAAAGGTAAAGGTTCGCCCGAAGGATTCGTGGCTCCCGTTACTCCCGGCCGTATCCTTATCGAGATTGAAGGCGTTCCCATGGAAGTGGCTAAAGAGGCGCTCCGCCTCGGTGCCCAGAAGCTTCCGATCGTAACTAAATTCGTGGTTAGACACGACTATTCTGAAACCTCAATTTAATTTGTCAAAACATGAAAACAGCAGAAATAAAAGAACTGTCGGTTCAGGATCTGGCAGAAAGAATTGAAGCTCAGAAAGCCGCTCTCAACCAGATGAAGATCAACCACTCGGTTTCACCGATAGAGAACTCAACCGCTATCAACAAAACGCGTAAGGATATAGCTCGCATGCTTACTATCCTCCGCCAGAAACAAAATTAATTTTAAGAAGATGGAAAGAAATCTTAGAAAAGAGAGAATTGGCGTGGTTGTCAGCAACAAGATGCAGAGTTCTATCGTTGTTGCAGTTAAGAGAAAAGTTAAGCACCCCATATACGGTAAGTTTGTTAATAAAACAACTCGTTTCGTTGCTCACGACCAGAACAACGAGTGCGGCGAAGGCGACACTGTAAGAATTATGGAGACTCGCCCTCTTAGCAAGACAAAACGTTGGAGATTAGTTGAAATTATTGAAAAGGCTAAATAGTCATGATACAGCAAGAAAGCAGACTTACAGTAGCTGATAACAGCGGTGCCAAAGAGGTTCTCTGCATCCGCGTGCTTGGCGGCACAAAACGTCGCTACGCTTCTATCGGCGATAAGATAGTTGTCACTGTCAAAAGCGCGACTCCCTCAGGTGATGTGAAGAAAGGTACAGTATCTAAGGCGGTCGTTGTCAGAACAACAAAAGAGGTGCGTCGTCCCGACGGTTCTTACATCCGTTTCTCGGATAATGCCGTTGTTCTCCTGAACAACCAGGGTGAGATTCGCGGTACACGTATCTTCGGCCCCGTTGCCCGTGAACTTCGCGACTCTTACATGAAGATCGTTTCACTCGCTCCGGAAGTGTTGTAATCATCAAAAAGTTAAAGAGATGTCAGTTAAATTACATATCAAAAAAGGCGACACCGTCTATGTGAACGCTGGTGACAACCGCGGACAGCAGGGAAAGGTTCTCGAAGTTCTGGTTGACAAGAGACGCGCTATCGTGGAAGGTGTGAACATGGTCAGCAAACATACCAAACCAAACGCCAAAAATCCTCAGGGTGGTATCATCAAGCAGGAAGCGTCGATCGCTATCGACAACCTTCAGGTGGTTGACCCCAAGAGCGGTAAACCCACTCGTATCGGTCGCCGCGCAGGTGAAAATGGTAAATTAGTTCGTTACGCTAAAAAATCAGGAGAGGAGATTAAGTAATGCAGTACATACCTTCACTTAAAACAAAATACAAAGAGGAGATTCTTCCCGCTTTGCAGAAGGAGTTCGGTTACAAAAGCGTAATGCAGGTTCCCCGTCTCCAGAAAATAGTTATCAACCAGGGTATCGGTCAGGCTACCGCTGACAAAAAACTGCTTGAGACAGCTCAGGAAGAGCTCTCTCTCATCGCAGGTCAGAAAGCCGTCCTCACACGTTCTCGTAAGGACATTTCTAACTTCAAACTCCGTAAAGGAATGCCCATCGGTATCCGTGTGACCCTCAGAAGAGAGCGCATGTATGAGTTCCTCGAACGTCTCATCGCCATCTCTCTCCCCCGTATCCGCGACTTCAAAGGCGTAAGCGACAAGTTCGACGGTCAGGGTAACTACACTCTCGGTGTTACCGAACAGATCATTTTCCCCGAAATCGACATCGACAAGGTGAGCAAGATTCTCGGTCTCGAAATCACTTTCGTGACTTCTGCGAAAAGCGACGAAGAGGCTTACGCTCTGCTCAAACATTTCGGTATCCCCTTTAAAAACGCTAAAAACTAAATAGTCTCATGGCAAAAGAATCAATGAAAGCTCGCGAGGTTAAGCGTCTTAAACTCGTTGAAAAATACGCTGCCAAACGCGCGGCTCTTAAAGAAGCCGGCGACTATGCAGGTTTGGCAGCTCTCCCCCGCAACTCGAACCCTATCAGATTGCACAACCGTTGCAAAATGACCGGCCGCCCCAAAGGCTACATGCGCCTCTTCGGCATCAGCCGTATCCAGTTCCGCGAAATGGCCTCTAAAGGTCTTATCCCCGGGGTGAAAAAAGCAAGCTGGTAGTATAAAAAACAGCATATTAAAAAGAAATGGTCGGAGCTATTTTCCGACCATTTCTTTTTTTATGCCGTTTTTTATACTACCAGCTTGCTTTTTCACCCCGAGGATAAGACCTTTAAAAGCTATTACACCGAATTGAATACAGGTTGACGCCGAATGTCTCCGACGGCACTCCGTGGGCTCTCCGAGGGGTCTCCCGACGGGCGCCTTCCGCGGGAGTTACTTTGTCCCTCGACAAAGTAACCAAAACGAGGGGGCACAGCCCCTTTTGACCATGTCATATCCCGTTGGCTCATTATCTTTTACGAAGTCAATATCACTCCGTTTATAGCCTCACGTAATTAATACTCTGCGTAATATATCAGTAATGGCTGAAAATAAGCCGAAAAAATAGAGCGTTTGTCCGCAATGTATAATAGTCAATATATATTTATACGACTTCCTAAAGATTAGATTGATTTAAACCATTTTTTACAGGTTGGAAAGCGTACCCCGTTGCTATTTATTTTTATTTGTTGCTAATACGTTACTAGTATTGATGTATTGCTTTTATACTATTTTTCGATTATTGGGATGTGCATACCTTAAAAAAGAGTGAGTGGATGTATGAAAAGTGAGTGAAAGGGTTAAAAATACGGTCAAAAATAGTGAGGGTGATTGATTGGTCGGTGTACTGTTTTTCGTTTGTTTATGAGGTTATTTTTATGCCCTGTGGCAATGTAAATAGATGTATATGCAGATAGATTAATTTATATGGAATATGGGAAAAGAGGGTAATAGGATAATAGTTATAGAGATGTAGTATGGAATAATGCTTGTAGATAGTCAATCGACGAGATAGATATGTTAAGGTATGATGAAACGGTATAAAAACATAACGGGCACGGATTATTCAAATCCGTGCCCGTTATCTATTCTATCTTGTCTGTTGACGACTATTTGTTCAATGCCGCAACCTGAGCTTTTGCAGTCTCTGCGTTGGGACCAGCTGTTACCATCTGGTAGTATTTGATTGCTTTGGCGTTGTCGCCTTTTGTCTGTGCGGCAACGGCTACGAGGAAGCAAGCGTTTGATTTAGATTCGTCGTCTGCCTGTGCCGCGATAGCCTGATCGCCTGCCGCGATGACAGTATCGAAATCTTTGGCGTTGTTTGCAGACTGGAGAAGAAGCATGTTAGCCTGTGAGCTGAGTGAGTCAACGGCGATTGCTTTTTCGATAAGGGGTTTTGCCACAGCATAGTCTTCGGCTTTTACAGCAGAAGAGAGAAGGTCGGTGATGTAAGCGTCTTTGGCTGTCTGTGCCGCTTCTGCGTATTTGCTGTGAGTTTTGCCGAGTTCAATGACTTTTGTGTAGAACTCTTCAGCTTTTTCGAAGTTGCCGAGTTTACCGTAGCACTGTGCAGCCAAAAGCATTGCGTTGGTGTCTTTTTCGTTTGCCGCAACGGCTTTTTCATAATATTCTGCCGCTTTTGCGTAATCTTCGGCTTTGAGTGCGGTAGAAGCCTGTGCCTGATATACTTTTGAAAGTACAGACTCGATTGCGCGTACGCTACCGGGGTCTGCCATTTCAGAGAGTTCTTTTGCTTTTATGAGTTTTTCAGCGGCTGAATCGAAGTTGCCTGCGCTGGCGTCTTTGACACCGAGGTTACGGTAGCAACGTGCGAGGTATGCCTGCGCTTCGGTCATGGTGGTGAGGCAGTCGTCCTTGCTGCTGTTAGCCATGTTTATGGTCTCTTCCAGAGCTGTGATTGCGCCTGTGAAGTCTTTGTTGTTATAGAGCGTAGCCGCTTCGTTGAATTTGGTGTTTACTTCGTCGAGTGTCTGTGCCATCGCTCCCGCGCTGAAGAGGAGGAGTGAGGCGAGGGTCAATAATGTCTTTTTCATATCGTTTTATTTTCGTTTTGGTTTATTCGTAGTGTTTTTTATATCTCTGTTTTGACATCGATGTATCGTCCGCCTTTGTCGTTGACGGTTATGTCAATCAGTGATATGGATACGGACGGGTCGTCGTATGGAATGAGCTGTTCAATCTTCTCGGGCCATTCGACAAGGCACAAAGCTCCGCTATAAAAGTACTCTTCATATCCTAAATCGAACACCTCTTCGAGATTGTCGATTCGGTAAAAATCGAAATGATATATCGGTTCGCCGTCTGCTTTCTTATATTCGTTGACCAGCGCGAATGTGGGGCTCGTGACGACATCTTCAACACCCATCTGTTCGCACAAGGCTTTTATGAGGGTGGTTTTCCCTGCGCCCATCGAACCGTGGAAAAGAACTATTTTTGCTTTATCCTTATCTGTTTTTTCGAGTGTCTCGACAATGTGTGACGCCACCTCCGGCAAATCATCGGTGTCCGAGACGGAATAGTGATCCTCCATTATATCTTTTTAAATTATCATTACAACAAAAGTAATTAATTCAACTAAAAAAAACAATACGTTTCGATAATTTACACTATTGATTTTACTTATTTCCCGTATGTTTTTTTACTTTTTTTCGTTATCTGGGGCTAAGCACGATGAACGGGACAATCATCTCTTCCATCGACACTCCGCCGTGCTGGAATGTGTTTCGGTAATATCTGACGTAATGGTTATAGTTGTTGGGATAGACCAAAAAGTCGCTGCCTGTGGCGAAGACATAGCTTGAGGTTATGTTTGACTTCGGCAGGTGTACTTTTTCGGGTTCCGTTATCTCGAACACCTCTTTGGGGTTATAGTTGAGGTTTCGTCCTGTCTTATATCTCAGATTTGTGCTTGTCTCACGGTCACCGAGTATTTTTATCGGGTTATCGACGTGAGTCGTTCCGTGGTCTGAAGTGATAATGAGTGTATGTCCTTTTTCAGAGAGACGTCTCATTATCTCAAGCAGGTCGGAGTGTTCGAACCATGAGCGTGTGAGTGACCTGAAGGCGGCTTCGTCCTCGGCGAGTTCGCGGATTATCTCGGTGTCCGTTCTGGCGTGCGAGAGGATGTCGAGGAAGTTATACACTATGACCGACAGGTCGTTGTTATAGAATTTGTCGAGGTTATCGACAAGTTTTTTACCTGAATCGGGGCGTACGAGCTTGTCGAAGCTCATACGGTAGTTGCGTCCGAGCGACTGGAGTTGGCGACGGAGGAAGTCCTCCTCGTACTGGTTTTTGCCGCCTTCCTCGTTGTCGTTAAGCCACAGACCCGGCATTATCTTTTCTATTGCGGCGGGGGTGAGACCCGCGAAGAGAGCGTTTCGGGCGTATTGTGTGGCGGTGGGCAGGATGCTGCAATAGAACTCCTCGGAGGTTACGTCACAGAAGCCTCGCATGAGAGGGCGTATCATCAGCCACTGGTCATACCTGAAATTGTCGATAAGCATGAACACGACTTTTTTGTGCTTATCGACGATTGGAAACACTTTGTTTCTCAACAGGGTATGCGACATAATGGGACGGCTCAATGTCTTATCCTTGAACCACTCCTCATAGTTGCGTTTTATGAACTTGGCGTATTCGTTGTTTGCCTCTGTCTTCTGGTAGTTGAGCACCTCGCGCATGCTCTTGTCGCTGTTGTCGCTCAGCTCTATGTCCCAGCCGACGAGTTTTTTGTATATCACGCACCATTCGTCGAATGAACGAGCCTCAGAGAAGAGCGTGTTTATATGTGCGAATTGCTGGCGATAGTCTTCGGTGTTGGTCTGGCTGACAAGGGTGTCGGCGTGCAGATTTTTCTTTATCGACAGCAGTACTTGGTTCGGATTGACGGGCTTTATCAGATAGTCGGCTATTTTAGAACCGACGGCTCTGTCCATGATGTTCTCCTCCTCGCTTTTTGTGACCATTACCACAGGGGTATCGGGGCGTATTTCTTTTATTTTGGCGAGTGTTTCGAGACCTGTCATGCCAGGCATCATCTCGTCGAGGATAATCAGGTCGTAGCGGTTTTCCCCTATTGCGTCGAGCGCGTCGTAACCGTTGTTACAGCAGTCGATGCTGTAACCTTTGTCTTTGAGAAAAAGAAGGTGGGGTTTGAGCAGTTCTATTTCGTCGTCAACCCACAATATATTGGCGTTCATCTTGAATCCTTATTTTGAATATACCTTTGATTTTATAACGTTTTGCACCTCTTTTATATTGTGAAACGTAGTGTTTTTAGGCGTTTCCACACTATTTTTATATTTAGAAGTCAAGATAGCGAATAAATTTTTATTAATGATGTTTTTGTGAAAATAAATTTCATGTTTTTATCCTTTTTTAAGTCATGCTTTTTGAAAATATTTATCACATATTAAATTAACCTGTTTTTGCTTTTCATTGATAAATATATAATAATTGCATACTTATATACTCACATACTCATATCGTACCTACGACAATTCAATATATATAATATCTTTTATCTGTTTTTACCCGTTATTACCGCTTATTAATCATTAGGCTATGCACGGTTGGATGCTGACTTCCAGAAAGATAATGAGCCAAATGGGTATGACATGGTCAAAAGGGGCTGTGCCCCCTCGTTTTGGTTACTTTGTCGAGGGACAAAGTAACTCCCGCGGAAGGCGCCAATCGAAGCTAACGCAAAATGGCATTACTCAACCTATAAACGCTTCGCGCAATGAACTACTCTGAGACAGAGGAATAACAGCTGTTTCATAAAACCACTATTCATAAAAAAAGGATTGCTCAGTAATTTGAGCAATCCTTTTTTATGTATAATGGTTTTATGAAACAGCTGTTATTCCTCTGTCTCAGAGTAGTTCATTGCGGCGAAGCGTTTATAGGTCGAGTAACGCCATTTTGCGTTAGCTTCAGATGCTGCGAAGAGCTCTTTGGCTTCGTCGGGGAATGATTTGAGCAGAGAGGTGTAGCGAACCTCGTTGTTGATGAAGTTCTGGAACTCTTCCCACTTGGGCTCTTTAGAGTCAAGAGTGAAGGGGTTCTGACCTTTCTCTATCAACGTGGGGTTGTAACGCCACAAGTGCCAGTAACCGCACTCAACAGCACGTTTCTCAGTGAGCTGTGATACGCCCATGCCACCCTTGATACCGTGGTTGATACAGGGAGCGTAAGCTATCACCAAAGAGGGACCGTCATAAGCTTCCGCCTCTTTGATAGCCTGGAAGTACTGGTTGTGGTTTGCACCCATCGCAACCTGCGCAACATATACATAACCGTAAGTCATCGCCATTGCGCCGAGGTCTTTCTTGCGTACACGTTTACCCGCTGACGCGAATTTCGCTACCGCACCGATGGGAGTCGATTTAGACGACTGACCACCTGTGTTAGAGTAAACCTCGGTGTCGAGAACGAGTACGTTCACATTCTCGCCTGACGCCAATACGTGGTCGAGACCGCCGTATCCGATGTCGTATGCCCAACCGTCACCACCGAATATCCAGGTAGATTTGCGAACGAGGTACTGTTTGAGCTCTACAATCTGCTTGCAAGCCGCGCAGTTGCATTTCTCTGCCAACGGGAGAAGTTTCTCTGCCGCTGCTTTAGATGCCTCGTATGAAGAGAAGCCGTCAATCCACTCCTGCATAGCCGCTTTGATTTCGGCACTACATTCGTTGCAGTTGGCGATAGCGTCTTTCATAGTATCTTTCAGACGGTTGCGAAGAGTGTTCACACCTGTGTTGATACCGAGACCAAACTCTGCGTTATCCTCGAACAGTGAGTTTGCCCATGCGGGACCGTGTCCTTCGCTGTTGGTGCAGTAGGGAGTAGAGGGAGCCGAACCGCCATAGATTGAAGAGCAACCTGTCGCGTTGGCGATGTTCATGTGGTCGCCGAACAGCTGGGTGATAGTCTTGATGTAAGGTGTCTCACCGCAACCCGCACATGCGCCAGAGAACTCGAAGAGGGGCTGTTCGAACTGGCTGTTCTTAACGCTGCGTGTCTTGTCAGCAACGACTTTGTAGCCAACCTCTTTGTGCATATAGATGAAACGTTCTGCCTCGCCTTTTTCAAGCTGGCTTTCGAGCGGTTTCATAACCAACGCCTTGTTGGGAGCGGGGCATATGTTAGCACAGTTGCCACAACCTGTACAGTCGAGCGGGCTGACCTGCATCTTGAACTTGTACTCTTTCAGAGCGCCGTTGCCCTGTACCGTAACTGTTCCTTCGGGAGCAGCTGCCGCTTCAGCCTCTGTGAGGAGGAAGGGACGGATTGCAGCGTGGGGACATACGTATGCGCACTGGTTACACTGGATACAGTTTTCCGCCTGCCATTCGGGTACGTTAACCGCGATACCGCGTTTCTCGTACTGTGCTGTGCCGGCTTCCCATGTACCGTCTTCGCGTCCTTTGAACACGCTTACGGGCAGGTCGTCACCTTTGAGCGCGTTGATGGGGTTGACAATCTTGGCGATGAATTCGGGTACGTCACCGTGGTTCTCAGCCGCGGGAGTGATTGACGCCCATTCCGCGGGAATCTCAACTTTGGTTACGTTGGCACCCGCTTCGACAGCCGCGTAGTTCTTGTTGACGATGTCTTCGCCTTTCTTGCCGTATGATTTGTAGATGGCTTTTTTCATGTGTTCAACGGCGCTGTCATAGGGAATGACGCCTGAAACCTTGAAGAAGGCGCTCTGCATGATTGTGTTGGTACGAGACCCAAGACCGAGCTCGGCAGCAATCTTCGTAGCGTTGATGATGTAGAAATTGATATGGTGTTCAGCCATATATTTCTTCATGTCGTCGGGAAGATGTTTCTTGGTAGTCTCTTCATCCCAAACGCTGTTCAGAAGGAATGTACCGCCGTTTTTGAGACCTTTGAGAAGGTCATATTTGCCGAGGTAAGAGGGAACGTGACAAGCCACGAAGTCGGGAGTGGTCACCAGATAGGGCGAGTTGATGGGGTTGTCGCCGAATCTCAGGTGTGAGCTGGTGTAACCGCCTGATTTCTTCGAGTCGTATGAGAAGTAAGCCTGGCAGTATTTGTCTGTCGCCTCACCGATAATCTTGATTGAGTTTTTGTTCGCACCCACGGTACCGTCAGAGCCAAGACCGATGAAACGAGCCTCGAAGAGACCTTCGTGGTCGAGGTGGAGTTCGGGACCTACGGGGAGCGATTTGAATGTCACGTCATCTACGATACCGACAACGAACTGATTTTTGGGTTCAGCCATTTTGAGGTTTTCGTAAACGGCGAGCATCTGTGCGGGAGTGGTGTCTTTAGACGAGAGACCGTAACGGCCGCCGACGATAATCGGGGCGTTCTCCTTGCCGTAGAAGAGCTCTTTGATGTCGAGGTAGAGGGGATCGCCGTTCGCGCCCGGTTCTTTTGTTCTGTCGAGAACGCAGATTCTCTTGACATTCTTGGGAAGAGCCTGCATGAAGTATTTCGCAGAGAAGGGGCGATAGAGGTGAACAGAGATAAGACCCACCTTTTCGCCTTTCTTGGCGAGGTATGCGATAGTCTCGCGTATGGTGTCGGTAACAGAACCCATCGCCACGATGATGTTTTCCGCTTCGGGGTCACCGTAGTAGTTGAAGGGAGCGTACTGACGGCCTGTTATGCGGCTGATTTCTTTCATGCAGTCAGCCACCATGTCGGGAACTGCCTCATAGAAAGAGTTGGCTGCCTCACGTGACTGGAAGTAGATGTCGGGGTTCTGCGCGGTACCTCTTGTCACGGGATGTTCGGGATTGAGGGCGCGGGCACGGAACTCTGCGAGAGCCTGTTTGTCGAACAGCGGTTCGAGGTCTTCCATTTCGAGAGCCTCGATTTTCTGAATCTCATGTGATGTGCGGAAACCGTCGAATATGTTCATGAACGGAACGCGCGATTTGAGCGACACGATGTGAGAAACGGCAGAGAGGTCCATTACCTCCTGAACGCCGCCCGACATAAGCATCGCGAAGCCTGTCTGGCGTGTAGCCATGACGTCCTGATGGTCACCGAAGATTGAGAGTGCCTGAGCCGCGAGCGCACGAGCCGATACGTGGAACACGCCAGGAAGAAGCTCTCCCGAAATCTTGTACATGTTGGGAATCATCAGAAGCAAACCCTGTGAGGCGGTGAAGGTAGAGGTGAGGGCACCGCTCTGGAGTGAGCCGTGAACGGCACCGGCAGCTCCTGCCTCAGATTGCATCTCAACGACCTTGACGGTCTGTCCGAAGATGTTCTTACGGCCTGAAGCCGACCATTCGTCAACAAGCTCTGCCATTGTTGACGAGGGTGTGATGGGGTAGATAGCCGCCACTTCGCTGAACATGTAGGCGATGTGAGCCGCGGCATAGTTACCGTCACAGGTGATGAATTTTTTTTGCTTAGTCATTTCTATTAAACGTTAATGTCAATATAATAGCAAGTCAAAAACAAGAAACGGACGCGTTACGGACACGTCTCATTTCAAGATACAAATATATCAAATTACATTCAAAAAACACTCAAAAAAGTGTAAAACGACAATATTTTACAAAATCTTGACAAGTTTTTCCTTCAACACGACCGCCGACAGGTTGGAATAGAGCATTCCGTTATCGACATACGATATTCGACCCGTCTGCTCCGACACCACCACAACCACGGCGTCCGTCGTCTCGCTTACACCTATCGCCGCCCTGTGTCTCATGCCCAGCGACGCCGGTATGTCGAGCCTTTCGGTCTGTGGAAGCACGCATCGAGCGGCGGCTATTCTGCCGTTGCTAATTATCATCGCTCCGTCGTGCAGGGGCGAGTTCTTGAAAAAGATTGTCTCTATCAGCCTGTGCGATATTTTCGCGCTGATTGCGTCGCCCGTGTCCTGTATCAGATTGAGGTTGTTTCGCCTTGTGAACACTATCAACGCTCCGCAACGCTGGCTTGCCATGTTCTCGCAGGCGGTCACCACCTCGTCGATGTATCCGCTCTGGTCGTTGCCCGAAAGAGTGCCGCTGAGTCGTCGGCTGAAGTTGGAGAAATATTTGTTTCCGAAGTAGATGAGCAGACGGCGTATCTCCTGCTGGAAGACCACGATGAGGGCTATCACGCCCACACTCATGATTTGACCCATGATAGAGGCGAGCAGTTCCATGTTGAACGCCCTTACGAATATCCAGAAAAGGTAGAATATGAACACCCCTATGAACAGCGAAAAGGCGTTCGTACCCTTTATCATCTTGTATATCTGGTACATCAATGCCCCTACAAGAATGATGTCTATGATGTCCGTTATTTTAATCGCGAAGAAATCCATGTCAGCGTAATGTTTCGGCCTGTTCCGTCATCGCCTCGAACAGCTTTATCGTCTGTGCGGCCTCTTTGGAGTCGTGTACCCTCAATATGTTGGCGCCTCTTTCGAGGGCGGCGAAGTTGAGCGCCGTCGTGCCGTTGAGCGCCTCCGAGGGTGTCAATCCGAGTGTGCGCCACACCATTGTCTTGCGTGAGAGCCCGACAAGTATCGGTCTGCCGAATATGCCGAAGCGTTCGAGATTATACAGAAGCTCGAAGTTCTGCTCCGTGGTCTTGGCGAAACCGAATCCGGGGTCTATAATCACGTCTCCGAGACCCTTTTTCTCAAAGAGTTCAAGTCTGTCGCAGAAATAGCGAATCACATCGTCGGTCACGTTGTCGTAGTTAGTCATCGCCTGCATTGTGTCGGGAGTGCCCCTCATGTGCATGGCGATGTAGGGCAGTTTGTATTCCGCCACGAAGTCGAGCATATAGGGGTCGCCCTCGCCCGCCGTAATGTCGTTTATGATGACGGGACCGAAGCTGTCCACTATTCTCTTTGCCACGGACGCCCTGAAGGTATCGACCGAGATTACCATATCCTCGCCGAATCCTTTTTTGATACGCTCTACCGCCCATAACACCCTGAACAGCTCCTGCTCTGCGGAGACGTCGTCGGCGCCGGGGCGTGACGAATATCCGCCTATGTCTATTATCTGCGTTCCGCCTTCGAGGTGCTTGCTCACGGCGTCCATCAGGGCGGCGTCATCGTTGATTCGGGAGCGGTCGTAGAAAGAGTCGGGCGTCATGTTGACGATACCCATGACGGTATGACCGCCGAGGTCGTAAAGCTCGCCGCCGTAACGCATAAAGTAGCTCGGTCTCATCCTGCGCTCGTTATTTCACGTTGGTCATTTCGATAATGGTTCCCGCCTGAAGCATCGGTATCTCGCGAGAGGTGAGAAGCTCCATACCCTTGAACAGCTTGCATGTAGCCATTCTCGGCATTGTGGCGTACTGTGTGCCTTTACCCGCGCTCTTGCCCTCCAGCGCAATGAACGGCTCGCCCGCAGTCATGTTGAGCATCACGGGTTCGCCCGACAGGTCGGTTGCGTCCACGATACCGCCGTTTTCAGAGAAGCGGCAGACTATTATGTTGTCGAGATTTTTCGAGGGAGTGACCTCTATCGTCACCTCGTATGTCTTGACGCTCTTTTTACCGCTGAACAGCGACACGTAGTTGTCCTCTATCCGTGCCATCTCCTCTATTGCCGCGCCGAGACCCGCGCCGAACACGTTCTCGCCGAACTCACCCGTTACAAGGTCGAATCTGCGTTTGCGGAGCGTGAATATTGCGTTCGCCGCGTCAGCCGCCATCTGGTCGAGGTTTTTCTCTCTCACGGTCGTTCTGGTGTCGTCGCCGCCGACAGCCGCCGAATAGACTATCGCGTCCACACTCACGTCTGAAAAGAGCGGGATATTGTTCTCCTCGACGTTTTCGGGGGCTACGAATTCAGATAGAGACTCGTTTTTCTGCGGTATTGAGCGTGTGTCGTAGTCGAGACGCGTGTTCTCTATCGTATATACCGTCTTGTCGTTCAAAGGCACGCTGATGCCGAGATATTGCTGTGCATATCGGGCGTAAGGACCTTTGTATATCTGTTCGCATTTTATCGTGAAGATAACTTTTACAGAGGTCTGCGGTACGATTACGGGATTAATCATCTGTTTGACGCCGACAGCGCTCTGCGCCCAAACAGCGGGCGAAGCTATTGCCAACAGCGACGCCATTGCCATTGTTTTGAGGTTCATGGTATTATCCGTTTTGTTAAGAAGTGTTTCCGTTCGGAGCAGCTGTCACGTTGTGGCGGCTCGCCGAACAGACCAAAGGTAAAAAATTTATCTTATATTTCATCGTTCGGGCGTCTAAATCTGCATCGCCCTATTCTTGTCCCTGCCTTCGTCGGGGCTATTTAAAGGCGAAATAGACCGCCGTCACCAAGCATAGACACGATACCGCATGGTTCCAGTTCAACGACTCGCTCTTGAAAAACAGCGTTGAGAAGAGCATGAATACCGTCAGCGTTATCACCTCCTGCAATATCTTGAGCTGTATGAGGGAGAACGGACCGCCGTTGCCGACGAAACCTATTCTGTTGGCGGGTACCTGCGCGCAATATTCAAACAGAGCGATACCCCACGAGAAGAGTATCACGCCGAAAAGGGGCCAGTTGTTTATCACCTTTGCCTGTTGCAGTTTGAGGTGGCCGTACCATGCGAACGTCATGAAGATGTTTGAGGTTATCAGCAGAAGGATTGTGTAAAGACCTTTCATTGTCGTGTGTGTCAAATGTTTTTTATAGATAGAAATCGGCGGTCAGCAGGCTGTATGCCCTGCTGCGGCTGTTGTCTTCGTTTTCGAGGTACATCTCTTTCTCGTCCACTCTCTCGGCGGGCTTTCGGGCGAACTCCATGAGCACCCTTTTCACGGGTTTGGCTTTCCGTCCTCTCACGTCGAGACGTCGTTGCAGGAACAGACCCTCTCCCGCCGCCTCGGCTATGAAGAGGTTTGCCTCCTCATACGGCAGTATGGCGGCAAAGATACCGTCAGCGGCAAGGAGCCTTTTTACGGAGGCGGCAAGCTCTCCGAGCGGCAACATGTCGTTGTGTCGGGCGATACTTTTTTTGAGAGATTCGTTTTTGAGCGAGCGGATGAAATAGGGAGGATTGGATACGATTATGTCGTATGAGTATTGCGGTGCGAACTCTTGTACCGCTGTCTCAAAGACCGCTACACGATTGCTCCATGGGGAGTTTTTGACATTCTCTTTCGCCTGTTCCGCCGCCTCGCTCTCGATTTCCACGGCGTCAACATATGCCATGGGAGCCCGTTGCGCCGCCATTAACGCGATAAGTCCCGTGCCTGTTCCTATGTCGAGAACACGAGCTGTGGCGGCGGGTATCGACACCCACGCGCCCAACAGCACCCCGTCCGTACCGACCTTCATGGCGCACCGCTCCTGCTCGACGGTGAACTGTTTGAATCGGAAATATTTGTTTGCCATTGCCTTGTCAGATGACTTTGTTTATTCCCGCGCCGAACAGGGCGAAGTCATATTTCACGGGGTCGGCGGGATCGAACAGACGCAGAGTGCCCGTTATCTCCTCGACCGCTTTCCAGTCGTTCTGCTTACGTGAGAGCAGACCCAACGCCCTGCCCACATTGCCCGAATGTACGTCGAGCGGCAGATATATCGCCGAGGCGGGGATGCGCTTCCACAGACCCAAATCGACTCCTCCGTCATCCTTGCGCACCATCCATTTGATATACATGTTGAGGCGTTTGCAGGCGGCTTTCTTCGCTATCGATGAGAGGTGTTTCTCGACCCGTTGAGGGTGCGGCAGCGAGAAAAACAGCTTATGGAAGTCGGCGAGCGCGATTCTCATGTCACCCGTCTGCTCGTATCTGTCCTCAAAGAAACGTCCGATACCGCCGTGTTCCGAGTATATGTTTTTGAGCGACTCTATGAAATATAGGCAGTCGTTACCGTTGAATGTGCGGTGTACAAAGTCGCAGAGATGCGCCTTTTCGTCCTGCGACGCCTCCATTACGAATCTGTAAGGCTCCATGCCCAACATTCTCATGAGTCGGTGCGCATTCTTTACTATGGCTTTTCTGTTGCCCCACGCTATCGTTGAGGCGAGAAAACCCGATATCTCCATGTCTTCCCTCGTGCCGAAAAGGTGCGGGATGCTGACAGGGTCGTCAGCTATAAAATCGGGATTGTTGAAACGCAATACCAGCGAGTCGAGGTAAGGTTTTAGCTCTTCTATTTCTTGTTCGGTCATCTGTTTTTATCTCTTTACACTTGGAAACATTATTCCGAGATACGTCCGTCTATCATGGTTATTTTTCTGTCCGACAGTGCAGACAGCTGTTCGTCGTGGGTGACAATCACTATCGTCAATCCGAATTTGTCTCGCAACGAGAAGAACAGTTTGTGCAGTTCCTCTCTGTTTTTGCTGTCGAGGTTTCCCGACGGTTCGTCTGCGAGCAACAATGACGGCGAGTTTATCAACGCTCTCGCCACAGCCACCCTCTGCTGTTCGCCGCCCGACATCTCCGCGGGCTTATGGTCGGCCCTCCCGCTCACACCGAGCATTTCAAGCAACTCTTTGGCTCTCGCTTCCGCCTCTTTGAGGTCACGACCCGCTATCCTCGCCGGCATGACGACGTTCTCTATCGCGCTGAACTCCGGCAACAGGTGGTGGAATTGGAAGACAAAGCCGATTTTGCTGCCTCTGAAGTCAGCGAGCTTGTCACCTTTGAGCGTGGATACATCCACACCGTCAATGACCACCGACCCCTCGTCGGGTGTCATTAGTGTACCGGCTATCTGGAGCAACGTGCTCTTACCCGCGCCGCTCGGACCCACCAGAGTAACAATTTCACCCTCGGATACCGAAAGGTTGACATTTTTCAGCACATTGACGTTGCCGTAGCTCTTGCAGATGTTTTCACACTTTATCATATTGTGTCGATTTGCGGTTAAAGATAGTGTTTTTTCGGTTGTTTGCGAAAAAGCGTCTCTCTTTTGGCGGTTTATGGTTGTCGGTGATTGTTCGTGTTCGGCGTTTATGCTTGTTGATAACATGTGGGTATCGTGTCGATAACGTGTGGACGGAGTGTGGATAATCACACAGGCTTATTACGTGTCTCTTATATCTACGACGATTTACCCTGTTTATTCGAATATGTCTTTAACAGTAAACGATGAGTTTACTGCGAGAGTTTTTATTCCGCATGCCTCCGCGCCGACAAAGTTACATTTGTTGTCGTCGATGAACAGCGTCTCTTCAGGTACGATGCCCGTCGTTTCGATAACATGTCTGTATATTTTCTCGTCGGGTTTTCTCATGTGCAGTTCGTCGGAGTAAAAACATTTCTCGAAATATGATTCGAACGTCCGACCTCCGCTTTGCGTCTCAAATCTTTTGAGGTATTCTATTCTGTGCGGCAGGTTTGTGTTGCTCAAAATGAAAAGTCGGTATTTGTCGCCTGACTTTTCAATCATATCGAATCTTTCGAGGTCGAAATCGAGCAGTAGCGCGTTCCATGCGTCCCATATTTGCTTGTCGGTCACGCTCTCGCCTATGCCGTGTTCTTCTCTCATGCGTTTCAGGAACTCGTCTCCGTCGATATTGCCCAGTTCGAGTTCAAGGAATGGACCTTTGAGGTGCGGGTACACGTCTTCCGAGCGCACGCCGTCGATGTTTAGTTTGTCGAAAGCCTCAAGAGTGCGTCTTATGTCGATATCGAGCAATACACCACCCAAGTCGAAAATTATGTTTTTGACAGGATGGCCGAGTTTATCGGTTATTTCTTTTTTCAGCTCCATTTCTCGAACCTGTTTTTCAAAATTTCGCAACAAATTTAGATTAATATTTGCAAATATCACAATTATGACATATCTTTGCACCACAAACGATGAAAAATCGTGGGGCCCATAGCTCAGTTGGTTAGTAGCACCTGACTCATAATCAGGGGGTCACAGGTTCAAGCCCTGTTGGGCCCACAGCAAAAAAGGAGTGCCGAAACAATATGTTCGGCACTCCTTTTTTGCTGTGTCTCCGACGGGTCTCCCGACGGGGTCTGCCGACGGCGTTACTTTGTCCCTCGACAAAGTAACCAAAACGAGGGGGCACAGCCCCTTTTGACCATGTCATATTCAGTTGGCTCATTGCCTCCTTGGAAGTCAGCATCTAACCGTTTATAGCCTTCCGTATGTCGCCTCCTGCTTTCTCGACCATATCCAATGACACCATAACCAACCGTCACTCTTGATATAAATGATGATGACAACATACGTAAATCAATTTGTAAAAGAACAATACAAATAAAAGGGAAGGAGTGGGGGAGTAAAAAGGAAGGAAATAAAAATGTCCCGTGAAATTTTCCACGGGACATTTTTTATTTTTTCTTGTTAGGGTCGAAAAACTTATATCCGATATTCACCCCCAATTTGTAAGGCAACCACTCGGCGGACATGTTGTAGTTGATTGGTTCTCCTTTTTGCAGGTCTTCGCCGATGTACCAGCTGTGTTGCCAGCCGTAGCCGATGAAAGCCTCTATTAGGAGACGTTTGCCTACCTGCCATTGATAGCCTGTTGTCCCGCCGACAATTATACCCCAGCCTTTGCAGTTTTTGTTGTCGTCTTTTGCCATGTTGAACGCCTGCATGCCGGCAGATACACCGACATACCAGCCGTTGTAGTTCTCTTTGACATGATAACGGGCTTCATTCAAAAATATCCCGAAGTTGGCCGGACGACCGCCGACAGACTTCCACGGAGAGTAAACACCCTCCATATTATAGGTGAAGCGGTTCGATATCGGCATCTCGACAGACGGGTTGATAACCCCGACAAGTGCGTACAGACCGTTTATTTTGACATAAGACTGTGCGCAGAGCGTGTCTGCCATAAAGAGCGTCGCCAATAGCAATACTATCCGTTTCATCTGTCCCTTTTTTGGTTACGCTGCAAATATAATGATTAAAACCGAACATTTGCAGGTTCGATGTCGAAAACACTCCCTTGTAATCCGAGAAAGGTGTTGTCGAATACCTCTTTGGCTTGAGACAACAATAAATCTTCTTCTTTGTACCTCGACGAGAAGTGTCCGATAACCAGTTTGCCGACACCCGCTTTCATGGCTACCGTAGCGGCGTCACGGGCGGTCGAGTGACCCGTCTGCGTGGCGCGCTCTCTGTCGCTGTCGGAAAATGTGGCTTCGTGATACAACAGATTCACACCCTTGACAGCCGACGCCACCTTCTCCGAGTAGGCGGTATCACTGCAAAAGGCGAACGAGCGGGGAGAGTAGGGGCGATAAGCAACGGCACCATTCTCTATCACGCTGCCGTCCTCACGTATTATGTCTTCGCCTCGCTTGACGGCGAGTATCTCCTGAATGGAGAGCGAGTATTTCTTTACAGCCTCTTTATCGACATTCAGTTGCGGCTCTTTCTCTCTGAAGAGATAACCGCACGTGGGAACCTTGTGTTTAAGCGGTATCGTGGTGACGGTCATGGCGTTGTTCTCGAACACCTGTTCCGACGCTGTCGTCTTGACGGTATGGTGGACGATAGGGAAGGGCAGGTCTTTGAAGAAAAGCTCCATGCCTGTGGTCATTATCTTTTCGAGAGGGGCGGGAGCATATATGTGCAGAGCCTGTTCTCTTCCGAGCAGACCCATTGTCGAGACGAGCCCGAATAGTCCGAAGAGATGGTCTCCGTGCAGGTGGGTTATGAATATGTGCGACAGCCTGCGTAGCGACACACCATATTTCATCAGCTGTTTCTGCACCCCTTCGCCGGCATCTATCAAAAAAAACTGCTCGTGCGCGTTGAGCACACAAGCAGTCGGATATTTGCCGACTATCGGCAGAGCAGAAGAGCTCCCCAGAACAGTCAGCCTGAAAGTCATGGTATATTATTTTTCAGCGTTTTCGAGCTGTGCTTTCAGTTCAGCGAGACCTGAGATGTCACCGAGAGTTGTTTTTTCAACTGACGAGTTGATCATCTTAACGGCTTTCTGAGTAGAGTTAGCTTCTTTGGCAGCGCCTTTCTCGTTGTTGTTTTCGAGAGCGGGAGCGTTATCGCCCTGAGCCACACGGGTGTGAGAGAGGGTGATGCGTTTAGTAGCTTTAACGAACTCTATCACTTTGAAGTCGAGAGTTTCGCCTACAACGGGCATAGTGCCGTCTTCTTTAACGAGCTGTTTAGCGGGAGCGAAACCTTCAACACCGTGTTCGAGAGTCACAACGGCACCTTTATCGTTGATTTCGGCGATAGTACCTTTGTGAGTAGAATCGAGTGTGAAGAGAGTTTCGAATACATCCCAGGGGTTGTCTTCGAGCTGTTTGTGACCGAGGCTGAGGCGACGGTTTTCTTTGTCTATTTCGAGAACGACAACTTCGATGTCAGCGCCTTTAGAGGTGAACTCTGCGGGGTGTTTGATTTTCTTGGTCCAGCTGAGGTCAGAGATGTGGATGAGACCGTCGATGCCTTCTTCGATTTCCACGAATACGCCGAAGTTGGTGAAGTTACGAACTTTGGCCATGTGGCGTGTACCTACGGCATATTTGGTTTCAACATCTTCCCAGGGGTCTTTGGTGAGCTGTTTGATACCGAGGCTCATCTTACGCTCTTCGCGGTCGAGAGTGAGGACAACGGCTTCAACTTCGTCACCTACTTTCATGAACTCCTGAGCTGAACGGAGGTGCTGTGACCATGACATTTCGCTCACGTGGATGAGACCTTCTACGCCGGGAGCGATTTCGATGAACGCACCGTAGTCAGCCATGACAACGACTTTACCTTTGACTTTGTCACCGACTTTAAGCTCTGAGCTGAGCGCGTCCCAAGGATGGGGAGTGAGCTGTTTGAGACCGAGAGCGATACGTTTTTTGGCGTCGTCGAAGTCGAGGATAACGACGTTGAGTTTCTCGTCGAGGTGAACAATCTCTTCGGGGTGGTTTACGCGGCCCCATGAGAGGTCGGTGATGTGGATAAGACCGTCAACACCGCCGAGGTCGATGAATACACCGTAAGAGGTGATGTTCTTAACGGTACCTTCGAGAACCTGACCTTTTTCGAGTTTAGAGATGATGTCTTTCTTCTGCTGTTCGAGCTCGGCTTCGATGAGAGCCTTGTGAGAAACGACAACGTTACGGTATTCCTGGTTGATTTTAACAACCTTGAATTCCATTGTTTTGCCTACGTAAACATCGTAGTCGCGGATGGGTTTCACGTCGATCTGAGAACCGGGGAGGAACGCCTCGATACCGAATACATCGACGATCATACCGCCTTTGGTTCTGCATTTGATGTAACCCTTGATGATTTCGTCTTTCTCCAAAGCCTCGTTTACGCGATCCCATGAACGGAGCTGACGGGCTTTCTTGTGAGAAAGGATGAGCTGACCTTTTTTGTCTTCGGCGCTCTCAACGTAAACTTCGACTTTTTCGCCTACTGCGAGATCGGGGTTGTAGCGGAATTCGCTAACGGGTATGACACCCTCCGATTTGTAACCGATGTTAACAACAACTTCACGTTTGTTAACAGCTATTACTGTGCCTTCGAGAACCTCGCCTGACTGAATGTTAGAGAGAGTCTGATCGTACTTCTCTGCGATTGATTCTTTGCTGCTGTTGCCGTAAAGGCCTTTTTCACTCTCGAATGCGTCCCAGTCGAAAGTCGCGTTGTCTGCCGATGCGTTGATCTGCTCGTGTACTTTTTCTGTCATTGTTTAATTAGTTGTTAGACTTTATTTTTATTTTGTCCATCTCCCCAGATGGTTCAATGAACGCGCAAATTTAATGATATTATTTTAATCCCCAAACTTTTTTGCAGATTATCAACCATTTCGGGGATTATTTGGAGGATTTTGTTTTTGTATGGACAGATAAAAATTATCTGTCCATACAAAAACAAAATCCTCCAAATAATCCCCGAAATGGTTGATGACACAATGTCTCCGACGGGTCTCCCGACGGGGTCTGCCGACAGCCGCTCCCGCGGGTCTCTCCGAGGGCGCCTTCTGCGAGAGTTACTTTGTCCCTCGACAAAGTAACCAAAACGAGGGGGCACAGCCCCTTTTGTCCATGTCACCCTCATTTGGCTCATTATCTTTTACGAAGTCAGAATCTTCACCGCACTCGTCTCATTAAAAGGCAAAATAGATATTCTTAAAAACTAGAAACGCAAGATTACTTTCGGACACATCGTACATTTGCTCCATTTGACTTATTACCATTGTTATAGGACGGGGTAACATCATTACTATTAATATACATAATATATGCCTTAGTTTCATCAACCTGTGTAGATGACCAATAATATCCGTATACACTTTGATAATCTAATACACCGGTAGACCAATGACGACGTCCAATAGAAGGAAACTCTAAAGTTTTATTGCCATTTGTAAATATTTTGTAACCATAATCACTCGCATTCCATCCTCCTTCGTTTGATTGTGTTGTACTATTCTTCAATACTACAAACTCGTCTTTGGTAGGTAGACGGTAATTTTCTGGACATGGGTCGTTAGATTCGAGCCATGAAGTGTTTTGAGTCGGAGGATTAGTTCCATTCCATCCACTGACGCTACTCCCTGTGCTTTCCCATGATTTACTACCAATATCCCATTGATAGAACCTACCGTGCGATTTGGTTTTTATAGGGTCATCAGAACATTCCGATGGTAACTTTGTTGCAAATGTCGGACCTCCATTTTCCAATTTACTTTTCCCTAAATTATACTTCATCCATTCAATACCTCCAATATTTACCGTTTTAGTCGGGTCAAAATCACAATTTTGAGTAATAGTGATTTGAATCGTTGTTCCTTTATAAGTTACTATAACATTATCTGTCCTTGGCTTTCCTATGTCGTTTTCTGTAGTCGTTTTAATAATTACTTTATTCCCTGATACACTAGCTATAAACCAATCCTTACTCTGTGGAGAAATAGTCATGCCGCTTGATATATTACCATCGTTTGTCGTTCCAACCGTAACCGTAGCTGTTTGATTTGGCTGACCGTTTTCAAAGACAATAGACGCAGGATTTAATGTGAGCTTTACAGGTGTCTGACTAACTGTTACTGTTGCTCGGTTTACGCCGTCTCTGCCTTTCAATGTTATTGTGGCATTTGATGTTTCTTCATTGAATGTCAATGTTGATTTAAACGCGACTTTAAATGTACCAGTTGCTGAAAGTGAACTAACAGCATGCGCAGTCGTATTTGAACTTCTAACAGCATGCGCAGTCGTATTTGAACTTGTCACATAATTGCTTTCGAGAATATCCCAAATAGAAGCGACAAACGTACCATTTGCAGACGCCAATCCACCGATGACGGAATAGGTACTTTTGTTTTCGACAAGAATACTTGTCTTTTTAGCTTGAATAACCGTAAACGAATACGCGACATTGCCGTCAATAGTTATGTCAAATGATGATGATGTCTCAGTCGTTGTTTCGTTTGCTGGAACAGCAAGCACAAACGAATATGTATCGTTGCTGCCCGCAGGTTGAGACTTGTTACCGCTGTGTCAACTGTTTTGGAAACAACCTTAATACGTTCACTGCTTGCAGGTGCAGAAGTCTTGATATTGACCGTATAATCGTATGCGACACTGAACGCTTTGAGCGTATTTGCCTCAAATACGGCAGGATTACCCGAACCGTATGTGATACTTTGGATTGTTGCGGTGAAGTTTGCGAGCTGCGTTACCGTGAACGACTGCGAAGTCGTGTTTTGGCTTTCCAAAACGAATTGTCCTGTGCGTTCTTCCGCATTGTTTGGAGTAACGGTTACATCCAACGATACACCGCTTGCGTTAGTTTCTGTTCCGCCGACAGCAGGATTCGTTGTAATCCAACTTTGTGTGCTTTTGGCGACTTTCCATGAACTTGAACCTGTACCCG
>CASDZP010000022.1 GCA_949285535.1 uncultured Alistipes sp.
AGTTGCGGCAAACAATGCGGAACAACGCACGGGTCAATTTGTTTTGGAGAGCCAAAACACGACTTCGCAGTCGTTCACGGTAACCCAGCTTGCAAACTTTACAGCTACGATACAGAGTGTTACTTACGGCTCGGGTAATCCTGCTGTCTTTGAGACAAACACACTCAAAGCGTTCAGCGTTGCATATGATTATACGGTCAATATCAAAACCTCTGCACCTGCAAGTAGTGAGCGTATTAAGGTCGTTTCCAAAACCTCCGATTCGGCGGTAAAAATCAAATCACAGCCAGCAGGTAGTAATGATACATACTCATTTGTCTTAACCGTTCCCGAAAATACAACAACGAACGAAATATCATCATCATTTGACATAACGGTTGACGGCAATGTTGCATGTTCGTTTACAGTTATTCAAGCCAAACAAACGAGTATCCTTGTTGAGAACAAGACTTCGTATTCTGTCATTGGCGGTTTGGCATCAGCAAACGGTACGTTTGTAGCTTCTGTATGGGATATTCTCGAAAGTAATTACGTTACAAGTTCAAATACAACCGACCATAAGATTAGCTCTCTTTCTCCAGCAGGAACATTCAAAGTTGCGTTTAAGTCAGAATTGACATTCAATGAAGAGACTTCAAATGCGACAATAATATTAAAAGGTAGAGACGGCGTAAACCGAGCGACGGCAACAGTAAGTCAGACCCCTGTAAAGCTTACGTTAAATCCTGCATCTGTTGTATTTGATAACGGTCAGCCAAATCAGACTGCAACAGTTATAGTCGGAACGACAAATGACGGTACAATATCAAGTGGTTTAACTGTTTCCTCGCAGAGTGGCGCTTGGTTTACTGCCAGTGTATCAGGCAATAAAGTTATTATAAAAACAACTGCAGAAAACGATACAGGAGGACCTAGAACTATTACTATTAAAGTAATTTATAAAGGAACAACTATTCAAATTACTGTTACACAAAATTGTGATTTCGATCCGACCAAAACAGTAAATATAGGAGGTATTGAATGGATGAGGTATAATCTGGGTAAAAGTAGATTGGAAGGTCCTACGTACGCAACAAAATTACCTTCAGAATGTACTGATGATCCGATAAAGACCAAATCGCATGGTAGATTCTATCAATGGGATGTCGGAAATAAATCCTGGGAAAGTATAGGTAGTGTTAATGGTTGGAATAATACCAATCCGCCAACGCAAAATACCTCTTGGATTGAAGACAATGATCCATGTCCTGAAAATTACCGTTTACCGACCAAAGATGAGTTTATAGCCTTAAAGAACGCTACGTCACAGACAAACAGTGGCGGCTGGAATGCAAGCGATTACGGTTATAAGATATTCACAAGCGGTACTATTAGTTTGGAGTTTCCTGCTGTCGGCTACCGTATCGAATTGACTAGTCTAATAGGTCGCAATGGTTTGATCGGGTACTATTGTCGTCCACACAGTACAACGACGAAAAGGGGTACGCCATGGGACTTGAAAGTAGCTACGTTGGCCCCGGAAACTACAGTAATAAGGCGTACGGGTTTAGTGTGCGTTGTGTCCGAAAATAAAAATTATCTCATTTTTGCGAGGTAACGATTCTTAAAAATGTTACCTCGCTTTTTATTAATGTTATTACGGGGAGATGTTGACTTCGATGAAGATAATGAGCCAAATTAGGGTGACATGGTCAAAAGGGGCTGTGCCCCCTCGTTTTGGTTACTTTGTCGAGGGACAAAGTAACGCTGTCGGCAGACCCGTCGGAGACATTTGTAAAAGAACCTAACTATTGGGGAATGCTCGTTTTTGTGTAGGGGGGGGTATTTATGTAATATAATACCCCCCTACACAAAAACGAGCGTGCCGCAATGATGCGGCACGCTCTGACAAGGAAACGTTTGTTGTGAGTAAAAAATAATCTTGTATCTTATTTACTTTATAGAACGCAAAACGATATGAAAAGTTACGATTCGACTATTTTTTTCAATAACTTTTTATGAGAAATTTTGAACGTTGCACAACAACAAATCCGCTTTCCTTTCATTAGATTCCACTGCTATCTGACACGTGACGCCTCTTCGCTATTGCCTTTCACAACGTTTGCAGCACGGAATTCCTTACCTGCCTTGAAGTTATATCTGAATGTGACACCGAATCTCGGCGTATTGTATGTATGTCTGTTCGTCAACTTCTGAGTGAACTCACGTTCATCAATCTCTATATTCATCTTGTTCACACCGAGACCGCTAACGTTGAGAGACACGACATATTTTCCATCCTTGAAGCTCTTTCTAATCGATCCGTTCGCCTGTATAATGGGATTCACAACACGCATGTTACCCTGCAGGAAATTGCCGGCACCCGAACCTGAAAGCTCCACGCTCCAGTCTTTAGGCAAAGAGAAGAGCATCAACAACTGCGAATAGTAACCGAGAGCCGAGTATTTTTTACCGAGCACGGTCGTCTTCTGGTAGTCGATACCGCCAGAGAGGTTTATATCCCACCATTTGAACGGAGAGAAGGGAAGATATGTATTAACGGTAAAGTGTTCCTCGTTGTCGTAATTATCGAATATATAGAGAAACTGTTCGGGGTTCACAGGGTCTATCGTCACAATCTGCGCGAATTTGTCCGTCGCTTTCTGATAACCGAACTCGAACGTATATTTACCGTCAAGAACAAAGTTCAATGACACGTCGTTACGATAATAGGGATTAAGATAAGGGTTACCCACGGAGGTGGCGATACTGCTGACGGGGGTGCGTCTCGGATTAAGCAGGCTGAAGCCCGGACGAACGATGCTTCTGCGGTAGCTTGCCGACACAAGATAAGAACCGTCGGATTTTATAGAGTAAGAGAATGACGCAGAGGGGAAGAGGTCTGTATAGTTGCGATGTACGGACAGATTCTCCTTGTTAGACTTGGGGGTTACGTCTGTGTTTTCAACCCTCAAACCAGCCACGAGACTGAAACGTCCGAAACTGCCGTTTGTTGAGACATATGCCGCAGCCACGCCCTCATTGTAGTCATAATTGTCGCTGTAATCGCTATTGAAGATCCAATCAACATCATTATCAGAAGTGTAATAGCCGTAGTCGCTGGTCATCATCGAATATGAATATTTAGCTCCGTAGCCTATGTTCCAACGTTTGTTGAAATAGTGTGTCGCATCCAGACGAACAGTATAGAGGTCACTGTTTCTCAATGAATTGTCGTATATATAACTGAATGTCTCAAGGTTGTTTACACGTGACATGTTCGTCGTATATGATTGCCTGCTCTGCATACGAGAAATATTGTAGTCCGCCACAACCAAAATTTCGGAACCGAGGGTGTCGAGCTTGTTACGATAGTTGGCAGAGATATTGTGAGTGTGCATCCACCTGCGGGGATTAGCCTGAAAAGCATTGGAATATACCGTGTTGTCGCCATAGCTCTCGCCGCGGAACCACGACTCGGAATATGAGTCCGACTGCTGTGAATAGACACCCAAGTCATAGTCGAGACCGACGCTGTTGCGGTCGTCTATCTGATAGACACCTCGGATATAGTAGTTGAGATTATTATAAACACCATTGTTTTTAAAACGTGAGTCGGTCGTGTCGGGACGATCTTTATAATAGATGGAAATATCGTCGTATTCGCCCTGATTGATTCGTCCGTATGCAAAAGCCGTAGAGAGCGAGAGCTTGTTTTTCATGTAGTTGAACGAAACGGATGGGGCGTAGTTGGCACTCATGGTGTCTATACGTTCATATTTCATCGACACGCTACCGTAAAGGCCGTTATTCTTGGGATTACGAAGAGTTATCTTCAATATTGAACCGCCTGCCGATGCGTCATATTTGGCGCCCGCCGAACGGACGATGTCGATGCTCTTTATATCCTCAGCCTTTATCGTTTCGAGGTAGTTGAGCAATTCAGTCGAACTCATGTGAACGATTCGGTCGTTGAGCATCACCACTACCCCACCGCGGCCGTTTATCGTTATGTTGTCGTCTTTGTCAACCCAGAGACCCGGAACATAGCGTAACGCCTCGCGAGCGTTTCTTCCTTCGGCATACTTGCTGTCGCCGAGCGCCACAGAATAACCGTCAGCCCTGTTGATGATGGCGTTACCTTTAACGACCACCTCTTCAACTTCCATTGCGTCCGACTCTATCGAAATATCGCCCAGAGAGAGCTCGTCTGAAAGAGTCAACGATTTTTTATATGGTTTATAACCCATGCAGGTCAGCTCCATAACATAATCGCCTCTCTTCAGCTCTATGTCAAAACGACCTTCCGCATCGGTCACCGTGCCAGCCACATAGCGTCCCTCGTTGTCGGTGAATACCACCGTGGCGTACTCAACGGCTACACCCTTGTCGGAAAGTACCCTACCCCCTATCGGAGATGTCAAAACTCTTGCGTCATAATTTGCGGTCAACGGTTCTGACGCTATTGCTGCGGTCGAAAATGTCGGTGCGGCAATTAGTGCCGTTGCCAATAACAGGTACAAAGTTTTCATAATATACTCTTGTTTTAGTAGTATCACTAATTTGTTTACTAGTTTGCATTACAAATATATGTAAGTTTTACCTATTTTGCAATACATACATGCAATTATTTTACAACACCTTTACTTACAAAATACATTACAAACAAAACATATTACAGAAAATCAACTACTTTTATGTTTCATAAAGGTAGTTTTATAAGCAAAAAAAATCTGCCTTTTCATATAAGACAGATTTAAGTGCAAAAAGTTACAAAAAATATATACTTTACAACTGTGAGAAAAGATAAACAGCTGAACTATCTATAAATAAGATGCGACATATTGGCATCATCGAAAGTATGCTCCGCGGCAATACGTATATCATCGGCAGTTAGTGCCTCGATACGTTCTTTTACGGCAGAATGGCTCTCGATATGTCCATGAGTCAATATACTCTTACCAGCCGACAGCATGAGACTCTCGGAATTATCGGACGCAATGGCAAGCTGACCGAGAAGTTGTCGTTTTGCCATGGATAAGGCACGGGGAGAAAGCGACTCTTCCTTGAGACGGGATATCTCTGTGTAAGTCAAGTCTATGCAACGCTGTATATTCTCCTTGTCACAACCGAAATATATTGTCACCATACCCACATCGGAATAAGTGGTGAAACCCGCCTCCACCGTATAACAGAGACCATAACGCTCTCTGAGAGTACGATTCAATCGGCTGTTGGCACCCGCTCCGCCGAGAATACCCGTCATCAGCGCGACGGCTATTCGGTCCTCGGAAACGGATGAACTACTCCTGCCGCCTATGATACAATGGCTCTGGTAGGTGTTTTTATTGAGTACAGTACGGCGAGGCTCATAAGGAGGAAGTACTCTCTCCGATTCTCCCGAAAGATGCTGAGGTACGTTTCCGAACATCTCCGTGGCAACATCAGAAAAACGCTTATAGCTTATGTCTCCGACTACTGAAAAGACCATACGGTCGGTATTGTAATTACGACCGACAAAAGCGTGCATATCTTCGCTTCGAAAACGAGAAATCTGACGCTTGGTTCCGAGTATATTGCGACCGAGAGAACTACCGGCAAACAATATATCCTCAAAATCATCGTATATGGATTCAAACGGGGTATCTTTATATGAATTTATCTCGTCGATGATAACTCCCCTCTCCGTCTCGATGTCCTTATCGGCAAAAACAGAGTTGAAAACAACATCTGAAATCAAATCCGCAGCCTTTCGATAGTCACCCTTGAGGGCGGTGGCGTGAACAACGGTCTCTTCTTTTGTGGTATAGGCATTGAGTTCGCCACCGACATTATCCAGAAGCGAATTTATATGGTAGGCTCGACGGCGAGTAGTACCCTTAAACAAGAGGTGTTCGATAAAGTGAGCCATTCCGTGCTCGTTCTCTCTCTCGTCTCGTGTACCCGCACCTATCGTGAGTCCGCAATACAATACCGGACTCTTCACACGTTCAAGCACGCACCTGATACCGTTATCCAGCGTCAGGGTCTCATATTCGGTCTTATTGCCCATTTTTCATTCATGCAATATTGTGAGTGTGCAAAATTAATAATTTTATACACTTCACAATATTGCATGAATGAAAAATGGGCAATAAGACCGAATATGAGACCCTGACGCTGGATAACGGTATCAGGTGCATGCTCCGCAGGCTCTCCGAGGGCGCCTTCAGCGGGAGTTACTTTGTCCCTCGACAAAGTAACCAAAACGAGGGGGCACAGCCCCTTTTGACCATGTCATACACAGTTGGCTCATTATCTTTTACGAAGTCAGCATCGTAACAACTATTGTCTGACAAACTATTTAGTTAAATGAAAAACTAATTAATATATTTACGATAGCCGCCGCAATAGCAAGCAATCCCAATTTTGTGTAATAAGGTTTTAATATTGAAATGATCTTATCACCTTTTTCTTTCTGCGAAGGAATGTATTGAGGAACCAATTCCAACACAAAAATAAAACCAATGAGTACAGATATTATATATATCAATACCATCAAAATCATACAGATTTTATGCCACGCTCCGACAAAAACGAATATGTCGTCAATAAACGAAAGAAGCTGGACTAATTTTACTAAAGACCAGATACCAAAAACCAAACCGAGCCATCCGCGAACAGGGATTATTTTGTCAAATAACTGCTGAAGATCTGGCTTCTTCTTTAGAAAAAATGGATAAGCCGCAATAACACCTAAAACAATAAGGAAAATTGATACAGTCATAATACAAGATTTTTATGTAAAACGTTAAGGTTGTCCTTCATTTTTTGAGGACTAAATTAATACAAATATTTTTACCAAGGAAATATTTTTACCTTTTATTGCAAAAGTTTTATCGAGAGCATCAAATAAACGCGATAAAAGGAGACAACGGATTAACAGATTACCCTAAAAATCAAATATAACAAACAAAACAATCCGAACGACAACAGTCGGGTACGTCCGCATCCATGCCGCGTCCACCCTACCGTCTCAAAAGTCGTCCGATACAAATATTACCCTCCTTTTTGTATCCGTCCGTCTCCTTTTTCACGTTTTATATTCACACATACTAAAACCATGCCAAAATGATAATAAACAGGATAAAATCACAAAAAAGCTCAAGCAAACCATAAGTTCATACATAATAGAAAAATACAAACATAAAAAAACACGAAACCCCGAACCAAATCGGAATTTCGTGTTTCTATTTTATGAAAGAGGATTAACTCCTCTTTATAAATTATTCTGCAGCAGCTTCTGTTTCTGCGTTTTCAGCGACAACAGTAACTTTCACTGTACCTTTGATGTCGCGGTAAACCTTAACGACAGCTTCATAAGAACCGAGTTCTTTGATTGCGGGTACAGAGATCTGTTTTTTGTCAACCTCAACACCTTTAGCCGCGATTGCTTCTGCAATCTGAGCAGAGGTAACAGAACCGAATATCTTGTTGCCTTCGCTCACTTTAGCGGTAATTGTCAGTTCAACCGCAGAAACTTTAGCGGCAGTAGCTTCGGCATCCTGACGGATTTTAGCCTCTTTGTGCGCCTGCTGTTTGATTGTTTCGGCGAGAACCTTTTTTGCTGAAGACGTTGCGAGTATCGCTTTGCCCTGAGGTATGAGGTAGTTGTTGGCGTAACCGGGGCGAACATTGACGATGTCGTTCTTGTGGCCCAGATTATCTACGTCTTGTTTAAGTATGATTTCCATTGATAGTCCTTTTAAAAGATTACTTCATTAAGTCTGTCACGAAGGGCAGAATGGCGAGGTGACGGGCACGTTTAACAGCGGTTGCCACCTTTTTCTGATATTTCTGAGAAGTACCGGTCAAACGACGGGGAAGAATACGACCCTGTTCGTTGAGGAACTTTTTCAAGAACTCGCCGTCTTTGTAATCTATGTATTTGATACCGTTCTTTTTGAAACGGCAATATTTTTTCTTCTTAACCTCTACTGTGGGAGGGTTGAGATATCTGATTTCTGTCTGATTCTGTGCCATGATTATTCCTCCTTCTTAGCGTTGATGTTTTTTCTTCTTTTTTCAGCGTATTCGACCGCGTGTTTGTCCATCTTGAAAGTGAGGAAACGGATCACGCGTTCGTCGCGGTTGTACTGTGTTTCGAGTTTTTCCACGATGCTGCCTTCACCTGTAAACTGAAGAAGGAAGTAGAATCCTGTGCTTTTCTTCTGAATGGGGTAAGCCAATTTCTTGAGGCCCCAATCTTCCTGGCTGACGATCTGACCTCCGTTTTCGGTGATTACACCGCGGAATTTGCCCACAAGCTCAGAGAGCTGCGCCTCGTTGAGAACGGGAGTGGCAATGAAAACGGTTTCGTAATTGTTCATAAAAACTAAAAAATTAAAATTTTTTGCATAAATTGCGGTGCAAAGATAGTAACATTTTCTCAAAAAGCAAATACTCACGATGATATTTGTCACAAAAACAGACATTCCGCCCTTTGAGCCTCGAATCCGACACACATCACGTCTATTTATGCTCGGCTCCTGCTTCAGCGTCAACATGGCGGAAAAGCTGGAAAGATACAAGCTACCCGTCGCCACCAATCCTTTCGGTCCGTTATACAACCCTCTCTCCATTTGCTCCGCGTTAAAACGGCTCGAAGATGGACGTTTCTACACCGCAGGCGACCTGATGAACCGTGACGGACTCTATTTTAACTATGATTTCCACACCGTCACATCGTGCGACGACCCGACAGAAACATTACGCAGGATGAACGGCGCTCTTGAATACGGACGTAAAGCGCTTACCGAAGCCGACGTACTTGTCCTGACGCTCGGCACGTCGTTCGTCTATTCATTGAAAGAGAGCGGGCAAGTGGTGGCGAACTGCAACAAGATGCCGTCCGCACTCTTCAACCGTGAGATGATAAGCGTCTCACGTACCGTTGAAGCCTTACACGAGGCTCTCTCGTCACCATATTTATCCGACAAACGGATAATATTCACAATAAGCCCCATACGTCACCTGTCGGACGGTCTTGCCGCCAACAGTCTGAGCAAGGCACGCCTAAGAGTGGCTGTCGAGGAGTTGTTATCGGTAATACCTCGTGCATATTATTTCCCCTCTTACGAGATAATGCTCGATGAACTGCGCGACTATCGTTTCTATGCGGACGACATGACGCATCCGTCAAAAGTGGCGGTCGATTATATCCGTGACCGCTTCATCGAGACGGTCTATGACGAGCAGACAACCGCATACATCGCTGAGACGGAGGCTTTAGCCAAAGCCGTGGAACACAGACCGCTAAACCCGAGAAGTGACAGCTACAAAAAATTCGCCCGTTCGATGCTCGACAAAATATCGTCCATGAAAAAACGGTATCCCGAAACCGAATTCGACAAAGAGGTACGTTTTTTTCAAAAAACACTTGAACAAGTAGAGTAATAGATTTAACTTTGTGGCGTTAAAAAAGTAACCGTCCCCGAGTATATATTCGGATGCACTATTTTTAACACATATATAATAAGTATAACCGACCGCAAGTCTTTATATAAAACAGCCAACAAACGACATGAGATTATTTTCGCTTGCCAAATTAGCCGCGATACCCGCGCTGCTTCTTCTGTCACTGAGCGCCACCGCTTCAGGTGACAACGGATACAGACCTGCCGAGTCTCCGCGACTGATGGTGAACATAGTAGTCAGCCATCTGCGTTACGACCAGCTGGCACGTATGTATAAAAATCTCGACGACAGAGGAATCAAACGCCTTATTCGAGGCGGGGCATTCTACACTTCCGCCCGTTATAATTTCATGTTCACGCAGGATTCGCCCGGTGTGGCAACGCTCATGAGCGGTACCCAGCCGTCACAACACGGTGTTATAGGCGACCGCTGGATCAACTATACCACCAACGAGATTGTCAGCTCGGTAGGCGACAGCGGCGTGATAGGCGTAGGCTGCAACGAAAACGAGGGGCAATACTCTCCCCGCAAATTGGTTGTGAGCAACATTAGCGACGAGCTGAAACGCTCTCACCCCGACTCAAAGGTGGTATCCATATCGCTCAACCCCGAGACAGCCGTACTGGCAGGCGGCAAGAATCCCGATGCCGTCTATTGGTTCGACGGCAGATACGGCAACATGGCAACCAGCAGTTACTATACTTTCTACCTGCCCGACTGGGTCGATAATTTCAACAAACGCCCCGAAAAGAGCGACTATGCCGCCCGTCTGTGGCACGTATCTCTACCCTACGAGGAGTACATATCAAAAAAGGCGTCGGCAATAATACTCGACACCACGCTGAAATTCAGCTTCAACAACATATTCCGTCCCCGCAACAAGGATTTCAGACGTCTTTCGGAGACGCCTTTCGGCAACAATCTGCTGACCGACTTTGCGATAGAGACGATAAAATGCGACTCGTTGGGTCTCGATTCCATTCCCGATATGCTCACGATAAACTACGGAGCGCAGAAATACATAGCCGAGTATTACGGTTCCGAATCGACAGAATTCGAGGACGCGTTCTATAAACTCGACCTTGAGATTGTGCGACTGCTCGATTATCTCGACAAAAAGATAGGTAAAAACAATTATGCGGTAATGCTCTGTTCCGACCACGGCGTCAGCGACATGGTTGACGACGGCGACGGCTTCGGCGCGGGAAAGTTCAACGCCATACAGTTCAAGGTATTGATAAACAGCTTCCTGACGGCTCGTTACGGTGAAGGCACATGGGTCAACGACTACCGCAACAGACAGATATACCTCAACCGACGACTGATATACGAAAAGAAACTCTCTCTCGCGGACATACAGAACGAGGTGGCGACCTTTTCGATACAGTTCGGCGGCATCGACAAAGCACTCACCGCAACCACCCTTTCGACCAACTACTACGGTCACGGTGTACCCATGAAGATGCAGAACAGTTTCTTCCCGAAACATTCGGGCGACGTAATAATCAACCTGCTACCAGGCTGGATAGAACTTGAAAACGAAGACGCCTCATGGATGTCCTCTTCATCGGGGTCACCCTACGAGTATGACACACACGTGCCGCTCCTGTTCTACTCGCCCAGAATCAAGCCCGCCGTGATACACCGTCCCGTGGATATGATTTCGGTGGCGCCGACAATCAGCAGGATGCTCGGCATAAGCGCGCCTAACGCATGCGAGGGCGAAATTCTCGAAATGAGCGAGAAAGGAAATGAATAAAGCGAACAAAACAGATAAGCAATGACCATAAATCAGACACAAGACGCCATAATCGAAGAGTTTTCGATTTATGACGACTGGATGGACAGATACAACTATCTCATAGAACTCAGTTCCGAGCTGAAACCGCTCGACAACGCCTACCGTAACGACAACTATCTGATAAGCGGTTGCCAATCGAGAGTATGGATTGCGGCGGAGCTGAAAGATGGTAACATCATCTTCTCTGCGGACAGCGACGCGATAATCACCAAAGGACTCGTGGCGTTGTTGATACGTGTCTTCTCAGGACACACTCCGAAAGAGATTTACGAA
Source organism: uncultured Alistipes sp. (assembly GCA_949285535.1). Lineage (GTDB taxonomy): Bacteria > Bacteroidota > Bacteroidia > Bacteroidales > Rikenellaceae > CASDZP01. The sequence goes on from CASDZP010000022.1 coordinate 11,510, forward strand.
GCGGAACTATACTTCATCGACAAGATAGGCATGAGCGAAAATCTCTCTCCCACACGTGCCAACGGTCTTGTGGCAATGATAAAACAGATGAAGATGTATGCGCTCGCCTTTATGAGCAAACAGAACTCGTAAAAGGGTTCCAAACAACAAACGACTACGGAAAAACAGAATAACAGAAAATGGCTGTAACACCCGAAGACATTCTTTCCATTGAGAAAGACATAATCTACACGCTTAAAAACATATACGACCCCGAAATACCCGTCAATATCTACGACTTAGGGTTGATTTACGACATAGACGTCGAACCCGACGGCACCGCCAACATACGCATGACGCTGACCGCTCCCAACTGTCCCATGGCGGACATGCTCATCGAGGAGGTCAACCAGCAGGTGCGCAAGGTTAAAGGTGTCACCGACCTGAACCTCACACTCACCTACGAGCCCGCATGGAGCCGTGAAATGATGAGCGACGAGGCGTTACTCGAACTCGGTTTGTTATAAAAACCGACCGACGACGATGTGATTATATTATCATGTAGGAACATCCATTCATGACATGATATGATGACATGATATAGCATAACAAAAACATTGCATATCGTCAAACCACATCGACTTACGAATTGCGGGAACAACAAAAAAGCAAAGACATGGCAGAGATAAGAGAAGAGATAAGACACGCCGTCGAGGTACTCAAAAGCGGCGGTATCATACTCTACCCCACCGATACGGTTTGGGGTATCGGTTGCGACGCCACCAACAGCGAGGCGGTAGATAAGATATACAAGCTCAAAAAGAGCGACAACAAGAAAAGCATGCTTGTTCTGACAGACAGCATAGACAGAGCGGCTGTCTATACCGACAATGTTCCTCACGTGGCATGGGACCTCATGGAGGTAAGCGACAAGCCTCTGACGCTTATTCTTCCGGGAGCTCACGGTGTTGCCACCAACCTCATACCTGAGGAGGGAACAATCGGTATCAGGGTACCGGACCACGCTTTCTGCTCACAGCTTTGCCGTGCTTTAGGACGTCCGATAGTATCGACGAGCGCAAACATAAGCGGAATGCCCGCTCCCGCAAAGTTCAACGAGATAGACGAGGCGATAAAAGGGGGTGTCGATTTTGTCGTTGACCGCTCTTTCGAGGCGGGAGCCACAGGCAAACCGTCGTCTATCATAGCGATAGACTCAAGCGGATCTTTCAAGATTATAAGAGACTAAAAAACACCTGCATTATAAATGATTATAACCGACATACAGATAAGATTTGCCGACACCGACATTCTCGGACACGTCAACAATGTAAATCTGCAACACTTTTTCGACCAAGGCAAAATGGACTATTTCCAGAAAGTTGTAGGCTTATCTCTTGTTTGGAAGAAAGAGGGTTTTGTGCAGGTTCACACTTCTTGCGACTACTTCGAGCAGGTTTTTCTTGACGAGCCGATATCTGTACGCAGTGGCATTGAGAGTCTCGGCAACAAGAGTCTGCGTTTTGTCCAGCAGATATACAACAGGGAAACAGGACAGATAAAGGCGGCGAGCGAGTCTGTCAATGTCGCTTTCGACTTTGAGTTACAGCAATCCATTTCCTTACTTCCCGAATGGCGTTCCGCAATCGAGAACCACGGACTTGACACGCTCAATTCTTCACGAGGCGATCGCGATTAGACGCCGACTTCGTAAAAGGCAATGAGCCAACCGAACATGACATGGTCAAAAGGGGCTGTGCCCCCTCGTTTTGGTTACTTTGTCGAGGGACAAAGTAACTCCCGCCGAAGGCGCCGTCGGAGACACCATGCGACAATCCGCGACTTTTTGCTTTTCATGTCTGAACTGAATAGCGGAATAGCGAGAAACAATATAAAAAGAGCGGCTTTAAAACAAAAGCCGCTCTTTTTAATATTGTTCCTAAGCTATTCAGCTATTCAGTTCAGACATGAAAAGCAAAAAGCCGCGGATTGTCGCATGGTGCGATTCGCGGCTCATACCCTCGATTACAATATACCCTTTCTGACGCAAGGGTGACAACCGTCCTCTGACGGAAACTCAAGCCTAATACTCTTTTCGCATTCTGGCTACGGGAATACCCAACATCTCACGGTATTTTGCCACCGTTCGACGAGCAATCTTGTAACCTTTCTCGTTGAGTACCTCCATCAAGGCCTCATCCGTCATCGGCTTGCGTTTGTTTTCGGACGCTATGCACTCCGAAAGAATAGTCTTTATCTCACGCGATGAAACCTCCTCGCCCGAAGATGTCTGCATCGCCTCCGAGAAAAAATATTTCAACGAATAGACACCGAATGGCGTCTGTATGTACTTGCTGTTTACAACCCTCGATATTGTAGAGACATCAAGCCCCGTCCTGTCGGCTATATCCTTCAATATCATCGGCTTCAAATCGACCTCATCACCACTCTCGAAATACTTTTTCTGATATTCGAGTATCGTGTGCATGGTGAGCAACAGAGTGGCGTTACGCTGTTTTATCGCCGAAATGAACCAACGAGCCGAGTTGAGCTTCTGACGCAAAAACTGTTGCGCGTCACCCTCTTCGCCCGCACTATCCTTTTTTGAAGCGTTCGACCCCTTGGCTATCTGCTCAAGCATCTTGACATAACTGTTGTTTATCTTTATGTCGGGCATGTTGTGCTTGTTGAGCGACAATTCGAGCTGACCGTTGGAATTATCGAGAATAAAATCGGGCACAATCTGTATCGTCGGCTCATTCTGCCCTCCTTCATTATAAAGATTGGCGGGTTTAGGCTGAAGACCTACAATCACATCCACCGCCGCCTTGAAACGCTCCTCCGATATGTCCATACGGGATATTATCTTGTCGTAGTGTTTCTTCACAAACGAGTCGAAATGATCCCGAAGTATCACAATGGCGTCCGACACGCTCTGCGTACGTCTGTGATGCGCGAGTTGAAGCAAAAGCACCTCACGCAGGTCACGTCCGCCCGTTCCGTAAGGCTCGAACGTCTGTATTATCGACAATACACGCTCTATCTCCTTTACGTCAATCTCCTTACCCGTGGCGAAAGCTATGTCGTCCGCCACACTCTGCACGTCACGGCGCAGATAGCCGTCGCCGTCGAGCGACCCTATCAGATATTTGCCTATCATCTCATCCTCTTCCGAGAGCCCCTGAAAAGAGAGCTGTTCTTCGAGGTGTTCCGTGTAGCTTAGTCCGCCCGACAGGGGTATCGTACCACGCTTGTCGTCCTGCGAATAGTTGTTGGCATAGAGCTTGTACGACGGTATGTCGTCACTCGATTTGTAGTCGTCGAGATTGACTTTCGAATCACCCGTCTCTTTCTCGTCCGCCGTTTCGGGATTCTCTTCAAGTACGGGATTCTCCTCAATCTCCTGTTTTATGCGCTGTTCGAGCTGTATCATCGGCAGCTCCAGAAGCTTTATCATCTGAATCTGCTGCGGCGAGAGCTTTTGTAACAGTTTTTGTATCTGACTTGTACTGAGTGTTGCCATACCTTGTCGAAACGTAAATCAATCAAACAAATGTACTAAAATTTTCCTCTTTTTTCAAAGAGATTTTCATTTGTTTATGTGGGCAAGCACATTTTCGGGCGTCTGATTGGAGAAATCGACGTCGCCCCACTGCTCGGCTATCGAGTCGAGCAATCTGTAAAGCTCTGCGGGGTCGTTCTCGGTGACAAGACGCAGACGGGTCTGCTTAAACGAGGGCAACCCCTTGAAATAACTGCTCAGATGACGTCTCATTTCAAGTATTCCGACCTTTTCGCCTTTAAAGGCAAGCGAACGTTCGAGGTGATGCTTCGCCAGCTCGACACGCTCCGTTACCGACGGTTGCGGAAGAATCTCGCCCGTATCGAGATAGTGCCTTACCTCTTTAAATATCCAGGGTCTACCGTATGTGGCACGCCCTATCATCACCCCGTCCACACCGTAACGGTCGAACGCCTCACGAGCCTTTTGCGGTGAGTCGATGTCGCCGTTACCGATTATAGGTATATGTATCCTCGGATTATTCTTCACCGCGCCTATCAGCGTCCAGTCAGCCTCACCCTTATACATCTGCGACCTTGTACGTCCGTGTATCGTGAGCGCCTCAATACCCACATCCTGCAACCGTTCGGCTATCTCCTCTATGTTTTTGGTCTCCTCATCCCAGCCGAGACGTGTTTTCACCGTCACGGGCAGTTTTACCGCCTCAACGACAGCTTTTGTTATCTCCACCATCAACGGCACGTTGCGCATCATGCCCGAACCTGCTCCCCGCCCCGCTATTTTTTTAACGGGACAACCGAAGTTTATGTCAATCAAATCGGGTGACGCCGCTTCGGCACGCAGAGCCGCCTCAACCATCGGTCCCGTCTGGTTTCCGTATATCTGTATCCCCACGGGACGCTCGTCGTCATATATGTTCAGTTTCGCCAGCGACTTACCCGCGTCACGTATCAGCCCGTCCGCCGAGACGAACTCGGTATATACCATGTCGGCGCCGAACTCCTTGCATATAATCCTGAACGAAGGGTCGGTCACATCCTCCATGGGCGCCAAAAAGAGCGGACGCTCCGGAAAAACAATGTCTCTTATTCTCATTTATCGAACCGTTTTGATACGCAAAGTAATTAAATTTTATATCTTTGCACAAATCCATCGGCTCACGCCACACGGAATAATATTGTTTGGAGAGCCGAATCACACGAAATTTCAGATTTATATGAACATAGAGAATTACATGACATCGTGCGCCCTCGAAGCGCTCACATCGCTTTACGGCAACGTGGAGGCGGGAGAGGTGCAGATTCAGAAAACCAGAAAAGAGTTTGAGGGCGACTATACCCTCGTTGTCTTCCCGTTTCTCAAACAGAGCCGCAAATCGCCCGAACAGACGGCGGAAGAGGTAGGCAAAAAGATATGCGAGAGCTGCCTCGAAGTCGAGTCTTACAATGTGGTAAAAGGGTTCCTCAACCTGAGTCTGTCGCACGATTTCTGGTGCAAGCTGTTCAACGAGACGGCTGTGTCTGAAAATTTCGGCACCGCTCCGAAGAACGGCAACCGTGTGATGGTGGAATATTCGTCACCCAACACAAACAAGCCTCTCCACCTGGGTCACATACGCAACAACCTGCTCGGCTACTCGGTTGCGCGTATCCTCGAAGCGGCTGGCAGTGACGTGACGAAAGTAAACCTTGTCAACGACCGAGGCGTACATATATGCAAGTCCATGTTGGCATGGCAGATGTTCGGAGGCGGCGAGACACCCGAGTCGTCAGGCATGAAAGGCGACCACCTTGTCGGCAAATACTATGTCGCTTTCGACACCGCATACAAGAAAGAGATAAAAGAGCTCATGGAGAAAGGCATGAGCGAGGATGAAGCCAAAAAAGAGGCTCCCGTCATGAAAAAGGCGCAGGAGATGCTCCGCAAATGGGAGGCGAAAGACCCCGAAGTTTACTCTCTATGGCAGACGATGAACGGATGGGTGTATAAAGGCTTCGACAAGACATACGCCGACATGGGCGTCTCTTTCGACAAGATATACTACGAGTCGCAGACCTATCTTTTGGGCAAAGAGCTTGTCGAAGAGGGTCTCGCCAAAGGTGTATTCTATCGTCGTGACGACAACTCCGTATGGATAAACCTCGAGGCTGACGGTCTGGACGAGAAACTGTTGCTCCGTGGCGACGGCACATCGGTCTATATGACGCAGGACATGGGTACGGCATTGAGCCGCCACGAGGAGTTCAACTTCGACAAGATGATATATGTGGTGGGCAACGAACAGAACTACCACTTCCAGGTACTCAAACTGATACTCAAAAAGCTCGGTTACGACTGGGCAGACCAGATATACCACCTCTCTTACGGTATGGTGGAGCTTCCCAACGGCAAAATGAAATCGAGAGAGGGAACCGTTGTCGATGCCGACGACCTTATCGAAGAGATGATAGGCACGGCTTACGAGATGTCCAAACAGGCGGGCAAACTCGACGGCTACGGAGAGCAGGAGGCGCGTGAAATCGCCCGCAAAGTGGGTCTTGGCGCGTTGAAATATTTTATTCTTAAGGTTGACCCCAAGAAAACGATGCTCTTCAACCCGCAGGAGTCGATAGACTTCAACGGCAACACGGGTCCGTTCATACAGTACACCTACGCACGAATCAAATCGGTTCTCCGCAAGGCACAGGAGAGCGGCATCGAGGCAGGCGAAAAACTCGCGCCCTCATTCGTTCCCGCCGCCAAAGAGGAGGAGCTGATAAAACTGCTGAACAATTTCGAGAGCGTGGTGCGTGACGCGGCGGCGGCAATGTCTCCCGCAATAGTGGCGGCATACTGCTACGACCTGGCAAAAGAGTTCAACCAGTACTACCACGACTTCTCGTTCCTCAAAGAGGAGAACGCCGATGTACGTCTCTCACGTCTGGCAATCGCCCGCGAAACCTCGGTGATAATAGCCCGCGCGCTCGCATTACTGGGTATAGAGGTGCCTGAGAGAATGTAAAGCGACAAGATAAAAAAGCAAGACAAAGGAATATATACAGGAACAGCGACACGGATGGCAGGCATAATAACCGAAGAGAGAAGATTCACCCTCTCGCAGTTGCAGGCGGGAATAAAAAACACCCTTGCAAAGGCGTGGGGCGGTTATTTGTGGGTTGTGGCAGAGATCAGCGACCTGAAACTGAACATGTCGGGTCACTGTTATCTGGAGCTGGTCGAGAAAGACGAGGACAGCGAGGCTACGCTCGCATCCATGCGAGGGGTGATATGGAAAAACGTGGCAGCCGATATTTTCGACACGTTCGAATCGTCCACGGGAATGGAGTTGTCTCCGGGGATGAAGATTCTGATGAACTGCCGCGTCACCTATCACGAGCTTTACGGCATGTCGTTGAGCATAGTGGCGATAGACCCCACATATACACTCGGCGAACGACAGCGACAAAGGATGCTCGCAATCGAGAAACTCAAAGAGCAGGGATTGTTCGACCTCAACAGAAGCGTCACACCTCCTGTTGTAATACAGCGTATCGCTGTTGTGTCGTCGGGCAACGCCGCTGGTTACCGTGACTTTATGCAAGAGATTGCCGCCAACGAGTACGGTTTTCATTTCGAGCTGACTCTCTTCAGCGCAATAATGCAGGGCAACGAGGCGGAAGCGTCGATTATATCGGCGTTGAGCGAGATAGAGAGCCGCCGAGAGCTGTTCGACGCGGTAGTGATAATAAGGGGCGGCGGTTCCACAACCGACCTTTCATGCTTCGACAATTACTGGATAGCCGCGGCGACAGCGTCCATGAGCCTACCCGTACTGACGGGCATAGGTCACGACAAAGATACCTCCGTCACCGACATGGTCGCTTTCGAGTCGCTCAAAACGCCGACAGCGACAGCAGGATGGCTGATAGACCGAATGGCGGAGTTCGACAACGAGCTCTACACCTATATGGAGTTTCTTAAAACGACGGTAAGCGATGTTTTCAACGACGAGGACAGAAAACTCTCCGAGTCAGCGATAAAGTTGCGCCGTTATACAGACAGAAGCATAGCCGACTCGTTGCTCTCACTCGAAAAGCTCAAAACGACGTTAGAGAAAGACGCCCTTGCCCTGCTCGAAAGACAAATGACAAAATGCGCTGTCTTAGAAGAAAAGACGAAGCATTTTTGGGAGACGGGTTCACGACAGGCGTCAGCCGCACTCGAAAGCAAGACCGCCGCGCTTAAATCGTTGAGTTTCGCCGCACTCAAAAGGGAGAAAGCAAAGATAGACAACCTCGAAACGGGCATATCGACCTTCGACCCGAAACGTATTTTCGCTCTCGGCTACGGACTTATAAGAAAGGCGGGCAAACGCGGCGCGATACGTTCCGTCGGAGAGGTCGAAAAAGGTCAGAAAATCGAAATGACGCTTGCCGACGGCACGATAGAGGCGTCGGTCGAGAGCGTGACGAGGTACCAGACGACCCTCTAAATAATATTAAACGAAACATTCGGCATATCAGAATACAAACCGAGAAAACAACGACATCACGATACCATGAAAGACAGCGACAAGACAAAAGAGAAAGAACTGAGCTACTCGCAGGCTATGGAGAAGATAAACGCCATTCTGGAGAAGCTCAACAACGAGGAACTCGACATCGACACCCTCTCGGCGGAGGTAAAACAGGCTACCGAGCTGATTGCCTACTGCCGCAAGAAACTGCGCACGGCACAGGAGCAGGTCGAAGAGGTGTTCAACACGGAGTCTTAACGGCTGTTTCCGATTTAGGTAATAATTAATATCTTTGTGACAAAGAAAAATAGAAAGATATATGTTTGAGAATCTAACCGATAAACTCGAAAGGTCGTTCAAACTGCTCAAAGGCGAGGGACGCATCACCGAGATCAACGTCGCCGAGTCGCTCAAAGAGATAAGACGCGCGCTCATCGACGCCGACGTCAACTATAAGGTAGCCAAGAGCTTCACCGACGGAGTGAAAGCCAAGGCGATAGGCAGCGACGTTCTCAAGAGCGTCAAGCCGGGTCAGATGATGACCAAAATCGTCCGTGACGAGCTTGCGGTGCTCATGGGCGGCACCTCGACAGACATAAAACTCGAAGGTAATCCCGCGGTCATATTGATAGCGGGTCTTCAGGGTTCCGGTAAAACCACCTTTACCGCAAAACTGGCTCACCTGCTCAAACACAAGCGAGGCCGTCAGGTTATGGTTGCCGCCTGCGACGTCTATCGTCCCGCGGCGATAGAACAGCTGAGAGTGCTCGCTGAACAGGTCGGCGTCAAGATATACACCGAAGAGGGCAACACCAACCCCGTAGAGATAGCACAAAAGGCTGTCAAGGCGGCGAAAGAGACGGGATGCAACACCCTTATTGTCGATACAGCAGGTCGTCTTGCCATAGACGAGCAGATGATGAACGAGATAACCTCTCTCAAAAAGGCTCTCTCACCCTCCGAGACGCTCTTTGTGGTCGATGCCATGACGGGACAGGACGCGGTGAATACCGCCAAGGAGTTCAACGACAGACTCGACTTCGACGGCGTGGTACTCACCAAACTCGACGGCGACACACGAGGCGGTGCGGCAATCTCGATACGCTCGGTTGTAAACAAGCCTCTTAAGTTCATAAGCAACGGCGAGAAGGTCGAGACGCTTGACGTGTTCCACCCCGAACGTATGGCAGACCGTATTTTGGGCATGGGCGATATCGTCACTCTCGTCGAGCGCGCACAGGAGCAGTTCGACATGGAGGAGGCGAAGAAACTCGAACGCAAACTTCGCAAGGATGAGTTCGGCTTCGATGACTTTCTGGCACAGATAGCCCAAATCAAGAAAATGGGTAACTTCAAGGAGCTGGCGGGCATGATTCCGGGTGTCGGCAAGGCTATCAAAGACCTCGACATCGACGACGACATGTTCAAATATACCGAGGCGATGATCTATTCCATGACCCCCGAAGAGCGTGCCAACCCGTCGATTATCGACGCCTCACGCCGCAAACGCATAGCGCAGGGGTCGGGTCGTCCTCTCCCTGAGCTCAACAGACTGCTCAAACAGTTTGAACAGACACGCAAGATGATGAAGATGGTGTCGGGCGGCGGAGCCAAGAACCTGCTTCGCGGCGGCTTCCCCAATCTTCGCAGACGATAAAGAGTAACACAGAAATATATTTACCATGAAGCTAATAGACGGAAAAGAGGTATCGGCGGCCCTCAAAAGAAAGATAGCCGAAGAGGTGGAACAGATGGTCGCGGCAGGTTATCGCCGCCCCAAGCTGGTAGCGGTGCTTGTCGGCAACGACGGCGCATCACAGGTTTATGTGGGACACAAGGAGCGTGCCTGCGGTGAGGTAGGTTTCGACTCGGAGGTGATACGCATGAGCGCCGACACCACCGAAGAAGAGCTTAACGCCGTTATCGACCGCCTCAACGCCGACGATAGCGTCGATGGCTTCATAGTACAGCTTCCCCTCCCCTCTCACCTGTCGGAACAGAGCGTCATCGAGAGAGTGTCTCCCTCGAAAGACGTTGACGGATTCCACCCCGAAACGACAGGCCGCATGATTTCGGGTCTGGACGCCTATCTTCCCGCCACTCCCGCGGGTATCCTCGAACTGATAAAATATTACGGTATCGAGACGGCGGGCAAACATTGCGTGGTAATAGGACGCAGCAACATCGTGGGTCGTCCCATAGCCAACCTTCTCTCAATGAAGGGTTACCCCGGCGACTGCACCGTCACCCTTTGCCACAGCCGCACCAAAAACCTTAAAGAGGTCGTAAAGAGTGGCGATATCGTGATTGCGGCTCTCGGTATCGCGGAGTTCGTCACCGCCGACATGATAAAAGAGGGTGCTACGGTTATCGACGTGGGTATCACACGCGTGGAGGCACCCGAACGCAAGAGCGGTTTCCGTCTTTTGGGTGACGTGAAGTTCGACGAGGTTGCGCCCCATTGCAGCTATATAACCCCCGTACCGGGCGGTGTCGGACCCATGACAATCGTCTGCCTCATGCAGAACACGCTCAAAGCGGCACGCAAACATCTGGGAATAACAAAGTAAAAATCGTCAATGGGAAACATAGTAGCGATAGTTGGTCGCCCCAATGTGGGCAAAAGTACTCTCTTCAACCGTCTTGTCGGCATGCGCAAGGCTATTGTGGACGATGTGGCGGGCACGACCCGCGACCGTCACTACGGCACGGCAGACTGGGCTGGCAGGGAGTTTACGGTCATAGACACGGGCGGTTACGCCGTCGGTAGCGACGACATCTTCGAGAACGAGATACGCAAACAGGTCGAACTGGCGGTTGACGAGGCTGATGTAATTATATTCATGGTCGATGTCAACACCTCTGTCACCGACTACGACATGGCGATAGCCTCAATGTTGCGCCGCAGTCGCAAAAGTGTTGTTCTGGCGGTCAACAAGGTCGATAACAACGACCGTGTTTACGGCGCCAACGATTTCTATTCACTCGGTCTGGGCGACCTCTTCACCGTATGCGCCATGACAGGCAGCGGCACGGGCGACCTGCTCGACAGAGTCGTGGAACTTCTCCCCAAAGAGAGCGAGGAGGGGCAGAACGAGGAAGAGGAACTTCCCCGTTTCGCCATTGTGGGACGCCCCAACGTGGGTAAATCGTCAATGACCAACGCACTGCTCGGCAAGGAACGTAACATCGTCACCCCGATAGCGGGCACCACCCGTGACTCCATAAACAGCCGTTACAACAAGTTCGGAATGGATTTCTATCTCGTTGACACCGCAGGTCTGCGCAAGAAAAACAAGGTCGATGAGGATTTGGAATTTTACTCTGTACTTCGTTCGATACGCTCTATCGAGAATTCGGATGTCTGCATACTCATGCTCGACGCAAGCAGCGGCATCGAGTCACAGGATATGAACATCTTCCACCTTATTGTCAAAAACAAGAAAGGGTGTGTCATCGTTGTTAACAAGTGGGACACGGTCGAAAAAGAGACCAACACGATGAAGCGTTACACCGAAGAGTTGAAACGCAAATTGGCGCCGTTCAACGATGTGCCCATTGTCTTTACCTCGGTTCTCAACAAACAGCGCATCATGGACGTGTTGCAACAGGCGATGCGTGTATATCAGTCTCGCAAGAGACGCATATCCACAAGTCAGTTCAACGAGTACATACTGCCGCTCATTGAGGAGACACCGCCCCCCGCAATCAAGGGCAAATATATCAGAATCAAGTATGCGCAACAGTTGCCCTCACCCTCTCCCGCGTTTGCCTTTTTCGTAAACCTTCCGCAATACGTCAAAGACCCGTATCGCCGTTTCCTCGAAAACAGGATAAGGGAAAATTGGGATTTTTCGGGAGTTCCCATACAGATATATTTCAGACAGAAATAGTGAGTACGAGAGAGGGTTTCCGACCCTCTCTTTTATTTTAGATTGATTTACTAATAAAAGAAAAGAGAAATAAGATAAAGAACTGACACACAAAATTAATAAGATAAGGTAGAAAGTAGAAAGCAGAAAACAGAAAACAGAAAACAGGATACAGAAAATAGAAAATAAGAAATAAGGAAACAGGAAACACCAAAATAGAAACCAGATAAAATACGCTGCGGTACATAAATCCGCTTGTCAACACAAAATTAAAAACAACAAAATATGGAATATAAAGGGTTAAGGGCTGTATTCTGTTCGCCCACTCATACTACAAAAAAGGTTGTCACGGCTTTTGTTTCGGCATTTGACAGAGAAAAATCCATAGAAATTACCGATCTCACCTGCGACCGCTCGACGGGAGTTATCGAAGTAGCGCCCGATTGTTTGGCGATTGTTGCCGCCCCCGTTTATGCGGGTCGTGTGGCACCGTTTGCTCTTGAAAGGCTGAAGCGCCTCAAAGGAGACGGCACACCCGCCGTTCTCATTGTTGTATATGGCAACCGTGACTACGAAGATGCGCTTATAGAGTTACACGACACCCTCACCGAGAGAGGTTTTGTTACTGTCGCGGCGGCGGCATTCGTCGGCGAACACAGTTACAGCCGTGCGGGCATGCCGATAGCGGAGGGACGCCCCGATGAATCCGACATTGCGGATGCGGCGTCATTCGGTATAAGAACGGCGGAGAGATTATCGACAGCTCCGACGGCAGAGACTATAAAAATAACGCATATTCCGGGTAAACATCCTTATCGTGAGGTCGGCACCCCCACACCCGCCGCACCCGATACGCTCGAAAGCTGTGTGGGATGCGGCTACTGTGCCAAAATATGCCCCACGGCGGCGATAGAGATGCGCGAAGATAACGGTTCAGACCACCCGCTACCCTACACCGACAAAAACAAGTGTATCAAGTGTTGCGCCTGCGTAAAGCTGTGCCCGTCATCCGCCCGTCGTTTCGACACCCCATATACGGCAATGTTACACGAAAAATTCTCGGCGCGACGTGCCAACGAGACATTTGAGAAATAGTCCGCGAGAGTCGATATTTCAACTTTAAGTGGCTGAAATTTTCGTGATTTAAAAATAAATTCTTACCTTTGCCACGCAAAAAGTACAGGAATCTCTTACAGGAAGGGGTCCGTAATATTCCGTACTGTTTGATTAATCAAACAACACACATTTTTTAAAAAATGGAAAATCTTATTAAAATCGCTCAGGCCTCATTCAACGGCGAGCAGAAAGAGTACCCCGCATTCAAGAGCGGCGACACAATCACCGTTACCTACAAGATTGTCGAAGGTAACAAAGAGCGTCTCCAGAGCTTCAAAGGCGTTGTTATCCAGCGTCGTGGCGAAGGCGCGACCGAAACTTTCACCATCCGTAAAATCACTGACGGTGTAGGTATCGAGCGTATCTTCCCGATAGCTTCTCCGCTTATCGAAAGCATCAAACTCGAGAAATCAGGTGTCGTTCGTCGCGCGCGTATCTTCTACTATCGTGATCTTCGCGGTAAGAAAGCGCGTATCAAAGAGAAAAAAGTCGTACGTTAATCGTCGGCGTCTCGAACGAAATGAAAGGGCTGTCCATACGGACGGTCCTTTTTTGTTATACTCCCGTGAGTCTATGCACGGTCGGACACCTATTTTCCGCAAATCTCGTCGCGAGACATTATTTTCAAAAATTATCTCTCCTGATTTCGCTCTCCGACAAAAAATAGCTACCTTTGCGACAAAATTTTTGTAATAATCGTTATGGCGCTACAATGTGGTATAGTAGGTTTGCCCAATGTCGGTAAATCCACTCTTTTCAACTGCTTGTCCAATGCCAAGGCACAGGCAGCCAACTTTCCGTTTTGTACAATCGAACCCAACGTCGGAGTTATCACCGTACCCGATGAGAGACTCATAAAACTCGCGGAGATAGACAAACCCAAGAGACTCATACCCACGACAATAGAAATCGTTGATATAGCTGGTCTGGTAAAGGGCGCGTCAAAGGGCGAGGGTCTGGGCAACAAGTTCCTCGGCAACATACGTGAGACAGACGCCATAATACACGTACTCAGATGTTTTGAGAACGACAACATAACTCACGTTGACGGCTCGATAGACCCCGTCAGAGACAAGGAGATTATCGACACCGAACTGCAGCTCAAAGACCTCGAAACGGTCGAGAGCCGTATCTCAAAGGTTCAGAAACAGGCTGTCACGGGCGACAAGAACGCAAAACGCCTTTTTGACATACTGACCAAATACCGTGAGGCTCTCACGCAGGGCAAATCGGCACGCACGGTCGCTCTCGACAAAGAGGACAGAAAGCTGACCTACGACCTCCACCTGCTGACGGACAAACCCGTTCTCTACCTCTGCAACGTGGATGAAAAGAGTGCTGTAAGCGGTAACGAACACACCCGCCGTGTCGAGGAGGCAATCAAAGAGGAGGGCGCGCAGATGCTCATAGTTGCTGCGGCTACCGAAGCCGACATCGCCGAACTCGAAAGCTACGAGGAGCGTCAGATGTTCCTCGAAGAGATAGGTTTGAAAGAGTCAGGCGTCAGCCGACTGATAAAAGCGGCGTACAAACTGCTCAACCTTGAGACATACTTCACCACGGGTCCCGACGAGACACGTGCGTGGACATACACCAAAGGCACCAAAGCGCCACAGGCGGCAGGTATCATCCACACCGACTTCGAGAGAGGCTTTATCCGTGCCGAGGTGATAAAATACGACGATTATGTCACCTTAGGTTCAGAGGCGGCATGCCGAGAGGCGGGCAAAATAGGCGTCGAGGGCAAAGAGTATGTCGTTCAGGACGGCGACATCATGCACTTCAGATTCAACGTCTGATTACACGACCGAAAGTCCGCATAACAACAACAATCACGACTCAAAAACATAACACCATGTCAGAAAGAAGAGTACGAGTTCGTTTCGCTCCCTCACCCACGGGCGCGCTTCACATAGGCGGTGTGAGAACCGCCCTCTATAACTACCTTTTCGCCCGTCGTCACGGCGGTGACTTCCTGTTGCGAATAGAGGACACTGACTCGGGTCGTTTCGTACCCGGAGCGGAAGATTATATCATAGAGTCGCTCAAATGGTGCGGCATAAAGATTGACGAGGGTGTCTCTGTCGGAGGTCCCTGCGCCCCCTATCGCCAGAGCGAGCGTAAAGAAATCTACCTCAAATACGCACTTGAACTTGTCGAGAAAGGATGGGCATATTACGCGTTCGACACCGCCGAGGAGCTCGAAGCGTTACGCAAAGAGCACGAAGCGGCTGGCCGCACTTTCGCCTACAACCACTCGGTGCGCACTACCCTGCCTACCTCATTGAGCCTCAGCGCTGACGAGGTCGCGGAAAGAATAAAGAACGGTCACAACTGGGTGATTCGTTTCAAGATGCCCGAAAACGAAGACGTACACATGGTTGACATTGTCAGAGGCGAGGTCACAATAAACACCTCTACCCTCGACGACAAAGTTCTCTACAAAGCGGCGGACGAACTGCCCACCTACCATTTGGCAAACATCGTCGATGACCACCTTATGGAGATAACGCATGTCATCCGTGGCGAAGAGTGGCTGCCGTCACTTCCCCTTCACGTGCTTCTCTACCGTGCTTTCGGCTGGGAAGATACACGTCCCGCCTTTGCTCATCTGCCCCTGTTGCTCAAACCGGAAGGCGGCGGCAAGCTCAGCAAACGTGACGGCGACAGACTCGGCTTCCCCGTGTTCCCCCTTCTCTGGAAAGCGCCGACAGGCGAGACCTCACGAGGCTTCCGAGAAGACGGCTACCTGCCCGAAGCGTTCATCAACATGCTCGCACTCATGGGCTGGAATCCCGGCGACGACCGCGAGATAATGAGCATGGAAGAGCTTATCGAGAGCTTCTCACTCGAGAACGTAAGCAAGTCGGGCGCACGCTTCAACCCCGAAAAGGCAAAATGGTTCAACGCCCAATATATCAAGAAGAAAGACGACGAGTTTCTTGCCGATATTCTGTCGTCACAGCTCAAAGCACACAATATCGAGGCGGACAGAAAAGAGGTTGTCAAGGTCTGCTCGCTGATAAAAGAGCGCGCCACACTCCTTACCGAGTTGTACGACCTCTCCAACTTCTTCTTTGTGGCTCCCGAAAGCTACGACGAGAAGACGACAAAAAAATTCTGGAAAAACAACAACCCCGCCGCCGTATCTGCCATAGCCTCTCTGCTTGAGGCGTCGTCAGACGTAACGGCAGCCGCTGTTGACAAGCTCATCCACGAATACATCGAACAGAACGCCCTTCCCATGGGTCAGGTGATGAACTCGCTCCGTCTGGCATTGGTCGGCGAGAGCAAAGGTCCGGGCATAAGCGACATAATCGAAACGATAGGTAAAGAGGAGAGCGTCGCCCGACTGAAAAAAGCGGTAGCCGTTCTCGGCATCCCCCAAGAGGCATAAATTGTAATGACTAAAATATCAGTACTTTTATTCGGATTGCTGCTCATTTCGTGCAGCAATCCTTATATAGGCGTCTCTGAACCGTTCAAGAGCGTCGCCAAATCGGCATTATCCGCATGTTCACCCTCCCGTTCCGCCGAGATAAGGCAGGCGATGGAATCCATATCACCAGACTATCGCGAGGGGATGGCTTTCATGTTGGCGTACATGCCCCGACAGGACATCGACACCATACCCTGTCCCGTTCTTGTTGACAACATCAACAACGCCTACAAGGCTCGCGAGACATACAAGTGGTGCGCCTCTCTCCCTCTTGACATTTTCTATGAGGGTGTACTCCCCTACTCCTCGGCAGACGAGTCACGTGAAGCGTGGCGCGGCTCTCTATTAGAGAATCTCACACCCCGCCTCTCCGACGCCCCGACCGTCTATGCCGCCATAGACACGATACGCAACTTCATAGGCGCCCTCACCGTAACCGCCATTCCCGACACCATCTCCCGCTCACCACTTGAGACATTGGAGCGAGGCGGCGGAGACGAACCCGCGCTCACCATTCTGACAATAGCGATGTTACGCGCCGCAGGCATACCAGCCCGCATGGCAGGAGTAGCCTCTCTGCCCGACAATGACGGTTATCACTATTGGACAGAGATATGGGCAGACGGGCAATGGCGTTTCTTCGACATGACCTCACAGCGTCTCAACGAGATGTCTTGTCTCACCCTCGTAGGCCGCACCGAGCTGTCCGACAGTCGCAAATGGGTTTACAACACCACCTACACCCCTGCCAAATTCCGTTTTCCCCTGGCATGGAACCACTCCGACAGCACCATCTACGCCGCCGACGCCACCGCTCGCTATATACAAGAGTATAAACGCTATCTTAAAGAGTCACAAGCAATATCAATCGAATCTTCTCACGCAGATACGATTGATATTGCTCGCGACTCTTTGCGATAGCGTTATATATCCCGACAATCGCTCCGCTGGGTCTGCCGACAGCCGCTCCCGCGGGGCTCTCCGAGGGGTCTGCCGACGGCGTTACTTTGTCCCTCGACAAAGTAACCAAAACGAGGGGGCACGCCCCTTCTGACCATGTCACACTCATTTGGCTCATTACCTTCTACGAAGTCAACATCGTAAGTTCGTATCACCTTCAAAAAACAAATTTGGAGAAAAAGAATGTGACGGGGTACGATTGCCAACTTGTCGAAGATGAAATGAAAATTTGAAAACAGAAAAGCAAAAAATAACACCCAATTTTGTGAAAATTAAAGAGTATTTGTTTTTTATGCTTTTTTCATTATCTTTGTCAATGTCTATTAGTAAGA
>CASDZP010000023.1 GCA_949285535.1 uncultured Alistipes sp.
ACTTGAAAGTCAAAATACGACTTCGCAGTCATTTACGGTAACACAACTTGCAAACTTTACAGCAACGATACAAAGTGTTACATACGGTTCGGGTAATCCTGCCGTATTTGAGGCAAATACACTAAAAGCGTTTAGTGTTGCGTATGACTACACGGTCAACATAAAGACTTCTGCACCCGCAAGTAGTGAACGTATTAAGGTTGTTTCCAAAACAGCTGACTCGGCGATAAAAATTAAGTCACAGCCGATAGGTAGCAACGATACCTATTCATTTGTCTTAACCGTTCCCGAAAATACAACAACGAACGAAATATCATCATCATTTGACATAACGATTGATGGTAATGTTGCATGTTCATTTACGGTTATTCAAGCTAAAAAGACAAGTATTCTTGTTGAAAATAAGAGCAGTTATTCTGTTATTGGTGGCTTGGCGTCGGCAAATGGTACATTTGTGGCTTCTGTATGGGATATTCTAGAAAGTAATTATGTAACAAGTTCGAATACTACTGCTCATGCCGTCAGCTCACTTTCTATGGCGGGAACCTTTAAAGTTGCGTTCAAATCGACATTGACATTCAATGAAGAGACATCGAGTGCCACAATAACATTGAAAGGTCGAGACGGTGTAAACCGAGCTACTGCGACAGTAAGTCAAACACCTGTAAAACTTACACTGAATCCTGCATTTATTGGATTTGAGACAGGTCAGCCTAATCAAACAGCGACAGTTATAGTTGGAACTACAAACGATGGGACAATATCAAGTGGATTAACTGTTTATCCTAAAAGTAGTAATTGGTTTATGGTTAGTGTATCTGGCAATAAAGTTATTATAAAAACAACAGCAGAGAACGACACAGGGAAACCAAGACCCAATACTAGTATTAACATTATTTATAAAGGGACAACTATTCAAGTTACAGTCACACAAGAATGTGATTTTAATCCTTTTTCAACAGTCAATATCGGAGGCGTTGAGTGGATGAAGTATAATTTGGGTAAAAGCAGATTGGAAGGAACTACAACATTTGCCACAAAATTACCATCTGAATGTACGGATGATCCTATAAAGACAAAATCTTTAGGCAAAATATATCAATGGGACAGAGGGCTAAATCATGGGAAAGTACGGGATATTTGGTAGATGGCTGGAATAAATCAACACCGTCAGATATAAGTTGGACAATAGAAAATGATCCATGTCCTGAGGGTTATCATGTTCCGACATTAGATCAATTTATTTCACTTTTAACGAATACAAATATCTCTTATTCAGACAAAGGAACAAATTGGAGTGCCTCTAATTATGGTTATTTGATACTTACAAGTAAAACAGCACCCTCAATAACATTAGAGTTTCCTGCTGTAGGTTATCGCAGCCATACTTCAGGAGCTCTTGGTACTCCAGGAACTACTGGCTACTATTGGTCTTCTACACAATATGATTCAGATTATGGATATCGTATGTATTTCTCTAATAATAGTATCACTCCATCTAGCAAATATGAGAAGAAGTTAGGACATAATATTAGATGTGTAAGAAATAATTAATTGTATAAATGAAATAATTTTTAGACGATGGTATCTTCACTGGTACCATCGTTTTCTGTATATATCACAAATCATAGTGTTTACTTCGATAATGGAGCAAATGGGAGTGACATGGTCAAAAAGAGCTGTATCTCTCCTCGTAGAGTCTGTAGGTATATTCCGACGATTATTCTTTTTAGGTATTTATGCGTACCTTAAAATAGGTAATTAGAGTATGTGGGGGGTGGGAGGTTTGATGTAATTTTGCAACAAACTTGAAGTAATGGGTAAATATTTCGACCTGCTCAAACAAGACGTGAGGTTCATCGAAGGGATGAACGCCTGCATGAACTGCGGAATGTGCACCGCCGTGTGCCCCTCCGCGGAGTTCTATAACTACGACCCCAGACAAATCATGGACATCGTCCAGAACGGTAGCGACAGAGCAATCGAAGAGCTGCTCTCTTCCGACACAATATGGTACTGCGGAGAGTGTATGTCATGCCGCCCGAGATGTCCGCGTGTCAATACACCCGGATATGTGATACAGTCGCTCCGAACGCTGTCACAGAAAACAGGTCTTTTTGTGAAAAGCGAAAAAGGTCGTCAGCAACTTGCAATAAAACGTACTATCGGACAGAATATACTCGACCTGGGCTATTGCATACACCCGACACGTATAGACCCCGACAAACATCCCGAACAGGGTCCCGTGTGGGAGTGGGTGTATAACAACGTCAAAGATGTCTTTTCGAGATTTGACGCGGGATATGATACCGACAAGTCGGGCGCGATGCGTCGAATAGACGAGGAATCTCTGAACGAGATACGTAAGATTTTCGACACGACGGGAGGAACCGACTTCTTCAACATGATTGAAGACTACTCCGCCGCCGAAGCACAAAAACAGGGCATGGCGGAAACGGTTGACGGCAAACTGCGAGCCACGGACGAATACATGGAGCTGGTCTATACCGCAAACGACGGCAGCCATACGCTCTAAACTCCTAATTGTCTGACAAAAAACATTACCATGAAGAGAAGCTCTTGGGAAAAATATCAGAAAACAATACCCGACGATAATTTCTACTATGCCAGAAGCTGCATCCGCCAGAACTTTTTTCCAGGTTCGGAGGCCGCTTTTCTGAAGATACTTAAAGACGACTTGGGTGTCGATGTGTTCGACGACGCGAAGCACACAAGCTGTACGGGTATCGGGTATCACTCCGACATTGTGCCTTTGGAGACGATTATGACGGTTGTGGCGAGACAGTTCTCGCTCATGAACGAGGCGGGGTACAAAAACATGGTATCGTCGTGCATAACATCGTTCGGTCTCTACACCGAGATTCTCTCGATGTGGCACCACTTCCCCGAACTGGAAGAAAAGACGCATGACAACCTCAAAAAAGCGACGGGGCGCGATTTCGTCAAGCCCGAATGCGTTGTTCACAGCTCCGACCTCATATTCCACTTCCGTGACAGGATTGCGGCTAAGGCGAAGAAAAAGCTCGTCAACAGCGTTACGGGTCGTCCTCTAAAGGTTGTGGAGCATATAGGCTGTCACTACGCCAAGATTTTCCCGACAGCGGGTATCGGCGGTTCGGAGTTTCCGTATGTCCTTGCTGGCATGGTCGAGAGCTGGGGCGGTGAGGTTGTAGATTATCCCGAAAGACGTCACTGCTGCGGTTTCGGTTTCAGGAACTACCTCGTTCAGGCAAACAGGGGCGCGCCCGTGGCAAACTCACGTCAGAAGCTCGAATCAATGGCGCCTTACAAGCCCGACTTCATCGTTGCCAACTGTCCGGGTTGCACCATGTTCCTCGACAAATGGCAGTATGCAATCCAACAGATGGAAGGGGTCACCTACGGCGCCGACGGTCACGGTATCCCCGTGTTGAGCTACGAGGAGATGGCGGGACTGGTGCTCGGATATGACCCGTGGGACTTGGGTATGCAGATGCATCAGGTGTCTGTCGAGCCGCTGCTCATGAAGCTCGACATCGACTACGACGAATCACATAAATTTTTGGGTAACAACGGTAAATACATATCTCGCCCGACCGATTGCGGGCTGTAACTAATTCAGACAGATGGCGGCAAAACGCGTAATAGTGATTGGCGGAGGCGTCTCGGGGATGCAGGCGGCAATCACCCTCAAGAAACAAGGTATGACCCCTTTGCTGATTGAGAAAGACATAAACCTCGGCGGCAAACTATGCCGTTGGGACAGACTTTTCCCCTCGCAGACCCCCGCAAAAGAGGTGGTCGAATCGCTCGTGGGACAAATTTCGGAACTCGGCATCAGGACACTGCTCTGCTGCGAGGTGTCAGAAATTGCCCGTAACGAGGGTAAAATAGAGGTCTCGACAACCGACGGTAACAGTTACGAGGCGGAGGCGGTGATAATAGCCTCAGGATTCGACCTCTTCAACGCAACACGAAAAGAGGAGTACGGATACAAAATCTATCCCAACGTCATAACATCCGTCGATTTGGAAGAGATGTTCAAGGAGGGTCGTGTGGTATGCGCCGACGGTAAGGCTCCGCGCTCCGTGGCGTTTCTCCATTGCGTAGGGTCGAGAGACAGACAGGTGGGTAACTGCCACTGCTCGAGAGTCTGCTGCATAACAGGCGTAAAACAGGCCATGGAGATAAAAGAACTCTACCCCGACTGCAACGTCTATAACTTCTACATGGACATGAGGATGTTCGGTTCCGGATATGAGGAACTCTACACCAAAGCACAGGAGAAATACAGAATAAACTTTATCAGAGGACGTATATCGGAGTGTAGCGGCACGATAGACTCAGGTGTCAGAATCAAAGCCGAAGACACTTTGGCGGGCAGACCGTTGAAACTGACCGTCGATATGCTCGTTCTTCTCGTGGGCAAACAGGCTCCCGCACTCAACGCCAAGTTCGCCTCGGAGTTGGGTATCACGGTGTCGCCCGACGGTTTCCTGAAAGGAATGGACTGCTTCGAGAACGCGACACGCACATCCGTAGAGGGGGTATTTGTGGCTGGAACGGCGACAGGACCAAAGAATGTGGGTGAGAGCATGTCCGAGGCGGTGAAAGCGGCAATGGACGTGAGCGAATACATCAACACGCTGTCATGATGAAGAATTTTGGCTACACCATAAACACCAAAAGGGCGATAGACCTCGACAAAAACGACCTTTCGATTGCCGAGGAGGTCATGCGTGAGGTTCCCTCATGGTCGTTGTGCATAGGCTGCGGCTCATGTACCGCCACCTGTACCGCCGGCGCTTTCACAGACTATAATTTCAGGAAAACGCACCTCCTGGCGAGAAGGGGCGACATCGCAACACTGCGCAAAGAGTTGGACAAATGTATGTTATGCGGCAAATGCGTGCTTCAATGCCCCAGAGGAGTCAACACAAGGGGTGTCATCGCGGCACTCTGCCGACTGCTACCGCAATAGCGTAAAAACCCGAATCGAAAATGGCAAATCTCTATTTCGAGCCTTTCATCATACCGTTCATTATCGGAGTGGCTGTACTCTTCTCCGTTATGTGGACGAAGTTCATATCGTGGATTTCTGCGTTGCCCAAGAGCGACAAGAGGCTGATAATGAAAAACATTTTCAGCGTCGCAACTTTCAAAGCTCTATGGGAGGCGTTCAGGGAGTGTCTGCTGCACCTGCGTATAGGCAGGGTGAACGGCAGACTGTGGTATATGCACACCTCGCTGGCTTTCGGCTGGTTTCTGCTGATTGTCTTCGGAAAGATAGAGGCGCTACTCTATCTCGACAGCCCCGTGATTCCGATATATGTCGATGTATTTTTCAGAAAATATTTCCCGTTCGCTCATGTTGGGGCGTTGGGCGTGATAATGGACGCGCTGCTGCTGTTCGTCCTTTCAGGTCTCGCTGCGGCGGTGATAAAACGTTTCAGACCGTCGATGTACGGCATGAAACGGGCTACGACCCACACACTCGGCGATAAACTCGCCCTCTCGGCGTTGTGGTGCATATTCCCGTTGCGTCTGCTCGCGGAGAGCTTCAACTCGGCGATATATGACAGCGGCTCGTTCCTGACAGGGTCGCTGGGATATCTGCTCGCGGCGATATTTCCGTCAAAGACTCTGCCTTACATCAACGAGACGATGTGGTGGTGTTATTCGACCGCGCTGGGACTCTTTTTCATAAGCGTGCCCATATCGCGATACCTGCACATATTCGCTGAAATTCCGCTCGTGTTTTTGCGTAGTTTCAAGGTGAGAGCCAATGTGCGCGCCACGACATTCACCAAACTGCAAAGAGCCGCCTGCTCAAGATGCGGTATATGTATCGACCCCTGCCCGCTGTCTGAGAACAACATCTCTTGCGACACGCAGTCGGTCTATCTGCTCCGTGACGAGAGAGAGGGAGGCGCGACAATAGCAAAAGCGGACAGCTGTCTGCTCTGCGGACGGTGTCAGAGGATGTGTCCCGTGGGGATAGAGCTCGACACAATCAGAATATCCGTCCGTCGCAACCTGCGAGAGAAATTCGACAGATTCGACTATGGATATACCTCGAACATAGACATGCCGCTTGCAAACTCGAAAATAGGCTTTTTCTCGGGTTGCATGGGACGACTAACGCCGTCTGTCGGTGAGTCGATGAAACGAATTGCAGACAAATGCGGCCTCAACATATGGTTCATGGATGCCGAAGAGGGCGTATGTTGCGGCAGACCGCAGAAAATGGCGGGTAACATCGAGGCGGCGGACAAGATGCGCGAACATAATGAAGAGATGTTCGTCGAATCAGGTATCGACACTCTCGTAACATCATGTCCGATATGCTTGAGGACATTCAAAGAGGATTACCAGCTCAAAGGAATAAGGATTATACACCACAGTCAGTTTATGGCTGAACTTATGGAGAGCGGCGTTCTCAACGGTCTCGACAAGAGAGGCACACTCACCTATCACGACCCGTGCGAACTCGGTCGAGGACTCGGAATATACGACGAACCGCGCTTGGTCATCGACCGTATCGGCACACTCGTCGAACCGCCGCGCAGTAAGGCTGACTCACTATGTTGCGGAGGCTCGCTGGCACATCTCGGTCTGTCACTCGAAGAACGTAACAAGATTGCCGCCACAACAGACAGAGAGCTCGAATCGACCGGCGCAGAGTGCATCGTGACATCTTGCCCGATGTGTAAGAAAAGTCTCGAACGAAACGCTAAAGTGAGAGTTATCGACATATCTGAAGCGGTAGCTGAACGAATGGCGTAAAAACGAGCATTAAGAATTACTCTACTTAACAAATAACGCATAATAATAAACAAAACGACAAAATTCCGACACGCACAACCGTTACGTGTCGGAATTTTGTCGTTTTACACAATCGCAAACATAGAAAACGCCAATTAGGACACCCTGCGGGGCTATGTAAAAATATTATTCGGATAAGTGGGTTGTTATTGCAAAAACTATTGGCAAATTAGATTTTTTTTAGTTAATTTTGCGGAGATGTAATCGAATCGGAGGCTTTTTTTAAGCATATCTCCCTAAAAACGATGCGTCCCGATTATTCACAGCAGTAAAAAATGGAGCATAAAGATATTCCCCGCAAACCCGAGTGGCTTAAAATAAGGCTCTCACACACCGACGGATACGCCAAGACAGGGCAGACTATCCGCAGGGGTATGCTTCACACAATCTGCACAAGCGGAAAATGCCCCAACCAGTGCGAATGCTGGGCGCGAGGCACAGCCACGTTCATGATAGGCGGTGACATATGCACCCGTTCATGCCGCTTCTGCGCCACAAAGACCGGTCGTCCCATGCCGCTCGATGAAAAAGAACCCGAAAACGTGGCTCTGTCGGTACAGGATTTGGGACTGAAACATTGCGTCATCACATCGGTTGACCGTGACGACCTCCCCGACGGAGGCGCGGCTCACTGGGCGAAGACAATCCGCGAGATAAGACGCGTCAATCCCTCGACTACGATAGAGGTGCTCATCCCCGACTTCGACGGCAGAGAAGAACTGCTCGACGTGATACTCGACGCAAATCCCGACATCATCGGACACAACATCGAGACGGTCGAAAGACTCACGCCGCTGGTTCGTTCACGCGCACGATATGATGTCTCGATGCGGGTGCTCGAATATCTCGCCAAAAAGGGCGCGAGGGTCAAAAGCGGACTTATGGTCGGACTGGGAGAGAGCGACGACGAAGTGCTGGAGACACTAAGAAGACTGCGTGAAACGGGATGTTCGATTGTGACGATAGGACAATATCTGCAACCGACGCTCAAACATCACCGCCTCGACAGATATGTTCATCCGGACACTTTCGCCCGCTACAAACAGGAGGCCGAAAAAATGGGATTCGATTTTGTGGCGAGCGCACCGATGGTTCGTTCGTCATATATGGCGGAAGAGGCTCTAAAGCCGAAAAACGCCGAACAAAAACAATAAAAAGGGCCTTGAAGACGTAATGAAATGGAACAGTTGAGACTCGACGACAGAGGCATTATCGAATACGGTAACGCGTGGGACGCTCAGAAAGAGATTTTCGAGCGTCTGATTGCCGAGCGCAACTGCGGCGGAACACTTATGTTCTGCGAACATCCTAACGTTTACACTCTCGGAGCTCACGGCAAGAGCGAGAATATGCTCATCAGCGACGAGATGTTGAAAAAGATTGGCGCCACTTTCTTCAGAACAGATCGCGGCGGCGACATCACATTCCACGGATACGGTCAGCTCGTGGGTTATCCAATCATCGATTTGCAGAGGTTGAAGATTTCGCTCAAAGATTATATCTTCCTCCTCGAAGAGAGTGTCATCAAGACCATTGCCCATTGGGGCATAGAGGGCGAACGTTGGCAGGGTGCCACGGGCGTATGGTGTAAAAAGGGTGCTACAAAAAGCAAGATTTGCGCCATAGGCGTGAAAGCGTCGCACTTTGTGACGATGCATGGATTCGCGCTTAACGTAAACACCGACCTCAAATTTTTCGAGTTCATCAACCCGTGCGGATTTACCGACCGCGGGGCTACCTCAATGCAGGAGCTCACGGGCGCACCCGTTGATATGAGCCGCGTTAAAACGTGTTTCGTCGAGGAGATGGAGAACGTTTTTGGGATAGAAATAAAATAAAAAAACATATATGATAGCAGAAAAAAAGTGGCTTCTTGCCGACAGCTGTCCGGCAAGCAAGACACAAGAGCTGGCGTCGAAATTAGACATACCGCCGGTGCTCGCAAATCTGCTGATACAAAGAGGCATCGACTCGGTAGAGGCTGCCAAAAGGTTCTTTTCTCCGCTATTGGAGGAGCTTCACGACCCTTTCCTCATGCAGGACATGGAGCGTGCCGTTCTTCGTATCAGACAGGCTGTGACCACGGGTGAGAAAGTCATGGTTTACGGCGACTATGACGTTGACGGGACCACTGCGGTCGCGTTGATGTACTCTTTTCTCACCTCGATAGGTGCGGAAAATATCTCTTTTTATATCCCCGACAGATACACAGAGGGCTACGGTATCTCTACAAAAGGCATCGACTATGCTGCCGAAAACTCGGTAGGATTGATTATCGCGCTCGACTGCGGCATCAAGGCGACAGACAAGGTCGCATACGCAAAAAATGCGGGTATCGACTTCATTATCTGTGACCACCACCTCCCCGGAGAGACAATACCCGATGCGGTGGCTGTCCTCGACCCCAAAAGAGTCGATTGCAAATACCCGTTCAAAGAACTTTCGGGTTGCGGCGTCGGTTACAAGCTGATACAGGCATATGCGTCAAGATACAATATCGACAAGTCGCTGGTAGAGTCGCTGCTCGACTATGTGGCTGTCTCGATAGCATCGGACATCGTTCCGCTCACGGGAGAGAACAGGATATTGGCTTACTACGGTCTGATACGCCTCAACCACAATCCGAGCAAGGGTCTGCGCTCGATAATAAAGATTTGCGGTCTCGAGAAGCATAATATCACCATAGACGAGATTGTCTTCAAGATAGGCCCGCGCATCAACGCCGCGGGACGAATGATTTCGGAGGCGGAGGACGGTACGGTACGCTCGGGCGGATATAACGCCGTGCGACTGCTTATCTCCAACACCGATGAGAAGGCACTCAAATACGGCAACATCATCGACACCTGCAACACCGACCGAAAAGAGATTGACAGGACGATAACTTCCGAGGCGCAGAAAATCGTCGAGGAGACTCCTGGTTTTGAGAACCGTAAATGCACGGTCATATACAATCCCAAATGGATAAAAGGGGTCGTCGGAATCGTCGCTTCAAGGCTAATAGAGAAATATTACCGCCCCACCGTGGTGCTGACAATGTCCAACGGATTCATAACAGGTTCGGCACGCAGCGTTCCGGGATTCGACCTCTATCAGGCGATAGAGTCATGCTCGGACCTTATGGAAAACTTCGGCGGACACACCTACGCAGCGGGTCTCACAATGCGTCCCGAAAATCTCGAAGAGTTCAAACGACGCTTTGAGAAGTATGTCGAGGAACATATCGAACCCGATATGCTCGTGCCACAGATAAACATCGACTCCTATCTGTCGCTCGATGACATTACTCCAAAATTCAGAGAGGTGCTGTGCCGTTTCCAGCCTTTCGGCCCCGGAAACCCCGCACCCACTTTCAGAACAGACTTTGTCTGCGACTACGGACACGGCAGACGTGTCGGCAGCTCGCTCGAACATCTGAAAATGGATGTAATCGCCAACGGCTCGACAACACCAATTTCGGCGATAGCCTTCTCACAGGCTCATCACGCCTCTCATGTACTCAACGGAGGATTGTTCGACATCTGCTACTCGGTTGTCGAGAACAATTACAGGGGAGAGGTAAAACCCCAATTACGCATAAAAGACATCAAACAGCGCAAATAGAGATATGATACGCGACTACGACATACTTGTCAACAAACTGAAGAACAACGGCGCTTGCACTCTCACAACCGACAGCAGGGCGATAAAGGGTCTCAAAGCTGACGGACGCAAGGTCATGTTCATCGCACTGAAAGGCGAAAATTTCGACGGTAACGATTTCATAAGAGAGGCTCTCGAAGATGGAGCCGACTATGTCGTTACCCAGAACGACATATATGAAGATTCCGACGACAGCCGAATCTTCACCGTTACCGACACTCTCGCGGCATTACAGGGAATGGCTCTGTCGTGGAGACGCCGTGTCAACCCCAAGGTTATAGGAATAACCGGAAGCAACGGCAAGACGACCACAAAAGAGCTTACCGCCGCAATCGTGGCAAAGAAATTCAAGGTGTGGGCGACACAGGGCAACCTCAACAACCACATAGGCGTACCCGTAACACTCCTTTCGATGCCCGAAGATTGCGAAGTGGCGGTCATAGAGATGGGCGCATCGCATAAGGGAGAGATAAAACAACTCTGCGCAATCTGTGAACCCGACATGGGCGTAATAACCAATATCGGCAACGCCCACCTCGACGGCTTCGGAGGTCCCGAAGGCGTACGCAAAGGCAAAGGCGAGCTCATAGACGCTCTTCGTGGCGGGGGAAAACTATTCTTCTACCTGGCGGAGGACAAGACAATCTCCGAAATGGTGCAGTCACGCATAAACGTAAAGAGCATACCCTACTCTGTCAAAGGCGTAAAGGCGACCACCGAGGAGGACGGAACACTGTCGGTAAAACTGCCCGACTTCTACCGTCCCATAAGAACGAAACTCACAGGCGGTTACAACAAGTACAACATCATATCCGCGATAGCCATAGGCAAAAAGCTCGGAATTGAACTCGGCGAGGCTGTCGAGGCTATCGAGGAGTATGTTCCGCAGAACAACCGCTCGCAGATAATAGAGAGCGCGTCAGGCAACAGCGTCATCGCCGACAGCTACAACGCCAATCCTTCGAGCTTCGAAAGCGCGTTGCGCGCACTCGACGAAAGAGCGGGTAAAAAGGTGGTGATAGCGGGACAGATGAACGAACTCGGAGCATACTCCGCCGAAGAGCACAAAAAATTGGTTGACAGACTCAAAGAGATGCAGCTCGACAGATTTTTCCTTGTCGGAGAAAACTTCAAAGGCATGGATAAAGGTAAAAATGGCGTTTTTTGCGACTCTGTCGAAGAACTGCGAAAAGAACTTACGTTCAAGCCTATAAAAGATTCCGTGGTACTGGTTAAAGGTTCCAGAGCCGTAGGTCTCGAAAAAATATACGATTTGTTATAAAAGATATTTATCATGACGGAAGAGACGAAAAAAAGAGGTTACAGCACCGTGCCGCTGATGCTCGCCATTGCCGTGGTTGTGGGTATCGGTATCGGCATGTTCCTCAGCAAACAAGGTGTGGTAAGCCCGAAAACCATAAACATAACGAGAATCGACGAGGGAAGCAACAAACTCTCTAAGATGCTCTACATGATTGACAATCAATATGTGGATTCGGTATTGATAGATACCCTCACAGAGGAATTCATACCCAAAATTCTCGCAAAACTCGACCCCCACTCGGTATATATGCCCCCCACCACCGCCAAAGAGTCCGCTGAAGTTCTGGACGGTCAGTTCGACGGTATCGGTGTGGTGTTCAACATGGCTACCGACACAATCATCATCCAGAATATCATAACAGGAGGACCCTCCGAGAAGGTCGGCATCATCCCCGGCGACCGCATTATCGAGATAAACGACTCGACAGTCGCGGGTAAAGGCGTTCCCCAGCTCGACATCGTGAAGATGTTACGAGGCAAGAGAGGCACGAAAGTACGTCTCGGCATCGAGCGTCAGGGAGCGGACAGCATAATGAACATCGAAGTCACCCGTGACAAAATAAACGTCAGCAGTCTGACAGCCTCATTCATGGTCGATACCAATATCGGCTACATCAAGTTGTTGCAGTTCTCACGTAACTCGCACGACGAATTTGTCAAGGCTGTGAAAGAGCTTCAGGCAAAAGGCATGACTCACCTTATCTTCGACCTTTCGGCTAACCCGGGCGGTTATCTCGATCAGGCGATATTGATAGCCAACGAGTTCCTGCCTCGCGGAGCTTGCATCGTTTATACGGAAGGACGTTCGACAAAACGTGAGACATCCGTCGCCGACGGAAGCGGGATACTTATCGGTACCGATGTATCCATTCTCATCGACGAAGCGTCGGCTTCATCGAGCGAAATTGTCGCGGGAGCCTTGCAGGACAACGACATAGGTACGATAATCGGTCGCCGCTCTTACGGTAAAGGTCTCGTTCAGCGACAGATAGCATTCGACGACGGCTCTACCGTAAACCTCACGATAGCCCGCTACTACACGCCCACAGGCCGTTGCATACAGCGTCCCTACAATGACGGACACGACTACAACGCCGACATAATCGAGCGCATGATGAACAACGAACTGATATCGGCAGACAGCATACCCCACAACGACTCGCTCAAATATGTGACGCCCAAAGGCAAGGTTGTATATGGCGGCGGCGGTATCATCCCCGACATCTTCGTTCCATGGGACACTACGGCGATAAGCAAACCGCTTATCAAAATCTCGCGCAACAACATGATTTTCAATTATGCGCTCAGATACACAGACAGCCACCGCAAAGAGCTTTCAGAGATAAAGACTCTCGACCAGGTGCAGGAGTTTGTGGCTGAAAACGGCAACGACATCTATCGCGACTTCATGGAATACGCAAGAAAGAAAGGTGTTCAGACCAACAAGATAACAAGCGTATCCGAAGAGCTGATAATCAGATGTTCGCTTTTGGGCAACATTCTGAACAACACGCCGCTTGAAAACAACGCCTACTATTTCATCACCTACCCGATGTACGATTTGGTAGAAGCGGCGATAAACCACATCAAAGAATCAGAAAACAAATAACCTTATTTAAGGTATAAAAAATGGATTATGGCAAATTGTCATAATCCATTTTTTTATTTTATTTTATTCTATCCAAGACAACATTCATACAGTTTCCTACAAAAGAATGTTACGCCTATATTCTGACGGTGTCTGACGCGTAACCCCGCGAAACGATTTGTTGAAATGCGAAATGTTACCGAACCCGACATCATAGGCTATCTGCGAGACGGTTCTGTCCGTGGTTCTCAACAGACGACACGCCTGCTCCACTCTTATTTCCGTAAGATATTCAAAAATAGTCTTACCCGTTTTACGTTTGAAACAACGGCATAACGAAGATGAATTCATTCCCGCCCGCTCAGCAATCCTCTCAAGAGACATTTTTTTTGAAAAATCGGCTGACAGATAGCGACAGACCAACTCAACAGGGTCCAAACCCGTTTTATTTCTACCGATAACAGAATCAACCGCATCGGCGGTGTCAGAAGCGGAAACCACCCCATACTCATCCGTCATTCCCAACAACTCCAGCATCACAAGAAGCGACGTAATCCTTTCAATACCGTTTTTATTCTCCATTTTCCGCATCATGCGCACCGCTTTGCCCACAATCTCGTCAGATGTAAAAAACACACCTTGTCTGCTTTTACGCAACAGGGAATATATATGCGAATATTCGGGAATATCGCCCATGCGTTCGGGAAATATGTCGGCAGGAAACTGCAAAATCTCGCATGACCCGATATTTTCATGAGTACCGTTCCTCACTGAATCACACAGATGCAGATGCGGCACATCCGAACCGATTAAAACCAAATCACCTTTTTTATAACGTCTTACGGAATTTCCAACAAACTGCAATCCGCTACCCTCACGCATGAAAATCAGCTCATAATCCCCATGTGTATGCAGCGGGAAAACAAAAGGCATACGAAAATAACTGAACGAGTGCCCCGTCCCATGAATTATCTTACGGTACAATATTTTAGCTCCACTCATAGCCAGACATATACTCAAACAAAAGAGTAAACATTAAAATACCTTTATGCAAATATAACACATAATAACGCAAAAATAGCATCACAAACGCGCATCTCAAACAGCTACATTTGTACTATTACAGACCGATATAAAATCAATACCGATATAAAATCAATAAAAAACAAAACCATGACTACAAAAACATCATGCAAATTACAAGGAGACTATAATAAACGTGTAGAAGATGCCGTAATGGCTCTTAAAAACGGGAAAGGGATTCTGCTTGTCGATAATGAGGATAGGGAGAACGAGGGAGACCTTATCTTCTCCGCAGAGAAGATAGACGTAAAGGATATGGCACTGATGATACGTTTTTGCAGCGGAATCGTATGCCTCTGTCTTACTCCGTCCAAAGCGGCGTCACTCGGTCTCTCGCCAATGGTCGATAACAACACGAGCCATTACGGCACCAATTTCACGGTTTCGATAGAGGCAGCTGAGGGCGTTACCACGGGAGTATCGGCGGCGGACAGGGTAACAACGATACACAAAGCCGTCTCAAAAGGATGCCGCCCCGAAGAGCTGTCACGTCCGGGTCATGTTTTCCCGCTCATATCGAGAGAAAACGGCGTTTTTGAAAGAGAGGGGCACACAGAGGGAAGCGTTGACCTCATGAAACTCACAGGACTCGAACCATACGCCGTTCTGTGCGAACTGACCAACGACGACGGAACAATGGCAAAACTACCCGAAATAACAGAATTTGCCGCAAAACACGATTTCCCGATAGTATCGGTGTCCGACATCATAAAATACCGAACCGACAAGGAGCATAAACAATAATCATATTATACAAGAGATAAAAGACTATCAACATAATAATTCACGTAACACCGTCCGAAAAACTTTTTGTATTATACCTAAAGTTTTTCGGACGGTAATCATTACAGACTCATATTGCAATCATAATATTTCCACTTCACGCCAAATTTATTAAATTTGTCGCATGAACTTCATCAGAAAAATAAACAACGACCTGACGGTACTCCACCGCTATCTTATCAGACAAGCCAAAAGATTGTCTGACAGACAGCTGATGATAGCCGTCGCGTTTGTTGTCGGTATCGTCTCGGCTTTGGCGGCATACGCTTTCGAACATATCGTCGAAACCATGCGTAAATGGCTGTCGGAGCTGGTAAACGCCGAGTCGGTCAACATTCTTTATCTGGTGATGCCTGTCATAGGTATAATTCTGGTAACTCTTTTCGTCAAATACATAGTCAAAGACAACATCAGTCACGGTGTCACCCGTGTACTGTATGCCATAACGCACTCCGGCTCAAAGCTCAAAGGGCACAACACCTACTCTTCCATAGTGGCGGGTGCAACTACCATAGCGTTCGGGGGTTCGGTCGGACCCGAGGCGCCTATGGTTATGACGGGCGCGGCGGTCGGTTCGAATATCGGTCGCTTTTTCAGGATGAACTACCGTAACACTACCATATTGCTCGGATGCGGAACAGCCGCGGCTCTTGCCGCCATATTCAAAGCTCCGATAGCGGGTGTGATATTCGTTCTGGAGGTATTGATGCTCAATGTCAACCTCTTTTCGATAATACCGATACTTATCTCTGCCGTAACCAGTACGACACTCATATATTTCCTCAACGGTTTCGAGCCTGTCTTCACCGTAGGTTACGGAGACACGTTGCTCTCGATAGACGAAATGCCCTATTATGTCATTCTCGGGCTGTTCTGCGGTCTTGTGGCGTACTACCTGATAGCGAGTTCGGCATATATCGAACGCACATTCAAAAAAATAGACAAACAATATAAGAAATGGATTTTCGGCGGGTCGGTTCTCGGTCTGCTTATCTTCCTGCTTCCGCCGCTTTACGGTCAGGGCTACAACATCATATCGTTGCTCATAGGTCGTGACACCGACACGCTATTCAACAACACGCTGTTCTACTCTTTGCGTGACAACATATGGGTTTTGTTGGCATACAGCGCCGCAATCATGTGCTTTAAGTCGATAGCGATGGCGTGTACCAATGCCGCAGGCGGTGTCGGCGGTGCGTTCGCGCCCTCTCTTTTTATGGGTGCGTTCGCAGGTTACTTTCTCGCCAATCTTCTGAACGCCATATTCGGACTGAACCTGCCTGTCGTGTCGTTTACGCTTGTAGGTATGGCGGGAGTAATGTCAGGCGCAATGAACTCGCCTCTCACCGCTGTCTTCCTCATCGCGGAGATAACGGGCGGATATCGTCTTTTCGTGCCCCTGATGCTTGTTTCAGCAATGTCGTTCGCCATATCATATTATTTCTCTCCCTACTCTGTCTATACGCGTGACCTTGTAATGAAAGGAGACTTCACCGCACTCAGCTCGGAGCGTTCCATGCTGTTCATAGACCTTGCCAAGCTGGTAGAGGACGACTTTTCAACCGTTCACGAAGAGATGACGCTCGGCGACATGGTAGAGGTTGTCTCGACGAGCCGCCGCAACATCTTCCCCGTCGTTGACGAGGCACGACACCTTGTCGGAGTAGTCACTCTTGACGAAATAAGGGCGGACATGTTCAACCGTGACCTGTACAACAAAAATCACGTATCCGACTACATGACTACCCCACCCGAGACAATCACGATAGACGAACCCGTAAGCGACGTTTTGAGCAAATTCGACAGTTCCGGAGCATGGAATCTACCCGTCCTCTCATCAGAGGGCAAATATCAGGGTTTCGTATCGAAAAGCAAGATATTCTCTGAATACCGTAACGAACTCAACGCTCACTAATCAGATAAAACAATCTATTTACTTTCGTTATCCACAAGTTGGATAGCGTACCCCGTCATTTCCTATTATTTTCTATGGGTTTAGTTTAGTTTAGTTTTGTTTGGTTTGGTTTGGTTTTGTTTGGTTTGATTTAGTTTTGCTTTATTTGATTTAACTTAGTTCAATTCGTTCTTTTTCGCATATTTTTATTTATAGATTCCTTTTGCACTTAATTGTACCATAACATTATAGCAAAGGCGCGTTACGATGCCGACTTTCCAAAGACATTGAACCAAATGACGATGACATGGTCAAAAGGGGCTGTGCCCCCTCGTTTTGGTTACTTTGTCGAGGGACAAAGTAACTCCCGCTGAAAGCGCCCGTCGGGAGTCCCCTCGGAGAGCCTGCGGAGCAAAATTCGGACTGACACGAGAGCGTGTACGACAAATTAAAGAGAAAGCATACACAGACTTCATCACAACTCAAGAAGCAAATTGCTGAAATCATACCTCGTACTAAACCGACAAACAACAAAAAAGCGGTTTTAACCTAAAAATAAAGGTTAAAACCGCTTTTTTATTGTTTATCGGCTTAGCCGAGGTATGATTTCAGTAATTTGCTTCTTGAGTTGTGACGAAGTCTGCGTATCGCTTTCTCTTTAATCTGTCGTACACGCTCTCGTGTCAGTCCGAATTTTTCGCCTATCTCTTCAAGGGTCATTTCGGAACAGCCGATTCCGAAGAAGTATTTGATTATGTCACGCTCACGTTCTGTGAGGGTGGCGAGCGCACGTTCTACCTCTGTCGAAAGCGACTCGTTAATCAAACCTTTGTCGGCATTGGGCGAGTCGGTGTTCACCAACACGTCAAGCAGACTGTTGTCCTCGCTCTCCGCAAAAGGCGCGTCCACCGATACGTGACGACCCGATACCCTGAGGGTATCAGCAACCTTCTCCTTGGGAATGTCGAGCTCCGTTGCCAGCTCCTCGGGCGACGGGGTGCGCTCATGCTCCTGCTCGAACTTCGCCAAAGCCTTGTTTATCTTGTTGAGCGAGCCTACCTGATTGAGGGGCAGACGAACTATTCGCGACTGCTCCGCCAACGCCTGAAGAATAGACTGACGAATCCACCATACGGCATAAGAGATAAACTTGAAACCTCTCGTCTCGTCGAATTTTTCCGCCGCTCGTATCAATCCGAGGTTACCCTCGTTTATAAGGTCGGGAAGGCTCAAGCCCTGATTCTGATACTGTTTGGCAACCGACACCACGAATCTCAGATTGGCGCGTGTGAGCTTCTCAAGAGCCTCCTGGTCACCTTTCTTTATTCGCTGGGCAAGCTCAACCTCTTCTTCCACCGAGATAAGGTCCTCACGACCTATCTCCTGAAGGTATTTATCCAAAGAGGCGCTCTCCCTGTTGGTTATCGACTTGGTGATTTTTAATTGTCTCATTATCTCTTGTTTGTTTTGTTGTCCTTATTTGTCGGCGCTGACAATCGAGTAGCTGACATACCTGCCGTCAGGATACATACCGTCAATCGTCTGTACCGCATTTGTAATACGGTTAAGGTCTGTGGTCGAGCGTATCGCAACACCGTTTATGTGTGTTATGATATATCCCGGCCGCACACCTGCTCTTTTGAGGATACCGCCGTTCACTTCCGTTACCTGAACGCCATAGCTGAGCTTGTAACGAGACTTGGCTTTGTCGTTCAAATCGGCGAATTTACCTCCCAGCGAAGCGACTACATCGACACTGTTCTTGTCCAGCAATTTCGCTTCACCTGCTTTATTACGTAAAACCACCTTAAATTGTTTCACTTTACCGTCTCTTTTTACATCTACGGTAATCGTATCGTTGGGTCTGCGCTCGGCAATGATTGCCTGAAGGCTTGAACTCTTATCGGTGTGAACGCCGTCGATAGCTACAATCACGTCACCGACTTTTATGCCCGCCTCTGCCGCAGCGCCTTTCTCATCGACCGTGCCGACATAGAGACCGCCTTTCTCCGTTATACCGAGTTTCTCGCCTCGCGCCTCGATGAAGTCGTCGTTTATCTCGCTGTAACCGATACCCATTATCGCGCGCTGTACAAAGCCGTACTCCATCAAATCGACAACCACTTTCTTAACCATGTTCGACGGCACGGCGAAAGAGTAACCCGCATAACTTCCCGTGGGCGATTTTATCACCGTGTTTATACCGATAAGGCTTCCGGCGGTGTTGACAAGCGCGCCGCCGCTGTTACCCGGATTGACTGCCGCGTCGGTCTGAATGAACGACTCAAGTCTGAACTGGTCGGGAATGACGTCGAGGTTACGACCTTTCGCGCTGACGATACCAGCGGTTACAGTAGAGGTCAGACCGTAAGGGTTACCCACGGCGATGACCCACTCACCCAGACGGAGACTTTCAGAGTCGCCGAACGGTATTACGGGCAGACCTTCCGCCTCAATCTTAATCAAAGCGATGTCGGTTGTGGGGTCGGTGCCAATCAACTTGGCATCGAAACTGCGCTCGTCCGAAAGAGTCACTTTCAACGTGCTCGCGTTCTCAACGACGTGATTGTTGGTCACGATATAACCGTCCTGCGATATTATGACACCCGAACCGCCGGAACGACGCTCCTGCTCCTGAGGCTGCGAATAGCCCTGCGGGAAACCGAACATTTCGAGAAACGGGTCGTTAAAGAATATACCGCCGTCAGTCGTGACAATCTCACGCTTGTCGATGTTGACAACAGCGGGGACGCTCTTTTCCGCCGCATACGTCAAATCGGGGAATCCCTCCTGACGCATCTGCTCCGAGGCAAACGTATAACCTGTCTTATCCGATGTGGTTATCTTTCCTTTCTCCTTGTTCTGAACGATATCGGTTCCGACGGGAGCCGCAAACCTGTAAATGCCATAGGCGGAAAGACCACCGCCCAATACTGCGGCAAAGAACGCCACGGCAAAGATTTTCTTTTTCATATCGTTAATGCTTTTATCGTTGTTGTTTATAATCGTATAAT
Source organism: uncultured Alistipes sp. (assembly GCA_949285535.1). Lineage (GTDB taxonomy): Bacteria > Bacteroidota > Bacteroidia > Bacteroidales > Rikenellaceae > CASDZP01. Next base: position 20,153 of record CASDZP010000023.1, read on the forward strand.
TATTGTATATTATCGACGAATCATACATTTTTATTACGAATCATGACCCTCGTTTATTGTGCCAAAGCCTTATTTTATGCCGTTATGACAAGCTTTTCACATCAACTAACGTCATCTTCGAGCTAAAAAATTGTACCGAAACCGACAACACTGTTTTTAAACGTCCGAAACAACCGACAAACATATCGGCTCGAATACGCATGACGGTCGTGTGAAAACAACTTTCGCACACGACCGTCAATATATTACAGATAAAAGGCGGTTAGAACTGTTCGAGTATTCTGATTCGCTCCTCTATCGGCGGATGAGTCTCAAAAAGTCCTGCAAAAGACTTGTTACTGAATATATAAAGCTGCGCCACATCCGATGACGCCACATCGTCCAGTCCGGGATGTGCCGAAATCTTACGCAAAGCCGACGCCAAAGCCAACGGCTTCTTTGTCATCTCGGCTGCCCCGGCATCCGCCATGAACTCACGCTTGCGAGAGATTGAGAAACGCATCAGCAAGGTGAATAGATAACATATCGCCGATACAATTATTACGGCAAGAGCCAATATCTTTACGCTACCGTTATCCTTGGAGTTGCTTCTTCTGCCTCCGAAGACAAGCATATAATAAGCCACCTGCATAAGTATCGCAAAGATACCCACAAAGACAATGGATACGATAAGCATCCTCACATCCCTGTTGCGTATGTGGCACAACTCGTGGGCGATTACGCCTTCGAGTTCGTCATCGTCGAGAGCCTCTATTATACCGCTTGTGAGCGTTACGGTATAGGTTTTCTTGTCTATACCGCTGGCAAAGGCGTTCATATCGTCGTCGTCAACGATATTTATCTTCGGCATGGGCATACCCTGCGACATGCAAAGATTCTCCACAAGGTTATATATACGCGGATTCTCACGTCTTTCGAGAGGTCTTGCATGGGTCATCGAGCGAATCATCGATGTGTTGTTGAAATAGGCAATCAAGAACCACACCGCCACTCCGATGAGAACATAAGGTATCACGGGAACGAAATAGATGTTCGCCATCTCGTATATAGATAGTTCTCCCGTGTAGTAGCCGTCAGTCACCAGAAACCAAGAGTAACCCAGACAGACGAAATATGCCGCCGCCAATACCATCACAGGAAAAGAGAGCAACATCACCGTCGAGTGCAGGTTATTGCGTCTCTGCTGCGTCTGTATTCCTACATATCCCATGACGTCAGAATTTTATTTCGGGAGCCTTGTCGTGTTTGGCACGCTGTTCTTCGGGAATCTCAAACATTATCTCGCGATGGAAACCGAATGTTTTAGCCACAAGATTAGCGGGGAATGTCTCTATCGCGTTGTTATATTCGCGAGTCGCAGAGTTGAAGTAACGGCGAACGGCAGAAAGCTTGTTCTCGACATCAGAAATTTCGTCCTGCAATTTAGAGAACATGGCGTCCGCTTTAAGTTCGGGATACTGCTCTTCGAGTGAACGGAAACCAGCGAGGGCAAATGTCAACTTGTTCTCCGCAAGTATCTTTTCATCAATGCTTTTTGCCTGCATAGCGCCACCACGAGCCTCAATGACACGTGTCAGGGTCTCATTCTCGTGTTTGGCATATCCCGAAACGACAGATACAAGCTGCGGAATCAGGTCGTGACGCTGTTTGAGCTGAACATCAATGTCGGCAAAAGCGTTTTCGCGGTTGTTGCGAAGGGTGACCGCACGGTTATAGATACCGATGAGGGTCATGGCGATTATCAGTACAATCGCACCGAGTACAATAAGTGTAATCATTGCTTTTCTATTATTTTTATTTCACACTCAATCATATACCGTTAAAGCAAAGCGCATCACGTCTGAAACAAATATACTTCAAACACTTACGCCCACAAACACAGCTACACGCAACATTTGTGAAGTGATAAATGTAATTAATTTATTCCAATAAAACAAACATCCGTGATACAACCGCAAAAACGTAACAGATACACATTTTAGCATGTTTAGCGATAAAAAATTTACATATTGCACACAACTAAACAACAATCACCCACAACAATAAATAAAGGACGACCTTAAAGCCGTCCTTTTATCATATCGTCCAGTCTATTTAATCTCCCATGTATCTCCGCTTCGCAGAAGTTCATCGACAGATTTTATCTTGGCATCCTTACGGACATTTTCGACCTGTTCTTCGAGCGCGCGATCGTATGTTTTGTCCGCCACATCTCTTATCACGCCCAAAGCCACGGGATAATCGGGATAACGCATGTTGACGAGCATCATGTGCACACCGGGATTGGGATTGTGAGCGTCATGCACAAGTATGTCGCTCTCTTTCCATCCGCCCTCGCCGATTGTCACAACCTTGAGACCGAGACCCTCGAGAACCAGACCTTTGTCTCTGTTCTTACCGAAAATCATAGGTTCGCCATGGCGCAAGGTTATCGTTCTGTCTTCACGCCACTCCTTACCGGCAAACTCCTCATGAGTTTTATCGTTGAATATGACGCAGTTCTGCAACACCTCTGTGACAGACGCGCCATCATGTTTGGCGGCAGCGACAAGACACTCTTTGGTAGTGTTTACCTCCACATCGAGAGAACGGGCATAGAACGTTCCGCGAGCGCCGAGGACAAGTTCTCCTGGAGTGAACGGGTGTTCTATCGTTCCGAACGGTGATGTTTTGGTTATCTTACCCAGCTTTGAGGTGGGAGAATACTGACCCTTTGTCAGACCGTAAATCTCATTGTTGAAGAGAATTATGTTGATGTCGATGTTACGTCTTATGGCATGGATGAAATGGTTACCTCCGATTGCCAACGCGTCACCGTCACCCGAAATCTGCCATACGCTCAATCGCGGATTGGCTACTTTGACACCTGTCGCTATGGCAGCGGCACGTCCGTGTATTCCGTGGAATCCGAACGTCTGCATATAATAGGGGAAACGAGACGAACAACCTATCCCCGAAACGAACGTGAAACGTTCATGCGAATAGTTAAGCTCGGCAGCCACCTCGGGCAGCGCTTTCTGAACGGCGTTCAGTATGGCGTGGTCGCCGCAACCGGGACACCATTTGACCTCTTGGTCGCTCTTGAAATCTGCGGCTGTATATTTGCAATTTTCCATAAAATTGACCTTTCTTGTTTTTGTTGCTCTTGACAAATCGCTAGGCGACTACTTCAAAAGCTCGTTGAATTTTTCCGTCAGTTCGAGGATAGTGAACGGCAGTCCCTGCGACTTATTGAATTGCAGATAGTTGAACTGCTGATGCTGCATCCGCAGATAGTCTGCGAACTGACCCTGATTAAGCTCGCATACGACGATTTTCTTGAATTTAGAGAATATGTCCGCCGTATTCTTGGGCAGAGGGTATATATAATTGAAGTGACACAACGACACATCCTTACTCTCTTTGCGCAACTGGTTCACCGCGCTGAGCAAATGTCCGTATGTTCCGCCCCAGCCCACAACAAGCAGTTCTCCGCCATCCTGCGAGCCGACAACCTCCTGTTCGGGAATATAGTCGGCGACACGTTCAACCTTGGCACGACGTATATCGACCATACGCTGGTGGTTTATCGGGTCATGCGATACCGAACCTTTCAGAAAATCTTTTTCAAGACCGCCGATTCTGTGTTCGAGACCTTTCGTCCCGGGCAACGCCCAACGACGCGCGAGTCGCTCCTCGTCACGGGCGTACGGCATAAACCCGCCATCGGGCGCCTCTGTAACGATAGGAGGTACAATCTCGGGATATTCGCTCATGGACGGTATGCGCCACGGCTCTGAACCGTTTGCGATGAAACCGTCGTTAAGCAGTATAACGGGGATCATGTGTTCGAGAGCTATCTTGCCTGCCATGAAAGCGTAGTGAAAACAGTTTGAAGGCGTGCTGCCCGCCATAACCACGAGAGGGCAATCACCGTTACGTCCCCAAAGTGCCTGCATAAGGTCACTCTGTTCCGTTTTGGTGGGAAGACCCGTAGAGGGACCGCCTCGCTGCACATCGACAATGACAAGAGGAAGTTCCGCCATGACCGCCAGACCTATCGCCTCGCTCTTGAGCGAGAGTCCTGGACCTGAGGTCGTGGATACGGCAAAACAACCTGCGTATGAAGCTCCGATTGACGTACAGATGCCCGCAATCTCGTCTTCCGCCTGAAGAGTCTTGACACCCAAATCCTTACGCTTTGCCAACTCTTCGAGAATATGTGTTGCGGGGGTTATGGGGTATGAACCGCAGAAAAGCGGACGACCGCTCTTTTCAGAAGCGGCGATAAAACCCCATGCCGTTGCCTGATTACCGTTTATACTGCGATAGACGCCTTTCTCGAGCTTGGCGGGAGCGACACTGTATGTGCTTGCAAAAGCGTGAGTGTTGTGCGCATAGTTATAACCTGCCTTGAGCGCCTTTTTGTTTGCCTCCGCCACCTCGGGTTTCTTACCGAATTTTTTATCGATAAAATTCTCCGTGTGTTCAGAGGGGAAGTTAAAGAGGAAGTAGCATATACCCAACGCAAACATGTTCTTGCATTTTACGACACTCTTGTTGTCGAGTCCGCTGTCTGCAAGAGCCTCTTTTGTCATGGAGGTAATTGGCGCGTGTATTATGTTGTAACCCTCTATACCGAGTTCCTCAAAAGGATTTTCGCTCTTGAAACCTGCTTTGGCAAGTCCTTTGTCATTGAACGAATCTAGGTCTATGATGACCGTGGCTGTCTTTTTGAGCCACTTGGCATTGGCTTTTAGTGCGGCGGGGTTCATAGCGACCAGAACATCGCAGTAGTCTCCGGGGGTATTTACCTTGTGACTGCCGAAATGAAGCTGAAAGCCCGACACACCGCTGACGGTGCCTTGCGGGGCGCGTATCTCCGCGGGAAAGTCGGGGAAGGTGGAAACACCGTTGCCGAGATAGGCAGAGGTGTCGGTAAATAGAGTGCCGGTCATCTGCATGCCGTCACCCGAGTCGCCCGAAAAACGGATAACAACATCTTCGAGCGCTGTCTGGTTTTCTCTTTCCATTATTCGTATCTTTTATGACAGCTCCCTGTGAAAAGATCGGGAGCACAAATCGCAGCCGTTCAGACAATAAATGTTTCGCTGTTTGAACCGCGAATGCTTCACGAAGATAACTTTTTTGTTAAAGAAATACAAATTTCGCGGAAATAAAGTTTTAAAATGATTCTTAAAAAGGATTTGAGGCTGTGAACATAAACCGAAATTGAAAATTACCATAAATCATTATAAATTATTTTCATACGAATAGGTATATTTTCTCGCACGTGACATGCAAAACACAAAAACACCAATCCACCCCACAAAAGATTCCATAAAAATGACTAAAAAGGGTAAAACATAAAACATAATATGGCATATATAAGTCATAAGACTACTATATATAAGGTATGCGGATACTGCTTTAACAAAAACGGAAATCACAGAATGGCGATTTTGTATTGAAAGCATGAAAATTTATAGTACATTTGTCGTGTAAAATATCGGAACACTTTGAACATTCTCGTAATATCGTTTCTGACACCCTCTCTATCCATCTTGTGGTGGATTCTTCTTTTGGTGTTGTTTCTTGCCATGTCGGCATCGGTATCGGCATCCGAGTCTGCGTTTTTCTCGTTGAGACCCGTAGATTTGGAAAACCTTAAACGCAGAGGTGACACAGCCTCGCAGAAGGTTCTCGCCCTGCTCGACAAACAGGATTATCTTCTTTCGACAATACTGATTGTCAACAACCTGGTCAATATCGCCGCCGTCATGATATCCAACAATATCATAAACATGACGATAAGTTTCAACGACAGTCAGGTGATGGAATTTCTCGTCAAAACGGTTGTGGTCACATTCATTCTTCTGCTTTTCGGCGAGATTGTACCCAAGATAATCGGAACGGAGAAGCCTGTTTCGGTATCGCTCTTCATGGCTCGTCCGCTGATGGCGGCAAAACATTTTTTCAAGCCTTTCTCCGTGATACTCATAAATTCAAGTTCGCACCTGAGCGAATTGGCAGCCTCACGCCGACAGGCTGTTTCCATCGACGAACTGTCGGAAGCGGTGGATATTACTGATGTTGAAACGGCGGAAGACCGAAAAATGCTAAACGGCATCCTCAACTTTGTAGGTACGGAAGTGTCGGAGATTATGCGACACAGGGTCGATGTCGTCGCGCTCGACAGCGAGGCCACGCATGACGAAGTTGTCAAAACTCTTGTCGAATCGGGATTTTCAAGGATTCCCGTCTATAAAGAAAAGCTCGATGAGATTATCGGCGTACTCTATGCCAAAGACATGATTGCCCATATCGATGAGGGTGCTGATTTCGACTGGCTGTCATTATTAAGAAAGCCCTATTTCGTTCCCGAGCACAAAAAAATAAACGACCTGCTGGCAGAGTTCCAGAGCAAACATATCCACTTTGCCATAGTGGTTGACGAATACGGTTCCACACAGGGCATCGTCTCGCTCGAAGACATTCTCGAAGAGGTTGTGGGCGAAATATCGGACGAGAGTGACCCCGAAAGCGACAACTATAAGAAAATCGACGACAACACATACGACTTCGACGGCAAGACAAGCCTCAGCGACTTCTGCCGCGTAATGGAGATAGACGAGGAGATTATCGACAAGATGCGCGGTCAGGCGGAATCGTTGGCTGGATTGCTGCTCGAAATGAAACACGACTTTGTCAAAGAGGGCGACATTTTCACAATAGAGAACCTCACATTCAAAGTGTTGTCACAGTCAAGCCACCGTATCGAGACCGTGCGTGTGACACGTAAAAAATAACGTTCATGCCGCTTTTGTTCTCATGTCACATAGAAAATCCGAGTTTTGACGGATTCCATGCCGACGCCTCTACCCTAGCGCTCGAAAAGCACGGTAACGCTCTGTTCGTATGGCACGTGAGCGAAAGCGACGACGAACTGTTTGAGGCGGCGGCTCTTGACGGAAAAGAAAAAGAACGTTATCTCTCCGCAAGTTCACAATCGAGACGTCGTGAGATTATCGCCACCAACGCCATAGTAAAAACACTTCTGTCGTCAGAAATAACACATGACGAAAACGGATGCCCCGTGCTCGCAAATGACATCAGGCACATATCGTTATCCCACACGGGAGATTATGTGGCTTTGGCTGTCGGACTCAATATGCTCGGTGTGGACATGGAGCGTAACGACAGAGATATTCGCAGATTCGCGGAACGGGTATTCAGTCACGACGAGACAACGCTCACGGATAATCTCATTTCGTTATGGTGCGCCAAAGAGTCGCTATACAAGGCGGCAGGGTTTAGAGGCGTCGATTTCCGCAAAGAGATTGTCATAGAGTCGGTTAACGGCGACAACATGACAGGTTTAATTAGAGACAGACGGTTTCTCATGAAAACGCTGGTCTGCCCCACCCACACAATCGTCTGCACACTCTGACTTTCAATCCACAATCTGTTTTTTTTAATAAGAAAGGCAATAAAAAGGCTGTTCCGACCGTCATTATCTCACGACAACGCATAGAAACACTCTAATTGAAACGACTTACGACAACAAGTCGTCTTTTCGGATTTTGATATAACAAATAAAAGAGATATATTTGCGGCGTCTGTGGAAAGATTTGAATGATTGCAACCACATTAAAAAATGCTAAAAAGCGTTTCTTAGTGAGTGTCGTTCGACACACCTTTCAATCTTCCCGTTTTATTGTAGTTAACTTTTTAAAATTAGTTAAATGGGATTTTTGTTTACATCGGAGTCAGTCTCTGAAGGACACCCCGATAAAGTTTCTGACCAGATTTCGGATGCCATACTCGACGAGATACTGCGAGCCGACCCCACTGCGAAAGTGGCTTGCGAGACGCTCTGCACAACGGGTCTTGTTGTGGTGAGCGGCGAGATAAGTTCGTCAGCCTATGTCGATGTACAGGCTGTCACCAGAAAAACGATAAAAGAGATAGGCTACTCGAAAGCCGACTATATGTTTGAATGCAACTCGTGCGGTGTTCTGTCCACAATCCACGAGCAGTCACCCGACATCAACCAGGGTGTGGTACGTCAGACCAAAGAGGAACAGGGCGCGGGCGACCAGGGTATCATGTTCGGATACGCGTGCCACGAGACGAAAGAGCTGATGCCCGCCTCACTTATGCTCTCTCACTATATTCTGAAAGAGCTTGCGGCGATTAGAAAAGAGGGCAAACAGATGACCTATCTCCGTCCCGACTCGAAGTCGCAGGTTACGGTAGAGTACGATGACAACGGCAAGCCCGTGAGAATACACACAATCGTAATATCGACACAGCACGACGAGTTTGTGGCTGGTGGCGACAAGGCTGCGGAAAAGCAGATGCAGGAGACAATAAGGAAAGACATTCTTGAGATATTGATGCCCCGTGTAAAGGCGTTCCTCAAAAAGAACGGCAACGACCTGCTTCTCTCGCTCATACATGACGATTACATACTCCATGTAAACCCGACGGGCAAGTTCATCATAGGCGGGCCTCACGGTGACACGGGTCTGACGGGCAGAAAGATTATAGTTGACACCTATGGCGGTCGCGGAGCGCATGGCGGCGGCGCCTTTTCGGGTAAAGACTCGTCGAAGGTTGACAGAAGTGCGGCATACGCTTGCCGTCACATCGCCAAAAACATGGTTGCGGCGGGTGTTGCCGAGCAGATATTGATACAGGTGGCTTACGCAATCGGCGTGGCAGACCCCGTAAGCATATTTGTCAACACTTTCGGCACGGCGAAAGAGGGCATCACCGACAGCATGATTGCAAAGAAATGCGAAGAGCTGTTTGACCTTCGTCCCGCGGCTATTGTCGAGAGATTCGGTCTCACCAACCCCATATTCAAGGCTACTGCGGCATACGGTCACTTCGGCAGAGAGCCCTATTCTGAGGAAGTAACCGTCATCGAAAACGGCACCGAAGTCAAAAAGACCGTCGATTTCTTCGGTTGGGAGAAACTCGATGAGGTTGACAGAATCAGAAAGGCATTCGCATCTGTCTTGTAAAGATAAGAAGAGCATAAAAAACAGGAGT
>CASDZP010000024.1 GCA_949285535.1 uncultured Alistipes sp.
GAACTCCTGACAAGGCACATAAAGAGATAATATAAGAGCGGCAATAATCAATTTTCAAAATTGACTATTGCCGCTCTTATATTATCTCTTTATGTGCCTTGTCAGGAGTTCTTAATCAGGTTACGACGGAAGGTGCGGGGTGTCATGCCGTAAAAGCTCTCCGAGGGCGCCTTCCGCGGGAGTTACTTTGTCACTCGACAAAGTAACCAAAACGAGGGGGCACAGCCCCTTCCCACCATGTCATACCCATTTGGCTCATTGTCTTTTACGAAGTCGGCATCCGTTCGTTTATAGTCTCGTGAGATTTTGAACGAAAATGCGGACAATGAAACCGAAAGGAAATTATAGGTTGGCGATTACATAATCGACACACTTGTCGAGCAGGTGTTTCGCGTCAGCACCCATACTGTGGTTACGGTCGGGATATATGGCAAGGTCGAAATGTTTTCCAGCCTTGGCAAAAGCCTCTATCATGCGGTAACTGTTCTGGACATGAACGTTGTCGTCACCCGTACCGTGAGCGAGCAACAGCTTGCCTTTGAGTTTGTCGGCATAATGTATGGGCGAATTGAGGTCATATCCTTCGGGGTTCTCCTGCGGCAGACCGTTGTAGAGTTCGGTGTATATGGTGTCGTAGAAACGCCAGTTGGTAACGGGCGCAACCGCTATCGCCATTTTGAATACATCGTTGCCTTTGAGTATGCAGTTCAAAGCCATGAAACCGCCGAAACTCCAGCCGTAGATACCGATGCGGGTAGAGTCGATATAGGGAAGCGAGCCGAGATAACGTGCGGCGGAAATCTGGTCTTCAACCTCAAGACCGCCGAGATTCTCGTAAGTGCACTTGCGGAACTTCTCGCCTCTGAAACCTGTACCCCTGCCGTCAACACACGCCACAATGTAACCGTGTTCGAGCAGGCGGCTCTCCCAGCCGATACCCCATCTGTCAGCCACCTGCTGTGAGCCGGGACCGCTGTACTGGGTCATGAAAAGAGGATAGTTCTTTGTAGAGTCGAAATCGGTCGGATAGAGCATATATCCGTACAGCTCGTCACCGTTATCGTTTTTGAATGTGAAGAATTTTTTTGTTGCAATCTCGCCATTGGCGATTTTTTCTTCGAGTTCACGGTTACGGTAAAGCTCTCTTATCAGTTTACCGTCACCCTTATGCAGTTCCACGACTGTCGGGGTCTCGGCTGAGCTGAAATAGGATATGTAGTAGTTGAAACCTGACGAGGGAACAACGCTGTATGTACCGTTGCCGCCCGTGAGACGTTTTTTGCCCTTACCGTTGAGTTTCACCGAATAGAGGTCACGTTTGAGAGGCGATGTCTCGGTAGAGATATAATAGACTACACCTTTTTTCTGGTCAACGCCCATAAGGTCGGTTACCTCATAATTACCTGAAGTGACCGCTCCGAGCAATCCTTTTGTGATGCTGTAAAGATAGATGTGTCTGTAACCAGACGACTCGTTCATGACGAGGAAACGGTCGCCGTCATCGAAGAATGTCACGGTCTGGTCACCCACTCTGTCAACATATCGGTCATCCTCTTCGTGGTATATAACCCGGCTTTCGCCCGTAGTCGGGTCACACAGCAACAAATCGAAGTTGTTTTGCTTACGGTTGAGCGTAGCCACGGCAACCTTGTCGCCAGCCCACATTATTCTGGGGATGTATCGGTCGTCGGCGTCACCCGTCTCCATAACGGCGGTCTCGCCTGACGAGAGATTGAAAACGTTGACCGTAACGACAGAGTTCTGTTCGCCCGCTTTCGGATATTTGAAAGTATATACCGAAGGATAGAGACCGTCGCCAAAGACGTTCATGTCGTACTCTTTTACACGCTCCTCGTCTGTACGCATGTAGGCGATTTTGTCAGAAGAGGGAGACCACTCGTAGGCACGTGAGAAAGAATACTCTTCTTCATATACCCAGTCGGGAATACCGTTGAGTATATAGTTGAAACGTCCGTCGTCGGTTATCTTGTATTCCTCGAAATCGTCGGCGGCGAGATTAACCCAATAGAGGTTGTTGTCACGCACGAAAGCAGCTTTTGTGCCGTCGGGCGAGAAAGTAGCCACCTGCTGCGGACCGTTCTCCGAGAGAGGACGCAATGAACCGTCAACTCTGTCATATACCCAGTATTGAGCGGTAAAAGAGTGGCGGTATATCGGTTTGCGCTCGGTGACGAACATTATCTTGCTCTCATCGTCGCTGAAAAAATAGCTGTCGAATTTAATTTCGGGTTTATGTTCTGCGGCGTCGAATATAACCTGTTGCAGGCTCGACGAGGCATAGTCATAGAGTTTTATCGCTCCGTTCTCAACGGCGGCATAGTGGTCGCCGTCACTCATGGAGGTTACGCCTGAGAGGAGATTGCTCTGTGCGTTGGCTGTGACGACGGTCATGACCGCGGCTATAAGCGCGACTGTCTTTTTCATGATTGTCGGTTGTTATTGTTTCTGTTTTTGTGTATAAAATCGGGTGTTGGTGTGGACGTGGTTACGCCGAGAATTTACCTATTCGGCAACGACCTTCAGACTCATGTCGAGGCTCTTTATCTGATGCGTAAGCGCGCCTACCGAGATGAAATCTACGCCCGTTGCGGCATAGTCGGCAAGAGTATCGAGCGTTATTCCGCCCGATGACTCTACCTCCGCTCTGCCCGCAATCTTTTTGACCGCCTCGGCGGTTGTGGGAACATCGAAGTTGTCGAGCATGATTCTGTCTGCGCCTCCCGCGGCGAATACCTCGTCTATGTCATCGAGAGAGCGTACCTCTATCTCGACGGGCAAATTGCGACCGCTCTTTTTAAGATACTCTTTCACTCGCTCCAGAGCGGATTTGATACCGCCAGCGAAATCGACATGGTTATCCTTTATCAGAATCATGTCGAAAAGACCGATTCTGTGGTTTCCGCCGCCGCCGATGGTAACAGCCATCTTGTCGAGCACACGCATACCGGGAGTTGTCTTGCGGGTATCTATGACTTTTGTCTTGAAATCCTTGATTCTGTAGGCATATATTGCGGTCTGTGTCGCCACGCCGCTCATACGCTGCATGATGTTGAGAACGATACGCTCGGACTGGAGCAGCGAAATCATGTTACCGCTGACATAAAAAGCGATGTCACCGACCTTTACACGGTCGCCGTCGTTGAGCAGCTGTTCAAACTCGAGGTCTTTGACGAGGCGTTCAAAAACTCTCTTCGCCACCTCCACGCCCGCAAGTATGCCGTCCTGTTTTACGAGTAGTTTCATGCGTCCCCTCTCGCCGAAGGGTATCGTTGACAACGACGTATGGTCGCCGTCGCCTATGTCTTCTTTGATTGCGAGCTCGATAAGCTCATCTACAAAAGGAATATACTCTTTTTTCATACGTAAGTTTTTATCCTCACAAACGTACTAAAAATTATTATCATTTTAAAACACGTTTACACTTGCCCGACCAGCCCGACACGGTCAAAGCGATAATCTCCGTGCGTCCGAACGATTTTTCGATATAGAACTCCGCCTTTTCGGTCAGTTCGGGGGTATATTTGGCGACATAGAGCCTCAACGCCTCCCGACGCTCTTTTTCTGATAGACCGACAGACGCCCAGCACTCCAAAACGATGCTTCTGTAATCGAGAGTAAACTTATCGGGGACGACATCGACTTTCCCTACAACGCTGAACGAACATCTGTCGTTGTGTCGGATACATTCGAGCTTGCGACCCGCAGGAGCGCAATGTATATATAATGTACGGTTGCCGTCCCATACGTATGTAAGTGGAATGCCGTAGGGATGACCTTCGGGAGAAATCATTGAGAGAGTACCGAAAACGGCTGTCTCAAGCAATTCTGTCGCCTCTTTCTCGTCGAGCAGACGATCGGTGCGTCTGACAAGCGAATTATCATATTTCATAATCCGACAAATTTTTAGTTATATACAATCGGTTCATCCATATTCATTTTTACGGACACGAACAGGATACCACCCGAACAAATATAGCGATTTAGGGCGACACATATTTCAGAATACAAATATCAGTAATGTCATGGACAGGCATAACGTACCGTTGACGGACGACAAAAACGAGGACGGATAATATTTTGCATCACTTCGCCGTTATATATAAACAGCTGTATTTATGCACGATAAACTGATGCAATACGAGAACGCTCATTAATAAACGAGAAAAAAACAGAAAAAAATCAAAAAAAATCGCCATTTCAAATTCATTTCAAATTCGTTTCAAATCTTTGCATCAAGAAATCACACGTACAACATTAAATCGAAAAAGGTTATGAAAAAGTTTTTTTTATTGGCGATAGCCACAGTTTTGGGCGTATTCGGAGCATCTTCTAACGCAATGGCAGGCGACGACCGTATCATCGACGCATCACAGCTCCCGCAGACTGCACGTCAGTTCATAAGCAAATATTTCCCCAACGAAAAGATTGCTTATGTAAAACTCGAAACGGGATTCTTCGACAAAGAGTATGAAGTTGTTTTCAGCAGCGCATCGAAAGTGGAGTTTGACTCAAACGGTCAGTGGAAAGAGGTCGATTGCAAATATTCGCAGGTTCCCGCGGACGTGATAGCTCCCCAGGTTAAGACACATGTTCAGAACACCTACCCCGGGGTATATATCGTTCAGGTGAGCAAAGACAGATACGACTATGAAGTCAAACTGACAAACGGTCTTGAACTGACGTTCGACAACAAGTATAACCTCATAGACATCGACGACTAAACACATGAAAAAACTACTATTCATTGCAGCGGCAATATCTTCATTGTCACTCACATCTTGTCAGAAAAATTCGGGTAACGGCGGAGACGGAACCGACTACACGCAGGCACAGGAGGTACTTCTCTCCATGTACCCGAACGCAACAGACATCACTTGGACTACCAAAAACGGCTATTATGTCGCCGACTTCAACGTCACTCAGACATATACCGTTTCGGGCAAGACAAACTCCGCATGGTTCGACAATGTAGGTGAGTGGTTCATGACCGAGACGGAGATAGCCTTCACCGCTCTTCCCGAGGCTGTAAAACAGGCTTTTGCGAGCAGCGAATATGCGTCATTCAGAGTTGACGACGAGGTTGACATGCTCTCACGCACAGGTGTGGAAACCGTCTATGTGATAGAAGTAGAGGGCGTTGTCAACGGCAGCGACACCGACATAGACCTCTATTATGACGCCACGGGGGTACTCGTGAAGAAAGTCATCGGTCAGAATCCCGATTACGATTATGGCGATTACATACCGTCCAAACCCGCCGAGTCTATCCAGAGTTTCATCTCGCAGAAATATCCCGGTTCACGAATCGTGGATATAGACAAAGAATCGAACGGTACGACAGAGGTTGAAATCGTTGACGGAAGAGTGTGCCGCGATGTTATCTTCGACGCCTCAGGCAACTGGAGCATGACTAAAACGGACGTTGCGGTCAGAGAGCTTCCCGCCGATGTAACCAACGCACTCGCAGCATCGTCTTACGCTTCGGCGAGAATAGACGACGCGGAACTGATTGACACTCCTTCAGGCTCTTATTACCTTCTCGAACTGAAGACCGCACAGGGCGAAGTAAACGTCAAGGTCGATGCTTCAGGACAGGTCAGCGAGGTGCAGCCCGATGCCGGCACATCGATAACGGTTAACAAAGAGATAGAATCGTACATCAACCAGAACTTCTCCGGAGCCGTCATTCTCGAACAGGAATATGACGACGGATTCATCAAAGTGGAAATTCTGCACGAGAACCTGAAAAAGGAGATATATTTCACAGGTTCTTACAAATGGGCGATGAGCAAATGGGACATCAACGTGGCTAATCTGCCCGATGCCGTCAAAACGGCGATAGCAAACTCTGCTTATGACGAGGCCCGCATAGATGACGCCGAATATGTCAAAACCGAAACGACAGAATATTACAAGGTCGATCTCAAGAGCGGTTCTCTCGACGTGGAGATGACGATATTGAGCACAGGTGAAGTCATCAATACAGAGATAGACTAATCAGACTTACGACATACGGACATCAACGAAAGAGGGACTCCGACATTCGGGGTCTCTCTTTTTTCTGCTGTCAAATCAAGGCATGACACCCGTCGTTTTACCTGAACAGACACCGTCTTATCGCCGTCCGAGCAGGTTTGCCATGAGACATTCATTCAAAAACATTCGATATGTAAAATAGTGACCCCAAACATTACTGAAACAATAATCTTTTAAACACTCTCGTGACGCACCTCGAATCGACAGACATTTTGCCGTAATGGTACACGGATGAATATCACAGACGACATAAAAATGACAGAAAATTTGTTTTTTCGGATGTTATTCGTAAATTTGCGAACAACAAACAAACACAATGGATAAAGATTATTCGGAAGGACAGGAAAAAATCGCCCGTTTCGCCAAAGCGATGGGTCATCCCGCCCGTATAGCCATACTTCAATTTCTCGCCTCACAGGAGAGTTGCTTTTTCGGTGACATTCACGAAGAATTGCCGATAGCCAAAGCTACCGTATCGCAACATCTCAAGGAATTGAAAGAAGCGGGATTGATTCAGGGTGAAATAGAGACCCCAAAGGTACGGTATTGTATAAACAGAGAGAATTGGAGACTCGCAAAAAAACTTTTCGGCGATTTTTTCGACAAATTGTCATGCAAAAAAGAAGAGTGCTGCGGATAGCCTCTTTTTTTGACCACAATGTTCGTAATTCTGCGAATTACTAACAACTAAAACAAATATAAATGAAAAAGATTTTACTGTTACTTATTGCCTCTGCCGCATTACTGTCATGTAAACAGAGTCTATCCGACAAAAACACCAATGACGGCATCTCAAATAGCACAGAAACAATCACAATCACAGTCACAACAGACAAGGTTGTTTCCGACAAAGATTGCGTGGAGGTACTCTATTTTCACGGGAGACAGAGGTGTGCAACATGTCTTGCCATTGAGAAAAGAACATTGGAGCTTCTGGACGAGAGGTTTACCGAACCGATGAAGAGCGGAGAACTTTTATTCAGGACAATAGACATCAGTAAGGAAGAGAACAGGAATCTCGCCGAAAAATATGAGGTTACATGGTCTTCGCTTTTTGTGGTCAGACATAAGAACAGAGAGGAGAGTGTTGTTGACATGACAGAGGTGGCTTTCATGAACGCGCGAAAATCGCCCGAACAGTTCAAAAAGCGGCTTGCGGATTGTTTGAACGAGATGCTGAATAACGAATAATGCGTATGGAGTGGTTTGAAACTTTGATTGACAACGGTTCCGCACCCATATCCACGGCTTTTTTGCTCGGAATAATGACTGCGATATCGCCATGTCCGCTTGCTGCCAATATCGCAGCGATAGGCTTTATCGGACGGGAGGTGGAAGATAGAAGAAAAATTTTCCGCAACGGTCTTCTTTACACTCTGGGGCGTGTTGTGTCATACACACTGCTCGGCTTGACACTCATTCTGATTTTGAGAGAGGGGGCAAGCCTGTTCGGTGTCCGAAAGGCGATAAGAGAATGGAGTGAGTTGGTGCTGGGACCACTCATGATAGTTATCGGCGGATTCATGCTTCTGGGTGACAGAATCAGGCTTTCAGGATTCGGAGTTAAGGGTAACATTGAGAGATTTGCCGACAAAGGCGGTCTCGGAGCGTTGCTTATAGGAATTATTTTTGCTCTTGCCTTTTGCCCAACAAGCGGCGTATTCTATTTCGGCATGCTGATACCTATGTCAGCGACTGTTTCGGCCGGTTATCTATTGCCAATAGTTTTTGCCATTGCAACAGCGATACCTGTGATTGTCGTATCGTGGATACTGGCATTCAGTGTGAACAAGATAGGCGGATTCTATGGTACGATACAGAAAGTACAGAAAATAATGAATTTAATTGTCGGAGTATTATTCATAGCGATAGGCATATATTACTCGTTAATCAGATACTTGTAACCAAAAGAATTTAATATACCGACGGTAAACAGAACTAAACAAACATAGCTTAACAGATATAGTTTAACAAACATAGTTAGACAAACATAGCTTAACAAAACAGTTTAACGCAAACAGCTTAACGTAAACAACTAACTTAACGTAAACAGCTTAACGTAAAAAAATTAATCAACTTAACAACAATATCAATTATTTACAATAATCATGGAAATTAAAGTTTTGGGACCCGGTTGCGCGAAATGCAAATCGACCTACAATGCAATCGAAAAAGTTATCAAAGAGAACAATTTGAATGCGACGCTCACAAAAGTGGATGACATTCTGGAGATTATGACCTATAATGTATTGACTACCCCTGCCGTTGTGATTGACGGAGTTGTGAAATTCAAAGGCGGTGTACCGACGGAGAGCGAGGTAAAGAAAATCCTCGGACTCTGACGGAAGGAGGTTATTCTTGACGGGTGATGAAAAGGATACCATACCTCTCATCGCCCTTTTTAAAAACACAGGTGCAATATAAGTTACAGACAGCGACATGATACAGAATTTTGCCGATCTGCTTGTTTACGGACTTTTCGGTTTGAGTGCGGAAAGTTCGTTGGGGAAGGCAGTAAACTTCTTTTTTTATGATTCCATAAAGATTTTGATACTGCTGTTTTTCATCAGCGTTCTTATGGGAATAATAAACGCCTATTTCCCGATAGAAAGGTTGAGAAAATATTTAATGACCCATAAGATGTACGGAGCGCAATATTTTCTCGCCTCGCTTTTCGGGGCGATAACTCCGTTCTGCTCCTGCTCGTCGATTCCGTTGTTCATCGGTTTTGTAAAAGGCGGCATCCCGCTGGGGGTGACATTCTCGTTTCTTATCTCCTCACCCCTTGTCAACGAGGTGGCTGTTGCGATGTTTCTCGGTTCGTTCGGACTGAAAGTGACACTGATTTATGTGGCAGGGGGCATACTGCTTGGTGTAATAGGCGGCTTTGTACTCGGCAGAATGCGTCTGTCACCCTATCTGAGCGACTGGGTGAGGCAGATACAGGCAAATTCGTCATTACAGAGCGAAGAGTGGGAAAAAGAACATGTTCCTTTCATAAAGCGACTTCCGACAATCGTACGCGACTCATGGGGCATCGTAAAGGGTGTTCTTCTCTATGTCTTAATAGGTATAGGCATAGGCGCCTTCATGCACGGCTTTGTTCCGGAGGGCTTTTTTGAGCAGTATATGTCGAAAGACAACTGGTATGCGGTGCCATTGTCTGTCTTGCTGGCGGTACCGATGTACGCAAATGCGGCAGGCATCGTTCCCGTGATAGAGGTATTTGTGGCGAAAGGAATTCCGTTAGGTACGGCAATAGCGTTCATGATGTCGGTGGTCGGATTGTCTCTACCGGAGGCTACTTTGCTGAAAAAGGTAATGACATGGCGTCTAATAGGCATATTCTTCGGCACCGTCGCTTTTTTCATCATTCTTCTCGGATATTTCTTCAACTATATCATGTAAACCATATAAGACAATATTTTATAAACCATATATATCCAGCCCGCAATAGAAAAACAACAGACACCATAAAATTTATGGTGTCTGTTGTTTTTCTATATTATTATTTTACTATGTTGTTTTACTATCGCAGACGACCGTTTTTATTCTTAAGCCACATCGAGATGTGACGGCTTCACCTACAAAACAAAACCCCGTCCGTCTGAACCTTAATCGAAATAGACCCTCTTCACCCTCGGTGAGATAGAGGTAAGTACTTCGTAAGGTATTGTGCCGAGCACCTCCGCCATTCGCACAATATCCTCGCTTTCGTCAAAAATTGTGACGGTGTCGCCCACGGCAGCAGGAATACCCGTTATGTCTATCATGCAGGCGTCCATACATATGTTACCGACAATCGGAGCTTCCGCATCGCCAACCTTGAACGACCACTTGCCGCAGCTGAGAGCCCGCCTCAACCCGTCGGCATAACCTATCGGCACGGTGGCAATCACGGAGTCTTTTGAGAGCACGCCGCGTCGGTTGTATCCGACAGTCGAACCCGCAGGCAGATGCGAGATATGCGATATCGTGCTTTTCAGAGCGGCAACGCTTCGCAGGTCATCTATGAAAGGACTTATGCCGTAAAGACCGAGCCCCAGACGCACCATGTCGAACTGTGCTTCGGGGAAACGCTCTATGCCCCACGTATTGGAGAGGTGACGGAGAATGGTATGGTCGCCGAGACCGTCACGCAGTCGGCTGCTCATCGAGCTGAACAGCTCTATCTGTCTGTGAGTGAACTCGTCGTCTTCGGGTGTGTCGCTCGATGTGAAGTGAGAGAAGACTGAACGCACCTTTACGGCTCGTTCGTCTTTCAGACGGGCAACCAGACTGTCTATCTCGTCGGGAGTGAATCCGAGTCGGTGCATTCCCGTGTCGAACTTTATATGTATGGGGTACGACGACACCGCCGCCCTGCGTACCTCATCGCAGAATAGTTCTAAAGCGTCGAAATCATATATCTCAGGTTCGAGACCGTATTCTATCATCGCGGCGAAACCGCTCGGCTCGCTGTTGAGTACGATTATCGGTGTTTTTATTCCTCCCTCACGCAGAAGAACCCCCTCGTCGGCATATGCCACTGCGAAATAGTCAATATGTCTCTTTTCGAGAGCGGCGGCAACCTCCACGTCACCGTGACCGTAAGAGCGAGCCTTGACCATAGCCACACTCTTGACCCCGTCACGCAATAAAGCCCTGTGACGGTTAAGATTATGACACATGGCACCCAAATCGACCTCCATGACGGTTGAATGACGGTGCAACTCTATCAACCTGCTCACACGTTCGAGAGCGAAAGAGCGTGAACCTTTGACAAGCACATAGGAGTCACGGATACTCTCTCTGTCGAAAGAGGCGATGAAATCCTGTGTCGAATTGTGGAAAGTGGCATCCAGACCCTCGAACAGAGATTTCGACGCCGTTATGTCGGGTCCTATCGCATGGAGGGTGTCGATACCGCTCGATTTCATCATCGAGGCGGCCTTTGCATAAAGCTCCTTACGTGTATAACCAGACTGTGCCATGTCGGAGAGTATCACCACCTTACGTGCAGAGGCGGCAAGCAGCGACAGATAGTCGAGAGCTATCGAGAACGAAGACAAATCGCTGTTATAACTGTCATTGACTATCACGGAATTACATACGCCCTGATGTTGTTCGAGCCTCATTGCCACAGAACGCAGCTTCCCGATGTTTCCGAGAGCGTCGATAAAACGTGCCGACCCCGTAACCTTGTCGAGACAGGCATAGAACGACAGAGCGGAGAGAAGATTCTCCACAGACGCCTTGTCGATGAACGGAAGGGTCGTTTCAAATTCCCTGCCGCCCGTCTCCATACGCAGATGAGTACCTTTGGAGTCACGAGAAAGGCTTTTTATGCGTAAAGAGGCACCAGCGGAGTAACCCCATGAGAAAAGTTTTTTGTAAGCGTACCGTTTTTCGATAGCCGAGGCTACCTCTTCCATGTCACGACAATAGACCACGGCTTTCGCACGCTCGGCAAGAAGGAGTTTTTCACCGAGTTTCTCAGCACGTGACGAGAAATTCGCGCCGTGAGCGTCTCCTATATTGGTTACAACGACAATGTCGGGGTCTATCATCTCACGGAGCCGCGCCATTTCGCCCGTCTGCGATATTCCCGCCTCAAATACGGAGAGAGAAGCCTCGGGGTCGCTCATGGTGAGCGATACAGCAACGCCTATCTGCGAGTTGTAGCTCTTGGGACTTACGAAAAGGCGGCTCGACGCATCATCCCATAGCGCGGCAATCCACTCTTTCACTATTGTCTTGCCGTTGCTTCCCGTCACCGCCGCAACGCATCCTTCGAGCAGAGAACGTTGATGCGCGGCAAGGCTCTGAAGAGCCTTGAGCGTGTCTTCGACAACGATAAACGACTCATCCTTGCCGAGCGTCGGGAGTTTATAGCGTCTGTTCACCATGAATCGGCGGGCACCCGCCTGTCTCAATGTTTCGATATAGTCATGACCGTCGCGTGTCTGACCGCACAAAGCGACAAACAGAGAGGTCGGTTCGCATGCCGACGCGCTGCGCGAATCGAACGATACGCTGTTGACGGCGGCGTCCTGACCATAAAGGGCACCTCCGCATATTTGGGCTATTTCGCCTGTTGTGATATTCATATCGGCGTTGTTGTTATTGACGTAAAGCCGCCACGACAAATACGCGGCGGCTTTACGTCTGTATTGTTATGCGTAAAAACGATAGGGAGACAGCTTATAGCGAAGATGTCTGCTCTACGGGCGTTACGTCTATCTTGAGAATGTCTCTCAGGCAGTCGTACGGAAGCTCAATCTCCACGGTTCCAGAAGAGCGCGGCGCCACTTCATAGAGGTTGTAGAACGCTCTCACACCGACAGAGTCGAATCCTATCGCCTCGGGAAGAGGAAGACTGTCTATCGTGTTACCTTCAAAAAGAACGTAATCCTCTTCTACATTATGGGCGAATCCCTCTCTGACAAGCATTCTGAGAGTGTCGGTCGAGCTGAAAAGCTCGTCGAGCGAGAGGAGACGACCCGTAGCGGGTTCAAAGTTGAGATATACCCTGCGGCTCATGCCGTTAGCGCCACCCGTATATGAATAGGTCTCCACAGCCACCGACTCGACACCTTTGGCACGATATACGGAACCGTTGGATGTAAGCTCATAAGAGAGACGGTTAAGAATGGTATCGCGTCCCTTGTCTTCAATGGCGCGGGTAAGCGCGGAGTCGAGCGTAAGAGAGGCATAGTCGTCCATTACTCTCGATTCGAGCTTGATATGATTTTCTATCGTATTGTTGATTCGGTTAGTGACCGAATCGACCCCTCCGAATCGGAACGGATAGTTATAAAGAGCCTCAAGTCCGTTACCTTCGGCGGCTATCTCGATGTTTTCCCAATAGACCGAAGTGTCGCTCTTGCTGTCGCATCCAACCAGCGACGCCATCATCATCACGGCAATAAAAATCTTTTTCATGACCTTTATCTGTTAATCGAACTGTTTGTATCGAAAATTAAATTTACACGTCTTATAATCGGAACCTTTCCGACGTTGCCTTACACATCATTCCGCTTAATGTCGTTTTTCAACGCGGCGATGATGTGGTCGCTTCTGATACCGACACCCTCAATCACATGGTCGGCTTTCATGTAGTATGCCTCACGCTCTCTTACGGTATCTGAGACAAAGCGCGTAAGCTCCTCCACGCTTTTGCCGTCCAACAAAGGACGTTTTGTATGACTGTTGCGCAGTCGGTCTATCAGCGCACCTGTCGGCACACGAAGATAGAGCGTTGTTCCTATCGCGTTCATCCGCTCCATATTGTCGTCACGGCACGGTGCCCCTCCTCCCGTAGAGACAACGGCGTCGAAATCAATCCCCTCGAGCGAGCGAATGAAGTCGCGCTCCATCTGCCTGAACGCTTCTTCTCCGCGCGAAGCAAATATCTCGCTAATGGTGGCTCCGGCACGGGTCTCAATCTCCTTGTCCATGTCGATGAAGCGCCAGCCAAGCTCAGAGGCAACCCTCTTGCCGAGGGTTGTCTTGCCCGACCCCATGTAACCTATAAGAAAAAGCACCATCTTCTCAAAAACGATACGGATAAACCTGTTTAACTTTCTATTCCTAACGAACGACGGCGAAATTAAATCTCATCATCGCCGAAGAGAGACTGTTCCACAGTTGTTTCGCTATCTGCATCCGTCTCCTCTTCCGTCATGTCAATATTCTCTTCGGGAAGTTCCTCGTCACCCATTCCCTCCGACGGGTCGGCGGGAGTCTCCTTATGCAGAGGCTCTATGAACTCCAGTTTTTTCACTTCATATGTCGTGACCCTCTTGCCTTTCGCCTTGCATCCCTTGACACGGATAAACTCGTCGGCGTCTATAATCTCTTCGGGGCGTGAGGCGTTGGCTCCGCCGAACGTTATCTTGAGCTGCGGGAAACGGTCCTCGCTTATCGCGACCATATAAGAACCCTCGCTCTCGTCTATGAAGAACTGCTCTTTCTCCGAAACCTCCGCCTTGAAGCGTTTGAGATAGAAGAAGCCCTGCGAAGCGTCCCAAAGAACGACCGTGTATATCCTTGCGGGCGAATATTTGCTTACCGACAGCAGGTCGTCGGGGAAATGCAACGATGTGTCATATCCCGCCGTGTGGTAACTGCCTCGCTTGCGTATTATTATCGTCTTGTCGTCGCCCTCGAACGTTCCTATCTCCATACCGTGTCCGTCGGTGTTGAGACGTCGCTCGTCAGCGTCGAACCATACCTTTATGCCGCCGAGAGTGGAGACACCTTTCTCCTTGAGTACGATTTTGTGTATCGGGTTCTTCTGGAAGAGGTTACCCTGCGATGAACGTCCTTTGATTGCGAGTGTCGAGAAGTCGAGATCGACAATCAGTTTTTTGAGTCTCAGTCGCGGTTTGAGATATACCTTCAACACCTCAGCCTCGCCGTTGGGGTTGACACTCAGGTGCATAATTTCCGAATTGGGCGCACCTTTGGTAAGGTTATAGACCTTGTCGCGGGTGATACCCTTGATTGCGCATCGCTTCATCATGTAGTTACCCGACTCACCGTCACGGTAAAGCACGTTGTATATGGTACGCTCGTCTCCTTTGAGGAATACGCCGATATAGATAATGTCCTTTTTGAAATAGGACTTCTCGTCCACCTTCTTTATCACATATTCACCGTCACGGGCTATCACGATAACGTCGTCTATGTCCGAACAGTCGCACACGAACTCGTCGCGCTTCATCGACTGACCTATGCCGAAGAAACCCTCCTCTCTGTTGACATAGAGTTTGGCGTTAAGGACAGCCACTTTGGTAGCCTCGATAGCCGAGAATGCCCTTATCTCGGTACGGCGTTCACGACCCTTGCCGTACTTCTGACCTATGCGGCGATAGTAGTCGATAGTATATTCCGTGAGGTGTTCGAGATTGTGTTTCGCCACCTCGATACGCTCCTCTATCGACTTGATGTGCTCGTCCGCTTTCTGCGCGTCATATTTGGAGATACGCTTGATTTTTATCTCTGTAAGAGCCACGATGTCGTCGGTGGTTATCTCTCTGAAGAATAGTTTTTTGTACGGTTCGAGCTCTTTGTCTATCGTTTCGAGGACACTCTCCCATGTGGTACAATCCTCGATTTTGTAGTATATCCTGTTCTCGATGAAAATCTTTTCGAGAGAGCTTATGTGCCACTCCTCGCCCAGCTCGTGAAGCTCGATTTCGAGTTCTTTTCCGAGCAGGCTACGGGTGCTCTCCGCGGAGTGACGCAATATTTCGCTCACACCCATGAAGCAGGGCTTGCGGTCAACGATGACGCACGAGTTGGGAGATATTGAAATCTCGCAGTCGGTGAAGGCGTAGAGCGCGTCTATCGTCTTGTCGGCAGAGACATCCGCACCCAAATGTATCAATATCTCGGCGTTTTCGGCGGTGTTGTCGTCGATGCTCTTAATCTTGATTTTGTTGCGTTCGTTGGCTTTTATGATTGAGTCGATGAGTGACGAGCTGTCTTTCGACTTGCTCTTCTTGCCTGTCGATGACGTCGTTTTACCGAAAGGTATCTCCGTTATGGCAAGAGTGCGGTTATCGACCTTCACAATCTTGGCTCTCACTCTAACGACACCGCCTCGCAGACCGTCATTGTATCTCGACACATCAATCATACCGCCTGTGGGGAAGTCGGGATATAACTCGAACGGTTCGCCTTTGAGAGCGGCTATCGAAGCGTCTATCAGCTCGTTGAAGTTATGTGGCAGAATCTTGGACGCCAGACCCACCGCGATACCCTCAACGCCTTGCGCAAGCAACAGCGGGAATTTCATCGGCAGGGTCAACGGCTCCTGATTACGTCCGTCATACGAGAGCATCCACTCCGTCGTTTTGGGGTTGAACGCCACGTCGAGAGCGAATTTCGAGAGACGCGCCTCGATGTAACGGGGTGCCGCCGCGCTGTCGCCCGTCAATATGTTACCCCAGTTACCCTGACAGTCGATGAGCAAATCTTTCTGACCAAGCTGTACCAGCGCGTCGCCTATCGAGCGGTCGCCGTGGGGGTGATACTGCATCGTGTTACCTATGATGTTGGCAACCTTGTTGTAGCGGCCGTCGTCCATGCGCTTCATGGCGTGGAGTATGCGTCGCTGCACCGGTTTGAGACCGTCGCTTATGTGCGGCACGGCTCGTTCCAAAATCACATAAGAGGCATAGTCGAGGAACCACTCCTTATACATGCCCGTCAGACGTTTCATTCCTCCGTCCTCAATGGTCAGACGGGTGAAACGGTGCATGTTGACCTCGTCGGACACATCCACCGAGTCGTCGCCGCCCGTCTCCTCTTCGGCATCCGCGGTGTACTCTTCCTCGTCAAATATCTCTTCGTTTTCCTTATTGCTCATATTGTGTCTAAAAATTCGTCTTGATTAAAAATTTTGTCCGTTCCGAAACTGTCGAGACTGTCGGGGTCTGTTTTACGCGTTATCCTCAACCATATCCGCCTCTATGCGGAGGTTGTCAATGATGAAATCGCGTCTCTCGCCCGTGTTCTTACCCATGTAGAACTCCAGCAGGTCGCCTATCGGGTCATCCTTGCTCATGCGCACCTTGTCGAGCCTCATGCCGCTGCCGATAAACCCTTTGAACTCGTCGGGAGAGATTTCGCCCAGACCTTTGAATCGGGTAATCTCCACACCCGTTTTGAGTTGTTCGATTGCGGTCTGTTTCTCCTCCTCGCTGTAACAGTAACGCGTCTCTTTCTTGTTTCTGACCCTGAAAAGAGGCGTCTGGAGGATATAGAGGTGTCCCCTGCGGATGATTTCGGGGAAAAATTTTATGAAGAACGTGAGCAGAAGCAGTCGGATGTGCATACCGTCCACATCGGCATCGGTGGCAATCACGATTTTGGCATAACGCAGATTGTCGATGTCGTCCTCAATGTCGAGAGCCGCCTGCAACAGGTTGAACTCCTCGTTCTCGTATATCACCTTTTTGGTCAGTCCGAACGTGTTGAGCGGCTTACCCCTGAGCGAGAAGACCGCCTGCGTGTTTACGTCACGGCTTTTGGTGATTGAACCGCTGGCAGAGTCACCCTCGGTTATGAATATGGTCGATTCCTCGGCACGCTCATGCTTGGTATTGAGATGCACACGGCAATCACGCAACTTGCTGTTGTTCAGGCTCGCCTTTTTGGAGTTCTTGCCCTTTTTCTTGCGCAGGTCATCGACACCTTTTCGCTCTTTCTCCGATTCGAGAATCTTATGCAACAACGCCTCCGCCACATCGGGATTCTTGTGCAGGTGGTTGTCGAGCTCCTGCATGAAGTCCATGACATACTGACGCACGCTCACGTCGCCGCCGGGCTTCATGTCTTTTGAACCGAGTTTTGTCTTGGTCTGCGACTCGAAGAGAGGCTCCTCAATCTTTATGCTTATCGCGCCTATTATCGACATTCGTATGTCGTTGGCGTCGAAATCCTTGCGATAGAAGTCGCGCACCACTTTCACCACCGACTCCCTGAAAGCCGCCTGATGCGTACCGCCCTGCGTGGTGTGCTGACCGTTGACGAAAGAATAATATGTCTCACCGTAACCGCTGCCGTGGGTCATGGCAATCTCTATATCTTCGCCTTTGAGGTGTATCGGTTTATATACGGGCTCTTCCGAGAGAGTATCGTTGAGCAGGTCCAAAAGACCGTTTTTCGATACGTAAGGCGTACCGTTGAAGCGGACGGTAAGTCCCGAATTGAGATAGGTGTAGTTTTTCACCATTGTCTCCACATATTCGAGATTGTATTCGTACGGTCCGAAAACGCTCTCATCGGCGACGAAAGAGACAAAAGTACCGTTCTTTTCCGTCGTGTCGCCTGTCGTGTCCTCCACAAGGTTACCTGCCTCGAAGCGGGCTATCCTTTTGCGTCCGTCTCTGACACTCGATATCACGAACTCCGAAGAGAGGGCGTTTACCGCCTTGATACCCACGCCGTTGAGTCCGACAGACTTTTTGAACGCTTTGGAGTCGTATTTACCCCCCGTGTTCATCTTCGACGACGCATCGACAAGACTTTCGAGAGGGATACCTCGTCCGTAGTCTCTTATCGAGACGCGACGCTCCTCTATGTTCAGCTCTATCGTTTTGCCGTTACCCATGGCAAACTCGTCTATCGAGTTGTCGATAACCTCTTTTATAAGTATGTAGATACCGTCGTCGGGCGATATACCGTCTCCGAGCTTACCGATATACATACCGGGACGAAGTCTTATATGCTCTTTCCAGTCGAGGGTTCTGATATTCTCCGAAGTATAATTAACCGCTTCTGCCATTATGTTTTTAAAAACTGTTGTCCTGAAAAATCTTTTTGTAAAACCTTTTTATATAATATTTTAACGACACATTGCCGAACGAATCGGCGTTCTGTCCGTCTAACGCCCCAACGCCTCTACGATACGCGCCTTCGCCATCTCACGCAGGTCGCTCACGCTCTCGGCTCTGACGGTCTCCACCTCTATCGGTTCGAGTATGCGGAGCGTTATCGAGCATGGAACGGTCATCTTGCGACCGAAAAAGTCACGCTCTTTATATTCGTATTTTATCGCCGCGGGGAGTATGGGTCTCTCGTTCTCTTTCGCCATTATGAAAGCGCCGTCCTTGAATCGTCCGGGTGTTCCGCCTTTGTTTCTTGTTCCTTCGGGGAATACAAAGACTGAACAGCCTCTCGACGTAACCTCACCCACTTTTTTGAACAGCCTCATGGTATCAGATGCCGTACCGCGCTCTATCGCAATGTCGCCCCTCAGACGCAATACCCAGCCGAAAAGCGGCATTTTCAGCACCTCTTTTTTAGATACCCACTTAAAATGCAAGGGTATCGAGTAGCTGACGGGTATGTCGAGCATGTTCTGGTGGTTTATGACCGTTATGTAACTGCGGTTTCTGTCGAGATTCTCACCGCCAACGACCTTGAACTTCCACAATATCGAGAGGTGCGAGATTGTTCCCGACATTATTCTCGACACACGATGCACTATCGCCCTGTCCTTGTCGAAAAAGAATGTCAAAAGGCACGTAAGGGCAATTATCGCCTGCTCGACAATGAGCATCGGCACCAGATAGAGTATGAATATCAATACTTTCATCGCCTACAATGTCAAATTCAATGTTTCACCCGTAAAAGCGGCGTCTTTGGGTTCTACCGTAAATCGCAGAGTGTATTCTCCATCACCCAATACACGGTCGTCTTTAAGCACCTTGAACGACGCGCTCTCACCCGCAGGCACATCTATGTCGAAAATACCAGAAGAGACGCTCTTTCCGCCAGCATCGAGAAGCGTCCAGCTCATGCTGTATCCGTCGAGCGAAGCGAAATCGTTTCTGTTGGTCACCACAACCTCTTCACGTACACTTCCTTTCGCTATGGCAACAGGCAGAAAGCGTTTTTTGACCGTTACTCTGAACAACGAGTCGCTCTTTAATGCGGTGTCGCCAATGAATCCGCCCTGAACGGCAGAACCGCCGTCATCGACAAGACTCCACAACGCGTCGAACATGTCGGCGTCATATCTCTCCACAACACAAGGTCTGTCCGCATCCGACTTCCACTCTTTCAACCTCTTGAGCGAGGGATTCGACGGGAAGAATATATCGGTGTTCCATTCAAGCCCCGCGCCGTCATAACATACGGGACGGCTCTTGTCGATTGTCTTTAGGTTCATGTACGCCTTATACATATTGTATCCGTTACCCGAGAGCGAACCGAGCGACCACGCCACCACCGAGGGGTGCGCCTTGTCTCTCTGCACCATATTCTCCGTTCTGTAAAGGAACGTGGGGAGCCATTTGGGATTATTTGCGAGAGACCCGCCTTTCATAAGGCTCTGACCCATAACCGTCGATTCTATGTTCGCCTGGTCGAAAACATAGATACCGAGCGAGTCGCAATAGCGGTAAAACTCCGCCGGACGGGGCTGTGTCAGCACCGCATTAACGCCGAGCGACTTGATGTCGGCAAGACGGACTTTCAACGAATCGTCAGCCACCTCTTCAGTCATCTCCACACCCTTTATCGTCACGGGTTTGCCGTTTATCAACAGGTCGTTGCCTTTGACCTCGACGCTTCTAAATCCCGTGTGCGTGTTAATGAACTCGGAAAAACGGCCGTCACTCTTCTGTGTGCTTACCTTTATCGTATAGAGATAAGGATTCTCCGCGCTCCACTTCTCCACGTCTCTCACGAGGAGATTGAAGTGTACGGTATCCTGAAGGCGCATGCTCAGGTTTGTATATTTGCTCTCATATCCGAGTCTCTTGCCGTCGGCATCGAGGCACTCGTAATATACTCTCAGCTCTTTGGGATTGAGGTAGTGCGATTTGACCACCACGCCGAGCTGAAGCATACCGTTTTTATATGACGGGTCGAGCGTAGTTGTCATAAGAATGTCACTGACCCTCACTTTGGGCTGACATATTATATACACATCGCCGTTGAGACCGTCACGTCTCGGATTATCCGTTCTCTCGACAAGAGTACCTTTCCCGTAACGCCAGCTCTCCACCCCTATGGTGTTGACATCCTCGTTACAGAGTTTCGTTATGTCGAACTCCGCCTGTATCGAAGCATCCTCGGCATATCCCGCCTTAACGCCGTTTATCCAGACGGTCACCGCCGAACCGAATCTGTCGATATTGAGAAGTATCTCTCTTTCATCCCAGTCATAAGGCACGATGAACGTATTTCGATAGACCCCGACAGGTATTTTGTCGGGTATGCTTTTCAAATCGGCTCTTTTCTGTTCGGGATAACGTGCCGTCGCAAGTCCACTCTTGTCCTCCGACCCTGCGGAACGGGTATCAGCTACCACTTCGCCTTTATCGGACTTTTCCACCGCAGGCTCCGCATCGTCAGCGAGAGCGACAGTCTTCACAAGCTCCTCTTTCTCTCGTTTGGACTTTTTGGCGCGCGCCTCTTTACCCTTGACATTTTCGGCTTTATCGAGAGTATCGGTGACATTTTCGTCAGCGGTCATGTTGTCCGCCACAACGTTATCATCCTGAGGCGCGGACTCCACGAACAAAATCTTATCTTTACTGTCACGGTATTTGGACGGAATCAGGCACACCTCGCTCCACTCCGAATCGTCAAAACCGACCTGTTCGTAACCGTCGGGCAGTTTGTCCTGCGACTCAAAATATTTGAAACGCCAGTTGTCGTTCAACGAGGCGTAATATATGGACTGGGTGAAAGATGAAGTGTCGGCAATGGCTTTCTTGCCGTATGTCATGAACTTCGTCCTCGAAACGAGCTTACCCCTGTCGGTCAGGGAAAGGTTTCTGACATCGGACGTATCTTTACGCTGCGAAAGGCGGTTCCCCATATCCGTACGCATCACAGCTCCCGACTTTGTCGAAGCGGTCGCGTAACCGTAAGTCACAGAGCCGATAAGAAGCGTCGTCAGACCGACAAACAGCAATCTTGTTACATTCTTTGTCATAAAAAAGAGGTATAAACCGTTTAAAAAAGCGTGTTTAGGCACACTTGCCGCAAATTTACAAAAAAAATCCGAACTCGCAGGCAGAAAATTCACAAAGTCACCCACTGATTCGACATGTGATTTCATATTTTCAACAGTCGAAAAAACGCATTTCAAAACACAAATATTTTCATAAAAAACGCCTGTTTTTCGCGTTCAGACCGATTTTAGACCGCACAGAAACATCCCGCATAACACTCTGTATTTCAAATAAATAAAAACAAAAACACATTTTAACAATAAAAATAATTGCTTTTATATTTGGTCATATAAAAAAAAATCACTAACTATGCACCGTCAAAAGGATGATTTCGGAGTCATTCCGACATCCGCGAGACATACTGATTGAGCTATGGTGTAATCGGTAACATGACAGATTCTGGTCCTGTTGTTCAAGGTTCGAGTCCTTGTAGCTCAACAAAAGAGACGGTCGCTTAACAGAGCGACCGTTTTTTATTGTATAGATACAATAACCCTCTAAAAAAGCAGAGGTTGCGTTTGCAACCTCTACTTTTTCAACTCTTCCTGAAACTTATACATCATATCCCTGTACTCCGCCGCCTTTTTGAAATCGAGTTTTTTCGCCGCTCCGGTCATGAGATTCTTGTATTTCTCAATTTCTTCATTGAGCTGTTTTGTAGTCATGATTTTGGGCGACTCGATAGCGTACTCCATTACTGGTTCGGCGGCTTTTGCACTGTTTTCAGGCATTTTGTAAACAAGATTGTAATCGACGGTATCGGAGTCGGGAGCCGTCGTCGCCTCGTTGTTCTGGTTCTGCGGGAACAGAGCTTTCGACAATCCGCCTTTTACCTGTTTCGGAACAACATTGTGTTCCTTGTTGTATTTCTCCTGAATACTTCTGCGTCGTGATGTCTCGTCTATCGTTATGCGCATCGAGTCGGTGATTGTGTCGGCATACATGATGACACGCCCGTGCAGGTTTCGCGCGGCTCGTCCCACCGTCTGCGTGAGTGAGCGGTGCGAGCGCAGAAAGCCCTCCTTGTCAGCGTCCATTATTATGACCAACGCCACCTGCGGCAGGTCGAGACCCTCTCGCAGGAGGTTTACGCCGATAAGGACATTAAAGACATTATCCCTGAACTCGTCGAGCAGTTTGAGACGGTCTATCGTCGTCACGTCGGAGTGAATATATCGGCATTTGACATCCATACGAGTGAGATAACGAGTCAGCTCCTCCGCCATTCTCTTGGTAAGCGTTGTTATCAACACGCTGTCGCCCAACGACTCGGCATCCCTTATCTGCTCCAGAATGTCGTCAATCTGATTCTCTGTCGGACGCACCTCAATCTTCGGGTCGAGCAATCCAGTCGGTCTTATGAGCTGTTCCACCACAACACCCTCGCTTTTGGCAAGCTCGAAGTCGGCGGGAGTGGCGCTGGCGTATATCGTCTGCCCCTGAAGTCGCTCGAACTCCTCGAATTTAAGTGGACGGTTATCCATAGCCGAGGGCAGACAGAAACCGTACTCCACGAGATTTGTCTTTCTGGCGAAGTCACCGCCATACATCGCCCTTATCTGCGGTACCGTCACATGACTTTCGTCTATAATCATAAGATAGTCTTCGGGGAAATAGTCGAGCAGGCAGAAAGGTCTGCTCCCCTTGCTGCGACCGTCGAAATAGCGAGAATAGTTCTCGATACCCGAGCAGTAACCCACCTCTTTTATCATTTCGAGGTCATACTCGACACGGCTTTTCAGTCTGTTCGCCTCTATCGACTTGCCTATCGAGTTAAAATATTCCATTCGCTCGACAAGGTCGTCCTGTATCTCCTCTATGGCGGTGTAAATCCTCTCGGGCGATGTCACAAAATTGCTGGCGGGATAGAGCGTCAAAAATTCGAGCACCTCTTTTTTCAATCCCGTCTTGGAGTCCGCCTCGAATATACCCTCCACTCGCTCTCCGTTGAAAACCACTCTGTATATGGTATCCGAATAGGCGGGATGTATGTCTATGGTGTCACCCTTGACCCTGAAAGAGCCGGGCTTGAAATCAAGCTCGTCACGACAGTAGAGAGCAGTTGTCATCTTCTGCAAAAAACGCTGACGGCCGAACAGCTCGCCGCTCTTTATATTAATGGTGTTCTCATGGAAGTCGGCGGGGTTACCGATACCGTACAGACAAGAGACGGAGCTTACCACGATAACATCCCGACGCCCTGAAAGGAGTGTGGATGCCGTACTGAGCCTCAACTTCTCTATCTCCTCGTTTATGGCTAGGTCTTTTTCTATATAGGTATCACTCTGCGGCAGATAGGCCTCAGGCTGATAGTAGTCGTAATACGACACGAAGAACTCCACCGCGTTTTCAGGGAAAAACGACTTGAACTCACTGAAAAGCTGTCCCGCAAGCGTCTTGTTGTGACTCAACACAAGAGTCGGGCGGTTAAGTCGTGCCACTACGTTCGCCATGGTGAAAGTCTTACCCGAACCCGTGACGCCGAGCAGTGTGACATGACGTGCGTGGTCGTCCTTTATCGAGCGGACGAGCGAGTCGATAGCCTGTGGCTGGTCGCCTGTCGGCGAGTATTCGGAGAATATCTTGAAATCCATGATTGACCGTTGTTTGAACTTGTAAAGTTATTAAAAAAATGTAATTTTGCCGATATGACAACCTCTTATTTAAATAAAAAGTAGGCATAAATGAAAAAGCACCTGTTATTTGTTTTGACACTATTCATTGCGACATCAGCATATGCTCAAGAGAGAGACAACGAATATTTACAGCGTCAGATTGACTCTCTGAGAGCGCGTATCGACATGATGGACAAAGCCGTCACAGAGACATCCGACAAAGAGAAAAAAGAGAAGAAACACAAGCTCGACTACCGCTTCGGTGGTAACGTCGATGCCCGCTTCATCTACAACTCTTACGAATCGAAATCTCCGCGCGACGGGGTGCTCTTCTTCTACCCGCTCAAACCTGAATACAACACCCACGGAGAGGATTTGAACAGAAGCGGCTCCATGAACTTCAGCCCCTTCTCTACCCGTCTGTGGTTCGGTGTCGATAACATAAAGGCGGGTAAAGCCACCCTCTCGGCATACATCGAGACCGACTTTCTCGGTTCAAGCGATGCCCTCAACCACACGTTGCGCCTCCGTCACGCCTATATGGACATAGCTTGGGGCAACAACCTTTTCAGAATCGGACAAACCAACCACATGACCGTAGTTGAGGATGTCCTGCCCGCTACTGTTACGTTCAATGCGGGTGTTCCTTTCCAGACACTCAACAGAGGTCCGCAGATAAGATACGCGCGCCGTTTCTCCGACAACGTAAAACTGTTGGCGGCGGCGGAATATTATACCTCGCACCGCAGTGCGGGTCCCACAAACGCACAGATAAAAGCCACGATGCCCGACATCCATTTCAGAATGGAGTTCGGTAAAAAAGAGAAGATAATGGGCGGCTTCGGCGCGGGATACAAGTTCTTCAAACCGCTCGAAGAGGACATGTACGGCTACAAAACAAAACGCAGAGCCGCGGCATTCGACGTGAACGCCTTTTTACGCTTCGCCGTGAAAGATTACACCTTCAAGGCATGGAGCCTTTTCGGTCAGAACCTCACACCGTATAATATCATAGGTGGTTACGCCCCCATGACAAATTATGAAGCTGGAGAACTGAAATACGCCAATCTCCTTTCAAGCTCATCGTGGATTGACATATCGACCCCCACATTCGGAAAATTCGACTTCGGACTGTTCGCAGGTTTTCAGGCAAACCTCGGCGCGAACAAACCGCTCGACACCGAGAACGGATACTTCAACTCGCCCGACCTCAAATGGTTCAGTCGCATATCTCCGAGGGTCTATTTCAATTTGGGCAAGCATCTGCGCTTCGGCTTTGAGTACAGCTACACCAACGCCAAATGGATGCAGCAGTACGACAACATGTTCGAGAGCATAAGTTGTTTCGATGTCAACACCACTCACAGAACGGAAATTCTGGCGCAGTTCAGATTCTAACGCCATTCCGTCCAAAAATAAGGCTCCGACCGATTGAAATAGACTAAACAGATATTTATGCGGTCGAAAGTGTCGTGCTTACCTTTTCCCGACACTTTCATTTTTCATATTTCGCCGTTTATCGGAAGTTTTCGCTATCTTTGTGTGTACGGCTCAAACAGTATGATATGTTATTGACGATTGATTTCTCTTTACCCCTGACAGATCCTGTTCTCAAGTTTCTGTTGATACTGATTATAATATTGGCGGCGCCGATTATACTCAACAGATTCAAGATACCGCACCTGTTGGGACTCATAATAGCGGGAGCGATAGTCGGCCCCAACGGTTTCAATATTCTCGACAAAGACAGCAGCATAACGCTTCTCGGCACCACGGGTCTGTTATACATAATGTTCCTCGCAGGACTTGAGATAGACATGGGCGACTTTAAGCGCAACAGCGGCAAAAGCCTTGTCTTCGGTACATACACCTTTCTGATACCGATGGCGCTCGGTACGGTGGCCGGATATTTTCTACTCGGTTTCGAGATGAACACATCCGTACTGCTCGCCAGTATGTTCGCCTCGCACACCCTGATAACATACCCGATAGTCAGCAAATTGGGGATAACCAAAGACCAGTCGGTAGTGATAACGGTCGGCGGTACCATGATTACCGACACATTGGCTCTGTTGGTGCTGGCGGTGATTGTTGGAATGGTAACGGGCGGAACGGACAGCTACTTCTGGCTTAAACTCGGAAGCTCCGTGATACTGTTCTCAATAGTGGTACTATGCGTATTCCCGATAATATCACGCAGTTTTTTCAAACTTATACACGACAACATTTCACAATACATCTTCGTATTGGTGATGCTCTTCTTCGGCTCATTCCTTGCCCACGTGGCAGGAATGGAAGCGATTATCGGAGCGTTCCTCACAGGTCTCGCCCTCAACA
The DNA here is from genome assembly GCA_949285535.1 of uncultured Alistipes sp. Lineage (GTDB taxonomy): Bacteria > Bacteroidota > Bacteroidia > Bacteroidales > Rikenellaceae > CASDZP01. The sequence continues at coordinate 26,471 of CASDZP010000024.1, forward strand.
GACTGATACCCGGCACCTCTCCGCTGATGAACAGAATTGAGTTTGTCGGAAATTCGATATTCATACCCATATTCCTGATAAGCGTCGGCATGCTTATCGACTACCGCGCCTTCTTTACCGACATCGAGACTATCAAAGTCGGCGTCGTCATGATTGTCGTCGCCACAGTCGCCAAACTGCTGGCGGCATGGTTCACGCAAAAAACTTTCCGCCTGAGTCTCGACCAGAGACGTGTGATTTTCGGGTTGAGCAACGCGCAGGCGGCAGCTACACTGGCGGCAGTAATGGTCGGATACAACGTGATTCTCGGCCAGACACCCGACGGCGAACCCATACGCCTGCTCAACGAAAGCGTGCTCAACGGTACCATACTCATGATTCTGGCGACCTGTACGATAGCTTCGTTCGTGACACAGAAAGGAGCGCATAACATCGCCGCCCTGCAAAGCGACAACAACGCCGACAAACCCACCGAGAAAGAGGAACACATCCTCATCCCCGTATCGAACGAGGAGACCGTCGAGGAGCTTGTATGTCTGAGTATGTCGGTAATGCCCAAGAACAAGAAAGGCACATTATACGGACTTAACGTAATAAGCAATCAGAACGCGGGCGAATCACGCGTGAAGAAAGCGGAAGCCCTGCTTGCCAAAGCATCCAAAACAGCGGCGGCGGCTGATTTCTACATGAAGAAGATTCTCCGATACGACATTAACATATCGAACGCCGTTACGGGTGTAATCTTCGAGCGCAATATCTCCGACATAGTTCTCGGTTTGAGCGGCGCATCAGAAAAAGGGCTTGCCGCGATATTCTCGGAACACATAACCGAAGGTCTGCTCACCCACAGCCAGATTAACGTACTGGTTTACAAACCAGTACAACCGTTCTCCACACTACGTCAGTATCATGTTCTCGTTCCCGCCGATGCCGAAAAGGAACTCGGGTTCAATGACATAATAGGACGTCTGCGTAATATCCTGCTCAACACGGGCAGCAGAGCTATCGTATATGCCTACGGAGACACACTCGATGCGATGAAAAAGAGATTCAAGCATATGCTGGGTGTATCGTTCACAGAACTGCCCGACTGGAGCGACTTCCCGACAAAAATCAAATCGGTCGGTTCAGACGACTGTATTTTTGTAATACTAAGTCGCAAAAACGGTATCTCATACAATAAAAACATGCCGTCGATGATATCTTACCTCAATAGAACAGCGGTTAAACGCAGTATTATTCTCGCTTATCCGTCACAGGCATCAATGAGCGAAGGCATACACTATTTAACCTGATTATCAACACATAGCACACATACTTAACACAACCAAGAAAAGAGCTTGCCAAAGCTCTTTTTTAATGCAAGTAAAAAAATTGCGTCATAAATTTGGATAATAAATTTATTGCACGTATCTTTGTGTCGCAATTAAGGGAGCATAGCTCAGTTGGTTTAGAGCATCTGCCTTACAAGCAGAGGGTCGGGGGTTCGACTCCCTCTGCTCCCACGAAAAAGGACGACTAAAATATTAGTCGTCCTTTTTCGTGGGAGTAGAGGGAGTAAAGAATGTAACGGGGTACGATTGCCAACCTGTCAAAGATAAAAAGGAGATTTAAAAGGACAAGGAAGATGAAAAATAAGAGTCAATTTTGTGAAAATTAAGGAGTATTTGTTTTTTATGCTTTTTTCATTATCTTTGTCAATGTCTATTAGTAAGAAAGAGAGACGTTTACGAGCCGTT
>CASDZP010000025.1 GCA_949285535.1 uncultured Alistipes sp.
TATACCAACGAAAAATATGGCTGTTCGCTTGAAATGAACGGAAAAGTGATTTCGATAAAACGAGGTTCTTCGTACATTATCGAGGCTGAACCCGATTCGATTTTACTGACTTATTCTTTCGATGATTATCTGCCTTTCGATACAACATCATTGGAACTATCGGAAAACAAATACATTACACCGATACACACTCCCGCATACGCCGACATTTCGCCACTAACATACCACGAACTCGGCTCACTTACAACCAACTTCGGAGACATCCGAAATAATGAGTCTTTAACATTCATTTCGTTACAAAAAGTGATGCTGTCGATGATGAAATCGTGCGGAAAAGGTAGAATGGCACAAATCTTCGCTCCGTTGCTCTCTCGAAAAAACGAGGAGACTGCGAAGTATGCCCGATTAATAAATTTTAACGAAAAAAATTTCAATAAAAGTTCATTTACTTACAATCTGGAAGTATAATTTTCGCAAAAAATGGTCTAAAAACGAAAAAATCGACCTTGTTGGGGTCGACAAAATCATCAAAAATAGTAAAAACGGCTCGTAAACGTCTCTCTTTCTTACTAATAGACATTGACAAAGATAATCAAAAAAGCATAAAAAACAAATACTGCTTAATTTTCATAAAATTATCTCAGTTTTACTCCTAATATCACCCACATATTCCCTGGATACGTCTCTAAATTTACCTTGAATTCCGACCCGAATTTTTATATTTTTTTCTTCTCTGACAAGTTGGCAAGTGTACCCCGTCACATCCTTTCCATTTATCTTTTATAGGCGAATGGATTACAAAGATTGGAAAATGGAAAAGTGGAATTATTGGAGTATAAATACATTTTTATTTATATTCCAATAATTCCACTTTTCCATTTTCCAATCTTGCATACACAGGTTTTGTAATCCATTCGCCTAAAATGATAAGTGTACTTTGTGTTGTAAGAGGATATGAAATTGGAGTATGCAGATGACCGAATATGAATAAGTCTGACACTATTGTACAATTCAGCTGTTTTCGAGCATACACCACCAACGGCTCTTTTTCACCTCTGAAGCTATGAGCTATGGCTCGTGATTTTCGGTTTGAGCTACTCCATGATAATCCGAACTTCATGGCACAGTCAGGATGCAGCAGACGCGAGAAAATATTGTAAGCCGTTTTACTGTTAAATACCCGATTCATTATTTTTGCTCCGAGAGGTTTCCCGGGAAGCGGAAGACGGTGTCCGTGACCGAGTGTTATGGTTAGACCGTCTATATTCACTGTTTCTGTGCCACGATGCACAATTACGCCTGTTTCTCGTTCGAGATAGCCGAAAGTCCATGTGTCGTGATTTCCGACGAAGAAATGCACTTCGATGCCTGCATCTCTCATATCAGCGAGACGTCCGAGTACGCGTGTGAATCCCATAGGGACGACACGCTTATACTCGAACCAGAAGTCGAATATGTCTCCGAGCATATAAAGAGCGCCTCCCTCGCGTTTGAGAGAGGCGGCTACCATATCAAGCCATTCACAGAAAAGTTTTTCACGTTTTTCTGCGCTGCAGTTTGGCAAATCCAAACCCAAATGAACATCTGAGACGAAGTAAAATACCATTTTAGAGCACTTCTTCTATCTTTGAAGTCAACTCTATGCCCCACAAGTTTTTACCTACGATATCGCCGTTTCTGTCCAGGATATAGTTAAACGGAATTGAGGTCACATTGTAAGAGCCTACGGCAGGAGATTTGCTGCCTTTGAAATCGCATACGCTTATCCACGGCAGTTTCTGCGTTGTGATTGCTGACACCCAAGAAGCTTTGTCCGTATCGAGAGACACCTGGTATATCTCAAAGCCTCTGTTTGCGTAGGTATCGTAGAGTTCTTTCAATTCGCTGTTCAGTATGGCACTTCCGTTTGTGGTACTGCTCCAGAATGAAAGGAGAACGATTTTACCTCTCAAATCGGTAAGACGGTGAGGCTGGTCATACATATCGTTCAAGACAATCTCGGGAGAAGAGATTTGTTCGCCAGAGAGAGAAGCAGAGATTTTGCCTTCGAGATTTTTACGGTTGTCGAAACGTTCGACATCTTTTTTAAGGGATGCTACGAGTACGGATGACGGATAGCGGTCAGATAGCGAGTCTGCCACCATCTTATAATATGCGTAGTCGCCACGGTCACCGAATACCTGTACGCCGTTAGGCATATAGGTGTAAAGAGCCACAACCGATGCCAATGATGTGCTGTTATCGACGACGAAACGGATGCACTCTCTTTTTTGGTCTATATATTTTTTGACAATTTCACCATACAGTTCGCTGCGTCTGGTTTGATTATCCTCTCTGTTGTAAAGGCTGTACAATGAATCGACAGATACATGAGAGGCTGAAAGCATTCTGTTGAACTGAGCTATCAACTCTGAGTCGTGGGATCCTTTGATTGTATAGCTGTTACCGATATTCTGCAACGCCGATATGTCTATCTTTTCTCCGGGAGAGACCAGCAGTGTGATAAACTCTTTGCCCATTCTGACTCTCAAAAGAGAAGGCTCATTGCTTGAGAACTGGTACTTGAAAGACCACTGCCCGCTGCTCGAACATACGGTCGAATCAATGATATGATTACCCATTACTTGTTCGAGATAAACGCTTTTGTCGCCAGCTCCGGCGAAAGTACCGCTTATACGAGCGTTGTGAGAGCCGCATGAGGCGAACATGAATCCGAAAAGGATTGTTGCAACCGATGTTTTGATACTGTTCATGCCAAAATTGTTCTTTACCTAAAGAACAAAGATAGGCTTTTAGTTTCAAATATACAAAAGCATTTCGGGGAATCCGTCTCCTGATATATTAATCATCATTGTTTAATCACTTATTGAACAGCGACTGACCTGTTTTTTACAAAAACTGAAATATCGGACGGTCAAAGGTTGTGTATAAAAAATTTGACATTTTTGGAAATTCGGGCTTTTTCACTACATTTGTCGTAGTCATGGACATAAAAAAGACAATATTAATATCGTTGGCTCTTCTGCTATCCGTTTTCGCCCCTGCGACAATGGATTCTTTTTCATGCGCCATGACTGAAGAAAGCCTGTTCGACAGCGATGCGTCTGTTGTGAGTCAAAGTGATGTTTTTGTCTATGGTCAGGACTCCTCTTCTTCAGAGTCGGACGAATATGAAGGCATCAATGACGATGTTCACAAAGGTCGCTCCCATGAGACTTTGACGGCAAACATACGCCAAAGGCAGACGCTGGAATTCTCATTCATTACTCGGCAGTCTTCGCGTCTTTACAGTTCTTTTATCAATATAAACAACGGTAATTGCCGTCACAGAATCTGCAATTACCGAATCTGACATGATTCATATCCGCGTACCCGCAACATGCTTTGAATATAGCTCGGTACGCATATCTTAATGCGGTGTTTTAATGTCACACCGCCATGTCTCACTTTGTTTATATTATATGGTACTTGTACTGACTTATTTTTTGGTGGCTCTGTCCATCTCTTTCCTTTGTTCCATACTTGAAGCGGTTCTTTTGTCAACCCCCGTCTCGTTCATCTCGATGAAAGAAAGCGAGAAAGCGAGATATGCGCCGCTATTGCGCAAACTCAAACAGGACATAGACCGTCCTATATCCGCAATACTGTCACTGAACACGATAGCGCACACCGTCGGAGCGGCAGGTGTAGGCTCTGAAGCCGTAAAGGTTTTCGGAGAGGAATATTTCGGTCTTATATCGGCGATACTAACGATTCTGATATTGGTTTTCTCCGAGATAATACCCAAAACGATAGGCGCATACTATTGGCGTTCAATGGCTCTGCCGTCGGCTCCTATAATAAAGGGGATGATTGTTGTGACCTATCCGCTCGTACTGTTGTCCGAGTTGATAACGAAAATCGTATCATCAAAAAAGCCCTCTGCGTCTGTCAGTCGTGAGGAAGTTTCGGCTATGGTGACGGTAGGTGTCGAAGAGGGTGTGTTTCAGGTAAAAGAAAACCGAATAATACAAAACCTGATAAAGTTCGGGGATATAAAATCGCGTGAGATTATGACTCCGAGCATCGTGGTAGCAACTGCTCACGAAAATATGCCGATAAGCGAGTTTTACAAAAACAAGCAGTTCCGACACTATTCGAGAATACCCGTATATGGTGAGAACAGGGATTACATAACGGGATATGTACTTCGTCAGACGATACTTGAAAAGCTGGTGGAGGACAAGTTTGAGATGAGAATCTCTGAAGTGGTGAGACCTATATTGTCGTTTTCGGAGAACGATTCAATCTCACACATGTGGGAAAGTATGCTTGAAAAGAAAGAGCATATAACCGTAATAATAGATGAATACGGTTGCATGCGTGGCATTGTCACTATGGAAGACATAATAGAGACCTTGTTGGGGCTTGAGATTGTCGATGAGAATGACAATGTAACCGACATGCAGGTTCTTGCACACGAAAAATGGTTGAAAATGAAAGACCGCAAACGCAATAAATAAACAAACCAAAAGCTACAACCCAAGCTTTTAAAAGAGCATCGGCCATCTTCCCCCACGAGCATGCGCCGATGCTCTGCTTTTGTCATGATTATGGGGTGCTGTTTGGTTTTAAAAGATAAAACTTATCTTTCAAAACCAAACAGCACCCCATAATCATGACAAAAGCAGAGCATCAGCGCTCCGCAGGGTCTCCCGACGGGCTCTCCGAGGGGTCTGCCGACGGCGTTACTTTGTCACTCGACAAAGTAACCAAAACGAGGGGGCACAGCCCCTTTTGTCCATGTCATAGTCGGTTGGCTCATTGTCATCAAGAAGTCGGCATCTGACCGTTTATCAGATATGATAGGTATTGGGGAAAGAGTTGATATATGCAAAATAAAAAGGATGCACCCGAAAGTGAGTGCATCCTTGGGAAACTTATGTTATTTTAACTTATTCCGCGAATACTACAACTTCGGTAGCACCTTCAACATTTACGCGTTTTCTTTTCAGAGTACCGTCAGCGGCGGGATATTCAACATCGAAGATACCGTTAACGGGTGCGTATATTGTGAGGTAGTCATTCATGTCCTGTGAGGGACCTGCTGTCTTACCCTGACCCACAACGTCATTGTTGAGGTTTATGAGCTTAACATCAGCGGCAATACGGTCTGCGCTGCTCTGTTCGCCACCCTCTTTCTTAAACAGTTTGATGGCAACGGGAGTACCTTTACCTTCTTCCGCCTGCTGGCTCTTGTAAAGAGCGATATATCTGTCTGTCACGTCAATACCGTAAACAGTGGTGTCTTTTCTGTTCCAAACAAGAGGATAGAGCATATCGGTGGGACGATATGATGTGGCGTAAATCCATGTGGTCTTGTCGTTCTTGTCGGCTTTACCCGCACGAGGCATAAACCAAGCGTAGTTGAGCTTTTCAGGCAAATATTCGGTCACATACCATTCGCCGTCGAGCCATACTTCAACCCAGTTGTGGTTACCCTCACGAGAAACCCACATCGGAGTACCTGCGAAACGGGCGGGGATACCTACCGAACGGAAAGCGTCGATAAGGAGGATTGAGAGACCTGTGCATGAAGCCATGTGTATCTCCATTGACTCACGGGGTGACTGGTTTGGTTTTTTACGTTTTGTGTTGTAAACTACATCAACAGCCTCACGTATGCTCTTGTTGACTGTGTCGATTGCGGCTCTCATGTCTTTTGAAGCGGCAGCCATGGGACCGAATTTTTCAATGAACATGGGACGCCAACTGTCACGTGTCTCGTCAACGCACGCATAAGGAAGAACTTCGTTATAGAAAATGTCTTTGGGAAGCTCTTTTACCCAAGGATATGTTTCGTATGCTTTGTATGCGTATTCGATATTCTCTTTAATGAGTGCGACAGGAAGTGTGTCGATGTCATGTTTGGGCATGTAAGCGTAAAGATAAGCCATACCCTCTCTGTATTCGGGTTTAAGGTCGCTCAATACCTTAGTGAGTTCTTCGGCTCTTTCGGGTGTGGCTGTCGCAATGTTGGCTTTCGCTTTGGCGGCTATCTCGGGATCAACGCCTTTGTAGGGGTCTGAGCAGGCAGTAAAGAATGCCGCGCATGCGACCGCAATGAAAAGATTTCTTAATCTCATAGAATTGAAATTTATAGGTGATTCGATTTAAGTTTTCAGTTTTTTGTTTGCGAAGTTATTAATTTTATTTTAAACAGCAATAATAAAATATTGTTTTTTAGAATATCAGCTCTCTCTGCTATCATACACCTATATTTTAGGTGTAATCCATCAACATTTCATAAGCGCATCAATTATACGTGTCTGTTATATCCCGATTATATAAATCAATTATATAAATCAATTACATAAAACAATTACATAAAACTACATGATGTAGTACAATATTACAATGCAATAGTATAAACGAACATCAATCGCTACTAAAAAATACCGACAACACACACATGATACACAATGTCTTACATCAACAAGTGCGTTTTTAAGCATAAAAACATTGTCAAAAATTTGGAGCGTAATAAAAAAGACACTATATTTGCACTCGATTAAAGAAATCATGGCGAGGTAGCTCAGCTGGTTAGAGCGCATGATTCATAATCATGAGGTCGCCGGATCATGCCCGGCTCTCGCTACTGAAAATCCCGTAATACTGATGTGTTACGGGATTTTTTATTTGCCATAACGTAACACAAAAATATACCGCATTTAAGATTTACAAGAAACGACACCTTCAGTCAGACGACAATACATATATTGTATGTAAACAAAAAACCACTTGTGATTTCACAAGTGGTTTTCGATAGTGACACCGACAGGACTCAAACCTGTAACCTTCTGATCCGTAGTCAGATGCTCTATTCAATTAAGCTACGGTGCCTTGTTTGCAATCGTTGTTCTTTCGATTACGGGTGCGAAGATATGTCAAAAGTTTTTACCCTCCAAATATTTTATCAAAAATTTTAATATTTTTTCATAAAAATTTTTCACAATCTTCGTTTTACTCTAAACACAAATACTCAATACCGTAAATTACAAGCATTTAGCGTAAGGGTAAAAAATCGTTTAAAATAACCGACATTATACTATTTGGATAATATATATCGGACGGACGAAAAAAGATTCTGTCATTTTTACATCCGTCCGAACAGCTTGTTTTATGATTAACGTTCGTCAGGGTCAACGAAAGAGGAGTCTTTCATGACCTTATACCATGAAGAGAAGTAACCGTTGTGACGCGAACGCCAATAAATCTGTCCGTTCGGCTTGAAGCTCATCTGAATGGCGGTGCCACCCTTAACGCACGGCAGATAGAGCATCGCGCAATCGATTGTGTTGTCGAAATCGGTCCATTTATATACGCCGCCGTTAGAGTTCTCGGGCAAAACATCCGCCTGCGATATGTTCAACTGCGTTTCACGTATTCTGAATATGTTTTCATTGTCAGACTCCACGATTTTATGTTTGCTCCAGCTTCCGTCACTCTCGCGTCGGAAAATATATGCCTCGCCTTTCTTTACTTCCGTTCCGTCTATGTTTGAATAGACACCCTCTCCGGAGGTTATATACAAATCGCCCTCCTGCGGAGTGACAATCTCACTTTCAGGGGTCACGACAAGAGCGATTGCGGGGTCACCTTTATCCCCTTTTTCGCCTTTCTCGCCCGGGTCGCCTTTATCACCCTTATCGCCTTTTTCTCCTTTCTCTCCGGGTTCTCCGGGCTCACCCTGGTCGCCTTTGTCTCCCTTCTCTCCTTTTTCACCCTGCGGACCACCGGGAGTTCCTGGTTCACCCTGGTCACCCTTGTCTCCTTTTTCGCCTTTCTCACCCTGTTCTCCTTTCTCACCTTGGTCGCCTTTGTCTCCCTTATCGCCTTTCTCTCCTTTAAAATAGCGTCCGAATCGAAGTTCGAGTGACGACTCTATGATTTCTCCGTTTTCGTTTTCCATAATCTTTTTGATTTAGTGTTTGACCTTTTGATTTCAGCAGATAAGCCCCATGTTTGAGCGGCGTACCGTAACAATTCTGTCCGAACGGGTGACTATCGCTCCCTGTGGATATTTTATCGCTACCTCCACTCTGTACGCCCCTTCCATTCGCGCGGTGTACGACGGCTTTATGCGCAACAGAAAGACATCGCTGTCGAGACGCTCCAACGGCAACGCCATACAGTCGCATTCGTCAGAGGAGGCGAATATCGTCACACCGCCGTCAAGAGCGTGGAGAGTCAACATCAGTTGCGCTCCGTCGAGATTGGTCGCCGACTCCTGAACGGGCGCAATAAGTATGTCGAGGCTCTCGCCTTGATATATTTCTATCATCCAATGTCCGTTTTTTGTTTGACAATCGTTTATGCGGGAAGCGTTACCGCTCCGAACCGCTTGCGTTCGAGGCACCCCTCATCGAGACAGGCGTTACGTTCCGCCTGTTTCCTGCGACGCTCCTCGTCGAGAAGTTTCATCTCTATTTCGCCGAGCTGTCTCATCAGCTCCACAATCTTGCTCCGCTCTTTGCCCACAAGCTCCTGAACCTTGACATTCTCCGCGAACGACTCGACCAGCTGACGGCTCAGGTGTTCTATCTGCGCCTTGTTGGCGTCGAGTTCGGCGGACGCCGCCTGAGCCTCGGCGGTAACCGCCGCCGCGCTCTCCTTGCGCTGTTTGGAGCGATAAAAGAGCAACAGGCCGATGACACCGCTGCCGACAATTACGTCGAGCGCCATTCTGATAATTTCTTCAACTCCGTTCATAACATTTTTTTCGCTTCAACTCCACTTCGGCGAGAGCGCATCTGACCCGTCCTTCTTTATTATAAACTCTTAACTCCGCCAACAATGTATCGCCGTTGGAGAGACATCCGCCGCAGGTGTCGCATCGGGTACGTGTCTCTTGTTCCGACAGGAAAAGGCGTACCATGCCAGACGAATCACACCTCAGGTGTCGTTCGGCAATTACATCGCCGCAGAGTGATGAAATGACAACCACGACAGAGAAAGAGGACAAATCGACACGCCCGCCTTGGGAGCCGATGATTTCCATAAGCAGCAGCACGGCTACAATTCGATAACCGTATAGCTTCTGCCATAAGGGTACTCCGAGAGCGGTAGAAGTTCGCCGACAATCTTGCCGCGCAACGCCTCGACTCTCGATGAGAAGAGTATCGACGCCTCCGCCTGTAACGACATATCGAACCAGGACGCGGCTATATGACACACCAAAAACTCCTCTCCCGCCTTGTCGAGTTTGTCGATACGATTTTCAGAGATGTTTTCACGCTGTCTGCGCTCCACGGTCACCACATGGCTCTCCTTGTTCTCGGTCTCGGATTCCGTATCGTTATTTTTAGCCGAGTCGGTTTTGGCTGTACGCACGATATTTTCATCGGGTCTTTTGTCGGTGACATTCATCGAGAAAACCTCGTCGAGAGCCACAGCCGCCTCATTGAACAGACGCTCGAAAATCACCGACTCGTCGGACGAAAAGACAAGCGTGTCGAACTGTTCGCGTCCTCCGCGTGAGGCGAACGAGGATGTAGCCTCCTCTACCTTTTCGCTGACACGGCTTTTCGTCCAGACAAAATCTATCGTCTTGTCGTTGATTAGATACATAAAATGAATATTTATCGGTTCAACAATAAGAATAGGGGCGTCTGTTTCTCTCCCGCATCAGTGATATGTGCTTCAGTTCATCGCGAGCCGTCTCGAACCCCACGTCATAAGCGGTTGCGGCCGAGCGTAACCTGAACCATTCGCGGGCGATTGTCGCCACCATCATTCTCTCCATCGCGGCGGGCAACATTTTCCGTTGCATGGGGTGTGTCAATTCGAGGCGATAAGACAACGTACCTGCCGCCTCTTTTATGCCCACGCCGAGCAACGATTCGTCGGTGCATCTTCCGCAAGGCATAACGGGCGTCCTATCGTCGTCTATCAGATGCGCCACACAGCCTCTCACGTTGGCGTCCGCCATGTCGAGCAACATCTCGAATGTTCCGTAATCATCCCTGCCCATACACACTCTCTCGACACCTACACCCGATGACGAGGAGACGACAACGGAGGCAATCTTCGAGACCACGAGCCTGAAAAGCATGACACGATTGAATACAATTTTTATCTTTCCCATAAGTTTCAGCTCATCATAACAAATTCATCTGCTCCTGATAGTGTTCGCGCGCCGCTGTCGCCGCCTCGTGCTCGTTGAGTACCGACAACACCTTGCTTGCCGTGAGCCACGCCAACGGGGCGATAAGCCTTTGAGGATACCCCTCCGCGGGAGGTACGGAGACGACCGCCTCGGCACTCTCCACAACATGTTCTGCGCCTGCGGGAAGCGAGAAATAACAGAGGCTCTTATCGTCGATAATCACGACGGGTTTCGAGCATCCAGCCTTTGCCGTTTTGTTGAACTGCATCAGATAAACATCCGAGCCGACGCTGTGCGTCACGGTTACGGGTCGTTTCCACCCTTTCATCTTGAATTGTTTCAGTCTGACGAATCCGTCGGGCAACTCGACCACTCCCGAACCGTCTTCGAGCGGCATCACGGGTGATGACGAGAAGTCCGCCACGGCTCCTCCGAGAGCGGAGAGGGGCGCCAGACGTATAACCTGTAACGCCGCCTCGTCGAGAAAGGCGTCTATCGGATAATCGACCCCGAAGTTTGCGACACTTTCGGGAGAGACCTCGTCAACGCACTGCAACACTCTCAATTTTATCTCGTCTCTTGTCATTTGGACTCCTTTCTTTTTACGCTTCTGACTCCGCGTGTCGCCTTAGGCGGAATGTCTGCCGACCCCGTGCATACGAAATCATATCCGTACGCCGAATCCTTTTCCATTGCCGACTGAAGCTCTGCATCATCCGTCTCAAAACATCCCGAAGCTCCGTGATGTTTGGGTTTGAACCGCACAGCCGTCTGTTTTCCGTTCACAACGACGTATGTCAACAGCGACGGCGTCCGTTTCGATACATAACATTTTTTTGACATGACTTTCAGAATAGATTAAAAAAGGGCGTTATCGGCTCATGGCGAAAGCCTCGCCGATACGCCCCCGTTTTTCAGGCGTGTGATGACACTACGCCTTGGGTTTGATTATCGCGTGACAGTCTGGATAACGCAACGTGAGTGCCGACACCTCCTGAATGACGCGAGCGTCCGCGTTTTTCTGACCCGATTTTTTCAGGTCGAGGCGGCTCACGCTCATGGGCACAAACTCATGCTTGGTGATGTGTTCGAGGTCGAGTATGATACCGTAATCCTCCCAGCCCACTTCGCAGAAGAGCGGCGCGAGCACGATGTCGAGCGAGCCGAAGTAGTTCTGCACCTTGCGCACCTCTACGCCGAGGGCGTTGTCTTTTGCCAGCGGCGATATGTTTTTCTGGAATTCATCTACGCAGGAGAGCGACTTGATAAGCCCTGAACCTGCGATGAGAAGACGGTTTGTAGAGCCGTTGTTACCGTCGAACACCTCTTTGAGCCAGCCGTTGTACTGCTCTTTGGTCACGGTTCTGTCGCTTCCGCCCGAACCGTATGTGAGTGTGTTTTCGATGTCACGGGTGATGCCTCGCGTGAAGAACGTACGGTCGTTACCGCTGGTATATTCACCGCCTCGACCGAAGAGCATCGAGAGTTCCATTTCCATTTTCATCGAGAGGACATTCACCGCTTCGAGATTCGAGAAGCCCCAGTTAGCCTCTTTACGGGTGAGACGCTCGAAGGTCGATTCCTCAATCTGCGCCATGAAATTCTGGCAATACTGCCATGAGAGTGTGGGGTATATCGAGAACGGTTCTGTCGATATCGCCAGCTCGCTCTTTGCCTGACCCATGCGGATTATTTTCACCTCCGCCGTAAAGTCGGGAACGACGAACTTGTCGCTGTTGGCGCCTTCGCTCTTACCCTTTACGCCGCTCACGGGCACAAGTTCGAGTACGCTTCCCGATTTCGACACGACATAGAACATCACATCGTCCTGATGTGTACCCGAACCGCCCATAACGGCATTGTCTTTCTTACCGGGGAGTGTGAGGTCTCTCATGAGAAGCGTGTCGTGAACACGCCATATTTCGGGATTGGATACCTGAACGAATATTTTGAGCAGTTCCGTGTCGCTGTTGGTGAAAGAGGACGCGGGAGTGCCTGCCGAGGTACCGTTACCCGACGCCGTGCTGTCGAGAGTGTCGGTCACGGGCTTGTATGACGCCTGATAGTATCCTATTTTCTGCGACTGCGCCTTTACGTTGTGTCGTATGTGACGCATGATTGTGTCGAGCGGTGTTCGTGAGGGCATCATTTGCACCACGCTCTCCGAGATGTCCTCTTTGAGCAGTTCGGGAGCGTAACGGTCGGCAGAGGCTGCGGTAGCCGCGCCAGAAACGGGGATTCCGGCAACCAACGCCATTGCCGTAATGGCGTGAGCCTCGCCGGTAGCCAAAGTGATGAGCGACAAAACGATGAATACGATGCACGAAAGTGCGATAATCTGTTTTTTGTTCATGATTGATTTTTTACGCCGAGAAATTCGGCTTGTTGAAGTAATTGGGTTCTTTGTGTGGGGGTTTTAATCCTTTGCGTCAGATTTTTATCGATAGTCTCCGCGGAGTATTCTCTCGATATAGCCTCTTTTCGCGCTTTTGACAGCCGCCGTACCTGCATCGGGTATTCCGTCCGTCTCTACGGAGCGTCGGAGCTCTTCGAGGCGGATGTTTCTGCCGTCCACCACACCTTTGTCGTGCGCCTCTCTGATGCGTTCCTCCATTGTGTAGCCCTGCCACAGACGTTCGAGAGTCGCGGGGGTGATGATGCCACGTACAATGTCGTCGAAGAGCGCCTCCACATAGTCGGCAAAACTGTCGCACTCGCTGTCGCTCAGCTTCTTGTCACGATAGAAGCGTTCCACCTCTTCTGCTGTCGCGGCACAGTTGCGCTTATGTTCTTCGAGAGCTTTCAGGTACTCCTCTTTCTTGCGTTTATGTTCCGCAAGTTCCACCTGATAGGCGTTCCAGTCATCGTCACCATACTGAGGAACGGTATCGACAATGTCAGCCTTCATCAAGGCTACTCTGACGGGAGTACCTTTGAGCGTCTCACTGAAAAACAGAGCCAGTCGGGGGTCTCTTTCGAGAAGTTCGAACAGACGTTCGTACTCTCCGCTCATCCGTCTGTTCTCCGAAGCGAGCCGACGCAGATAACCGCCCGCCTCTTCCATTTCGGAGAGGTCGGGTTCATGCCCGAGTGCGTCGAAGAGCAATTCTCTTACGACGGTCTCAAGATTTTCTTTTTTGAAATCGGGATTTTCCATCGACATTTTTGAAAATGTTATTATTGGTTTGTCGATGCAAATATATTTCGGCACTATGCCGAGGCAATTTTATTTTTGGAACGGCAATTACAAAAAGAGAAGGACGTTACCGATTCATCAATCGTGTAGCGTCCTCCTCTTTATATTTTGAATTCTGAAAGAAATTCTATTTTTTTATCTCCTTGTTTGCGAATGTGTACGTAAGACCTATGCCGAGCACCTCGCTGAACTGCCAGAAACTACTTCTCATGACGGCGGGTGTCGTTTCGGTCGCCTCTTCCTTTATTCTCGAAATTTGGTCGTCAAAGATAAGACGGCAGTTAAAGTTGATAGAGAGATATTTGAACACCGTCACATCTATCCATTGCTGTAAATCGAGTTTGGGAACATTTTTATAATTATAGAATCCCTGACCGTCAACACGATATTTGATTATCTCCGTTCCGCTCTTTTTATCCTTCCAAATCGGTTGCGTCCACTGGACACGCAACAACATACCTATATTGGGCGTCACCTTCTTGCCGTTCAGCGCGCCGAACGACCCCGCCTCGGCAAGACGTCTGTCGTTTACAAACAACATGTTGCCAGACACGGGCGAGAAAAGTATGTTTCGTTTGTCGTCGAGCTTGTAGTTGAAACCGACGGCAAGGTTCAATGTGGCGGGAGCGAGGAAGTGCGACACGGGAAGTTCGTCCTCAACCGAGCTGTACCCGTTTGCGAACTGCGAACGGAAGTCGATGTTAAGGTTATAGTAGAACTTACCTATCATAAGATAGTTGACCGAG
Organism: uncultured Alistipes sp.; assembly: GCA_949285535.1. GTDB lineage: Bacteria > Bacteroidota > Bacteroidia > Bacteroidales > Rikenellaceae > CASDZP01. The sequence continues at coordinate 14,090 of CASDZP010000025.1, forward strand.
GTGTTTATCTTGAAATTATCCTCCGTGACCCATGCTCTGTTCTCTTTTGTACCGAGACCGAAAGCGGCGTCCCACTCGGTCGTCACGTTAAGTTTCTTATTGGTGTAGGAGTGTTTCAGATATGATGTGACACGACCGTTGAATGAGTTTTCACCGCCGCTCGCCCAGTTTTTGTTATAGGCGAATTGTGTCAGCTGAAGGCTGTTTTTAACCTCGAAATAGTTATGGTCTTTTCGCCACTGACGCTTTTTGTTGCGCAACAGGGCGTCGTTTACGATTTCAAAAGGAGTGCTCTCGATACGTTCTGGTTTGAGCGGAGCGAGTTTTATCTCTGCGTTCGGGCTGTTGGGTATGGTATATTGACCGTAGAGACTGTCTATTCCCACGACAAGCATCGCAATCAAAAGAAGCGTCAATCTTTTCATACTCCTGTTCCGAAATTTGTAATTTCCGCAAATGTAACTATTTTTCGTTGAAAACACGAATCGTTCCGTCGGAATCTCTCACAAGAGGTTTTCCGACACTCTCTCCGACTACCGTTCCCTTTTTGTCTATCGCGAAATAGCTGTCTTTGCGTCTTGTTATAGCCACTCCGCCGCCAAAGCCCCCGCAGTAGTCATACGTGGGAGGTACCGTCTCCCTACCTTTCCTGTCCACATACCCCCACGCTCCGTCTCTCTCAAATGCCGCCATTCCTTCGGAAAAGCTCTCGATTTTATCGCACTTGAACTCGAAAGTCGCTCCCGTAACAGTATCGGAGACGACCCATACGCCGTTTCCGTCACTCACTGCGGTCATACCCTCGTTTGACGGTACAGCAGCGCTATAAAACCGCTCTACACCTTTATCCGTTAGGTATCCCCATTTGTCATCTACACGTACCAAAGCGGGAGAGCCCTCCACATAGTCGCAAAACAGCCGTTCCATGACGCACTGCCGACCGAGAGCCGCTTTACCCCGACGGCATATCATCACTCTCTCAAGCACGTTCGTTATGTCATATATCGCAGGGCGTCTGCTCAATATGGCGTCGAGCAACGCCAACATGTGAGGTTGCCCGCTCCACGTGCGCGCCTGTTCCGCGACGGCGTGACAATATCCGCCGAAACACTCCTCTGACGAAAAAATGAGTCTGTCTTTACTCGTATTCCAGAGCGAAGCGTTGTCGGCGACGGCGAATAGCGTTGCGGCGGTCACGGCTATCGGGTAATCGTCCCGACGGCTGTTCTTTGTGAGCCTACACGCTTCGGGGTGAACATATCCGGGTGTTCCCGCCTCAAATCCCGTCTCTTCGTCTCCACGTACTCTTACGGGGTCCAAATCTATGAATACCATAGACCCGTCTTCCCGTACCATAATATTGTCGGGTTTGACATCGCCATGCACATATCCCGACTCCAACAGCCTCAACGCCAACATTACAAACCCTTCGGCAAGACGCGACAACTCTTCACGACGGTTGAGATAAGCCGCCTCCGACACTGCCCGTGTAAGCGAGCGCCCCTTGACCCACTCCATTACCACACAATCGAATCGGTCGATATCGCCGTCCTGATTGGCGCATATAATACTGTTACGCCGATACTCGTGTTTCACAAAACCGTCAAACGGTCTCTCTTCAAGGGCACGACCAAGACGCTCATATCCCGCCTCACGTTCGGGGTCGTCGAGTGTGTAACATTTGAGCGCATTAACCTCTCCGCCGTCACGCACCTTGAATACGACGGCTCTGTTACCCGCATAATAGACAGGCTCGCCGTCCTCCCGCACAACCTTGTCGCCGAGCGCGCCGAGATAGTTCAATATATTGGGATAGACTCGCATCGTCCTACTCTTTTTTAGACAGCGGGTGAAACCGCTCGACAGTCTCCTGACGGTGACGTATGTCGGGATGCGTATAGACTTCTGTGGTGAGAATACTGCTGTGACCGAGCATCTGTTGAACGAGTCGTATGTCGGCACCGCCTTTCACAAGCTGTGTGGCAAAGGTGTGACGAAGCGTGTGAGGGCTGACGCTCTTTTTTATTCCAGCGTTTGAGGCGGTCTGTTTCACGATGTTGAAAACCATAACACGACTGAGCGGACGACCGCGTCTGTTTAGAAACAGATAATCGGCATATCGGCTTTCAATGTTCATCTGACTGCGTTTCTGGCGATACAGCCCAACCTGTTTTATAAGCTCGTCGGACACAGGTACAAGGCGTTCTTTGTCGCCTTTACCGATAACCCGCAGATAGCCGTCATCGAAAAAGAGGTCGCTTATCTTGAGGCTCACCACCTCGCTGACCCTGAGCCCGCAACTGTACATAACCTCTATTATCGCTCTGTTGCGGTGTCCCTCTTCCAAAGAGAGGTCTATGCAGGCAAGCATGGCCTCAACCTCCGAAGGTGTGAGGTAATCGGGAATTTTACGCCCTATTTTAGGACTTTCGACCAGTTCCGTGGGTAGTTTGTCTATCTTGTCGTACAGAAACAGCCACAGGAAAAAGCTCTTGACCCCGCTTATTATCCGTGCCGCCGAACGACTTCCAACCTTACGTTTACCCAACGACACGACAAAATCCTCTATCTGTGAATAGTCTATGTCGGACGGAACGAACTCCGCTCCGCACTCATCAACGATATATGACACAAACAGGTTAATGTCGTGTATATACGCCTCTATCGTGTTGGCGGAGAGTCTCTTTTCGAGCATAAGATAACTCTTGTACTCCATCAGCATTTCGGTCGTGGTGTCCATATCCGATTTTAATGTTTTGAATACAAAGTTACAAAAAATGTTCAAACACCCCCGAACACTCTATTCTGAACGTGACAAAGCCGAATCAACCAAAAAAGCGATAAGTGGTGTGAGGCTTATGTTTTTTATAAATTATTGAGTATATTTACACCCATAATTTCATCCTTTGGACATTGATTTTATCGGAATGAACTCGGACATTATATCATTGGTTATATTGGTTGCGTCGGTACTCCTTTTTGCGGGAGTTCTCGCGTCGAAGGTTTCGTCACGGTTCGGATTACCCTTGCTGATAGGATACATAGCCGTAGGTATGCTTGCGGGAACGGACGGCATCGGTAAAATCTATTTCGATGACGCATGGTTTACCCAGTTCATCGGAGTGATAGCCCTCTGCTTCATCCTTTTTTCGGGTGGTATGGAGACACGAATAAAGGATGTGCGCCCCGTGTGGAAAGAGGGATTGCTGTTATCGACACTCGGCGTATTCATTACGGCGTCACTGATAGGCGTGTTCATACACTACGTATATCCGCCTTTCTCTTTCATGGATGGCATGCTTTTGGGCGCCGTGGTATCGTCAACGGACGCCGCCGCCATATTCTCGCTTTTCAGAACACGTTCTTCCACACTAAAAAATAATCTGAGACCTATTCTGGAGCTTGAAAGCGGAAGCAACGACCCGATGGCGTATTTTCTCACGATAAGCTGCCTGTCCATCGTTATGAATCCGGAACAGTCGTTCTGGGTGCTGATACCCAACTTTTTCAGGGACATGTCTGTCGGTATCATAATCGGCTACGGCATGGCAAAAGCTATGGTGTTCATAATAAAACGTATCAACATTGATGTGGACGGTATATATTCCGTGCTTATGATAGCGATGATGCTATTCACATACGCTTTCTGTCAGCAGTTGGGCGGCAACGGTTTCATGGCGGTATATCTTGCCGGCATATTGGTGGGTAACAGCCGTTTTTCACGTCGTCAGGGTATCATAAAATTTTACGGCGGCATCACATGGATAATGCAGATTGTCGTCTTCCTTTTGCTCGGTTTGTTATGTTATCCGTCTCGAATCGCGCCTATCGCGGGACAGGGTTTGCTCGTGGCGGCGTTCCTCATGCTCGTGGCACGTCCGATAGCGGTATTCGTATGCACCATTCCGTTCAAGAAACTTTCATTCAGAGACAAACTGATGCTTTCATGGGGCGGTATGCGAGGCGCCTCGCCGATTATTTTCGCCACCTATCCGATTATCGCGGGCGCGCCGAACGCCGATACGATATTCAACATCGTCTTTTTCGTGTCGTGCATGTCGGTATTGGTTCAGGGCTCTTCGCTCATGTGGGTCGCCGACAAACTGAAACTGATGATTCCCGCGACAAACGTATCGAGAAGCACCGCCATAGAGTTGTCCGAGTCTGAAAACCCGATAGCCACGGAGGTGACCATATCGCAGGGCGCTTTTTGCGTGGGACAGACCCTCACACAGCTCGACATACCCGAAAACATGCTTATAATGCTCATCGAGCGTGACGGCGAGAGCTTTATTCCTAACGGTCAGTCGGTTATAATGGCAGGAGACAAACTCTATGTTATCTCAGACCAGATAGAGAAGACTGAAAGTTTCGTCGATTACCTTACATCGGCATGATAAGGACTAAAAAGATATAATAAATCGTTTTTTTGAAACGTTTATTTAAAGATAAGTATAAAAAGGTTTCGGCGTATCCGTTCGCCGAAGTCGGCATGATTGAAAAACGAAACAAAACATATTTTAACAGATGAATGACGTTGATATAAGAGAGTTGAGCAGTCGCATCGAACAGAAGAGCGCGTTCGTTGACATGCTTAACATGGAGATGAGCAAAGTGATTGTCGGTCAGAGACACCTCATCGACTCGCTTCTCATCGGATTGCTTTCCAACGGGCACATACTGCTCGAAGGTGTTCCGGGGCTTGCCAAGACGCTCGCCATAACGACACTCGCGCAGACGGTTGACGCCCGTTTCTCTCGTGTTCAGTTCACCCCCGACCTTTTGCCCGCCGACCTTTTGGGTACGATGATATACAGCCAGCGAACCGAGGAGTTCACGGTAAAGAAAGGTCCCATTTTCGCCAACTTCATTCTTGCCGATGAAATCAACCGTTCTCCGGCAAAGGTACAGAGCGCGTTGCTCGAGGCGATGCAGGAGCGTCAGGTGACAATCGGCGACAACACCTACAAACTGCCCGAACCGTTCCTTGTGTTGGCTACGCAGAACCCCCTCGAACAGGAGGGTACATATCCTCTGCCCGAGGCGCAGGTTGACCGTTTCATGCTGAAAGCGAAAATAGGCTATCCCAAGAAAGAGGAAGAGCGACTGATTATACGTCAGAATCTGCAAGGCGTATTCCCGAAAGCCAACAATGTCATCAAACCCGAGGACATCGTGGAGGCTCGTGGCGTGGTGTCGGAAGTTTACATGGACGAGAAAATCGAAAAATATATTGTCGATATTGTCTTTGCCACCCGTCAGCCCGAAGAGTCCAAACTCGCCAACCTGCGCAGCCTCATAAGCTACGGCGGTTCTCCCCGTGCCAGCATATCGCTTGCCAAGGCGGCAAAGGCGTACGCCTTCATCAAACGCAGAGGCTATGTGATTCCGGAGGATGTGCGAGCCGTGGCATACGACGTGCTCAACCACCGTATAGGTCTCACATACGAGGCTGAAGCCGAGAACATAACTTCGGAAGACATCATCACCGAAGTGCTCAACGCCGTTGAGGTGCCCTAAACCGATAATCTTTTCCCGAAATGGTCTCACAAAGCGATATATTAAAAAAGGTACGCAAGATAGAGATTAAGACGCGCGGATTGTCGAGCGAGATATTCGCCGGCAAGTACCACAGCGCGTTCAAGGGGCGAGGCATGTCGTTTTCGGAGGTAAGGGAGTACAAGCTCGGCGACGATGTTCGCGACATCGACTGGAACGTGACGGCACGAAGCCGCTCTCCGCATATCAAGGTTTTCGAGGAGGAGCGAGAGCTCACCCTCATGCTTGTCGTGGACGTGAGCGGTTCAAGGCTTTTCGGTACACGCAATATGCACAAACAGGAGCTGGCGGCAGAAATGGCGGCGGTTCTCGCCTTCTCCGCCGAGAAAAACGGCGACAAGATAGGCTGTCTGTTGTTCAGCGACAAGGTAGAGCTGTTTATCCCGCCCAAGAAGGGACGAAACCATATCCTGCATATCATAAGGCAACTGCTCGAATTCGAGCCGACAGGCAACGGTACCGACATAGGCGGAGCGTTACGTTTCATCACGGGCGCCATAAAGAAACACACCACCATGTTCCTTATCTCGGACATGATGGATGTCGATGTGGCACAGGGAACAGCACGTTTCGAGGAGGCGTTGAAGGTTGTCACCTCAAAACACGACGTTGTGGCACTGCGTCTCTATGACCACCGAGACGAGGAACTGCCCGATGTCGGCGTCATGGAGATGCTCGACTCGGAAAGCGGCAAGAGAGTGTGGGTCGATACAGGCTCCGCGGCGGTTAGAAACGCCTATCGCACCTATTACAAAAAGATGAGTTTCATAGCCGAAGGCACGCTCATGCGCTATAATGTCGATTCGGTAGCCGTAGCCACCGACGACGACTATGTCAAATCGCTGATAGGTCTGTTTAAAAAGCGAAAATAACGGATGAAGACAATTATAAAAACAGTAGTGTCGCTTTCGTTTCTGTCACTTCTTTTCGCGGGTGTCGCCTTCGGGCAGAGCTCCGACGGTGAACAGAACGAGAATGGGCGCAACACCCCGAAAGTGAGTGTCTCGATTACTCCCGACACCATTATGATCGGCGACAGGTTCGTCATGCGTGTGGAGGTTGAGAAAGACATCGCCCAGTTCATCGCCTTTCCCGACATGACCAAGGCGAGAGAGGGCGACACCGTCGAACTTGTCTCGATAAGTCCGATAGACACTCTTTTCCGTGACGGCAGACGGGTGAGACTTGCCGTCGATTACACGCTCACCTGTTTTGAACCCGGGTTGTTCGGTTTGGGACGCGTACCCCTCTTTTACGGTGACAAAAATGTCAGAGACACCCTTTACACCGATGAGGAGAGTACCCGTTTCGTTGTCAAATCGTTCGACATCGACACTCTCAATCAGAAAATAACGGATATAAAGACAGTACGCGACACCCCGCTCAATTTCAGCGAGATAATGGCATACGCCACCTCATGGCCCGTATTGTTGGCGTTGGCTGTGATTGCCGTGATTGTCATCGCACTGATTCTGTGGCGTCGTTACAGAAAAGGGAAGAAAGGGAAAACGGCTGTTGTCAACGAACCGCCCCATTGCAGAGCCATCCGACGTCTCGAAGAGCTGTCGGAACGGAAACTATGGCAGAACGGCAAGATAAAAGAGTTTTATACCGCTCTGTCGGACATTTTGCGAGAGTATATATCGCAAAGATATGACTTCCCCGCACTTGAAATGACCACGGCTGAGCTTGTGGATACACTTGAAAAAACAGAGGTTTCACCTAAAGAGTGCAAAAGAGTTTCGGAGCTTCTCACTCTCGCCGACCTTGTGAAGTTCGCGAAATATACACCCGCGCTCGAAAGCCACAACGAGGCTTACAGAGAGGCTTATATCTTCGTAGAGGAGACAAAACAGGCGGTGGTGACGCTCGCCGAGATGCTGGCTAAAGATAGCGTCAGCGAAGAGACGCATGACGGCGCCGACACAACCGTAACACAGAGTGAAAAGTTATGACAAAGAGCATATTTTCAATATTTTTGATTCTGTTCCTCTTTTCGTGTCTCGACTCTTCCGCACAAATGGAGAGGCGACACATCAGAAGCGGGAACGAAAGCTACGCGGAGGGCAATTACGACAAGGCGAGCGAAGAGTATATGAAAGCGCTCGACAAGAACAAAGCGTCCAAGGAGGCTATTTTCAACATGGGCAATACGCTCTATAAACAAGGACAATATAAGGAATCGGAGGCTATTTTCGCTCAACTTGCACAGAGTGAGACCGACACATTGAAACGTGCCGAAAATTTCTATAATTTGGGAAACGCTCTGTTTCAGCAGAAACGTTATGAGGATGCTGTAAAGGCGTATAAAAATTCGCTCAGACTGAATCCGTCCGACAACGAAGCCAAATTCAATCTGGCATACGCACAAGAGATGTTGAAAAAGGACAACAACCAAGACAATCAAAACAATCAAAACAACCAGAATAATCAGAATAATCAGAACAACAAGGATAACAAGAACAATCAAAATCAGAACGACCAAAATAATCAAAACGATAAAGACAAAAACGACAACAACGATAAAAACAATCAAGACAATCAAAACAACAACAATAAGGATAATCAGGATAAAGACAACCAAAACAACAAGAATGACTCCAACCGTGATAATGAAAACGGAGAGTCTCCCGGTGGCATGAGTCGCGATGAAGCTGAACGCATGCTCGACCTGATGCAGGGTGAGGAGGACCGCACGTCCGACAAAGTAAATCGAGACCGTGCCCGTGCCGTTGGTGTCAGAAACGAGAAAAACTGGTAAAACTATAAGAGATGATTGTAAGATTCGCCAATCCCAATATCCTCTACCTGCTGTTTATCCTGATACCGCTTGCGGCAGGCTACATATATAAACAGCGGCAGGGACACGCGACGATGGTTGTTTCGACCGTCGATGGCGTCCTTTCCGCGCCCCGTTCGCTGAAATATTATCTTCGCCACCTGCCGTTCTTTTTCAGGGCGGCGGCATTGGCTTTGCTTATCGTGGCATTGGCTCGTCCGCAGAGCGCGTCCGACGACCAGAGTGTCTCGACCGAGGGGGTCGATATAGTGCTTGCGCTCGACATCTCCACCACAATGGAGGCTCGTGACCTTAAACCCAACCGTCTTGAGGCGGCGAAAGAAGTCGCGTCAAAGTTTATAATGGACAGAAAGGACGACCGCATGGGTCTGGTACTTTTCGCGGGCGAGAGCTTTACACAGGTACCTCTCACCACCGACCGCATGACGCTCATAAACATGCTGTCGCAGGCTGAACCCATGATGGTGGACGACGGTACTGCGATAGGTAGCGGTATCGCCACGGCGGTCAACCGACTGCGCGAAAGTTCTGCCAAGAGCAAGGTCGTGATACTACTTACCGACGGCGAGAACAACAGCGGAAGCATAACCCCGCTCATGGCGGCTGAAGCGGCGGCGGCACTCGGAATAAAGATACACACGATAGGCGTAGGTACCAAAGGTACGGCACCCATGCCTGCGATTGACGCGTGGGGTCGCAAGACATTCGTGCAGGCACCCGTAAAGATAGACGAGAAACTGCTCTCCCAAATTGCCGATATGACGGGCGGCAACTATTACAGAGCCACCGACAAAGAGAGCCTCGCCGACATATATGACCGTATCAACTCAATGGAAAAGACAAAGATAGACGTCGAACGACAGACAATCTACTCGGAGCGTTACTACATCTTCGTGCTGGCGGCACTCGTGTCGCTGATAGCCGCGTTGGTCATACGACACCTCTATCTTCGTCAGATTCCCTAAACCGAAAAGCTGAAAAATGTTTCGATTCGCAAATCCGCAATATTTCTATCTGTTACTGCTGCTGCCGCTCTTTGCGGGGCTCTTCATATTCCTTTTGCGAGACTATCGCAAGAGGCTGTCTCTTTTCGGCGAGCCCTCGGTGGTACGCTCTCTGCTCAGGGAGGCGGCGCCGCATAAGCCGCTTGTGAAATACTGGCTTACGGTCGCGGCTGTCGTGGTTCTGATAGTAGCGTTGGCGCGTCCGCAGGTCGGCTCGCGTCTGCGTCAGATAAAGACCAAAGGCGTGGAGATTGTTCTGGCGGTCGATGTCTCGAACAGTATGCTCGCCGAGGATTTCGAGCCTTCGCGTCTGGAGCGTACAAAAATGGCTATCAACAAGCTGATAGACGACCTTACAGACGACAACATAGCGATAGTGGTTTTCGCGGGTGATGCATACGTACAGCTCCCGATGACCAACGACTATGTTTCGGCAAAGAATTTCGTGTCTCACCTCTCCCCGACGCTCATATCATCGCAGGGAACGTCGATAAGCAAGGCGTTAAGGGTGGCGCAACGCTCTTTCTCAAGTTCGAGCGAGAACCGCAGCAGGGTCATAATAGTTATTTCGGACGGTGAGTCGCACGATGACGACGCGGCTGGAGTGGCTGAAGAGCTTGCGGAGAAAGGCACCGTTATCCATACCGTCGGCGTGGGGTCGCCCGAAGGCGCTCCAATCACTATAAACGGTGAGATGATGCGCGACAGCAAAGGCGACATCGTGGTGACGAAACTCAATGAAGAGCTTCTTAAAAATATCGCGCTATCGACCAAGGGCAGTTACGTGAGGGCTGCGGGCGGTACGATGGGGCTCGACAAGATAGTAACCCAGATAAGGAACATGGACGCGCAAGAGCTTCTTGTCAACAGATTTGAAGAGTACAGCGAACAGTATCAATATATCATAGCCATAGCCATATTGCTGATACTGGCTGAGTTCTCGATTCTCGACCGCAAAAACCGCATTGTCGAGCGCATGAGACTGTTCCACAAAGATGAAAAGAAGAAATAAAGACAGATGATGAGACGACTACTGCTTCTCCTGACGATGTTATTGCCGACGGCACTGCTTCACGCCGCCGATGTAAACATACAGGTCAACGGCCCGGCGATTGCCCGCACGGATGAATATTTCAACGTGCAGTTTGTTCTGGACGCCTCTCCCGATGACTTCTCCGAACCCGACTTCGGAGGCCTCGACCTCGTTGCGGGTCCCGTAACCTCCGTGAGCCGCTCGATGTCATGGATCAACGGCAAGGCATCCAACACGGTGACCTATATAATAACTTATAGCTTGGTAGGCTCCAAAGAGGGTGTCTATACCATAGGTCCCATGGAGGTCGAGGTTGACGGCAAGAAATACAAGTCCAAACCCTATCCCGTAGAGGTTGTCAAGGAGAGGACAAACAAACAGCAGGCGGATGCGGGCTCATCGAGACGCTTTGCGTCCGACGATGTCCTCTTGCGCATGACCGTCTCAAAAACAAATGTATATAAAGGCGAACCTATCGTGGCAACAGTCTATCTTTACGGCTGCGACAAGGTCGCCTCTGTCGGTAATGCAACTCCTCCCGCCTTCAACGGCTTCTGGAAAGAGGAACTGAAAGTGAAACAGACTCTCGACCGTGTCACATTCAACGGCAAGGTGTATGACAGAATACCGCTCGTTTCTTACCTTCTCTTTCCGCAGAAGAGCGGTCGTCTCGAAATCGAGCGCATGGACATGAGTACCATTGTTCTGGTTGAACGTCGGATACAGGGCGGAGGCAGTCTGCTGGACGAGTTCATGGGCATAGGCGGAAGCATCATGGACAAGATAGAGCATAACGTTTCGACCAGTCCGATAGCCATCAACGTGAAAGAGTTTCCGCAACCCGTTCCCGCAGGATTTACGGGCACGGTCGGTAACTTCTCCATATCTGCGTCTGTCGGAGCGTTGGAGCTGAGTGCCAACTCATCGACAACCATGACCGTACGTATATCTGGCAAAGGCAACCTGCCGACCATAGCCGAACCAAAGCCCGTTGTACCCGGTACATTCGACCTCTATCCCGCAAAGACAAAAGACGATTTCAGCATATCGCAGAACGGCATATCAGGCTCTCGAACATATACCTATCCGATAATCCCCAGAGCGGAGGGACAATATACGATAGAGCCCATAACGCTCGTTTACTTCAATCCCTCGACAGGACGATACGAAACCGTCAAGAGTGACCCGATAGACATAAAAGTGCTCAAAGACGAGAGCGGAAGTTCATCCAACGTGGTGGTTACAAGCGGTGTAACCAAAGAAGATTTGGCTATAATCGGTAAAGACATCCACTTCATACGTCTCGGCGAACCGCGCCTCGACAAGAAAGGCTCGTTCTTCGTATGGTCGTTCTCTTACGTTCTGACCCTGCTCGGTATTCTCATAGCGGGCTTCTGCGTGCTGTTCTATATGCGAGAAAGAATAAAAACGATGCGCGACACCGTCAAGGTACGCAACAAGAGAGCTAACAAAGTGGCGCTCAAACGACTCCGCCGCTCGAAGAGCTATATGGATGCGGGCAAAGAAGCGCTCTTCTACGAGGAGATGATGCGCGCCCTCTACGGATATGTATCTGACAAGTTGAACATACCTGTATCAGACCTCTCAAAGGATAACATCGAGGAACGAATGAGTGCGGGCGGAATAGAATCAGCCGACATAACAGCCATGCTCAAATTGCTGTCCGACTGCGAAATGGCACGCTACGGCAAGGGTGCATCGCTTCAGATGACAAGCGTATATCAGGCGTCACTCGACCTTATCGACAGATTTGAAAATAAATTGTAGGAAACGACATGAAAGCATTTAGATATATAATTTCGTCATTTGCGGCACTGACAATCTTTTTGCCGACGCTATCCGCACAAGAGGTGCTTGATTCTTTGCTCGGAGGTGCGCAACACGATTCCATGCAGGTGGTAGGCAACGTATTGTCATCCGATGAATCGTCGCAGGAGCTTATGACATGGAACAGAGCCAACGACGCCTATGCCAGAGGCGAATATCGCTCGGCGATAGCGGGATATAATTCACTGTTGGCGTCAGGTCTCGAAAGTTCCAAACTATACTATAATCTCGGTAACGCCTATTTCAAGTGCGACAGTCTTGCGAGAGCCATTTTGAGTTATAATCGCGCACTAAAACTTGATCCCTCTGATGAAGATGCCGCATATAATCTCGGAATAGCAGAGTCGCGCACCGTAAACAGAATAGACAAGCTCCCCGAATTTTTCATGGCTGAATGGTTCAGAAATCTGAGTCATATATTCAGTTCGGACGGGTGGGCTCTATTGTCGATAATATTTTTCGCCTTGGCGATATGCGGTGCAGGTTATTATCTGTTGACCTCAACGGTAGGCGGACGCAAGATTGGATTTACGGTTTCAGTCGTATCGCTTGTGTTTTTTATTGTATCGGTATCCATATCGACCACACAAAAGCACAATAAGCTCTCATCAGGCGAAGGAATAGTAATGGTTTCTGCTGCCGCAGTAAAAAGCTCTCCCAACATTTCAGGAAAGGATCTGTTTGTCCTCAATGAAGGAGCATTTGTCACTTTGGGTGAACAAGTAGGCTCTTGGCGTCAGATAACCATAGCCAGCGGCGATAAAGGCTGGATTGAATCATCGCAGATAGAGGAGATTTAATCGGGCGATTAAATCTCCTCTGTCGGGAGACATTTGCAAAAGGAGATATTCTCAAATATTATGAGAATATCTCCTTTTGCAAATGTCTCCCGACAGACTCTCCGAGGGGCACAGCCCCTTTTGACCATGTCACACTAATTTGGCTCATCACCTTTTACGAAGTCAATATCGTAAGTTCGTATCGCCTCTGAAAAACAAATTCGGAGAAAAAGAATGTTACGGGGTACGCTTGCCAACCTGTCGAAGATGAAATGAAGATTTGAAAACAGAAAAGCGAAAAATAACACCCAATTTTATGAAAATTAAGGGGTATTTGTTTTTTATGCTTTTTTCATTATCTTTGTCAATGTCTATTAGTAAGAAAGAGTGACGTTTACGAGCTGT
>CASDZP010000026.1 GCA_949285535.1 uncultured Alistipes sp.
AGGCTGTAAAAAATTTCGGATGAACTTCTGTCAAAATTGACCTTGTCGAGTACACCGAATTTTTCAGCTTTATTATATGTAAAAGGCGGATTATCTTTTCGTAATAATAAATACAGTTTTTATTGCCACCATTCCTGAACATCCTACTTCCGACACTTTTCCCTCTATCTTTTCCCAACTTTTTAAAAAAGGCTGTATTTCAAAAAATAGGGTCTAAAAACGCAACATTTTGAGACTTAATGTTATAGCCTCTCGAAAATCCATCTTTTACTAATAGACATTGACAAAGATAATCAAAAAAGCATAAAAAACAAATACTCCTTAATTTTCACAAAATTGACCTTTATTTTTTAGTTTTCAACTGTTATTTCATCTTCGACAAGTCGATAAACATACCCCGTCACATTCTTTTCTACCTTATCTTTATTTTTATTTTTCGGAGGCGATACGAACTTACGATGCAGACTTCGTAAAAGGTAATGAGCCAAATGAATATGACATGGTCAAAAGGGGCTGTGCCCCCTCGTTTTGGTTACTTTGTCGAGGGACAAAGTAACTCCCGCTGAAAGCGCCCTCGGAGAGCCTATCGGAACAAGCAAAGCAATATCAGTCGGCGCATACGCCTTTGCGTTATGCAGTCTTGACAATCAATAGTGCATTTGACTTTAACTATAAAAAATTATCCCGTAGGATTAACACTCCTACGGGATATTTTTTATCGTTAATGACAAACGCGCTACTGATTGTCAAGACTGCATAACGCAAAGGCGTATGCGCCGACTGAGATTGCCTTGCTTGTTCCGATTCGGGAGAAGCCGATGCCGAGACGGGTGGCGGCGTCGAAACTTACCTGCTTTCCTGTGAAGGGAACGGTAACGGTGCGAATGTCGCCTTGCAGGAACTTGTTGAGCTCGGCTTCGTTGTCAAGGTCGTATATCGTCTGACAGATTCGGGGAACACTTATGGATGTATGTTTCGAACGCATCTCTTCGAGAACGACAGGCATAAACAATGCTCTGGCTCCAGCAACACCTCCGCCTATGACCGCTACACTGTCGGTTATGGTCATTATGTTGGCGAGCGCGTCACCTAGAGAACGACCCATGAGACGATAGGCTTCGAGGGCGGCGTCATGCTCACGACCCGCGTGACCTACACCATAGCTATATATATCTTTAGGGGTCGGTGCCTCTTCTTTAGGAATACCCATTAGCTCGGCATATATGCGTCTTACGGCACGGATGCTTATCATCTCTTCGATGTTGATGTCGGGGAAGTATTTGTTGCTCATCACCCATACCTCAGAGGCGTTGCCGTTGTCGCCGATATAGAGACGTCCGTTGCGGACGATACCAGCGCCGAAGCCTGTACCGAGCGTGATACCGAGAAGGTTATGGAAACGCTTGGGCGAACCTGCGGCTTCGAGGCGGTCGTTAATCCACGGAAGGAAACCGAAGATAGCCTCACCGTAGGCGTAAAGATCGCCGTCATTATTTATATACACGGGTACACCGAACATCTCGCTAAGCATGGGACCGAGCGCCACTCCGCCTCTGAAAGCGGGCAGATTACCCAAATCGCCGATGATACCGTCTTTATAGTAAGAGGGACCGGGGAAAGCGAAACTGATGGCCACGGGTTTCTCGTCTATTTTTTCCTGAACATGACGAAAGCCGTTTATCATTCCTTTAAGACACAGGTCGAGGTCATGGGCGTTCGACGGTATGCTGAAAGGTTCGACAATCTCTTTGCATCCTTTGATTGCGGAGAAGACGAAATTTGTTCCGCCTGCATCGAGTGTCATTACAACCCTATGGTCGTTTCTGTAATCTGTCATAAAGCTTTTTTATTTTAACGTTTACCGATAATCGCCAATCGGCTTTTTTCCATACAATATACAAATATAATAAATTTGCCTATTTTTATATACTTTTATGCAAAAATATTAATTTTGCGATAAACGAGAATGGATAACGTGTTTGACAATATTTTCGACATAAAAGACAACGACGATTTCTTGCGCCAGTCGCTCGACACGTTTCGGTTTCAGTACGACAGATGCGAACCCTATCGCCGTTACGTTGAGTTGTTGGGTGTTGACCCCGATTCGGTGAACGAGTTGGAGAAGATACCGTTCATGCCCATATCGCTGTTCAGGACTCACAGAATATCGACGGAACCGACCGACGAGCTTCTGTTTACGAGTAGCGGCACCACGTCAGGACAACAGAGTACGCATCATGTGGCAAGCGCGCGACTTTATGAGGAGTCGTTTTTAAGAGCTTTCACAAAATTTTACGGTGCGCCCGAAAATTGCAACATATACGCCTTACTGCCCTCCTACCTGGAGCGTGAAGGGTCATCACTTATATATATGGTCACAGAACTGATAAGACGCTGTCACGACGGCGGTTTCTTTCTGTATAACCACGACGAGCTTATCGAGAGGCTCGAAAAGCGTGACCGTGACAGGCTGACGATACTTTTCGGTGTCAGTTTCGCCCTGCTCGACCTTGCCGAGACGCATAAACTCGACCTTTCGGGAGTTGTGGTCATGGAGACGGGCGGCATGAAGGGGCGCAGACGTGAGATGACCAAAGAGGAGCTTTACCCGATACTCAAAGAGAGGCTCGGAGTGGAGGCGATACACTCGGAATACGGCATGTGCGAGTTGTTGTCGCAGGCATATTCCCGCGGTGACAACCGTTTTTTCGCGCCCGAATGGATGAAGATTATGATAAGGTCGGAGAACGACCCTTTCAGCTATTGCGACAATGGGGAGAGAGGATGTATCAACGTCATAGACCTTGCCAACAGATTCAGCTGTTCGTTCATACAGACGGATGACCTGGGCAGGATATTGCCCGACGGCAGTTTCACGGTGGAGGGGCGACGCAGTAACAGCCCTCTCAGAGGTTGCAACCTGCTTCTCGACGAGCTTGGACTCAAAAACGAGTAATTTCAGTAAGTATTATACAATCAATATATACAAACCGAAAACCCGAACAATCATGAAAATAAAAACCGTTCTTTTATCCCTCTTTTCAGCGCTGCTGCTCTTGTCTTGCGGCAGCGAGGACAAAAGCTCCATACACATAATACCGGAGCCCGCCTCGATAAAGCTCAATGACGGACGGCTGAATCTCGACGGACGACTATACATTTCCGTCAACGACACAACCCTAAACCCTTTGCGCGGATATGCGGCGCAGAGACTCGCCCGTTTCGGGGTCGAGGTATCCGAAGAGGGAGGCGAGATTCCCTTTAATCTGAGACTTTCGCCCTCAAACGGCAAGGAGGGAAGCTATACCGTTGAGGTAACCACAAAAACAATAACCATAGCGGCATCGAGCTATGACGGCATTGTGAACGGTATATCCACGTTGGCGCAGTTGATACCTAACGACGGAAGCCGCATTATCCCCGCCACGGTGATAACAGACTCGCCCAGATTGCAGTGGAGAGGCGTGATGCTCGACGTGTCACGACACTTCTTTACAGTGGATGAAATAAAAGAGTTGCTCGACCTGATGGCGTTCTACAAACTCAACAAGTTCCATTGGCACCTCACCGACGACCAGGGTTGGCGAATAGAAATTGAGCGATACCCTCTTCTGACGGAGAAGGGAGCGTGGAGAAAGCTCAACAATCAGGACCGTGAGTGCATCAGGCTCGCCGCCGTACAGGACAACAGCGATTTCGAATTGCCCGCACATAATCTGAAGATAGAGAACGGCGACACCCTCTACGGCGGATTCTACACAAAGGCGCAGATAAGAGATATTATCGACTACGCCGCAGTCAGAGGCATAGACATTATCCCCGAAATAGACATGCCCGGACACATGCTTACGGCAATAGAGAACTATGACGGAATCTCATGCAGCGATAAAATAGGATGGGGCGAGACATTTACATCACCGTTATGCCCCGGCAAGGAGAGCGCGATAGAGTTTGCACAGAACGTATATAAAGAGGTGTTCGAGCTGTTCCCCTACGAATATGTGCATCTGGGTGCGGACGAGGTGGACAAAAGCAACTGGACGAAGTGCCCCGACTGCCAGAAGCGCATCAAAGACAACAACCTGAAAGACGAACACCAGCTCCAGTCGTGGTTCGTAAACCGCATGGAGGAATTTTTCACTCAGAACGGCAAAAAACTGATAGGCTGGGATGAGATAATCGAGGGCGGGCTCAACGACAAAGCCACAATATCGTGGTGGAGGTCATGGTCGGCAAACGCCGTAGATGTGGCGACCGCTCAAGGAAACGAAGCTATTATCTGTCCTAACGAGGTATTCTATTTCGACTATCAGCAGGATGACAACACCCTCAAAAACCTTTATGACTTTGAACCCGTAAACCCGATGTTGAGCCCCGAACAGCAAAAACTCGTATTGGGCGCGCAAGGCAATATCTGGGCCGAGTGGATACCCTCACGAGAGAGAATGTATTACATGTCGATGCCCCGAATGCTCGCCTTGTCGGAAATATGCTGGGTAGAGCCGTCAGCCAAAGAGTGGAGCCGCTTTATCGCCGACGTGACAGAACATTTCAAATGGCTTGAGTCAATGGGCATACCTTTCCGTCCGCTCGACATAACGGTCGTTCCCGACTACAAGGAGGGTATAAACACACAGCCGCAGAAGCGTCAGGCGTCATACGCCTACACCACCTCTGTCAACATGCTTTTCGGCAATCCCACCCCCGGAGTGGTCGTTCGCTACACAACCGACGGTTCCGCGCCGACAGCCACATCCAACATTGTTTCGGGACCTATCGAGGTGAACACCACCACCGAATTCAAGTTGCGTTCGTTCCTCCCCAACGGAAAGGGCGGTGAGACGGTAACGACACGTGTGGTGATAGCGCCCTGCTCTCCCGCCGACATCGACGCCAGACCCGTGGGTCTCGGACTCAAAGCCGTATGGCACGACTTTAAGGGCGACAAGTGCGCCGACATAGAGAAAGCGCCCGTAAAAAGCACCTTCAAGGTATCGAAAGTGACAATACCGTCGGGCGTTAGCGGAAACATCGGCTTGGTGATAACGGGCTACATAGACGTACCCAAAGACCATGTATATACATTCGCCCTCAACTCGGACGACGGTTCACAGCTTTGGATTGACGGAGAGCTGACAATTGACAACGACGGTGCCCACTCGTCCCGCACCGTGACCGGACAGAAAGCTCTCGCCATGGGACTGCATCCAATTAAGGTGCTCTACTTCGACAATAACGGAGGCACGCTCTCACTCAGTATCGTCGAAGACGGAAAAGAGACGGAGATAAGCGGAGAGATGTTCAAGCTGTAACATGTATTGGTTCTAAACAAACTATATGCAAGAGGGGGATGCCGTTAGCGGTATCCCCCTCTTGCATATAAAAAAACCTCGCCTGTTCGTAGGCGAGGTTGTGATATTCTTATTCTTTATCTGTAAATACTATTTCGTATAGTTATGTTTTTATATCTTACCGTATAAATCGTATGTTAGAAGAGATTTATGTCCATAGAGCCTTTATCGCTCCAGCCTTCTATCTCGGCACCCGAATTTACACCGTTATTATCACTTATGGCACCGCTATTGTCGCTGTTGCTGTCCGCCTCATTGTTTCTTGCCGAGTCCGCATCGTAAGAAACCTGTTCTTCGGGAGCGTAATCTCGTTCAATCATATCTTTGCTGCAAGAGGGGGCTGCGAAAACTACCAAAACGGCTGCTGCTATTGCTAAATATCTCTTTTTCATGGCTTTGTTTATTAAAATATTAAATAATTTATTTTTGTTTTATCATCTTCAGAGCTTCATTGTCGCTCTTTGACATATATCTTGCAAAGTACGTGCCAAAATAAAAAAGCCTCTTCTCCGTTACACGGGAAAAGGCGTCGGAAAAACACATGAAAACAGAGTTAAAAGCGAGTATTTATGCGGAATACGGTTATTTCTGATTTTATTGTATGACGACTGCTTTTTCTACATAAAAAATTCAAAACATTCGGTTTTTAACGATATTCGTTCAAATGGAACGTTAATTTTTATATGCCGGAAATCAAAACAACCATAAATAAAAAAAGAACGCCCCTTTCGGAGCGTTCTTTCTTATCGAGTCCACCGTACGATTAGAGTTTCGGACCTGCGGCAACGAGTTTTTTACCTTCTTCGTTGGTGGTGTATTTTTCGAAGTTCTTGATGAATCTTCCTGCCAAGTCTTTGGCTTTTTCATCCCACTGCGCGGGGTTCTCGTAAGTATCTCTCGGATCGAGGATTTTGGGGTCAACACCGTGGAGAGATGTGGGAACCGCGAAGTTGAAGTAGGGAATGGTCTTGGTTTCGGCTTTGTCGATAGAACCGTCGAGTATCGCGTCGATGATACCACGAGTATCTTTGATAGAGATACGTTTGCCTGTACCGTTCCAACCAGTGTTCACGAGGTATGCTTTCGCGCCTGATTTTTCCATCTTCTTAACAAGCTCTTCCGCATATTTTGTGGGGTGGAGTGAGAGGAACGCCGCACCGAAGCATGCAGAGAATGTGGGAGTCGGCTCGGTGATACCACGCTCTGTACCCGCGAGTTTTGCGGTGAAGCCTGAAAGGAAGTAGTATTTTGTCTGTTCCGCATCGAGGATTGAAACGGGAGGAAGCACGCCAAACGCGTCAGCAGAAAGGAAAATCACCTGTTTTGCGGCGGGAGCTTTAGAAATCGGTTTAACGATGTTCTTGATGTGGTTGATGGGGTAAGAAACACGAGTGTTCTCGGTTACGCTCTTGTCGTTGAAGTCGATTTTGCCGTTCGCGTCAACAGTAACGTTTTCGAGAAGAGCGTCACGACGGATTGCGTTGTAGATATCGGGTTCAGCCTCTGCGCTGAGGTTGATAACTTTCGCGTAGCAACCGCCTTCGAAGTTGAAGACGCCTTCATCGTCCCAACCGTGTTCGTCGTCACCGATGAGGAGACGTTTGGG
Source organism: uncultured Alistipes sp. (assembly GCA_949285535.1). Taxonomy (GTDB): domain Bacteria; phylum Bacteroidota; class Bacteroidia; order Bacteroidales; family Rikenellaceae; genus CASDZP01. The sequence continues at coordinate 6,961 of CASDZP010000026.1, forward strand.
GTCTGTTGAAAGGGTTGTCTTACCTGTACCTGAAAGACCGAAGAAGATAGCGGTGTTCTGACCGTTGAGGTCGGTGTTCGCAGAGCAGTGCATAGAAGCGATGCCTTTGAGGGGAAGGAGGTAGTTCATGTATGAGAACATACCTTTCTTCATCTCACCACCGTACCATGTATTGATGATAACCTGAAGTTTTTCAGTGAGGTTGAAGACAACGGCTGTCTCAGAGTTAAGACCGAGTTCCTTGTAGTTTTCAACTTTTGCTTTAGACGCGTTCATTACCACGAAGTCGGGTTCGCCGTAGTTTGCGAGCTCTTCGGCTGTCGGACGGATGAACATGTTGGTCACAAAGTGTGCCTGCCATGCCACCTCCATGATGAAACGCACTTTGATACGGGTGTTTTCGTTCGCGCCGCAGAAAGTATCGACAACATAAAGTTTTTTGCCTGAAAGCTCTTTCTGTGCGATAGACTTAACAGCTTCCCAGCATTTTGCGTCAACGGGTTTGTTGTCGTTTTTGTAAGCTTCTGAAGTCCACCAAACAGTGTCTTTAGTTGTCTCGTCGAGAACGAAGAATTTATCTTTGGGAGAACGTCCGGTGTACACACCCGTCATTACATTCACCGCGCCAAGTTCGGTAACCTGACCTTTTTCGTAACCCTGAAGAGAGCTGTCTGTTTCAGCTTTGAAAAGCTCATCGTAAGAAGGGTTGTGGATGATTTCGGTGGCACCGACGATGCCATACTTGCTTAAATCGATTGTAGCCATAACTTTTGGTTTTAAGTATGATTAATTTGACTTTTATTGTATTTTTTGTTTTTCCGACAATGCCGGAAAGAGTTTTCAGAGATTTTTTGACAGATTATCAGCTTCACAAATTAACATAAAACACTAACAATCATCACATTATACCCAACAGGTGTCATATAGACCCCTCTTTCTCCGATACAAATATATGAAAAAATTTTTATTGTTAACAAAATCACAATAAAATTTACATCATAATTTTAATGTTTCTGTTTTTCACATCTATCATCGGCATCTCCATATGTTTAATACGCCGTAACACGCCTAAAAATTGTGGCAACGACAATATATTGATTAACGAACAAATAAAATAGATACAAAAATAGTAGTATCTTTGTTCCGAAATATCAATGAAGTGCCTTGTTTCTCGTTGAAATCGCCAAATTATCAAAGAGGTATATACGAGGCACAGCTGACAGTCCGTCTATTGGTGGGCTGCTTGTCTGTGCGTATATACGGGTGTTTGGCGATACCTAACGAGTGTGCAGGGACGGCAGCCCGCTTCTTTTTTGTATATACGCCTCAACGGTTGCCTTGGGGTCACTCGTAAAATCGCCAAATTATGAGAAAAAACATCAGGACGATTGTCGCCGTTGCGGTGATAATCGCTCTCGGAGCATTGTCCTGCGTCTATGCGGGAAAGAAGGTATATCGGAAATACCTTGAGTACAACGATTACAAAACCGTTGTGAACTCTTCACAGCTGCTGTTGTCGCGACAGAACCAACCGTTTAACTACGACAAACCGTTGAGAGTGGTTTGTCTGGGTAACTCCATTACCCGACATGAATATCTGCCCGAAGTGGAATGGTATTCGGATTGGGGCATGGCGGCATCCGAAGAGGAAAACGACTATTGCCACATACTGCAACGCAAATTGCGACAATACAATGAAAAGTCGGAGGTCATCCCGTTAAACATCGCCCGATTTGAAACAAATCCGAGATGCGACATCGACTCTTTAATCGGAAACACCTGTGACAGCGCGGACATTATCGTAATAAATATCGGTGAGAATGTCCGTGACGCGCAGACATTCGGAGAAAATATCCAGAGACTGATTGACAAGTGCAAGCGACACACGCCCCACATAGTGATTGCTGGATGCTTCTGGGTCAGTGGAGATGTTGAGAAAGTTCTGCTCGGAAGCGCCATAGACAACGACCTGAATTTTGTTCCTTTGTCATGGATTGGTGCGATGAGGGACGCATATATAAAACAAGGCGACACAATCATCGACAGAGAAGGTAAACCTTATGTGCTTCAGAAAAATTTTGTTTCCGGACACCCGAATGACGAGGGAATGGAAAGAATTTCGGAAGCCATATTCAACGCCATAACGCTATTACCAATAAATAACTGATTTATTCAAACTTATACGAATACAAAGGAGATGTTCATGAGAATGTCTCCTTTTCTTTTAATTACCGCCTGACGTTCGTGTGTAAAGGATGCAGGCATCAAAATATTTTTCACTATCGGACATACCGAATAAAATTTACCTCATAATATTCCGTTATATTTTTAAAGTCGGTAAAAATATATATCTTTGCGCATCGTCAAACATATTTTATGAGTGCATATAAGAATAGCGAGGAGTATGACGAAACTGTTGTTGAACAGTTGAGCGACGACTATAAAAACATACTCACTTTGCTGGGAGAGAATCCCGATCGCGAAGGGTTGTTGAAAACGCCGCTTCGCGCAGCCAAAGCGATGGCTTTTCTTACCAAAGGATATAACGAGAATCCTACCGACATACTGTTGTCGGCGCGTTTCAAAGAGGATTACAAACATATGGTGCTTGTCAAAGATATCGAGTTCTACTCGCTTTGTGAGCACCATATATTGCCTTTTTACGGTAAGGCGCATGTCGCATACATACCCAACGGTTATATTACGGGTCTTTCGAAGATTGCCCGTGTCGTAGAGGCGTTTTCACGACGTCTTCAGGTTCAGGAGCGTCTTACGGTTGAGATAAGAGACTCTATACAGAACGCGCTGAACCCCATGGGTGTGGCTGTGGTTCTTGAGGCGAGCCACATGTGCATGCAGATGAGAGGTGTGCAGAAGCAGAACTCGATGACCACCACATCGGCTTTCACGGGTGTGTTCCTGAAAGAGCTTAAAACGAGAGAAGAGTTTATTTCACTTATAAAACAGTAATACAATGAGCGGATTTTTTGGATGTGTATCTCGCAACGAATGCGTTGGAGATGTTTTCTACGGAACTGATTACCATTCACATCTGGGGACCAAACGCGCGGGCATGGCGTTTTATAACGGCACCAAGTTCGTACGTTCGATACACAGCATCGAGAATGCCTACTTCCGCAACAAGTTCGAGGGTGACCTGCCCCGCTTCGAAGGCTCGAAGCTCGGTATAGGAGTCATTTCGGACACGGAGTCGCAGCCGATAACTGTAACCAGCTGTCTGGGACGCTTCTCGGTGGTGACGGTCGGAAGGATAGACAACATCGAAGAGTTGTGCAAGGAGGTTCTTGACGCTCACAACCACTTCTCGGAACTTTCAGACTCTACGTTCAACGCGACAGAGCTCGTGGCGATACTCATATCTTCATGCAACACCTTCGAAGAGGGTATCAGATGCGTGCAGAACAAGGTCAAAGGTTCTTGCAGCATGCTGATTCTTACAGAGAACGGGATATATGCCGCACGTGACAAATACGGACGAACACCCATTGTCATAGGACGTAACGATGACGGTTATGTATGCGCTTTCGAGTCGTCATCGTTCACCAACCTCGGCTACACTACCGTCAGAGACGTTGATGCCGGCGAGGTGGTATTCATAACGGCGGACGGAGTGAAAGAAGTATTGCCTCCGATGCCCAAGAAACAGATATGCTCGTTCTTGTGGATATATTACGGCTATCCCTCATCTTATTACGAAGGAATAAACGTCGAAAGCTCCCGTTATCGTTGCGGTGCCGCTCTTGCCAAATACGATGACGACACACAGGTCGATTTTGCGGCGGGCATACCCGACTCGGGTGTGGGCCACGCAATCGGATACAGCAACGGCAGACGTATTCCCTATGAACGCTCGTTCGTAAAATACACTCCCACATGGCCCCGCAGCTTCATGCCTCAGAACCAGAAGATGCGTGACCTCGTGGCTAAGATGAAACTCATCCCCAACAAGGATTTGACAAAAGACAAAAAGATTGTGTTCCTCGACGACTCAATCGTACGCGGCACACAGCTCAAGGATAACGTGGTCAAACTCGTTGAGAGCGGAGTGAAAGAGGTACACATGCGTATCGCCTGCCCTCCTCTCATCTACCCGTGCAGTTTCCTTAACTTCTCATCTTCACGCTCGTCGTTCGACCTGTTCACACGCAGGATAATCCGCGACCTTGAGGGAACATCGGACCTCACCGACGAGATACTGAAAGATTACGCCGACTCTGAGAGCCCCAAATACAAACGTATGGTTGAGGTAATGAGAGAACAGCTCCACCTCACCTCTCTCCGTTTCCAGAAGCTCGACGACCTGGTTGAGGCGATAGGACTGCCCAAAGAGCAGCTCTGCACGCACTGTTTCGATAATTCAAGCTACCTTTAATCTATGAGAGAGAGACTGACCTTCACTCTTGAGGCTACCGACAAAGCCAGCTCGGCGAGAGCGGGACGCATCGAGACCGACCACGGGGTCATTGAGACGCCTGTGTTCATGCCCGTGGGTACGGCGGCGACCGTAAAAGGTGTTTTTCACCGTGATTTGGTCGAGCAGGTGAAGGCGCGTATCATTCTCGGAAACACATATCATCTCTACCTCCGTCCCGGCCTCGACATAATAGGTCGGGCGGGAGGTTTACACCGCTTCTCGTCATGGGACAAGCCTCTGCTGACCGACAGCGGGGGCTTTCAGGTCTTCTCATTGGCGGAGTGCCGCCGTCTCACGGAGGAGGGATGCCGTTTCAGCTCTCACATCGACGGCTCGAAACATCTTTTCACGCCGGAGAACGTCATCGACACACAGCGTGTGATTGGCGCCGACATAATGATGGCTTTCGACGAGTGTCCTCCGGGCACAGCGCCTTATGACTACGCGTCGAAGTCGCTCGATTTGACGCTTCGGTGGCTCGACCGTTGCATGAAGCGTTATCACGAGACGGAGCCTCACTACGGACACTATCAGGCGTTATTCCCCATTGTGCAGGGTGTCGTCTATGAGGATTTGAGACGACATTCGGCTAGGGCGGTTACGCAGTACGACGCCGACGGATACGCCATTGGCGGTCTGGCGGTTGGTGAACCCGCGGAGGATATGTACCGCATGCTCGAAGTGGTCAACGAGGAGTTGCCGACAGACCGTCCCCGTTATCTTATGGGGGTGGGAACGCCCGTGAACATACTTGAGGCGATAGAACGAGGAGTCGATATGTTCGACTGCGTGATGCCTACGAGAAACGGACGCAACGGCATGTTGTTCACATGGGACGGAATAATAAACATACGAAACAAGAAGTGGGAGGACGACTTCTCGCCGATAGACGAGAATAGCGCGTGCTTCGTCGATACCACATATACCAAAGCCTATCTGCGTCATCTGACAATGGCGGGCGAGATGCTGGCGGCGCAGATTGCCTCCATGCACAACCTCGCTTTCTATCTGCAGCTGGTGGACGCCGCCCGCGAACATATCATGGCGGGGGATTTCAAGCAGTGGAAAGAGCAGACCGTGGAGAGGATAGGCAGAAGAAGATAACCGCAAATGTCAAGACAACAAGGAGAGAATGGAAGCAGACAAGGAACATAAGGTCGCCGATACGTTCTTGCATCGCCTCAGCAAGATGAAGGTGGGTCTGATAGACCGCTATATCATGCGTAAGTTTATCGGCACCTATCTTTTCACCATATTGCTGTTGGTGGTGATAGTGGTCATCTTCGACGCCGTAGAGAAGATAAAGGACTTTGTGGAGCTGAACGCCCCGATGAGCGACATTCTGCTGGTCTATTATCCGAGTTTCATTCCGTTCTTCATAAACCAGTTTTCGGGACTTATCACGTTCATAGCCGTGATTTTCTTCACCTCGAAAATGGCGTACAACACCGAGATAATAGCCATTCTGTCGGGAGGCGTATCGTTCCGACGGTTGATGTGGCCATATTTTCTCTCCGCGCTGATGATATGTATCCTCAGTCTGTCGCTCAATCTTTTCGTCATACCCGCGACAAACAAGGTGAGGATAGATTTCGAGCAGACTTACCTTAAAAAGGGTAAGCGAGACAACTATGAGGATTTGATTTACAGGCAGATTTCGCCCAATACATTCATTTCAATACGAGGTTACAGCAATATCAGCAAGAGCGCCGAGTTCATGGCTCTCGAAACCTATGACGGCGGCCGCATCGTCTCGTCGCTGGTGGCTCGTTCGCCGCGTTTCAACGAGGAGACAAAGAGGTGGACATCGCCGCTCTATCTGAAACGTGAGAACATCAACGGTGTGGAGACGCTTACCAAACTGAAGAATCTCGACACGATGATAAACCTATCCGCCAACGAGCTGGGTAAGGTCAACCACTATGTACAGAAGCTCAACATCTTCCAGCTCAACGACTTCATCGAGGAGCAGAAGGCGAAAGGCTCCGACATGGTGTCGTCGTTCGAGGTTGACAGACACAACCGTTTCGCATACCCCATATCGACTTTCATTCTGACGCTTATAGGCGTATCGTTGTCGTCCCGCAAGGTTAGGGGCGGCACGGGTGTGCATATAGGTATCGGTATCGCGCTCTGTTTCACCTACATATTGGTGATGCAGTTCGCCAACGAGTTCGCCAAGGGAGGGGTATTGCCACCGGGTATATCGGTATGGCTCCCCAACATCATATTTGCCTGCGTGGCGATATATCTGTATAAGAAAGCGCCCAAATAGAATCGGTTATGGAGGCGCTTCAGGATTTGGGTTACATCGGGCTGTTCATAGGCTCGTTTCTGGCGGCCACCGTTGTGCCGTTCAGCTCGGACGCCCTGCTTTTGGGTCTGCTCTTCGCAGGCTATTCGGTTGTACCGACAGTGATTGTGGCGACTCTCGGCAACTGGCTCGGTGGGCTGACCTCTTATTATGTCGGTTATCTCGGACGCTGGGACTGGATTGAGAAATGGTTCAGGGTAAAGCGAGAGACGCTCGAAAAGCAGAAATCAAAGATTGACAAATACGGCTCCATGCTGGCGTTGATGTCATGGTTGCCGATAGTGGGTGACCTTTTCGCAATCGCGCTCGGTTTCTACAAGCAGCCGTTCGTGTCATCGGCGATATACATGTTGATAGGTAAGGCTGTACGTTTTATTGTATGGTCGCTCTTTTTTTTATAACTTGCGGACGACGCATGACACGCCGACATGCGTGACCTAAAGGCAGACGGAAAATCCTCAGTTTTAACTTTATAACATACGACTATGAGAAAACAGATACTTTTTATGGCGGTCATCGCCGTAGCGGCTCTCTTCTCTTGTAAAAACAAGTCGGAGGCGGTAAGCGGCGAGGTGATAACCGACGGTCTCCGATTCTGCGAGAGCACACTCCCTTACAATGGCGGTGTTTTGATAGCCAATTTCGGCACGGAAGAGCTCAACCCGCTCAACAACGAGGGTAAAGGCTACATTGTATATAACAAAGACGGTGTCAGCAGCGTCAAGATTGCCGCTGACGGCAACATGTGCGCGCCCAAAGGCATGGCGCTCGATTCTGACCGTCTGTTTGTATGCGATGTCAACAAATTGCTTGTTTATGAATTGGGCGACACCTCTCGTCTGCTTCAGGAGATAAAGTTCCCCGAAGGCAACCTCTTTGTGAACGACGCGCTCATACACGGTAACGACCTTTATGTCTCTGTAACCAACACGGACAAGATATTCAAACTCGACATATCGTCACCCGATTCTGTCGGTGAGCCGATAGAGTGGATGGAGGTAGCGGGCCCCAACGGTCTGATGCTTGCGGGCGACACCATGTATATCGCCTCTTATCCCGCTGACGGCGCCACTACTCCCGCCCATGTGGTTTATGTTGTTTCCGACCTTGAAGCACCCGTAGCGGAACCTCTGTTTGAGATTGCAGGTCAATATGACGGCATAGCTCTTGCCCCCGACAAGCAGCACATCTACCTGACCAACTGGCAACCCGCCCAAGTATGTCGCGTCTCACTCGCCGACCAGACAACAACCCCCGTCCCCCTCGACTGCGGCGACACCCCGTTGATTGGTCCCGCTGACATCAGCATCGACGGTCAGACGATATACATACCGGACCTGCCGAACAGCAGGGTATTCAAACTGAAAGCAGAATAAAAAAGAGTCCGATAAATAGTTGATATTTATCGGACTTTTTTATGCTTTCAGTCTGAATACCCTGTTGTTCGGCAGGTCTGGTATGTATATCGTCTGACCGTCGATGCTGATGTCAGCGGGACCAATCAACGGAGTATCACCGCAGTCGGGAAAATACAGACAAACGCTCCGCGGGGTCTGCCGACGGCGTTACTTTGTCCCTCGACAAAGTAACCAAAACGAGGGGCACAGCCCCTTTTGACCATGTCATGTCCATTTGGCTCATTATCTTCCACGAAGTCAGCATCTTTACAGCACTCGCCTCGCACAATAAACAATAAAAAGAAAGAGACGGGGTACGCTTGCCAACTTATCAAATAATATAGTAAAACCAAAAGAAACAGAGTATTGCAATAATTTGTAAAAAAAACACATAGAGGAACAAAGTTTTATAAGAAAGATAAGAAACTAACGGGGTACGTTAATAAACATGCCAAATAACATAGTAAAACCAGAAAAACAGAGTGTTACAATAATATTGTAATAACCTGTATAGAAAAACAAAGTCTTATAAAGTCTTATAAAAAACTACGGAGTACATAAATAGACTTGTCGGAGTCATTGGAGGTATATATAATAAAGCCATAAGAGGTGTATTGATTTACTCAATACACCTCTTATGGCTTTTAGTATAATGTTAATATACCAATTTTACGTTGTCAACCCAGAACTTCGCACCCGGAGAACCTACAAACGCACCTCCATATCCTGACGAGAATCGGAGTATAAGGTGAGTTATGGGTGCTTCGGCATCCCAACCTACCTCTTTGATAGGTACTCGCTGACCTTTGCTGTTTAACGTATATTGAGGTTCACGAGTGGTAAGTCCCATATACGGTTTGAAGAAAGGCTTGTCTGTGATGTCCCCGTAAGCGACATTCATGCGATAGCCGTTTACCCATTCCGTCTGTGTCTTGCTGAACTGCTGCCATGCCGTACCCACTCGCTTGGCATAAACATTACCTTCGGCATCCTCCCAACGGCTCTGCAAAAGCAACTGAACCTCTGCGGCATTGGTGCCCGAGAGCGATTCTTTTCCTCCGAGTCCGTTTATCTTGAATCGTCGGCCGTTTTCGTTACCCTGTTTGAACTTATAGTCAAAAACGACACCTTTGATTCTATGCGTGAACGGAATACCCATGACCAGCTTGGATTGTGGATTTTTGGCATCTCTCACAGGTTCGGGGAGGCTTCCGAGATATATTGTGCCGGTGGCAAGGACAGTTATGTTGACGATACCCAAAACCTTGCACTCCTCCACTCTCGTTTCGAGAAGCGCGCAATAACCGTTACCCCTTTTCTCTGGGAAGACAGTGGCGCTGCCTTTGTGTATGCCGCTCACTTTGGCGTAAACATTCGACGTCGCCCATATGGAACCGCGCGACACATACGGAGTGTTACCCTTTAGCGTATCACCCGATGCTATCTCATAGAGATATTTAATGTTGCCGCCGATAAGCCCCGACTCCTCTATCTCTCTGACTCGCCAACGGTCCATGTTGCCGTAAGATATGCTTTTTATGCTCTCCTGTGCATAAAGTCCGAAGGTCGGAGCGAGCATAAGGCCTAAAAGTAATGCTTTAGCTTTCATTGATTCTCAATATAAAATACTCTCGACAGGAACGGTTAAAGCTCGTAGCCCCAATCCTTGAGCGCATACCCCCAGTTCTCCTCTACAATCCTGCGGGTACGCTCCTCATATCGGTAGGCGTTCTTCTTGTATCCTTTCTTTGCGCCTATATAAGCCTCTATCGCGGGACGTGCCTCCTCAAATCCGCCGAGAGAAAGCTCATTGTATATGCGCTCTGTCATGGCGAGAGGGTCCGCCTCGAAATCCTCGAATTTTATCTCTATGAGATGACCTTCGGGGATAAGGTGTTTCTGTTCCTCATAACGCTTGTACAGCTTGGTGTAGGTCTGTATGATGTTTTCCTCGATTTGTTCGGGCGTTATGCGCTGAAGTTTCAACGGCTCGATGACATTGGTGAAATAACTGCGGGTCGATTCGAAGACCGTATAGGGGTTTCTTATCAGATAGACAAAGCGGGCGTTGGGGAACATCTCCAGTATCTCGCGTATGTGCCCCGTGTGCGGCGGGTTCTTTGAGAGGAAACGTTTTCCGCCCGTGTTATGGAGCGATGTCTTGACCATACGCACAAACTCGCGCTTGTAAATCTCCCTCTCACGCTCGCTGCAAGTCTCGAAAGTGAGATACTTGTCTGCATACTCCTGCGTGTGGCGGGGGAAGTACCAGAAGTGATAGAACGAGTAGGGCATAAGGTTCGACATGGCGAACTCCTCCTCCTGCGGAAGATTTGGATTAAGCTCCATGTTGTCAGTCGGACGCTTGTCGGGCATGGCTACCGCCATACACCTGCGGAAAAACCATTGTCCCGAAAGCATGATGTTTGGGAAAACGGTCTGATAGGTGGTCGTATAGCCGAACTGTTTGTCCTTGCAGAATACGTTATGCACGAATGTGGTACCGCTGCGCCAATGACCGAGAATGAACAGCGGAGCGTCGTCGAGCTGCATCTTTTCCACTTTGAGCTTGTACATGAGCTCTTCGAGCGGACGTCCGAGGTTAAGCAGGGCGCAAATGGCAGCCGTGAGACGGTATTTACCCTTAAAGTCTATCTCTTTGCCTCTGACAACCTCGCGGAGAGTGCCCCAACGGGCACCCACCAGCGGATTGGTCGGCAATTTGTCGAATTTGAAACCCATTCGTCAGATTTAAAGTTTGTCAATAATGTCGGCGATTTCAGCCTCGACGTCGCACTTGTCGGCGTCTATGTTGCGTGCGCCCTCAATCTCCCTGCCTATCACGACGACAGTGTGCCCCTCGTCGGCAAGACGTGCCACCAGTTTGTCGGCAGCCTCACCTCTGCGTGACGCCTCACCCGTTACGGTGATGACCGTTCCTTTACGCGAGCGACGCTCCTCGTCGGGCGATACCTCGCCGATTATCATACCTACCGCTGAGGTGTTGTTGGTTATCGGGTCGATAAGGATGAACGCTCCTGTGCTCTTGTTCTTCGAATAGGGGTCGAAGAAGAGCGGCTTGTTGGTTGTGAAAACCACACGACCTATCTCATTGAGCGACAAGCGGTCAGCCTTGAGCTGCTCCATGCTGTTGACATCGACGCGATATTTGATTGAGTCGATGTGCGCCCTTGTCATGTTGGTCGTATGTTTTATGAAGAAGTTTTTCTCCGTATCCATCGGCTCTTCATCCATCCACACCACCATAGCCTCGAAGTCGCGTGCGGCGGCGGGCAGATTGTCGGGATGCACCAGCATCTCGCCGCGAGAGACGTCTATCTCGTCTTCGAGCGTTATTGTTATGCTCTGCGGAGGGAATGCCTCATCGAGTTCACCCTCATAGACGCAGATACTTTTGACGTGAGAACGTTTGCCCGAAGGGAGAGCCATCACCTCGTCGCCCTTATGGACAACGCCTGATGCCACCTTCCCCGAAAAACCTCTGAAGTCGAGGTTGGGGCGAAGAACATACTGCACGGGGAAACGGAAGTCGTCAAAATTGTGGTCCGAATCGACACGTACCGTCTCAAGGAACGTGAGAAGCGGTTTACCCTCATACCAGCTCATGTTCTCAGACTTCTCGACAACGTTGTCGCCTTTGAGGGCAGAGAGAGGAATGGGAGTGATGTCGGGTATTCCGAGAGGCTCGGCAAAAGCGAGATAATCGGCTACGATTTTGTCGAAGACGCCTTTGTCATAACCTACGAGGTCCATTTTGTTTACCGCCAACACAACGTGCTTTATACCGAGAAGTGACACCAGATAGGTGTGACGGCGTGTCTGGGTGATGACACCGCTGCGGGCGTCAACGAGTATGATTGCAAGGTTGGCTGTCGAGCCGCCCGTAATCATGTTACGGGTGTACTGCTCGTGACCCGGAGTGTCTGCGATGATGAATTTACGCAGGTTGGTAGAGAAGTAGCGGTACGCCACGTCTATCGTGATACCCTGCTCGCGTTCGGCTTTCAGACCGTCAAGCAACAGGGCGTAGTCGATGTTGTCGCCTGCGTTGCCTACCCTCTTGCTGTCGCGTTCGAGAGCGTCGAGCTGGTCTTCATAGAGCTTTTTGCTGTCGAAGAGGAGTCGGCCGATAAGGGTCGATTTACCGTCATCGACAGAACCTGCCGTCAGAAGACGCAGAAGGTCTTTTTTCTCGTCACGGTCGAGAAATTCTTTTATGTTGAGTTTTTCTTCCATTTTCGTCATTGTTGTTTTATCATCAGAAGAGGCACCCGGCAATCTTCGGATGACAAGAGGTTTTGTTTAGAAATATCCCTCGCGTTTTTTCTGCTCCATACTTCCTTCCTGGTCGAAGTCTATCACGCGGGTGGTACGCTCGCTCTTGGTGGTGGTCATCATCTCCTCCACAATCTTCTCTATCGTGTCGGCAGAAGATTCGATTGCGCCCGTGAGGGGATAACAGCCGAGAGTTCTGAATCGCACCATCTTCATCTGAGCTTTTGCACGAAGCTCTGCGGGCATTCTGTCGTCATCGACCATGATGAGGTTGCCGTCAACCTCCACCACGGGACGCTCCTTGGCGAAATAGAGCGGCACGATAGGTATGTTTTCGAGGCGGATATACTGCCATATGTCGAGTTCCGTCCAGTTTGAGAGGGGGAACACACGTATCGACTCACCTTTGTGTATCTTGGCGTTATATATATCCCACAGCTCGGGACGCTGGTTTTTGGGGTCCCACTGGTGGAAACGGTCTCTGAACGAGTATATTCGCTCTTTTGCGCGTGACTTCTCCTCGTCGCGGCGGGCACCACCGAAAGCGGCGTCGAACTTGTATTTGTCGAGAGCGGCGAGAAGTGCCTGTGTCTTCATCAGGTCGGTGTGCACCTTGCTTCCGTGTGTGAAAGGACCGACACCAGCTTCGTACGCCTCCTTGTTATATTCGACAATCAGATTCCAGCCGTGTTCCTTGGCGTAACGGTCGCGGAACTCTATCATCTCCTTGAATTTCCATTTCGAGTCGATGTGCATGAGGGGGAAAGGAACTTTACCGGGAGCGAACGCCTTTTCAGCAAGACGCACCATTACAGACGAGTCCTTACCTATCGAGTAGAGCATCACCGGATTCTCGAACTCTGCCGCCACTTCTCTGATTATGTGAATCGACTCGGCTTCGAGCTCTTTAAGGTGACTTAATTTGTAATCAGACATATCTTTGTTTTTATTGTTATTTCTCTTTGGTTATTCTGCTTTCTATCGCTTTCATTATCATATCCACAGACTCTTCGAGACTCTGTTTTGAGGTGTCGATGACAAGGTCGGCTCTCTCGGGCTCTTCGAACGCCGAGTTTATGCCCGTGAACTCCTTTATAAGTCCTGCGCGAGCCTTTTTATAGAGTCCTTTGACGTCTCTCTGCTCACACACTTCCAACGGCGTGTTGACATAGATTTCAAAAAAGTCGTCAGCACCGATTATGTCGCGCGCCAACGCCCTTATCTGACGTGTGGGGCTTATGAAAGCCGCTATCGTGATGATTCCCGTATCGACGAAGAGTTTTGACACTTCGGCTATTCGGCGTATGTTCTCCTGTCGGTCCTCTATCGAGAATCCGAGGTTGTTGTTTATGCCCGTTCTTATGTTGTCGCCGTCGAGCACCCTGCAAATCTTACCCTCACGGCTGAGTCTCTCTTCGAGAGCGAGGGCGAGCGTACTTTTACCCGAGCCCGAAAGACCCGTGAACCAAATCATAAGCGAGCGTTGTCCCAACAGCTCTTCGCGTGACGCCCTAGAAAGGGTCGTTACCGGATATATGTTCTCCTGTGTCATCATGTTTTGTTTCCGTTTGTCAGAATTTCCAGAACAGAGGCACCGTCGCCACCGTTATGACGAACGTCAGCACGTTGAGAGGCAACCCTATACGAAGATAATCCTTAAACTTATAGTTTCCGATGCTTTGCACTATCAGGTTTGTCTGGTAACCTATCGGTGTCGAGAAGCTGGCTGAGGCGGCTATGCAGATAACCACGAAGAACGGATAGGGGCTGACGCCCATCTGTTCCGCCACCGACAGCGATATGGGATACATAAGCGCTGCCGCCGCATTGTTGGTGACTATCTCCGTGAACAGGTTTGTCATCAGAAAGACAGCTGCCAACACGGCGTACGGTCCCCATTGCGACGATATCGAGATAATGTGTCCGGCCATCATGTCGGCGAAGCCCGAATTTATCATGGCCTTGCTTATGGCAAAGGCGGACGCAACCGCTATCAGTATGTCCCAGCTTACGAACTTGGTATATTTTCTGGCGGGGAAAAGTTTTGTCCACGCCATTATCACCATTACTACGGTCGCGAAATAGAACATGTCGAGGCGCACACCTTTAAGGGCGGGCAGATAATACGCCACATCGTTACCCGTCAGCTTCACGAATATCTCGTCGAGGTGTTCGCCCAGTGTGGCTCCCGCAATCATGAACAACAACAGGCCGAGAGCGAACCAGCGTGTCTTTTTACCGCTTCTCGCCACATGGTCTCCACGCTCGTTGACCATATAGAAAACTCTCGATTCTCCCCATGCGGGCATAAAGCTGTCGTCGGCGAGCAACACCAGATTGTCGCCCTCTTTGAGCACCAGCGAGTCGAGCATGTCGGATATGCGGGCACCGTTACGATGCACCGACATGACAACCGCTCCGTAATGGCGATAAAAGTCGAACTCGCCAAGGCTTTTTCCTATACCGGGGAATCGTGGTCCGATAACCGCCTCAACCTGTTTTGTGGCTCTGCGGACAAACTCCTTGTCGGCGTCACGCATACATCTAAGCTCCACATCCTCGCTCGAAAGCAATCCGCCGAGCGTCTGTGACTTACCAGCCAATATGAGGGTATCGTTCTCTTCGAGGGTCTTTCCGTTAACGTCGTTTATCGACTCACCGCCGCGCACAATGGTTATAATCTCCGCCTGCGGCAATCTCTCCACGGTCTTGCGTCTCACCTTGCTGCCTATCAGACGGCTGCCCGCGGGTATCACGATGTCGTAGTGATACTCCTTAACAGGTTCCGACGGTTCCGCCTTTGCCCTGATTCGCTCGCCTGGGAGCAACAGGTTGCCGAAGACCACAAGATAAGCGATGCCCACGACCGTAAGCACGATGCCCACCTTGCCCAACTCGAACATTGTGAAACCCTCAAAGCCGCTGTCGAGCATCATACCGTGAACCACAAGGTTTGTGGATGTGCCGATAAGCGAACAGGTACCGCCGAATATGGTGGCGTATGAGAGTGGTATCAGGAACTTGGTCGAAGGACGGTTTACCGATTCGCACCATTTCTTTATCATGGGCGCGAAGATTATCACCACCGCCGTGTTGTTGAGGAATGCCGATATTGCGGATATCGAGGGCAACAGCCTCATCTGTATCTTGGGAATGGAGGTCTTTTTCATGGGCAGCACCCTGCTCATCAAGGTATTGAGAGCGCCCGACTGACGCACCCCTTCGCTTACGAGAAAGAGCACCGCCACCGTCAGCATACCTTTGTTGCTGAAACCAGCCGCCACCTCGTTAGGCGTTATGATACCGCTTATCATCAGCACCGCCGCCGCGGAGAAAAGAATCAGACCCGGACGCATCAGATCTTTTGCGAGCGCCACTATCATGGCCACCAGCACCAAAAGGACTATGACAGACTGTATCGACATAGGCTATCTGACGATAAAATGCGGGTTTAGCAAATCTTTCTTGTTATATGCGAGCCTTGCTCCGCCGTCGGCTTCGACGACATCGTGCCCCGCCATGAGGGCTACGGCATGTCCCGCCGCCGTGTCCCACTCCATTGTAGGACCGAAACGGGGGTATATGTCGGCGCTTCCTTCAGCCACAAGACATATCTTTATCGAGCTTCCGCGAGAGACCGTTTTAAGGTCGGGATGTTTCAACTTCAGCTCCTCGATGAACAGACGCGTGTCCTCATTCATGTGAGAGACGGACGCCACGCAGGTATAAGGTCTGTCGCCTCTGTCGAGCGGTAATTTGTGTCCGCGGGCGATAAGCGATGTCAAAGACACATCTTCGTCGTCACCGACATTATCGACACGGAAACTTCCCTCTCCCTTAAGTGCAAAATAGAGAGTCTTGAAAACGGGAAGATAGACAACGCCCGCCACGGGAGTATGCCCCTCGACAAGAGCGATATTGACCGTGAAGTCGTCACGGCGTCCCACAAACTCTTTTGTGCCGTCGAGCGGATCGACAATCCACAGAAGATTCCACGCCCCGCGCTGTTCGTATGGCGCGGCAGCCATCTCCTCGCTCAAAACAGGTATTTCGGTACTCTCCAACAGCTCCCTTATCTCCTTATCCGAACGTTTGTCGGCAATGGTGAGAGGAGAGTTGTCGGCCTTTATCTCAACCTTGAAATCCGAATCGGGACTTTCATATACCTCGTTTATAACCTTTCCGCCTTTGAGTGCGGCTTTTACGGCTGTTTCAGTGAGTTCGTGTAATGTCATTTTCAGAAAACAAATTTTTCCCGCCGCCGAAAAAATCTACGGCATACACAGACACAAAATACGTCTAAATCACAAAAATACTCTTTTTTTTGAAAAAATACCACAAAAACTCCATTTTAACCAAACTTGTCACAATGTAAACCATCGGAATGACAGACGAAACGTCTTGTCTGAGAAGAACATGTATCACACGTAAAACGGCATCCAAGGCATGTCGGTCATCGGATGTACGTCGCCAGGCACACATTAAGACTACGCATAAGGAATCGAAAAACTGTTTTTGAAGAAGCACGTCACAGGCTCGGAGATTATCCACACCGAAAAGCAACAAAAAGATTTATTTTTAGTTATAAAAAAAATAATTATCTTTGATGAACTATTGAATTTTCCGACCGTACGGAATGACACTTAATCACAGAGGCGCACACTGGGCTCTCGCTGGAGGATGTGGAGATGTTAAAAACACTTGTCACGGCACCGCTTTCATGGCTTTATGGCATGGTTATATCCATTCGCCATAAGCTTTTTGATGTCGGTATGCTAAAGAGCGAGTCGTTCGACATTCCAGTAGTGTGCGTGGGCAACATAACGGTAGGCGGTACGGGTAAAACTCCGCACGTGGAGTATATCGCAGGTCTGCTCGCCCCTCATTACAAAATAGCCATACTGTCGAGAGGCTATAAACGCAAGACCAAAGGTTTTGTCCTCTCCGAACCGAGGTCGAGCTGTGCGTCGATAGGTGACGAGCCGAAACTGCTCAAGCTCAAGTTTCCGAATATTCCCGTGGCTGTATGCGAGAAGCGTGCCGAAGGGATACGCAGACTGCGAAGAGCTCACCCAGACATAGAGCTGATAATTCTCGACGACGGTTTTCAGCACAGATATGTAAAACCGCAGGTGAACATCGTTCTGATGGACTACAACCGTCCCATATACGAGGATCATCTTCTGCCTCGCGGCAGACTGAGAGACCTAAGAAGCTCTATCGACAGAGCGCACATAGTCATTGTGACAAAGTGTCCGAAAGACACCAAGCCGATAGAGATGCGACTCGTGTCCAAACATCTGGACATCAAACCGTTCCAGTCGCTGTTTTTCACAAGCGTTACACCTGCTGCACCCCGTCCAATATACGAGGGTATAGGTCACCCGCTCATGAGGGGGCAGGATGCCGTGGTGATGACGGGCATCGCCAATCCCGAACCGTTCGTAAGACAGACGAAAGAGTCGTTCAATGTTGTCGACACACTGATATTCCCCGACCACTACACATATAAGCGTAAGGATTTGGCGACAATGGAAGAGGCTGCGGCAAAAGGAGCTCCCGACACGATAATAATCGTAACGGAGAAAGACGCCGTCAAGCTCTCGTCTTCAAAAAAGATTCCGGACAACGTGCGCAAGAGACTCTATTACGTGCCCATACGCATAGAGTTCATGACAAACTTCCGTCGCAACAACGAGGAGATATTCGTTGAGGCGTTGAACGGATACATCGAAGCGAAATACTGATTGTTATTTTACAGCTCTGCCATAAGAGCGGCGGCGGTGAGTTCCTCGTATATCCTGAGACACACCCACGCGTCCGTGGCGGCATATATCTGTTGCGACGGCGTAAGATTGACGGCGTCCCAGTTGCTCAGTCTCTGTGCTTTGGAGATACGATGATTCAGAACGATTGAGCATATCTTTTTCAAACCCATCTCCCTGATGCCGAAATCGCCCACCATTGACTGAAGGTCAACAAAGCCGTGGGGATAGAACACAGGATTGACCTCTCTCATTCTGTTTATGTCATCGTGAATGGCGAGCCCCACTTTCACAATCTTTCGGCTCTGCAAAACCTTTATCACCTCGGGAGCGAGCGGCGACTTGTTGACCCTGAACAGATAGGCTCTGTCGGGACCCGAAAGCTGGACAAGCGAAATCTTGTTCTGCGTTCCTTTGACGAAAGAGGCTCTGCTCTCTGTATCGAAGCCTATCACCTTTTGTGAGGCAAGATATTCTGCCGCCTCTTTTTGAGAGGGTGTATCGACAATGATAATATCCCCGTCGAAAGCTATCAACGGAAGCGCATTGCTCTCTTCGTTGGATATTTTTTCTTTGTAAGATAAAACCATGTGCCGATTTTGTGTTGTTATACGTACAAAGGTAATAAAAAAACGCCGCACTCCGACAATACACGGCAAAAGCGTATCCGAAAAAGCGCTTTTCGCCTCATTCGACAACTCGCGTCACCAATGGGAATTAAATTTATGTATAACTGGAAACAAGATTTTAAGTTTTGATACGAAAAAATAGGTTTTAAGCATAAAAATCGTATCTTTGCGATACTCCTCCCGCCCGCATAAACAGATGCGACCATGACAACAGCGTCAAATTCTCTCGGGGCGGGGTCTCTGCCCTCTTTCAAAAAAAATGCCATCCCGTTGAGCATGGATATATCAACGGTCAGGTGCTTCAATTACACGATTACATATGTTCTTTCGGGAAGCATGACAGTCACTCTGCCGCTCGAACAGGTGAGAATCTCCGCAGGGGAGATGATTTTTCTCGAACGTGGCGAGTATTGCACTGAACACCGCTCTCATGAGCGTGGCATATATCGTGACATCACAATCGAATTTGGAGAAAGCGAACTGGTGAACGCCCTGACCTTGATAGGCAGGAACAACAGCGCCACACTCGAAAGAGCCGTACACCGTTGTTATAGGTGCAAGCACAGGGATGTGCTTGTCACGAGCAGCGCCAAGATGTCTCTCTACTTCGAGATGCTGGCTCAATACATGGAGTCGGGGAATTTTGATTTTAACAACTACACTTTCAAGATTCTGAAACTTTCGGAGCTTTTCTGTGTCATACTCTCGCTCGAAGAGCACGTCTGTGTCGGCGGTCGGTTGCTTCGCGGCGCTACCGACAATGTCAACATCATCGACAAGACTATCAAAGAGAACATACTCTCAAATTGTTCCGTCAGGGATATGGCACGTGTATGCGGCATGGGCATATCGACCTTCAAGTCGGAATTTTCATCACGATACGGCACCTCACCTCATCGTTGGCTTATTGAACAGCGTCTTTCTCATGCACGTTTTCTATTACTCTCCACTACCTACACCGTCGCCGACATATCCCGACAATGCCGTTTCAGCAATTCCTCTCACCTGATAAAGCAATTCAAACGCTTTTACGGCATGACACCCCGCACCTTCCGTCGTAACCTGATTAAGAACTCCTGACAAGGCACATAAAGAGATAATATAAGAGCGGCAATAATCAATTTTCAAAATTGACTATTGCCGCTCTTATTTTATCTCTTTATGTGCCTTGTCAGGAGTTCTTAATC
>CASDZP010000027.1 GCA_949285535.1 uncultured Alistipes sp.
AAAAATCGACCTTGTTGGGGTCGACTAAATCATCAAAAAATGTAAAAAACAGCTCGTAAACGTCACTCTTTCTTACTAATAGACATTGACAAAGATAATAAAAAAAGCATAAAAAACAAATACCCCCTACTTTTCACAAAATTGACCTTTATTTTTTAGTTTTCAGCTGTCATTTCATCTTCGACAAGTCGATAAACATACCCCGTCACATCCTATATACTCGTTTTTGTTTTTTGTAGGCGATACACTAAATGATACTGACTTCATTAAGGTAATGAGTCAACGGGATGTGACATGGACAAAAGGGGCTGTACCCCCGACGTCAAAAATTTATTTAAAAGCAATATAATACTTGTTTAAGATTGAGAGCGAAAGATAATCTAAAACGTATAAGTGGTGAGCAAAAACAGTATTTATTTTTGATTATTGTTCTTGTTAAAATAATCAAAAATAAAGGTCTCTTTCGCCATCTTCTATACGCTTTAAGTTTTCCTCTGTCTTCATTCTAAAACGAGCATCGGGAATACTCGGTAAAGTCTTTGCAATAACTTTTTCGCCAATGACACGAGTTTCGGGAGAAGCGTAATCACGGAGGTATTCTTTGAGAGTCATTATAGCGTTGGAACCGCAACAATCGGCGATTTTACCGCTCTTGACAAGTGACATGAAACGGTCGCCCGTACGGTTTTGACGATAGCATGCCGTACAAAAGCTGGGAATGTATCCGAGTTCAAGAAGCCAACGTGATATTTCGTCGAGTGTGCGACGGTCGCTTATATCGAACTGTTCGGAATGAGAATCGTCCGGCTCGGGTTCCGCATACCCGCCCACGCTGGTACGGGAACCGCCACTGAGCTGTGTTATGCCTACGTCGAGAAGCTTTTCACGGGAACGTTGCGACTCACGCGTTGAAACAATCATGCCTGTATATGGCGCCGCTACTCTTATTATTGCCACTATCTTACGGAAAATGTCGTCCGGGACGGCGTTGTCATAGTCAGCAACATCGACATCGTCGGCGGGGCATATACGTGGCACGCTTATGGTATGCGGACCGACCCCGAAGCGGGCTTCAAGATGCTCGGCGTGCATGAGCAGACCGACCAGCTCGTAAGCATAACCCTCAAGTCCGAAAAGGACACCTATCCCTACATCGTCAATGCCGCCCTCCATAGCACGGTCCATTGCCTCGGTATGATAGCGATAGTCGCTTTTGGGACCCGTCGGGTGAAGTCGCTCGTATGATTGTCTGTTGTATGTCTCCTGAAAAAGTATGTATGTGCCGATATGAGCCTCTTTGAGGCGACGATAGTTTTCAACGGTTGTTGCGGCTATATTCACGTTGACGCGCCTTATGGCACCGTTTCGATGATGTATCGAATAGATTGTATCTATCGACTCGAGGATGTAATCCAGACTACTGTAAATCGGGTGCTCGCCTGCTTCTATCGCCAGTCGCTTGTGTCCCATGTCCTGCAACGCGATGACCTCACGTCTTATATCATCCTGCGAGAGACGGCGACGAGCTATCGTTTTGTTTTTGGCGTGGTACGGACAATAGATACAGCCGTTGACGCAGTAGTTGGAAAGGTATAGCGGCGCGAACATGACAATTCGGTTGCCGTAGAAACGACGCCTCAACGAACGGGCTGTTTCAAAAAGCCTCTCTTCTATGTCGGGGAGGTCCGACAGCAGTAACAGTGCCGCCTGACGATGGTCTATACCGCTGCCTGTCTCCGCCTTGTCAAGAATGGACTCGAGCAACGCGCGGTCATTACGATGTGTTACCGCATAGTCGAGTGTGTCCGTTATTTCGCTGTGGCAGATAAATTCATCAGCATTGGTTGAAGCCGCATTATACATATTAAGTTCCTCCGATTCGATTGGCAGCCGTCGATAACACGACTACACCATTGTTTTTATGATAGATAGCGCGCGTATATGCCTGTCACGCATAAACCTCAATACGACAACGCCAGCTTGGTTTTACGCCCTTTGAGTTTTTCTTCACGCAGAGACGAGATAATACCTGACTTTTCGGCGGGTATCGACACATAGGCGTAATGGTCCTTTATCTCGATATAGCCTATCTGTTCCTTGGTCAGTCCGCCTTTAACGCAAAAGAAACCGACGATGTCGCCTTTCGATATTTTCTCCTTGCGCCCTCTGCCTATATATACCGTGACGAAAGAGGCTTTCGCAGGCGTGGTCGTACGTGGCATTGTCATTGTCTCGTAACCGTCGAGAGCATATTCCGTCCGTTCGCCTTTTGTCGTAAGCACAACCACGCATCCGTCGGCGCTCATGCGTGCCGTCCGTCCGTTGCGGTGAATGAATTGTTCTTCCGTCGTGGGCAACTCGAAATGTATTACGCAACCGAGCGACTCGACATCTATACCTCGCGCGGCAAGATCAGTCGATACCAACACATTCGCGCTTCCGCCCCTGAACTTAACAAGAGAACGTTCCCTGCTCGGCTGTTCCATTGCTCCGTGAAAGAGTACGGCATCGACACCTTTGTTTTCAAGAAACCGCGCCACCTGTTCCGCGCTCTGACGGTAGTTGCAAAAAACTATTGCGGAGGCTCCCGACAACGAGCATATCACTCTGAGTAACGCATCTTTTCTATCATCGCACTCCAGCCGTAACCTCTTCACGGTTCCACGCTGTGAGTCACGACCGAAACGCATGATTGCAAACCGTCCTCTGTCGATATAAGCGGGGACGGGTACAGCCTCTGTCGCCGATGTAAGAATACGTCGGCAGTCCGACGGCAGAGAGGCGAATATCTCTCGCATCTGTGGTTCGAAACCCATTTCAAGCGATTTGTCGTATTCATCGACAACCGCCATTCTCACCCCCGAAAGGTCGAGACGGCGTTTCAGGTGGTCGGTAAGGCGTCCCGGAGTGGCTATAACCAACTGTGGAGGCGTAAGCAGGCTACGCAACTCGCTGTTGATGTCATGTCCGCCGTAACAACAGAGACTGCGGCACTCGCTTTTCAGCGAGGCGAAGACCCGCTGTATCTGCATGGCAAGCTCACGTGAGGGCGCAATGACCACCGCCTGAACGGTATCCGCAGAGGTGTCGAGCGAGCCGAGCAATGGGAGCAAATATGCCAACGTCTTGCCCGACCCGACAGAAGATACCACCAACAGGTCGTTGTCTGTTGTCGCCGCCGCACGGCACACCTCTTTCTGCATGGTGTTCAGCTCCGTTATACCGACAGCCGTTAACGCCTCACGGACAGACTCCACGACAGGACTATTGGACATAACGTTTTTAAAGTGTTATTCGTGTACCGCCGAAGTCTTCGTGTTTCAGAGCGTCGCATCCGCATATCACCACACTACGGACACCCTGCTCTATCGCTCCGAAAGCATTGTCTATCTTGGGAATCATGCCGCCCGATATTGTGCCGTCGGCTCTGAGGCGTGCATAGCTCTCCTTGTCGATATGTTTTATCAGCGACGAGGGGTCGTTTATGTCTCCCATAACACCCGCCATTTCAAAACAGTAAACCAATTCAACTTCTGTGACCGACGCCATGCCGACAGCTACGGTTCGAGCCACCGTGTCGGCGTTGGTATTGAGCAACGAGCCGTGTCCGTCATGCGTTATTGGCGCAACCACGGGCATGCAGCCCTCTTTAAGCAACATCGACGCCACGTTCGCAGAGAAACGGTCCCTTATGGGGTCACCGACAAAACCGTAATCGACACCTCCGACGGGTTCACGGCGTTTTGAGGTCATGAAAGAGCCGTCAGCGCCGCAGAGACCGAACGCGTTGACACCACGGCTTTGGAGCGCCGCCACTATCTTTTTGTTGACAAGTCCGGCATATACCATTGTCACCACGTCGAGTGTACGTTCATCGGTAACTCGTCTTCCGTCTATCATGCGCGTCTCTATGCCGAGAGCCTTGCTTATTGTTGTCGCAATCTTGCCTCCGCCGTGAACCAATATCTTATCACCCTCGAGACTCGACAAATCGTCAAGGAAAGCGGCGAGCTTATCTTCGTTGTCAACAACGTTACCGCCTATTTTTATAACTTTCAACATCTTTTTCAACATTAAAGTCTGTTTTATCGACAAATTTCGTGTTTTTTTAACACTTTATCAACGTTTTTTCTACATTTTCTCGGCACACGGACCGCCACCTGTAAAAATAAAACAGACGAATGGGCACTCCATCCGCCTGTTGGCACCTCATCGCCTCAAAACACCGTTATTTTCACCTGAAGCAAAGACGATTAGCACAATAACAGTTTCTTCATATCAGCACAGAGAATATTTTTCTCATATAAAAATAAAGACCCGCACCGCACAGGCTTTACGGGTCTTTGATAGTACAATCTTATTTGCCGAGAGCCGCCAGCTGTTTTTCAAGAGCCTCGATTTTCTTTTCGGCGTCAGCTTTCTTCGTATATTCGAGAGCCACCACCTTTTCAGGAGCAGACTCTACGAAGCGGCTGTTTGAAAGTTTCTTCATAACGCCGGCAAGGAATCCGCGGGTATAGTCAAGCTCGGCTTTGAGTTTCGCCGCCTCCGCCTCGGTGTCTATCGCGCCCGAAACGGGAACGAAATACTCGAAACCTTTGACGATGAACGAAACAGCTCCGTCGGGCTTGGCGTCCACACTCTCAATCTTGTCGAGAGCCGCCATTTTGGCAATGACAGAGTTATATTTCGCTCCGACAGCGCCACCGCCTACAACGAGCAGATCGAGAGCCTGACGTGTGGGTATGTTTTTCTGTTTACGGATGTTACGTATCGCAGAGACAATCTCTTTGACAAGTTCCACATCCGATATCACTTTCTCGTCATAAGCAGCCGCGTCGGGCTGTGACTCTATCATGATGCTCTCGCCCTCTTTTCTGTCGGCGAGGAAGTGCCACAACTCCTCGGTGATGAAAGGCATGAAGGGGTGCAACACCTTGAGAAGTGTATCGAAGAAACCGACAGTGGCGTCATAGGTAGCCTTATCGACGGGCGAACCGTATGCGGGCTTAACCATTTCGAGATACCACCCTGAGAACTCATCCCAAAAGAGCTTATAGATAACCATAAGCGACTCGGAGAGACGATATTCGGCGAATCCGGCTTCAACCTGCGCAAGTGTGGCGTTCAGCTTGGCGGTGAACCACTCTATCGCCAAAGCCGCGCTTTCGGGCTGTTCCGCTTTCTCATCCACATTCCAGCCTTTAACAAGACGCAAGGCGTTCCATATCTTGCCGCAGAAGTTACGACCCTGTTCAATCTGGGTTTCATCAAAGATAAGGTCGTTACCGGCAGCCGAGCAGAGGAGCATACCCATACGCACGGCATCGGCGCCATACTGCGCTATCAGGTCGAGCGGGTCAGGCGAGTTACCGAGTGACTTGCTCATCTTGCGACGCTGTTTGTCACGCACCGTACCTGTCAGATATACATTCTTGAAAGGATATGTTCCTTTATAGATATATCCCGCGATAATCATTCTCGCCACCCAGAAGAAGAGTATGTCGGGAGCAGTCACGAGGTCGCTCGTGGGATAGTAATATTTTATCTCCTCGTTGTCGGGGTCGAGTATTCCACCGAACACCGACATGGGCCAGAGCCATGAAGAGAACCATGTGTCGAGCACGTCGGGGTCCTGTTTCAGGTCATCGAGCGTAAGGCTGTTGTTGCCGCTCTGCTTGCGGGCAAGTTCGAGAGCCTCTTCCGCCGTCTCCGCAACCACGAATCCGCCTTCGGGCAGGTAGTATGCGGGGATACGCTGACCCCACCAGAGCTGACGAGACACGCACCAGTCCTTGACGTTCTCCATCCAGTGACGGTATGTGTTCTTGAACTTCGAGGGAACAAGCGCGATTACATCGTCCATAACCGCTTTGAGCGCGGGTTTCGATATCTCCTCCATTTTGAGGAACCACTGCATCGACAGCTTGGGCTCTATAACGGCAGAGGTGCGCTCCGAGAGGCCCACCTTGTTGTCGTAATCCTCGACTTTCTCCATGAGAGAAGCCGCCTTGAGGTCTTCGGCAATCTTGTCGCGCAATTCGAAACGGTCCATACCCTCGTACATGCCGACCTTGCCGTTTATAGTACCGTTGTCATTGAATATGTCGATAACCTCGAGGTTGTATTTCTGACCGAGCATGTAGTCGTTGATATCATGCGCGGGTGTCACCTTCAACGCGCCAGTACCGAACTCCATATCGACATACTCGTCGGCGATGACGGGAATAGAACGACCGACTATCGGCACGATAACCTTTTTGCCTTTGAGATGTTTGTATCTTTCGTCGAGCGGGTTCACGCAGAGGGCGGTATCGCCGAGAATCGTCTCGGGACGGGTCGTAGCCACAACCACATACTCGTCAGAGCCCTCAACGAAATAGCGGAGATAGTAGAGTTTGCTGTGCACCTCTTTATATACCACCTCTTCGTCAGACAAAGCCGTAAGAGCCTGCGGGTCCCAGTTGACCATTCTCACGCCTCTGTATATGAGACCTTTGTTATATAAATCGACAAACACCTTTATGACAGAGGCGCTCATGTCGTCGTCCATCGTGAACTTTGTTCTCGACCAGTCGCACGACGCACCAAGTTTTTTGAGCTGTTCGAGGATGATTCCGCCGTGTTTCTCTTTCCACTGCCATGCGTGTTTCATGAACTCCTCGCGTGTGAGCGATGATTTGTCTATGCCTTCGGCTTTGAGTTTGGCGACCACCTTCGCCTCGGTAGCTATCGAGGCGTGGTCGGTACCGGGCACCCAGCAGGCATTCTTGCCTTTCATTCTCGCCCTGCGCACAAGCACGTCCTGAATGGTGTTGTTGAGCATGTGTCCCATGTGGAGTACACCTGTCACGTTGGGCGGCGGAATGACGACCGTATAAGGCTCGCGTCCGTCGGGACGAGAGGCGAAAAAGCCGTTCTTCGACCAATAGTCATACCATTTGTCCTCACAGAGAGAGGGTTCGTACTTTGAAGGAATATCCATTGCTGTCATTGTTGAGTCGGCGCAACGAGAAACGCAATATGTTTCCGCCGCCTAATTTGATTACTAATTCAAGACCACAAATATAATGATTATAGCTTAAAATAGACAAACAAGCGTTCATTTTTTACTCTGATTGCATAGCGAAAACTACTTTTCATGACAAAATGTCACACTTCTGTCACAAAACGACAATGGCACTATTATTGCTTCTATTTAAAAATATTGGAGAAACAGATAGGATTTATCTCAAAAAGATTATTTTTGCATTTTTCAGGAGACACTTATGAGCAAAAAATATAAGAAAGATGAGGATTTCTCGAGTATATCGGATATACTCGATCCCAAAAGCCCTGTCATTCCGCTCTATGCGCCGGAGGATGATGACAACACGTCGATAGAGATACCCGAAGTGTTGCCGATACTCACTCTGCGCAGTTCGGTATTGTTCCCCGGGGCTATCACGCCCATAACCGTGGGCCGCAACAAGTCGATAAAACTTATTCGTGACATCGAACAGCAGGGTACGATACTCGGCGCCGTTCTCCAGAAGGACGCCTCTGTCGAGAACCCCGCTCCCGACGACCTCTATAAGGTCGGTACGGCGGCACGTATCATCAAGACCTTCGACATGCCCAACGGCAACATGACGGTCATACTGCACGGTCTCGAAAAATTCGAGACACGCGAGTATGTCTCTTCAGAGCCCTACTACAAGGCTCAGATAAGACCGCTCAAGGACCTCAATCCCGAAAAGGACAATGTCAAGTTCGAAGCGCTCGTCGAGTCGATAAAGGATATCGCAATCAATATCATAAATCTTTCGCCGTCGCTGCCCAAAGAGGCGACTTTCGCAATCAAGAACATCGACAGCAAGAAAGGCATTATCAACTTCATCAGCTCCAACATCGAGTTCTCGGATGCCGACAGACAGAATCTTCTCGAGGCTCCGGGTCTGCTTATCAGAGCGCAGAGACTGTTGGAGATACTCGTTCGCGAACAGCAGCTCCTGCAACTGAAGAACGACATACAGCAGCGTGTCAAACAGGAGATTGACGCCCAGCAGAAAGACTACTACCTGCAACAGCAGATAAGGGTCATTCAGGACGAGCTCGGCGGCGACCCCGTTGACAGGGAAATCGACGAGATGCGCGAGAAGGCGGAGAAGAAAAAGTGGAGCAGCGAGATAGCGGAGCTGTTCGACAAGGAGATGCTCAAACTCGAACGCATGAATCCCGCCGTGGCGGAGTATTCCGTTCAGATGAACTATCTTCAGCTTCTTCTCGACCTGCCGTGGGATAGTGTCACCAAAGACAACCTCGACCTCGAAAATGCCCGCAAACACCTCGACGCCGACCACTTCGGTCTGGAGGATGTGAAAGACAGGATTCTCGAGCACCTGGCTGTGATAAAACTCAAAGGCGACCTCAAATCGCCGATTCTCTGCCTCTACGGTCCTCCGGGCGTCGGCAAAACCTCGCTCGGCAAGTCGGTGGCGGCATCGCTCAAACGTAAGTTCGGGCGTATCTCGCTCGGCGGTCTGCACGACGAGGCGGAGATAAGAGGACACAGACGTACCTATATAGGCGCGATGCCGGGTCGAATAATACAGACCATACGCAAGTGCGGTTCGTCAAACCCCGTGATAATACTCGACGAGATAGACAAAGTGACCGTCAGCAACCACGGCGACCCCGCTTCGGCGTTGCTCGAGGTGCTCGACCCCGAACAGAACACCACATTCCACGACAACTATCTCGACGTGGAGTATGACCTCTCGAAAGTGCTGTTCATAGCGACAGCCAACAACATCGCCAACATATCGCCCGCCTTGCGCGACCGTATGGAGATGATAAACGTGTCTGGTTATCTGCTCGAAGAGAAGATAGAGATAGCGTCGAAACATCTTATACCCAAGCAGCTGGAGGCTCACGGCGTCAAGGCACGTCAATTCAAGCTACCGAAAGAGTCTATCGAGAAGATTATCGCGGAATATACCCGTGAATCGGGTGTGCGTACTCTCGACAAGCTCATCGCCAAGCTCATGCGCCACAGAGCGAAACAGATCGGCATGGAAGAGAAGTTCAAACCCACCATCACTCCCGCCGATGTCGAAAAGATACTCGGCGTACCCCGCTACCTCAACGAAATGTACGAGGGCAATGAAATACCGGGTATCGTGACGGGTCTTGCGTGGACAGAGGTCGGCGGCGACATTCTCTATATCGAAGCGAGCCGCAACAGAGGCAAAGGCGCGCTCAACATTACGGGTAACCTCGGTGACGTGATGAAAGAGTCCGCAGCGATAGCGCTTCAATGGGTCAAGGCTCACGCAGAACAGCTCGGAATAGACCCCGAAATATTCGAGAAGAACGACATTCACCTGCATGTGCCCGAGGGTGCCACACCGAAAGACGGTCCCAGCGCGGGTATCACAATGGTGACTGCACTCGCCTCGATGCTTACGGGAAGAAAAGTGAAAGAGCGTATCGCCATGACGGGCGAAACGACTCTCCGCGGACGAGTTCTCCCCGTGGGCGGCCTCAAAGAGAAGATTTTGGCGGCGAAAAGAGCCGGCATAACCGACATCATTCTCTCTGAGGAGAACAAAAAAGACATCAGCGAGATAAAAGAGGAGTATATCAAAGGCCTAACGTTCCACTATGTGAGAACCCTCGATGAAGTCCTGAAAGAGGCGCTCATCTAATCTCAATAAGATAGCGAGACGACAAGCCGTCGGGTGTAAAAGATACGCCCGACGGCTTTTTTATATGCCTTTTAGAAATAAAAATGGCAGTTGACATCTTTTGTTAACATTGTGTTGAAAAAATGTCAAAACCATGTTTACATTGTGTTAAAATAGTTGTAATAACGTAAAATCATCAATGTAACACACTAAAAACCAATATCATAATACATGCAAACATTTTTTACAGACAGGTGTAAATCCATGCAAACAAACTGTCGTGACAAATTTATCTTACAAATGTTCAAAATTTGGTTGAAAAGGTGTTGAAATAATGTGAACAGATGTTGACAGTCGTCTGATGTCGTAAATGTCATAAAGTATGATAAAAACAAAAGCGTGACGGAGCATACCGTCACGCTTTTTATCTTTATGAATAGACAAAGTCTCTTTTATTCTTTGTTTTTAGGCTTTACGAGATATGTTTTCGATTCTGTGCCCGCAATCAGTCGTTTTATGTTGTTACGGTGGGTAAAAATAAGCAACAGAGCCACCACTACCCCGAAAATGACCATTTTCATGTCGCCGTCATATATGGCTACTATTATCGGGAACGACACCCCGCCTATCATCGAGCCTAAAGAGACATAATGCGACACGGCAAGAACCAGAAAGAAGACACAAACGGCAATAAGCGTCGGTATTGTCGCCATACCTACGAGTGTTCCCGCTATTGTGGCGACACCTTTACCGCCTTTGAATCCCGCGAATATCGGGAATATGTGCCCCATGACAGCGGCTACCACAAGGGCGAGCTGTAAAAAGAAGAGCTCCGCGCTTCCGTCCGCATATCCGTTGACGTGCATCGCTATCAGCGAGAGTTTCACCGCAGCGAACCCCTTGAAGAAGTCTATCGCAAAGACAGGCAGAGCCGCCCTGCGTCCCAATACGCGCAACATGTTGGTCGCGCCAGCATTATGACTGCCGTGCTCGCGGATGTCTATGCCGTAGAAACGTTTACCTATCCATACGGCACTCGGAATGGAGCCTAAAAGATACCCCAGCACGACAATAAAAACATTCAGCAACATGGTTTCTCTATTTTATTCCGTAACAGCGGAGAGTCGAGCTTTCTCGGCGTCCTCCTCTTTGTATATCTTCAAAGACATCTTCTTTACAATAACCACAAAGATGCCCGTAAGTATCAGGTTAAGCACTATCGTGAGCAACGATATGATAAGCAGCGGACCGCCGAGACCGTATCCCATTGCGATAAAGATGATGCCCGCGCCGACCTCTCCTCGCGTAAACATACCGATTGAAAGGGCAAGACGTTCGAGCAGTGGACGGTCACGGTAGAAGAATACAGGTATGAGCTTGCCTATGTTGGATAGTGTCGTCACGATAACGACATTAAGCGCAATCTCACCCCACCCCATCGGCGGAATCATCGCCGTAACCTTATCGGAAACGATTGAAGCGAAATCTATTCCGACAAACTGCGGAGTACTTATTCCGACAAGGAACATGAAGAAATAGGATATACCCGTCGAGATTTTATGTTCCACAGGTGTTTCGGTATGGTGAGCCGTGTGCATTATCATACCCAGCACGAAAGCGGGAAGCAACACCTCTATATGTATCGCGCTATCGACACCGAATTTGTATTTGGTAAACAGATAGAGTCCCTGGCAGAAGCCGACCAACAGCACAGAGTAGATGATAAGCGCCCACCAGCTCTGGTTTATCTTGTGTTTGTTGAGTCTCTTCCAACCCAAGATAAGCAGACCCGTTACCACAACGAGAATAACCATCAACTGCCATTTGAGACCTATCATCATTATCTGGAGAGGTATCATGAGCAATATGGTGTCGAGGTCGTCGAAGATTGCGAGCACCTGTGTTTTTTTGTATATCCACTTGCCGGCAAGACCCGCGCCCGCGAGCATGGTAAAGAGGATACCCGCCGATGTCGGAGCGGCAAAACGGCTGAGCAACAGGTTTTCTTTCCATGCGTCCCAGTTGGCAAACGACCCCTCGGGCATCAGCCACATGTAATAGACCGCGATAAGCAGCCACGGAGCGGCGGCAGTAGCCATGGCTATAAAGTAGTCCGCCGTATAACTGCGCCAACGACTCTTGTCGAGTTCAAATTCCCTGCCCACGTTTATCATGATGTAGGCAAGACAGATGAACAACAACGGGTCGGTCAGGTGCTTCATATCTTTGTAGAAGTCCGCACCCAGCTCAATGGGAATAATTTGAGAAAAGAGTAATCCTAAAACAAGGAAAACCGAAAAAAGTAAAATTTTTTTCACGCAATAAATATTTGGTACCACACAAAGGTAATAATTTATTTCCAATTTTTTCTGTCGGGGGGCGTCTATTGATTAATAGACGCCCCCCGACAGAAAAAATTAAGAACAAACAATTACTTTGCGCGTTCCCGCAATACGCTCCGCGGGGTCTGCCGACAGCCGCTCCCGCGAGGCACTCCGTGGGCGCCTTCCGCGGGAGTTACTTTGTCCCTCGACAAAGTAACCAAAACGAGGGGGCACAGCCCCTTTTGACCATGTCATATTCATTTGGCTCATTACCTAAACCGAAGTCGGCATCATTCATGCACTCGCCTTATGCTACATAAAAATAGCACTTATAAATCGATATGGGGATATTGCAATAGTTGTAAAAACACCCGAAAGAGGTTATAATTGCAAGTTTTTTTAGTATCTTTGCATAGAGGCGGATTCTGTCCGTCATGCTCTACATATTGACTTTTGTATAAAGAAGCGTTATGCTTATCTTGTGGTTGGGAACCTAGGAAATTCACAATCGTACACAAAGATAGCATAGTGGTTCTCACGTAACACGTGGACTGCTATATCATATCCGTGTACAAGGTTTTCCTAGGACCTCCAATCAGAATATGGCATTGCAGTTCCACGCTTCTGTTTTTTTAATAAAAAGGTTCTTGTGGTAACTGGAAGAACACTTTTTAAAATCATGAAGAAACATATTTTTGGACTAATGCTGTCTGCTGTTGCAATTTTTGCAGGCTGTAGCAATGGCGAAGGAGGTGAGGGAGGTATGTTTACCCCTCCAACACAGGAACAACTCACTCAAAACGCCTATGCCGACAATGAAAACACGGGTGGCGGATTTTCGTTTACAACAGACGCGCCGTGGACAGCAACCGTCAGCGAGGCGCAACCCGCATCACAGGCTTTTGCCATGACCAAACAAGCCACCGTTTACAGCGACGGCAACAATGTCGCATGGTTGAGACTCTACAACGGCGACAAAGAGGCTTACAACGGTGAAGCGGGAACAATCACTCTCCGTATAGAAATCGACCAGAACTACACGGGCAAGAGACGTGAAGCCACAATCACCATTAAGTCAGGCAACAACTCTTTCACCGTGACCGTAGTTCAGGAGGCTACAAAACAGGACGGGACTCCGAACGACGCGCCCGTACAGGTAACGGCAATCACTCTCGACAAAACGGCACTCTCGCTTAAAGTGGGTGACAAGGCGACATTGACCGCCACGGTCGAACCTGCCGACGCAACAATCAAGAGTGTGACATGGGCGAGCAGCAACCCTGACGTGGCAAGCGTAAACTCTCTGACGGGCGAGATAACAGCGACAGGCAACGGCGCCGCCACAATTTCAGCAACATCTACTTCAAATAAGGAAGTATCAGCCTCTTGTGTCGTAACCGTTAGCGATAAAAGCGACCCTACTGTACCGACTTACAAAAAATTAATCTCCAAAATAGTGAAAACCTATGTGGACAACGATACAGAGACTATCGACTTCTCTTATGACGAAAATCAGCGTCTGACCAAAATGGTTGTGCAGGGAACGAAAGAGTCTTCGTCAGGTTCGGTTTCCACCTCTTTCACCGTTAATCTCACATACGGCAATAACAGTGTGTCTTACGAAATAATCGGAGAGGAAAACGGCACGACAAGTTCGTATAAGGACACAGGTTCTGCCACTTTAGACGATGCAGGACGTGTCGTATCGGGAAAATGGAGCACCTATGATACTGAGTCAACTCCGCCGACTCTCATAACCTGCACCTACGAACACACTCTTGATGCTAATGGACACCTTGTCAAATCGGTTTCGACGAATGACGGTGAAAACCGAATCACATGGTCGAACGGCAATCCTACAGAATTACAATGGGGTTTACAAACATCTTACACGGACAAAGCGACATACGGAAGCATTTCCAACAAAGCCAACCTTGACCTCAACTGGGCGTACGTATTGGCAGAGACCGAAGGTTGGGCTTTTGCCAGCGGTGATGCCAACAACATATTCTCACTCATGGGTCTTACCGCCACAAGGGCAACCAACATGGCGAAAACGGTAACAACGCCCTCTGTTAACTCTTCGGAAGGTTACGATTTGTGTAAATACACCTACCAAACTGACACCGACGGTATGGTAACCAAAATAACCAAAAACAAATTGTATTTCGGCACATCCGAAGATAGAAAAGAACTTGAAGTCGTTATCACCTACACTGAATAGCTTGTTTTTCAAAGGCTACAAACGCTTCGACACCGACTTCCAAACAGATAATGAGCCAAACGAGGGTGACATGGTCAAAAGGGGCTGTGCCCCCTCGTTTTGGTTACTTTGTCGAGGGACAAAGTAACGCCGTCGGCAGACCCCTCGGAGAGCCTTTAACCACCCAGTATTGAGGCATACAAGAAGAATATGTTTGCCCTGCTCAACAAACCCGGTTATGAAGAGGAGGGTGAGAAGCTGAAAAGAGAATTACGGTAAAACAACAACCCTTTAAAACAAAAAACAGGAGATTCCATTTTTGAAATCTCCTGTTTTTTTGTTTTAGAAGGTTGTTATTTTACCGTAATTCTCTTTTTCAACTTCTCACCCTCCTCTTCATAACCGGGTTTGTTGAGCAGGGCAAACATATTCTTCTTGTATGCCTCAACGCCGGGCTGGTCGAACGGGTTTACGCCGATGGCGTAACCGCTTATGCCGACGGCTTTCTCGAACATATATATGAGCTTGCCTATCGTTTCCGCGTTGATTTCATCAATGTCAACCGTTATAACGGGAACACCGCCGTCGATATGTGCGAGCATCGTACCCAACTCTGCCATTCTGTTGACTTCAGAGAGACGCTTTCCTGCGAGGAAATTCAATCCGTCGAGATTCTCTTTCTCACTCTTTATAGTCACTTTCGACTGCGGTTTGCCTACGCTTATCATCGTCTCGAACATCAGACGCTCACCCTCCTGAATATACTGACCCATAGAGTGAAGGTCTGTTGTGAAAACAACGCTGTGGGGCATGAGACCCTTGCCCTCTTTACCCTCGCTCTCGCCATAAAGCTGTTTCCACCATTCTGCGAAATATTGCAGTTTTGGTTCAAACGACACGAGCAGTTCAACTTTCTTGCCCAACTTTTCATAAAGCGCGTAACGGGCAGCCGCATACTGCATGGCGATATTGTCGTCGAAAGCCACACCTGCCGCCGTCGCTTTCTCCATTGCCGCCGCGCCTCTGACAAGTTTTGCTATGTCTATGCCTGCGACAGCCAGAGGAAGCAGACCTACGGGTGTGAGCACAGAGAATCGTCCGCCCACATTGTCGGGGATAACATAGCTCTTGTAACCCTCTTTGTCGCAGAGCGTACGCAAGGCACCTTTACTGCTGTCGGTCACAGCCACTATTCGTGAAGCAGCCTCCTGACGACCGTAACGGCTTTCGAGTTCGTCTCTCAAGAGACGGAAAGCGATTGCGGGTTCTGTGGTCGTTCCAGACTTCGATATGACTATAACGGAGAACGAGCGTTCTTTGATGAACTCAAAGAGTTCAGACATGTAATCCTCGCTTATGTTGTGTCCGGCGAAGAGAACCATAGGGTTACCCTTTTTGCTGTCAAAAGCGGAGAATGTCGGTTTGAGGGCTTCCATTACGGCTTTTGCACCGAGATAAGAGCCGCCGATGCCTATGACAACGACAACCTCCGACATGTAGCGCAACTTTTTGGCGCACTCCTCGATGTCGGCAATGTCACTCCCTTTTATCGACGAAGGGAGATTCACCCAACCGAGGAAATCGTTACCCTTGCCGTCACCTTTGTGCAACGATTCGTTGTATTTCTCCATCAACGGAGCAAGCGCGGCAATATCCTTCTTTGAGACAAACTGTGTGAGTCTGTCAAGAGATATTTTAATGTCAGTAGCCATGTTGAATATATTTTTTGGTTATTATTCCTTCAAATGATACATGTCGGCTGATATGAAATCCACCGAACGCATCGTTTTGCCCCTGTTTTTTCGTGCCGTCACCTCAATTTGGCTGTC
This sequence comes from uncultured Alistipes sp., assembly GCA_949285535.1. Taxonomy (GTDB): domain Bacteria; phylum Bacteroidota; class Bacteroidia; order Bacteroidales; family Rikenellaceae; genus CASDZP01. Next base: position 16,025 of record CASDZP010000027.1, read on the forward strand.
AATGCCTTTATTTGCGCGGCAGCGGAGCAACGCTCATACAATATCTTATAAACCGTGTCGGCTATCGGCATGACGACCTTTTTCGTCTTGTTTATCTGCGCTATGCAGTAAGAGGCGTAATAGCCTTCGGCAATCATGTTCATCTCAATCTGCGCGCTCTTGACCGAATAGCCTTTGCCTATCATCATACCGAAACTTCTGTTACGGCTGAACTGCGAATAGGATGTAACCAGCAGGTCGCCCAGATACGCCGATGTCGTGGTATCCCTTTCCGACGGATATGTCGTGTCGAGAAAATGGTTCATCTCTCCCGCTGCGTTGGCTATCAGCACACTGAGGAAGTTGTCGCCGTATCCGAGGCCGTGACAGATACCCACGGCTATCGCATAAATGTTTTTAAGCACCGCTGCATACTCCGTTCCGTATATGTCGGTCGCCACATTCGTATTTATATAAGGTGTCGAGAACTTTGCCGCCAACACTCTGGCGTTCTCCTCGCTCTTCGATATCAGGTTCAGATAGGACAACCTTTCAAGCGCGACCTCCTCGGCATGACACGGACCCGTTATTATGCCTATCCTGTCGAACGGCAGACCGTAATGCTCGTTAATATATTCGGCGACCGTCAGATAACAGTCGGGGATTATACCCTTTATCGCCGAAAGCACAAACTTGTCGGTCAGAAGAACGGTAAGGTCTGCGAGCGTCTTTTCGAGGAAAGCGGAGGGTGTGGCAAGCACCACTATATCAGCCCACTCCACAATCTCGTTTATGTCGGTCGATACTTTCAGCTTATCCACATCGAAGTGGACGCTGCTCAGATATTTCGGATTGCTGTCATACTCGCATATATGGTCCGCCACCTCGGGGTTGCGGATATGCCAGCCGACAATCGGTTCGTTTTCGAGCAACATCTTGACCAGAGCGGTAGCCCAGCTTCCATAGCCTATGACAGCCACTCTGGCACTCTTATCCATAATAAAAGCCATCTCTTTTTCAGAATATGAATGATTAAAGATAACTATTTTTTTCGAGCCTCCAAAAAAATAGAGGTCAATATGCCTTCCGACGGCGTCGCCACAACATCTTATATTGATTTTTTGATACCGTTGTCAAAATAATTTGATAACTTTGCTCCGTTTTAGCAAATCATTCGAAATGAGAAGATTTTTTTCATGTCACACGCTGCGGGTATCTCTTCTGACTCTGCTCGCGGGAATGTTTTTCACATCCGTTTACGGGATGTCGCCCGTCACTGTTACCGAAGAAGGTGACGCTTCAACCTCTCCGAGCGAGGCGGCGTCGTTGCAAACGCTCGAAAGACGCATATCCAACTATCTGCGTGAAGGGGTAAACGAACGCCGTTTCCCCGGGTGTCAGCTTGTCATCGGCACCTCGCAAAAAATCATATACTCGGCAAACGTAGGCTCGTTCGATTATGTGGGAGGTCACAAGGTGGATAACGACGACCTCTACGACCTCGCCTCGATAACCAAAGTAATGTCAACTACCGTCGCGTTCATGCGTCTTTACGGCGATGGAGCAATCAGACTCACCGACCGACTCGGTAGCGTAGCCACACAATACGCGTCCGACCCTGTCGGCGACCTCACCATGCGTGAGCTCCTGACTCACACGTCGGGGATGAAACCCGTCATATATGTATGCGAGCTTGTGTCAAAACCTCTCTGCGACACGGTGAAACTGCTCTCTGCGGGATGCGACTCGCTGCATCCGATACCCGTTGACGCACACACGTACATCGTCGATACGTTCACCTACAACAGACGCTATGTGAGTGATTTCCCCGATGAGGAGACACTCTATCGACTCTCACCCGAATTGTGGGTGCGCGCGCCGCTTCTCGACAGCATAGACGCCGCGGTCAAATCCTCTTTCATGCCGTACCGCCGCGGACGATTCAAATACAGCTGCCTCAACTTCTACCTACTTCAAAAAGCCATAGAGGCTCGCAGCGGTATGCCCCTGGACAAATATGTGGATGAGATATATACATCAATGGGATTGTCGCATATCGGATACAAACCGTTGGAGTGGTCATCAGTAGAAAACATCGCCCCCACGGAATATGATGTTCTTCTGCGTCGTGACACCGTCAGAGGTTATGTCCATGACGAGATGAGCGCGGCTCTCGGCGGCGTATGCGGTAACGCGGGACTCTTCGCCGACGCCTCGGATGTGGGAGAGATGTGCAGGATGTTCCTCAACAACGGACGCTACAAAGGCAGACAGATAATAAAATCGGACGTAATAAAACTTTTCACATCCAATCAGATGCCTTCGAGCCGTTTCATAAGAGGTCTCGGATTCGACAAACTCAAAAAAGAGCCCTATTCCGAATCGTCGTTCGGTCATACGGGCTTCACAGGAACTTACTTCTGGTGTGACCCGTCGAAAGACCTTTTTGTGGTATTGCTCACAAACGGCGTCTATCCGTCACGTGTAACGAAGTCCATAAACGGAGAATACAGAGGAAGGCTCTGGAAACTGGCTCAGGAACTCAGAGAAAAATATTAACGTCGAAACGTTCAAAACGGCTCCGATACAATAATTCGGAGCCGATTCCGTTATATGAATGAAAAACGTTTACTGAATCAAACTATTATTGCCTATGGTATATATCTCCTCCGACACTCATTTCGAATACGAAGATTTTCTAAAATGCGCGTGCGATAGGGATTTAATCGACCTGTACGTATATCAGGGCGACAGTCAGCTCGCGGCGTTGGACGCCATGCTGGCAGACGCCTTTAAGATAGAAGACATCACGTTGAAAAACTGATACGGTGATTGATTTTATTAATGACTTATCGCAGTTCGCGTTTTTGCAGAACGCAATGATTGCGTCGCTTTTATGCGGCATGGTATGCGGACTTGCGGGCAGCTACATAGTTGCCCGCAGGCTCGTTTTTTTGAGTGGGGGAATCACTCACGCCTCGTTCGGCGGTATCGGAATGGCGTTCTATCTCGGCATAGACCCTCTCGTGGGAGCACTGTCATTCGCCGTGGCATCGGCACTCGGTCTTGAAAGCCTCACCCGGGGAGGACGACTGCGTGAAGACTCGGCGATAGGTGTCCTTTGGGCTTTCGGCATGGCGGCAGGCATCGTGTTCGTCTTTCTTACACCGGGATACACGCCCGATTTAATGAGTTTTCTCTTCGGCTCGATTCTTACAATCACCACACAACAGCTATGGTGGAGCGGTGGTGTCGCACTTATATTGCTGCTTCTTTTCGGGCTGTTCGGACGTACCATATTATATGTAGCTTTCGACCCCGAATTCTCTGCCACGCAGAAAATACCGTCACGTGTTGTCAACGGCGTGATGCTGACCGTCGTGGCGGCATCAATAGTGATAACGATACGCCTCGTGGGTGTCATGTTGCTGGTGTCGCTATTCACGATACCGCCGCTAATCGCAGGACTCTTCGCAAAAAGATTCCAAAAGATATCTGTTTGGGCAATGGTTGTCACGACACTCTCTCTCGTTTGCGGATTATTTGTCAGCTATAAGACACAGTTGCCCCCGGGAGCCTCATCGGTCATAATATTGGCTCTGCTATATGCCGTGGCGGGGATAGTCAAAAAAATATCCGTACACAAAAGACTATCGGCGGGGAATAACGTCGGCAGAGCTGTGGCATAAAAAGAGGCGGTATTTGGATAAAATCAAAAAAGAGCGTATATTTGCATCGTAAACACTTGCGGATGTGGTGTAATTGGTAGCCACGCTAGACTTAGGATCTAGTGGCGTGAGCCGTGGGGGTTCGAGTCCCTTCATCCGCACCATAAAAGACGGAACGTTCATCGCGTTCTGTCTTTTTTTATAAAAAAGTGATTCGCATATATAAAAAACAGCACTAACAACATATAAACAGATAAAATGTACTGCCGTTTTAAGCCTTAAAACAGCGATTCTGTCAAAAAAATCAAAAAAAATCGATGCAGCTATTGCAGTTTACATAAAAATAGCTACCTTTGTAGCGCAAATGATTCCCGACGCTTTCATGTCGAGTGTCAGATAAAAATAAATTTGCGGAAATAGCTCAGTTGGTAGAGCACAACCTTGCCAAGGTTGGGGTCGCGAGTTCGAGTCTCGTTTTCCGCTCAAAACGGAAGAGCTTTTTGTTCTTCCGTTTTTTTATTTTCATGAATAAAAAATCTATTTTACAAAAATCGACGGACAAAAACAACCTCCACAAAACAAAGACAGACAATTAAGAATGCAATAAAAGAAACTCTTCTTCGTTATATGCTTGGAGGGAAACAAATCATTCTAAATATTAGATATTTATAAAAAAGGAGTATATTTGCATCCCGAAGATTTCGGACAAAATAAGATGTGACTTGAAGAAAGTTTTATTTAAAATTGAAATGTTCAAAGCCCAAAATATGACAAAAATTATCCGACCGATACATTTACTCGGATTTTTTCTCATTGCATTCGTGATTTTATTTTCAGGATGCAACTCCACGCATGGCGACTTCGACAACAATGAAGACAATGAGTACATAACACTCAATTTCATTGGTACAGAGACTCGTGCCAACATCGGCAGCAACGGTTCAGGTTCATTTAGTGAAGGCGACCGTGTCGGTCTGTATATAGACAACGGTTCCGATATACAATACCGCGAACTTTCATTCACAAACGGCGAGTGGCAGCCACGCCTCAAACGTCAGGATTTCGGAGAGGGACGCCTGACCCTTTCCGCACACTACCCTGTCGTGTCAGGTGTGTCGGATGTCGCAAAGGACAAATATAATTTCAGCGTGGCGCTTGACCAAAGCGGCTCGGGGAAAGATGCTTCAGACCTTCTTTTCGCTCAATCGGTTCTGGAAGCAAACCAGTATTAGGCTGACATGATTTTCAACCATGTCATGCATCGTCTGCGCATTGAGCTCAGAGGTCAGACAAGCGGCGTAAATGTAGCTGTGAGAAGCAGGGTCGGCGGCACCGTCAACCTTTTGACAGGCGCGACAACTCTGACGGACGATTCTTTCCAGTGGATTACCCCTGCAAAAAACTCTGACGGCAGTTACAGCGCGGTCATTTACCCGCAGGAAGCGGCTCCCTATCGTGACGGAGACGGCTCTCTGCTGAAAGTAACCACTTCTGACAAGGAATATCCGTTCAAAGCTCCCGACATGAAGACCGATGGGAGCGATTTAATCAGCTTTGAGGCAGGGAAACAGATAACCGTCAAGTTATCGCTGAAAGCAGGAGCGGATTTGGATTGGGCGAATAAAAAAGTATGGGTAAGTGGTGTTCAGACCCCACCGCAATCGGAATGGAAACAGATTTATCCCAAGTTGTACACCACATATTACCTTCCATGGAAAGAGGGATACGGATGGTATGATTGCAACAAACTGAATCCCACAGCCAATCCCGACGGTATCCCCGACGGCATGATGTGCTGGGCCGCTTCAGCTTCAAGCATATTGCACTGGTGGTTCGAACAGAACAAAGAGTACATAGACATGTACGGTGATAAATACAAAGGTCCGAACTACCACTATCCGCAACCCAAAGCACAGGAGAGCGACATATTCCAATATTTCATAGATGCTTATGCGGATGAAGCGGGATACCTTGACGCAGGATTAAACTGGTTCATACAGGGAACCATTCCGACTCTTCCACACATAGAAGACGACCAATATCCGGGAGGATTCTTCAAAGACGTGTTCCCCAGCGGAATGAAGTTGAGCAATAACTTCGGAGGCCTCGGCAAAGAGTATTTCAACAGTTTGATAAAAGACGCTTTGTCAAACAAGAAAGCGGTATCGTTAGCCATAGGCGAAGTAAAGAAAGGACACATAATCACACTTTGGGGAGCTGAATTCAATGAAGAAGGAAATGTATCTTACATATATGTAGCCGACAACAACGACGGAGATCAATTCACCACATTCGGCTACAAAGAGATGTGCATGCGTTATGAGGTTGTACATAACACATATCCGGAAGGAGGAACAAACACATGCTACAAGGAAGGATATATCAGTTATGACAAACCTATCGTCATAAACAGACTGATTACCATGGAACTTGGCACTCAATATTGGAAAGAGTATTTCGGTCTATAAATAAACGGAAAAGGTAATACTACATAACAAGAAGACATCAAGAAGACATGAAGAAAGCATATTGCATATTGGCTCTCGCAACTGTGTTTGCGACAATCGGTTGTCAGAAAAATGAAGGCGGTAACACTTCGGACGACAACAAGAAGATAAACATTGTAACATCAATCGGTAAAGACGCCGTATCGCATGAGGTCAGAAGGCCACAGCTCGGCAATGACGGAAGCGGCAATTTCGCCAATGGAGACATGATTACGATTCACGCTTTGTCGGAGTCGGGACGTAAAACGACACTCAGATACGGGATAGGTGTTTCAAGTCTCTACTGGACAGACATAGACTTGAGCGAGAGCGACAGTAAAGTTCATTTTTCCGCATGCTATCCCGAGCAGAATCTCGTCAACGGCAAGTTCACGTTCAATCTGGAGACTACCTCCGACAAAAATCTGCTTTGGGCGCATAAACAGAATATCACCGCACAGACGGACGAGTCTGTTGAGATGTTGTTCAATCATGTGATGCACCGCATCATCATAAACTACACAACGCAGTCGAACAAAATAGATCTCACCCAGACGCAAACTGTTTGCACGGCGAAATCGACATGTAACGTTGACCTTCTCGAAAAATCGTTGGACAACAGTTCCTCACAGAAAGCCTCTTTCACCGAGAATGGTAAAAACATCGAGTTTATTGTCGTTCCCCAAAAGGTATCTGACGTATCTTTGCATGTAAGCGTCGGACATATCGACACCACATTCTCTCTCGATGAATTGGTAACCAACTTCACAGACTTGAACAGCGGCATGCAGCTTACCCTTAATCTGGTAGTGAAAGACGGTAGCATCGCCCTCGAAAACAGCACAATCTCTCAATGGGGTAATCAAGGCACAATCGAGGGTGAAATTATAATGTAAACAGTTCAAAAAGGATATAAAATAA
>CASDZP010000028.1 GCA_949285535.1 uncultured Alistipes sp.
TATTGTTGCAGCAAACAATGCGGAACAACGTAAAGGACAATTCGTTTTGGAAAGCCAAAATACGACCTCACAATCGTTTACCGTAACCCAGCTTGCAAATTTTACAGCAACAATTCAGAGTGTTACTTACGGTTCTGGCAATCCTGCTGTTTTTGAGGCAAATACGCTCAAAGCGTTTAGTGTTGCGTATGATTATACGGTTAATATCAAGACTTCTGCACCAGCAAGTAGTGAACGTATTGAGGTGGTTTCTAAGACATCGGGAACAAAAGTTACAATCAAGTCACAACCGACAGGTAGTAACGATACATATTCGTTTGTATTGACAGTTCCTGCGAACACTACGATAAATGAAATATCATCGTCGTTTGACATAATGATTGACGGTAATGTTGCTGGTTCATTTACGATTCTTCAAGCGAAAAAGACTAGTATTCTTGTCGGAAACAATAGTAATTACACTGTTCTAGGAGGATTGGATGCTGGATCTGTAAACGGTACATTTGTGGCTTCTGTTTGGGATATTCTAGAAAGTGATTATGTAACGAGTTCGAATACTACTGCACATGCTGTTAGCTCGCTTTCAACTGCAGGAACATTTAAAGTTGCATTTAAGAAAACATTAGCCTTTAATGAAGAGACTTCAAATGCCACTATAACATTAAAAGGTCGAGATGGAGTAAACAGAGCAACAGCAACAGTTAGTCAGACACCTGTAAAACTTACACTAAATCCTGCATCTGTTACGTTTAGCGGTAGTGAAAATCAAAAATCAACAGTAACAGTAGGCACGACAAATGACGGTTCTATCTCTAGTGGTTTAAAGATAGAATTATCACATTCATGGTTTGAAGCAAGTGTGTCAGGAAACAAAGTAACAATAGTAGTCTCTGAAAATGATGAAGGAGACCCAAGATATGGTTATATTACTGTGACATATAAGGGAACAACAACGAAAATCAGTATAACACAAAATTGTGATTTTAAACCTTATGTAACTGTGAATATTGGAGGTGTCGAATGGATGCGTTACAATTTAAAGAAGAGTCGGTTGGAAGGAGGTGCCACATTTGCGACAAAACTTCCGTCAGAATGTACAGATGATCCGATCAAAACAAAATCACATGGTAAATTATACCAATGGGATGTAGGTAAAAAATCATGGCCAACCATTGGAGATGTAAGCGGGATAAGTTCGGCTAATCCGCCGACATCAAATTCAACATGGATAGAGAGTAATGACCCGTGCCCTGATGGATATAGGGTTCCTACAAAAGATGAATTTGTTGCTTTGAAGAACAATTCAAATGCGACTTATATGAGTGGGGAGTGGAGTGCATCCAACTATGGTTATATTACTCTCACAAGTAAGACTTCTGCAGGCAACAAAATTGAATTCCCAGCAGTAGGATGTCTTAATTCTTTAGGGTTTAGCGTTCCTGGAGTGGGCGGATATTGCTGGTCTTCTGATAGTTCAACATCGGCACGAGGATATAATATGGGATTTACCAACAATTCGTTCTATCCATCAGGAGGTAATTTTAATAAATCGAATGCTTTAAGCATTAGATGTGTTAAAGATTTATAAAATAAACTTAGCTATATAATTCTAGCTTTATTCCATTTTTTAGCTATGATGACTTTATTTGTTGTCATAGCTTTTTTATTAAAATGCGGGGAGATACAGACTTCGTGAAAGATCATGAGCCAACGGGATATGACATGGTCAAAACGAGGAAGCGTACTCGGAGAGCCAGTAGGGAGGTTTCACGGAGAGCCGTCGGAGACTTATCGGAAAGGTTATCGAGATATTAGACAGATAACTTTTTCTTCCGCTTCGGACAAGACTATATTTACAATAGAACTTCCTGTCGCTGAATAAGTAAAATGTTATGTTTCAGGGGAATTTCTTGTAAAATAAGAAATTCCCCTGAAACATAACATTTTACTTATTCAGCGACAGGAAGTTCTATTGTAAATATAGTTCCTACGCCGTATGTAGAAGTGAAGGTTATCTGACCGTTCATGTTCTTGACAATCTGCTTTGCGAGAGGTAAGCCGATGCCGCTGCCTGTCTTTTTGGTTGTGAACGAAGGTCGGAATATCATCTCTTTGTCTTCCTCTTTTATCCCTATGCCATTGTCGGATATACTTATTCTATATCTGTCGGCATCTCTTTCGAGTGTTACTTCCACACGGGCGTCGGTAACGCCGTTAACCGCATAAATGGAGTTTGTCATCATGTTGACGATTACGCTTCGGAAGTTGTCTGCATCAAGCATGACCCACGCTTTCTCCGGGGCAATGTGGTCGTTGTATATCACCGTGACATCGGGGTAGCTGTAATAGAGTTGGAGTATATCGTTTAGCAGCGCCGACAGGTCGCCCTTCTCAAGAGGTTTCATGTTCATCTTGGCAAAATTCGAGAACTCGGAGACGATGCCTGAAAGCACGTCTATCTGCGATACGATGGCACTTAATGAGTCGTCGATGTCGGCATCCCAGTTGGGGTCTCCTTTCTGTTTGCGTCTCTGCAACATCTGGACCTTCAGCTTTATCGGGGTGAGAGGGTTCTTTATCTCGTGCGCTATCTGTTGTGCCAACACTTTCCATGCACCCTCTCGTTCGCGTCGTGCAAGCTCTTCATAAGATTCTTCGAGATCTGTGATGGTATTGTTGTACTGGTCTATCAACAGGTCGAGTTCGCTGCCGTTCTTTTTATAGCCAGTTATTCTTTTTCTGTAACGTATATTTTTGATACTCTGTCTTATGAGATTAAGCGGTCGCATAATCTGCTTATACAGGAACAGAGATATGAGCAAACCTATGCTCAACGCCACGACAAAGATGTTCAATATACTGATGACAAGCGGCAGAGCCGTGGGTTTGTTCTCGGAATCCTTGAACAACATGTTCAGATAAGATACATTCCCGTCGTCGTGCTTGACTCTTGAGTACAGGGAAAGGTAGTTAATGGCACCTGAACTCTCTCTCACTATCGAAGTGTCGTCAATGTCCGATCCGTCGAATATGTCGGGGTTTATCTTTATCGGTACAATTTTGTTTTGCAGAGCCGTTGGAGAAGATGTCGCTATCAGGTCTCCGTTTTTATTGAATATGTTGATGTTGGACTGGTATTTGTTTTCACAATCGTTTGCCCAACGCATCAGAACTGCCGATGTATCCGCGGGCGCCGTCGAGAATCTATTTCGGTAGTCGGTGTTTACATAAAACGAGGTATTGAATATCCTTGAGCTCACATTGAGACGTTCATTCTCGACAAAGAACCTTGACACCGCCCACAATATGATGCCTACGGTCAATATTATCACCCCAACTATTGCGAAACGCACTCGCGAATAGATACCCGTCTTCATGTAAACGGTCGGAACATAAGAGAAGAATATCAGGAAGACGGACTGTCCCGCAAACAGCATTATGAACACATATACGAAGAATGTCGTTTTGTCGAGCAGGTTTATTGTCTGTCTCGAAACGACGGCAAAGGCATCTTCCTTCTCCGACTCATAGACGAAGTGCATGAATTTGGAACCGTCATAGAAAGAGCCGAAAACGCTTTTCGGGTCATCTTCCTTGAACATTGAGCGGCCGTATATGTATTCTCCGTTATATTCGCTTATATAGTTGTCAACAACTTTCAGGAAAGAGTATGACGAGGCCTTGTTTATTATGGGGCTCTCGTCCATAAGAACATAAGAATAGAACGTATTGTTGGTGTATCGGTCGGAACCCGCCAGGGTTGTCGCCACTTCTTGCTGGTCAGCGTTCAGATGTTTTCGGCTGTCGCTGAATGTCATCACCGTTATCATCGCCGACAGCAGAAGCACATACCAGCCGAAATGTATCGTCTCCCTGCGTTTTATCGCAATCAGCTGTATCACGGGCAACAATAACACATAGGCTATCGCCACGCACGAGAATCCGAAAAAGTAGTCGCGGAAGAACAAAATCAACGCCACGGTAACAAGAGGCACACCTATCGTCATGGCTATGATTGTTTTATCGCGGCAAAGGTCTCGGACGGTCGTGTACATCAGTATGTAAGTGGTCATCTGCACCAGCACTATCGCATATACCACAAACATTCCTGTGTTTAGAGAGAATATCTCGACCAGATTTTTGCCGTCATACAACGCATATACGAATCGAGCCGTGATATACGTCTGCCATAGCAGATAGAACGACAACGCACCCATCCACAGGATAAAACCCGTGCGGCTTGCTGCCGCCGACATCTCACGACTCTTGAGCCTCAACCTGTTTCGCACTCTCGACACCATGTTGCCCATCAGCATGACAAGCAGCGTATCGGTAAGCACATTACCCAGCGTCAGATAAGGGAACGGTGAGAACGAGAACGAACTGTCCATGCCCAGAGAGCCGTCCACCTTGAACGAGCTGTCCATCGGGAACCCCGTGTAGAGCGACAGCAGACGTAGGACGACAATCAATGCCATCGTGACACATACCACTGTTATCGGATTGTGGCGATGCGTCATCTTTATCGCCGTCAACGTTATGCCGAAACAGAATATCAGAAAACCCAAAAGGCCGAAATACTCTATCAGGGTAACAGTGCGTTCCGTATTCTGCGGTTCAATGCCGAAAAGTATCTTGCCGTCCTTGTTGCGGACGTTAAACCCTTTCATGCTGAACGGCACGACCGAATATCTCTTTGTATCGACAATGTGACTGTGCGAAGCCTTTACCGTAACTCCCTTGCTCGAATCGTAATACTTCAACGTTATGAGCGATACCGCCTTGCGCGACCCTTTCTCCTTGACAAACGGCAACAGTATCTTGTTACCCAAAAAGGAGAACTGCAACGTGGTGTCCGCGTTGGCAATCTCATGAGGGAAATCCATCGGAGACTTGCTCCAATAGACCAGCGAGTCGTTTTCAAAGAGGAATATGCCGCTGTTGTAAGACTCCATCGTAGGCACCACCGGCTTGTCGTTCCATAGAGAAGAGGCATCCTCTGTTTTGAGAGTGTCGAGCCACAGGTCGGCAGTCTTGTCGAACTCCGCCTCGATGTCACCAATCAGCTCTTCGACCTGATTATAGTAGTTGGTATGATAAAGACGTCCTGTCAGTCCGCCGAAAAGTATGCACGCGAACATCAAGGATATGGACGACACCAGCCACCAACGCGACAGAAACGCGTTTACCTTGTATGCTCGGCGATTGACTCCGATCGGTGTTGAAAACATCGTCATCTCAAACGGATTTATTTGTGGTGATACGGTTCTTTGTTTATTATTGTGAAGGCGCGGTAGAGCTGCTCGGTGAACAGCATCCTTATCATCTGATGCGAGAAAGTCATCTTCGACAGAGACATCTTTTCGCAATCGAGAGCTCTTACGCTGTCGGAGAATCCGTAGGCGCCGCCCACCACGAAGGCGAGTTTGCGTACGCTGCGGTTCATGGCTGTCTCAATCCATGCGGCGAACTCCTCGGAGCTGAACTGACGCCCGTTCTCGTCAAGAAGCACCCGTTTGTCATACGGTGCGAGAGCGGCGATGAGCGCCTCACCCTCCCTCTCCTTGAGCTTCGCCTCGGAGAGCGAACCGCCGCCTTTTATGTCGGGCACGACCACAATGGAGAAGCGCACATATCGACTCAGCCTCTTGGCATACTCCGACACCGCCTGCTCCACAAAAGGTACATTGGTGCGTCCTACGACAATCAAATCTATATTCATGACTCCTGCGGATTGGAAACGGACGACTGTTTCTCAAACTCTTTTTTGAGTCCTTTCAAAAACCTTGCCACCGCCTCGTCCATTGAGGTGAACGACTTGGCGCCTGCCGCGTTTCTGTGTCCTCCTCCCGTGAAATATTCGCGTGCGAACGAATTCATGTCAAGTCCTGCGGAACCTCTCGAACGAAGCGATATCTTTATGCACTCGTCCGTCTCGATGAACAGCGCCGCGTTGTCGATACCCTCAATCTGCATCGGCATGTTGACAAGACCGTCTGTATCCCCGCTTTTATGTCGATATTTGTTGAGCTCTTTTACCGAAAGGGTAATGTATGCCGTCTTTCTTCCGTGCAGAACCACCATTTTGCTGTTAAGCGCGTAACCAATGAGTCTTACACGCTCCTCGCTCTGACTGTTGAATACAGCCAGCTCTACGCCCGCTATGTCCGCGCCGCAATCTACAAGGTCGCCGACCGCCCTGAAAAGTTCTGACGAAAGGTTGCCGTAACTGAACTTGCCCGTGTCGGTCATCATACCCAGATAGAGAGCGGACGCCATTTTCGGGGTAATAACCGATATACCGTACGCCTCCTTTATGTATTTATACACCAGAAAGCAGGTTGAAGAGGCGGAAGTGTCGCTTATCATCGCCTCAAAAAGTTCCTCGTTCGGCTGAAGGTGATGGTCAATCAGTATCTTGGGACACGACAGCGAGTTCAACACCTCGCCGAAGCCTCCCAGACGCGTCAGTATGTCGTTAAAATCGAGACATATCGCCAAATCGCAGTCGGCAATCTGTTTGCGCACATGGCTCTCCGACGATATGAAGTCATATATTTTTGTCTTGCCCTTGGCATTCTTCAAAGGACGCGGCAGCTCATTGGGAACCACTCTAATCACCTTTTTGCCCATACCCTCGAGCAGAAAACCCATAGTCATGAGAGAACCTATCGAGTCGCCGTCGGGATTCACGTGTCCGACAAGCACAATATTGCCCGACGAAGCTATCAGCGATTTTATCTTTTCCGTGTCAGAACGTTTGTCTGTCATGTTGTATGTTTGAAAAAATATTGTATATTCGCAATAAAAACAGCGGATCTGAAAGTGGAGAGATTGACACGCATATATCGCTTTTACAGAGACGGGTTCAGAGAGATGACCGTGGGCAGGGTGCTGTGGCTCATCATCCTGATAAAGCTGTTTGTAATCTTTGTCGTTCTCAAACTCCTGTTTTTCCCGTCGGTCATGTCCCGATTCGAGACCGAGGCGCAGAAAAGCGAGTATATGCTCATGCAGTTGACCGACAGGAACGACACAAATCCAACCGTTTACAAAGATAATAAAAAATAAGATAAAGGAATGACTATTTTGACTGTTGCGGAGCTTATCGACTGGTCGAGAGCTCAATTTGCGCTCACAGCGATGTATCACTGGCTTTTCGTGCCTCTGACACTCGGTCTGGGATTCATCTGCGCTTTTATGGAGACGATCTATTATCGTCGCGGCTTCGACCCCGAGTGGCGACGTATCACCCGTTTCTGGATGCGCCTTTTCGCAATCAATTTCGCGATAGGCGTGGCTACGGGTCTGATACTCGAGTTCGAGTTCGGAACCAACTGGTCCAACTACTCCTTCTTTGTGGGCGACATATTCGGTGCGCCGCTGGCAATAGAGGGAATCTTTGCCTTCTTTATGGAGAGCACCTTCTTTGCCGTCATGTTCTTCGGCTGGAACAGGGTTTCGCCCCGCTTCCACCTGACATCTACATGGCTCACGGCAATAGGCGCAAACCTCTCGGCGTATTGGATACTCGTGGCGAACAGCTGGATGCAGTATCCCGTCGGAATGGCATTCAACATAGAGACAGCCCGCAACGAGATGATAGACTTCGCCGCCGTGGCATTCTCACCCGTCGCGCTGGCTAAATTCTCGCATACGGTAACGTCGGGCTTCCTGCTGGCGTCCGTCTTTGTGGTGGCAATATCTGCGTGGTACCTTATCCGCCGCCGCGAAGAGGAGATGGCTAAAAAAAGCATGAAGATAGCCTCTGTTTTCGGTATTGTTTCCGCCGTGATTGTGGCTTTCACAGGTGACATATCGGGCGTGCAGACGGCGAAATATCAGCCCGCAAAGCTGGCGGCAATGGAAGGACTCTATAAAGGCGAGGAGGGAGCGGCATTGACCGTCATAGGCTCTCTCAACCCCGAAAAGAGAGCGGGCGACGACAAACCCGTGTTCGAATGGGGTTGGAGCATAGACAAGATGTTGTCGGTGCTCGCATACCATGACCCGAACGCCTTTGTACCCGGATTCGACGACCTCGTTTACGGTAACGAGGAGCAGGGAATCATGTCCGTCAAAGAAAAAATGGCTCGTGGCAAAGAGGCTGTCGCCAAGATGACGGCATACAGAGAGGCACTCGCCGACAACGATGAGGCGATGATGGCGGAACTCAAAGAGCTGTTCGACCCCGCTACCCCAAAAGGCAAAGAGTTCAAGAAAGAATATTTCGACTATCTCGGATATGCCTATCTGACATCCGAAACGGACATAATACCTCCCGTGGGACTCGTGTTCTACAGCTTCAGAGTGATGGTCGCACTCGGCATGTGGTTCATCGTGCTGTTCGCCGGCGTACTGCTTATGCTTAAGAAAGGCATGATAACACGTTGGAAGTGGGCGTTGTGGCTCATGCTGCTCTCGCTTCCTCTTCCCTACATCGCAGGACAGGCGGGTTGGATTGTGGCTGAGGTGGGACGTCAGCCGTGGACCGTACAGGGACTGCTGCCGACAAACGTATCGGTATCGGAGCTCGGAAGCGAGGCGGTCAAAACCACATTCTGGATTTTTGCCGTGCTCTTTACGGTGTTGCTCGTCTCTGAGATAAGCATAATGGTGCGTCAGATTAAAATCGGACCCGATAAAGTTTCGGAATAACAAACAACGACATATTTCATCGACATGGATACCTACATGATGCTTCAACACTACTGGTGGTTCATAATATCGCTCCTATGCGGAATACTTGTCTTTCTGCTGTTCGTTCAGGGAGGTCAAACGCTTATTTTCAAGCTCAGCGGCGGTGACGAGGGACGCAAAACGCTCCTTGTGAACGTGCTTGGACACAAATGGGAGTTCACCTTCACAACGCTCGTAACTTTCGGCGGGGCATTCTTCGCCTCGTTCCCGCTATTCTATTCGACATCTTTCGGCGGAGCTTTCTATGTGTGGATGGCGATACTCTTCTTCTTCGTCATTCAGGCGGTGGCATACGAATATCGCACCAAACCCGCGAACCTGCTCGGCGCAGCCACATACGAACGCTTCCTCATGCTCAACGGGCTGTTCGGAACAATACTTTTGGGTACAGCTGTCGGAACTCTCTTCACGGGGGCAGAGTTTACGGTATCGAGAGACAATCTGCTATCTCTGTCGGGTTCCAATGTGGTATCGGTATGGCAGTCGCCGTGGCGCGGTCTCGAGGCAGTGTGCGACTATCGCAACGTGGCTCTCGGCTTGGCGGTCTTCTTCCTGTCGAGAGTATTGGCGATACACTACTTCATGGCTACGGTGAATGACGACGTGATTATGGCACGCTCACGAAAACCGCTGATAATATCGACGATAGCTTTTCTCATCTTCTTCCTGACGTTCTTCATCGGCATTATCATGGGCGGCGGCTATGAAACCAACCCCCAGAGCGGTTTCATATGGTATGTGAAACACAAACACCTTATAAACTTCATCGAACTGCCGTGGCTCGGAGGGGTATTCCTCGCAGGACTTGTCAGTGTACTCACAGGGTTGTTCCTCGGACTGAAAGGCAACAAAACGGCGATATGGGCGACAGGTTTCGGTACTGTGGTCACGGTAACCGCGCTTATGCTCTGCGCAGGTTTCAACAACACGGCATATTATCCCTCACTCGCCGACATGAAAAGCTCGCTGACGATATACAATTCGTCTTCAAGCCTGTTCACGCTCCGCACGATGGCGTATGTCTCTATTGCCATACCGTTTGTGTTGGCATATATATGGTTCGCATGGAGCAAAATGACATCCAAACGTCAAAGCGTGGAGGATGTGGAACATAGCGACGAAAAATATTAGAAACAATCGGGTGCATGAGGTGTAAAACGGCATGTTTTCACGTATCAAATACCTCCTGCCGCCCGAAATATGCAACAAACTTCTAACCCGACACGTACGCACCGATGCGGCGTGTCGGGTTTTTGATAAAAACAACCGTTTGTCATGAGATTGTCTGTTTTAGCGGTTTCAATAGTTTCAATAGTTTCAGCTCTGCTGATGTCGGCGGCAGCACCCTCCGAACATTACCTTCCGACAGCCGCGGAGACGGTAATTCCCTCTCCCGTGTTTGTAGAGGCGAAAAAAGGAGCGTTCATATTTGAGAAGACACTCCTTTCGGACGCATACGTCTCGCCGACTACATACGAGCATCTGAAAAAACGACTCTACGACGAGTTCAGGATAGAGCTCCGAAACATCAGATACGGTCAGGAGGCTTCACTCATATTCGAGAAAAACCGTGACATCGTGTCGGAGGGTTACAAAATCGACATAACCAAAAAGAGGATAAAGATAGAGGCATCCTCAGACGCAGGCTTTTTCTATGGAGCGACAACCCTTTTGCAGCTCATGGAGGCGTCTCATGGAGAACAGACAGCAGTTGCGGCGCAGTCCGTGACAGACTATCCGCGTTTCGGGTACCGCTCCGTGATGCTCGACACGGGAAGCGACACTCTCGACATGAAGAAAATGACTCTGTTGCTCGACCGCATGTCAGACCTTAAACTCAACACTCTGCACTGGAAACTAACCGATGCGGACAAATGGCGTTTTGAGGTCAAGCAATACCCTTTCATCGGCACCGAACTCTTCAAGCAGAGCGACATACGCCGTCTTGTGGATTATGCCGCCGAACGTCACATAAAAATTATCCCCCATATAGAGATTCCGTCATACACCCAAAGCATACTGACCTTTTATCCATGGCTCGGATACGAAAGAAATGACGACGGGTTCGACCGTTTCATCGACGGATACGAGTCTCTTTATGACGTATCGAACCCGCGAACCGTCGATTTTCTGAAAAGCGTAATCGAGGAGGCTGTCGTTCTCTTCGGCTCGGGCTTTGTGCATATAGGCGGAGAGGTCTCCTCTTTCGCATCGTGGGAACGCAACCCGAAAATCGTCTCGTTGCTTGAACGCAAAGGATATGGCACATCGGATGAGTTGAGAGCGGGAATTGCCGCCGACATCTGCTCTTTTGTCGCCGAAAGGTCGGGTAAGGTAATAGGTGTGAGTGATATAACCGCCTCTATATCCGTAAAAAACAAAGACATTGTCAACGCCAGTGATAACCATAACGCTCCTCACACCCCTCTGCCCGCCGATTTCATCATTCAATTTGAACACGGAGACGGAGAAGCGATGACTGCGGAAGCCCGAAAAGGTTTTTATATGATAAACACATGCCCCGACACCGATTTTGAATCAGTATGTTCGTTTGAACCGTTACCCGAACAGATACCGACGGAGCTTCGCGGACGTGTTATTGGTGTTGAAACAGTTGTTACGGACGAATTGGCAAAAGAGGGCGATAATTGTGATTTTACGCTTTATTCCGCCGCATGCGCGGAACTCGGATGGTGTTCTTCGAGAAACAGAAACGGCAATCGCCTCAAAAAGATTCTCTCATCTGAACATTAACATGATTTCTACAGAACAATAAAAAGCAGTATAAAAATGGTATAAGAACCGAATGAAAAGCAATATCCGAATAATGTTTTCATTCGATTGCAAAACATTCCAACAAGTGAAAATCAGGCTATGAAAACCGTCTCCCGACAGATGCCGATTTTCACTTTTATGTATGAAGCCGGATATACGTCACCGACAGGCAAGAACCTCTCCAAAGTAAGTATTTATCAGTATTTGCGTTAATAATCATGCCGTTATGCGCTACTGCATTTAATGTGATTTCACCCGTTGTCCGATAATTGGTCTGTTTATTTGGTTTTAAAGATATTTATTCATATCTTGCGACAGATTTCACTGCAATGGTGAAACACAGATTACCCTCCTATAAATAATTTATACAATATCTTATCAACTTTCTTCAAACCTTATCTTCGGATCGGTCGCTTCCCTATTGCGCCCGATCCTCTTTTATAATATTCCTGTTAAAAACACACTTTCTTGTGATAATCTAATATTGTCATTTTCTTGCAACAACTGATTAAATGACAATATTACGTAAACGGTATACCAAGAGTTTATGCCACCGGCTTTTCCGAAACCTATTACCTAAATAATTCTAAAGACATGCTTGGGACAATTATCGGCGATATAGTCGGTTCTCGTTTTGAGTTCCGCAACGCCAAAAGTTCAGATTTCGATTTTTTTACTGACGATTGCTCTTTCACTGATGACACCATATGTACCATTGCCGTGGCTGACGCACTTTTATCCGACATCGACTATATGAGCAGCGTACATTCATGGTGTCGCAAATACCCAAATCCAATGGGAGGTTACGGCGGTTCATTTGCCTGTTGGGTAGCATCCGACTCTCCACGTCCATACAATAGTTTCGGTAACGGTTCCGCCATGCGTGTGAGTCCGATAGGTTTCCTTTGTGATAGCGAATCGGAAGTATTGCTTGAAGCACGTAAATCCGCCGAAATAACACATAATCACACGGAAGGCATAAAAGGAGCTCAAGTAATCGCAATGTCTGTTTATATGTTACGACACGGAGCGACAAAGAGAGATATTGAGGCGTATGTAAATAAGGCATACGGTTTCATCCCCGATTTCAAACCGTTTTCTAATCCATTTGACGAAACATGCATGAACGCCGTTCCCGTATCCGTATCATGTTTTCTACACAGCGATGATTTCGACAGCGCCATTCGTAACTCCATAATAATCGGAGGCGACAGCGACACGATAGGAGCCATTACGGGCGGATTAGCTGAAGCCATGTACGGCATCCCCGCCTCAACCGCAGAGCATGCCCTCTCTTACCTTCCCGACGATATAAAAAACGTACTCAACCGCTTTTACTCTCGTCTTAACAAACAAGAATGATTCCTGCTATAAGGGAGCGTATAAATAAAAAATGTTCACTAAATGATTAGTGAACCTTTTGAGGTCTGAAGCGGATTCGAACCGCTGTAGCAGCTTTTGCAGAGCTGTGCCTAGCCACTCGGCCATCAGACCATTTTTTCGTTGCAAAGATAGAAATAATTTTTGTTATTTGCAAGCTTTGAACGCAGTTTTATTTAAAGCAGTCTGTTTGTCGCCGTGTCGGGGAAGATGACGCTCGGTTTGAATGTCTTTGCCTCCTCGAAATCCATGCGGGCATACGATATGATTATCAGTATGTCGCCGACGGCTACTTTTCTCGCCGCCGCTCCGTTCACACAGATACATCCGCTTCCGCGCTCGCCTTTTATGACGTAAGTTTCGAAGCGTTCACCGTTGTTGTTGTTGACTATCGACACCTTTTCGCCCGATATTATGTTGGCGCCGTCCATCAAATCCTCGTCGATGGTGATGCTGCCTACATAATTAAGGTCTGCCTGCGTTACGCTTACCCGGTGTATTTTTGATTTGAGTACTTCTATTGTCATGATTGAATCGTTTGATGCAAAGCATCGTTATCATTGCCTTAATAGGCTTAATCTATTTGTAACGTATGTTGTCGATAAGTCTGACATCTCCGACCTGTACCGCTATGCAGCCGTATATCGACCCGTCATGTTCCCACGAATCGACACTGCACAATGTAAGCGAATCGACGATGTCATAATACTCGACCTTGAGCATATTGTTCGAGTCAATCTGCTCTTTGACCCATTTTTTCGTCTCCTCTACGTCCGCCCACTCCTTGCGGGCAACCGAAGCCGCCAACGTCATGTGGATAACGGGTGCCGCGGCTCTCTGTTCGGGAGAGAGAAGGGTGTTGCGTGAACTCATGGCAAGTCCGTCCGCCTCTCTGACAATGGGACATTCCACTATCTCAAGAGTAAGACCGAGCTGTTTGCACATCGATTTTATTATGGCTATTTGCTGAAAATCCTTTTCTCCGAAATATGCCTTGTCGGGGTTGACAAAGTCGAACAGACGGCTGACAACCTGCGCCACGCCGTTAAAATGTCCGGGACGATGAGCACCCTCCATGACTGCGCCTATCGTGCCGAAGTCGAACACGCGCGTGTCAGGTTCGGGGTAAACCTCCTCAACCGACGGCATGAATACTATGTCGCATCCTTTTGACTCAAGAAGAGCGGCATCCGCCTCTTCTGTACGGGGATAGTTTTTAAGGTCGTTTTTGTCGTTGAATTGTGTCGGGTTGACAAAGACGCTCGCCACAACAGTCGCATTCTCAGCGCGACAGCGTTCTATCAGCGAGGCGTGTCCAGCGTGCAACGCACCCATTGTGGGGACAAAGCCGATGCTTCCCAATGAACGACGTTCAGATATCGCGTTTTTAAGCTCTGAGACGGTTCTGCAAATTTTCATCTGTTATATAATTCATCCTTAAATTCAGGCATCATATCATACATGCCCGTTTTATCGGCGGCAAAGTTATAGAGTAAAAATGATAAAAAAAACAAAAAACGACAAAAGATGCTTAGGTTTTGCCTCAACTTAAACTAAGATACTGAAAAACAACGCATAGAGCGCAGGTGTATTCAATCACAACCGCCACAAGAGCGCAATAGCGTCGGGATTGTCAGAATGGGTAACCGATACCGAAATGGAGAGCCGTGTTTCTCAGCTTGAAACTTCTAATCCATTTGTTGTTACCCGTCCAACCCGGATTGCGAAGCTGTATGCCCCAGTCGAGACGGATGACAAAATAGCTGAAATCAAGTCGCATGCCCACACCTGTATTCAGTGCCAGCTGCTCGTAGAAATTTTTGATATGGAAACGTGCCTCGTCGTTGGTTTCACCCTTACCGTTGGACCATATGTTACCACAATCGAGGAAGACGGCTCCGTATATCGGTCCGTATATGGGGAATCTCTGTTCGAGGTTTGTCTCTATCTTCAAGTCACCGACCTGGTCGGGATAGAACTCGTCATTGCTCTCGGGGGTCGAACCCGGACCGAGCGTGCGCACCTGCCATCCTCGCATACTGGTGCTGCCGCCCGCAAAAATCATTCGTTCGAACGGCATGGAGAGGGTGTTTCCGTAGGCGTAGCCTCCCGCCACCGTGAAACGCCACAAAAAGGCGCTTTTGTCTCTCACACGCTGACGGAACACAAAACTGCCATCGGCTCTGACATATTGGGCGTAGCGTATCCCCAAAGCGGTATAATAGTTCTCCTCGGCGTTATAATGATACGCCGCCTTGCTGATGTGCGACACAAGGTTCAGAAAGTTACCGCTCGTCTCGATGTTACCTTTGATGGTAAAAGTCTGGTCGGCGCTTGTTCCCTGCGTGTTGTAGGTTACGGAGCCGAACATTCCGAGAATCATCTGCGAAGTATAGCTGTTGCGCAGATAGGGGTTCTCAATGGATTCGAGGTAGCTGTTGCTTATCCACGGCACCTTTATCAATGAGAGGTTTATCGGCTTGACCACAAAAGTGGTGTATTTACCGTTACTCCAGCTGTATCCGAAAGAGAGGCTGCTGAGTGTACGGTCATAATCGGGACGCCGCTGTTTGCTGAACGACAATTCGACCTTACTGCCGACATTGTATCGGCGGCTGTATCGGTTGAGGTTGAACGGCACGAGCGCTCGCGGATAGGTCAGAGAGGTGGATATGCCGAACTCGTATGAGTTTTTCTTTCCTTTGTTGTGCATGAAATCGTATGCCACACGCGCGTTTATGTCGAATATCTCGGCACCCTTGAATATGTTTTTGTTGACATATCCGAGTCTGAATGCCAATCCCGTATAGTTGCTGTTGGTCGATGCCTCCACATCGACATTGTATCCCTGTCGGAGCATGGGCACACACTGGATATAACAGTCGAGAGCCGCCTCCGAGACGGTTACGGTACTGTCTTGCGACTGACTGTCAACATAGGTGACGAAATCATCGGTCGTACCCGCGTCGGCAAACAGGATGTTGACATTACGGAAATACCTGAGGTTTGAGATATTGGCACTGGTATATTTCACCTCGTTCCTCGAATATATGCTACCCTGATATATGGTAACAGCATCCGCCACCACACTGTAACGGATGTTACGTTTGGCATCCTTTGGCGAAATAAAATTGAATCCGCGATAGAAAACCGTGTCGTACCCGATTGAGTCGGTGTTGGCGTTAGGCTGATAGTCGGTATCGATAAACACGTTGCGTATTCGATATACACGGCTCTCGTCGGGACGTCCTCCGACTATGTTGGGAACGATATTGATTGTTACACGCGCGTTGTATGGAGTGCCTATGGTATCGACAAGATACCTTATGTTGTTTACCGAGGTGCGGTAGTAACCGAGATTTTCAAGATAGGATACTATGCGGGTACGCTCTTTCTCAAGCACGTTACGGTCGAAGATGTTGCCCGCTTTTACCAATGAGTTTACCGAGTCGGCGAGTATGGCGTTTTTCAGAGTCTGGTCGTCAAAGCGGTAGTTTACGGACGATATCTTGACAGGCACCCCCGCGGTAACGTCATAAAAGACTTTTGCCTTGTGCTTGTCGCTCGTTATTATCGTGTCGGTCACCTTCGAGTCGAAAAATCCCCTGCCCTGCATATATAGCAGCATGTCACGACGCGAACGCTCGGTCATTGCCGAGTCGAGCAATATCGGTTCCTCACCTATGCGGCGCAATGTCCTGTGCCACCAGTTGTTTTTTGTGGAGTCCGAAAGATTGTATATCCAAAGAAACAGCGGCGCGCCGAGTATTCGTTTATTGGGTGTCTGCGCCGTGGGAATAAAACGGTTGAGGTCCGTTGTCGAGACGCGCAGGCTGCGGTGCATCGTGTCGGGAAACGATGTCTTTATCTTGTTGCCCGTGAGCAGATAGGTGTTTTCGGGCAGACGACTTGTGACACTACACCCCGCAATGAAAAGCAGAGTCAATAATAAAACGATATGTTTCAATATCTTGGACACAAGGCGACAGATGATGATTGTTCCGGCAAAATTAATCTTTTTTAACCAAAAAACATCGGGTTGAAATCCGTGTCGGAGACTTTTTTGTCATGTAGTACATACGCCATACATACCCGCCACAACATGCAGGCGTCTAACAGATTAATTATAACCGCATTACCAGTTGGTGTGCGCTCTTTTGCACGCATGAATGAGAGTTTTTTTTGTCGTCTCGAAAAAAAAAGATACCTTTGCCGTGAAAACAAACGGGGTGTAGCGCAGTCCGGTTAGCGTATCTGCTTTGGGAGCAGAGGGTCGAAGGTTCGAATCCTTTCACCCCGACAAAAAGGACATTAAATCTCAACATGATTTAATGTCCTTTTCTTTTTTGCCGCCACCGAAGCGCAAAAAACATTCACGAATGGCACCAGTAAAAACGATAAAACAAAATAAAAACAATCGGTTTTGATGCTTGATTTTCGTAAAAATTGCTATTTTTGTGTTTGTAAAATAACAAAAGGATGACAAAAAAGCTGTTGCCCGAAAGAACCATCGAGAGACTGAGCGAATACAGACGCACGCTGTTGCGAAAACTCTCTGAAGGAATAACACACATACATTCTCATTCTCTGGCTTCGATGCACGGGATAACCGCTGTGCAGGTCAGACGCGACCTGATGCTCATCGGCTTCAGCTCTGACAACAAAAAAGGATATAACGTCAGCGAACTGATAGACTTCATCGGCAAGATTCTCGACTCCGACAATGTTGTCGGTGTGGCAATCGTGGGCATGGGGAAACTTGCCAGCGCCATAACCTCCTACTTCAACGGCAAGCGTTCAATGATGCGCATAGTGGCAGCCTTTGACAACGACCCCGACAAGATAGGCAAGGAGATTGCGTCGATACCTGTATATTCTATCGACTCTTTCTCAAAAGAGTGCGAACGACTCGGAGTAAAGATAGCCCTGCTCACTCTTCCTGCCAAGGCGCTTGACGGCATAAGAGACGTAATAGACAACTCCCCAATCAAAGGGATACTCAATTTCACATCAAAGCCGTTCACTCCCGCCGAAGGTTCGAATGTCTATGTCGAGGACTATGACATCATAACACTTCTTGAGAAAGTGGCATATTTCACAAAAGATGATAATCTTTCGTAATCCGTCGTCTTCCATCGGACTAAACTCACCTGTGGTCACCATAGGGTCTTTCGACGGTGTACATATAGGTCACAGAGCCATAATTGAGAGCCTGCACGGAATAGCGAAGCAGTGCGGCGGAACCGTCACGCTGATAACGCTCTATCCGCATCCGAGAAAGGTTCTCGGTCTCGATGTGGACGGATTTCATCTGCTTTCATCATTGAAGGAAAAAGAGTGGCTGCTCGAAAAAGCGGGTATAGAGGCACTAGTGGAGCTTGAATTTACAAAAGAGTTCGGCGCCATGAGCTCTGACGACTTCTGTAAAAAAATACTGCACGACATTATTGGCGCTCGCCATGTGATGGTAGGTTACAATCACCACTTCGGTCGCAACCGTGAAGGCGACTTCTCATCACTTCTCAAGGTCGGCGAAGAGCTCGGTTTTTCCGTCTCCATGATGAGCAAACAGGAGGCGGACGGAGAAAAGGTCAGCTCTACAACAGTGCGGGAGGCTCTTTCAAGAGGCGACATATCGACGGCGATACACTACATGGGACATCCCTATCTCTTTATGGGCAGGGTCATCAACGGTGTTTTGTCTGTTGAAGAACCGTTAAAACTGATACCCCCAGACGGGACATACACCGCGACAACACCCGACAAAGAAAGGGTAACGGTCACCATAGAGCACAGAAAGCTTATGTGTCCGTCACTCGCAGACGGTGAAAAAATCATCTTTCTGGACGGCAAGCTGTCCGATTAATCCTATCTGACACGAATAGTCACATTCTCTCCGTCTTTATATATGACTGACGGATTGCAGCTGCTGTTTATATAAACCATAAGTTTGTCTCTGCCGTTGATTTCCGTCACACCGCTCACGTCTATCGTGGCGATATTCGGTGACGCCGAAACATCCAACGGGTAGAGTGGATTTTCCGAACAGTCTATTGTCTCCAATGAGACACACTTCGACAGGTCAAGTGTAGAAAACTTGTTGCCTTTGCATGAGAATGTTTTTAACGACTCACATTCAGACAAATCCAGTACGGACAAGCTGCAATTTGTAACATTGAGAGCCCAAAGAGAACCAAGCCCTGTAAGTTCAAGTGTTGAAAGCAGCTGATTGCGCGGTAGATCGATTTTTGTCAGCGACGGAAGATTACGCAATACCATGCGAGATATATTGGTGTCATTCAGGAAAAGAAATCGTACGGCTTCCAAATTGTCAAGCGTCAACTCATTAAGTGATGTAATTCCCGAAACCACCTGTTCCACATCCGATAATTTGGGCGCATTTGCTATCGTCAACGATGAAATTGCCGTACCGTCAAGCCTCAGCCGTGTCAGCATCGTTGCCTCTGTCGGCAAAACAAGTGTTTTTAATTCGGTGGCTCCCGAACATACCAACGACGTTATCGACTCACATCCGCTCACATCCAAGCCCTCAATCTTTGTGAAAGATATATCAACCGTCTTTACAATCGGACATTGTGAAAGATTGAACATGCCTGAAATTATTCCTGCATTGTCAAGTTTCAACTCCGTCAAACTGCTCATACTTGTCGGCAACAGCAATGTTTCAAGAGACACAGAACCCGAGCACACCAACGACACAATCGAACTGCACCCGGAAACATCGAGCGTCTCTAACTTTGAAGCCGATACATCTATCTCCTCCAGCAGTCTGTTGTTAGAAAGATTAAGTTCCCGTAATGAAGACCCATGATATGCGAATCTGCGCAAAGACACAAAATGGCGCAGATCGCTCCCCGAACTTATGTTCGCGGTTGAAAAGTCAGAATGCAATTCAGATATGGATGCAACCTCCTCTTCCGATATATAACCGTCCGCATTGAGGTCATAATAAAGCAACGACAATCTTTCAAACTCTGAATCGTCAAATATTATGTGAGGCGGTATGGGTTCAGGGTCGGGCTCTTCGGTACCATCACCATCTTGTCCGTCACCGTCACCATTTCCATCCTGTCCGTCACCATCCGAACCTCCGTCCGACGGTTTCTCATGACTGTCGTCATAATCAGGCATATCCTCTCTGTCGAGAGTCGTCTGAATTAGTGAAAAATCAAGAAATCCTTCTCCGCATCTCAACGTAAATGTCTCGCTACGCTCCTGCCCGGCACTGTTCTCGTCAAGCGTTATCATAACTTCCGCCTCTCCGGCGTCACCGCTCGACGGAGTTATCTCATACCACTCCGAAACAAGTGAATTATTGTAATCACTGTTCAATAATTGTCCTTTACCACTTTTCGATGTGTCAATTTTTGAACCGTTGACAATCTTGGGAGTTATCGACCATTTTTCAGGAGCATTGAAGGTAAGAAGATAACAAACCCCATTGTTTTTAGGAAGTGCAATATCTTTTGGAATATCAATGTATTCCGACAGGTCGAACGATGACTCTCCATCTCTTTTTTCATTTCGCTCGTTACATGCCGACAACAATAGAACAAGGGATAGCAGAAATAATTTACGAATATACATTTGAAATAAATTTCCATTGATTTTAATCAATTTAACAAATATTTGTCACAAAAGCAAAAAATCCACTTTTATGAGATGATGCCATTTTTTAATACCGTGAAAGTCAATGAAAAACAAATATCACAATAAAAAGTAATTCACTTATTTTATGCAGCACAGCCTCAAAATTCGAACCGAATCAACCATAAAAACACACCTATTTGTTACATCAGGAAAATGTTGTAAAAAAACATCGTAACATATACAACATTGTGCATAAAATAAGCTATGAACGAAAATTAATCACATCTTTGGTAAATAAAACTCAAAATTTAACAATTAAAAATATACATTATTTTAACAAAATTAAAAATAACTTTGATTTTATTAAAATAAAAGATTATATTTGCCATACCAGTTCAACCAAATCGTACCAATATGAAAAAACTTCCGCTACAATGTCCCGCATGCTCATCACCTTTGGTCGTCACAAAGATGAGCTGCCATGAATGTGAAACAAGTATCACAGGAGATTTCGATTTGCCATTATTGGCAAAACTAACATCCGAAGAACAAGATTTTATAATAGACTTCATAAAGTCGAGCGGCAGCCTCAAGGAAATGGCTGTTAAGATGAAATTGAGTTATCCGACGGTGCGTAACATACTCGATGATTTGATAATGAAAATAAGAGACTTACAATAAAAACAAGTGATTATGAAAAAGATTCTGACTCTTCTTGTGAATCCGTTTGAACGTATCGCAGGTGTAAAAGCCCTTCTGTGGGGACTCTTGTCAATAATAATAGGTAGCGTAGTATCTTATTTTACAGGGTGGCATTACCACGGGATGCTCCATTTCGGTCCCGCCTTAAACAATGAAGCGTGGTGCTATGTCGCCGAACGACTGACAGTGTGGTTACTTCCCGCAACGGTATTCCTTATTGGCGGATTAATTCTGTCAAAGTCAAAAATCAGATTGATAGATGTATATGGAACAACTGCTTTCGCTCAAATACCTCTTTTCATAGGAACACTGTCGTCGTTGATATTCGATGTTGAAACAGTAGGAACGGCCAAAGTAGTTAACATTGTGGAACTGGCTCTGTTTTCTCTGCTTATAATAATATTCGTTGTATTCAATATCGTATGGATGTATAACGCCTTCAAAGTGTCTTGCAATGTTAAAGGAGTCGCGCTCAGACTGTTTTTTATAGCGGCATTCATCGGTTGCGACATCCTCTCAAGGCATGTCATTTCGTTTTATTATACTCTATAAAATAATAGAGCATCTCAATTAATCAAAATAGGTTGTACTATATAAAAGGTCAACCTATTTTGATTTTTTCAAAACTTACCTGCGACACCGAAATTAGTGTCTGTTTTTACCTGTGCATTCAGGTCAATTTTGTGAAAATTAAGGGGTATTTGTTTTTTATGCTTTTTTCATTATCTTTGTCAATGACTATTAGTAAGAAAGAGAGACGTTTACGAGCTGTTTTTTACATTTTTTGATGATTTTGTCGACCCCAACAAGGTCGATTTTTTCGTTTTTAGACCATTTTTAGCGAAAATTATACTT
>CASDZP010000029.1 GCA_949285535.1 uncultured Alistipes sp.
TCCGAGGGGTCTCCCGACGGGCTCTCCGAGGGCGCCTTCCGCGGGAGTTACTTTGTCCCTCGACAAAGTAACCAAAACGAGGGGGCACAGCCCCTTTTGTCCATGTCATACTCGGTTGGCTCATTAGCTTTTACGAAGTCGGCATCTTATCGTGTGTAGCCTTCGGAAGGTGATTAATGGCGGTGTGTTGTTATGCGGTCGTTATGTTCGCTGTCGTTTCGGATAAGGAGACCGCCCGTGTCTCGCAAGAGGTTTTTCGCCCATACGATAATGACAACCGAGCAGGCAAGCGCAACCAATGCGTCTATCCAGACAATGTTCCATATCATCGCGCAGATTAAACCGACGATTGCGCCGAGACTGGTGAGCGCGTCGGCAAGTACGTGGAGATATGCGGAATGGCTGTTGTAGTCTTTTTTACCGTCCTTGTCATGCAACGCAAAGGCGCATATTATGTTGACAACCATACCCGAAACAGCCACAATCATGGCTTCGACATATCGTATCTCGACAGGGGGCGAAAAGAGTCGCTCAATAGCTTCCACCATGATGAACAGAGCGAAGATAAGCAGGATTATGCCGCTGGTGTATGCCGACAACGACAGCAGTTTGTCGCCGTTTATGTTGCTGTCGTTCCTCTTTTTGAGTCTGCGTACCATGATGTAGGCACCCCAACTCAAACCTATCGCCAAAACATGAGAACCCATGTGTATGCCGTCGGCAAGTAACGCCATTGATTTTGAGAAAAGTCCGAAGAAAATCTCCAAAACCATTGTGACGGCAGAAAAAATAACCACGAAAGCGGTTCTCTTTTCACCCTTGCTTCTTTCTTCTGTATCTTTCATCTTCTGTTTAGTTTCGATGTTTGTGGCAGTATCGGTTTTATGCAACCGCATGCCCCGTTTACGTATTGTTACGCGGAAATAAAGATAAAAAAAAGAGACTCCAATTCAAAACGACTGCGTTAAAAGATGTCGTACGGTGTGTAAATGTCAAGATGTTTTTTATTTATTGCTCTGTTAAATAAAATATTGCTAACTTTGCGATTGTAATTACGATTGTTCTTCTTGCGATTCCTTTTTTGTTTGAATTTATAAATAATTTAGGTTATACTAACACCATTTCTTTATGAATTTGTTTACATCTAAATTGCAGCTTGTTCTTTGCGCCTTTACGGCTTTTGTCGTCTTGGCGTGCTCTCCGAACAAGGGCGAATCGGGCGGTATAAAGCTCGATTCATCTGTTCCGTCGGAACAATCTTTTTATGCCGACGACATTGAGGCGACAGGTGTCATATCTTTTCAGGCGGGAGACGACTGGTATGCGGAGGTTGTATATCCGCAAGAAGGTACTTACTCTGACGAAAAACGTTTTGTCGCCGAGGAGTGGCTCTCGATAACGCCCAAAAGCGGCGAGAGCGGCAAACACACCATTTCGCTGTCTATGCAGAAAAATTACAGCGGTAGCGACCGTTCAGCCGATGTGGTGATAAAATGCGGTGAGAGTGTTACTGTAAAGATAACGCAGAAAAGCGTCACAGAAGACGGAACAGTCCTTTATCCCGAAGACCTTACCTCTGACGGCGAAGCACCTTATGCAATCTTTGAGAAAACGGAATATACGATGCCCGCAGTCTCATCGGAACTTTACCGTGTTTTGCTTAAAACCAACCTCGTTAATCCGAGAATTGTTGTAACCACGGACGATGACGACACATACAGCATCGCCAATATCGAGGAGCTGGTTTCGTTGGGCGATGAGTGGAATTTCTCTGTCGGCATGAAGATAAACACAAACACATTCGACAGGGAACTCAACGGTCACATATTGGTACTCATGGGT
Organism: uncultured Alistipes sp.; assembly: GCA_949285535.1. GTDB lineage: Bacteria > Bacteroidota > Bacteroidia > Bacteroidales > Rikenellaceae > CASDZP01. Next base: position 1,843 of record CASDZP010000029.1, read on the forward strand.
AACGGTCAGAAACTTGCCTCTGTACCCGTTACGCAGGAAGCGGGAGCCGTATCGGAACTTCTGGGTGTCACCTCAACGGTAAACTCGCTCACTTTCTCTTTCAAAGCGGGGTCTCGCACAAGCATCGTAAGATACCGACTCTCTGACAAGGAATTAAATGACAACGAGATTCGTGATTTTATCTTCGCAAGCGAGGGTATAAACAAGGATTGCACACCCGGCGGTACATTCGACATATATGTCGATAATCTCACCCCAGCCACTGAATACTATCTGTATATGATTTCGGGTGTCAGCGCAATGGAACACGACGGAGCTATAAACGCGGAGGGTGCCATGACCGCCATGTTGTCCGACGAACATGACCTCGTGTTGAGAGTCAGTGCCAACGCCGCCAACAACTTTACGGTAAAACTTCCTTTCGCTGACTATTCGGGTAGTATCGACTGGGGAGACGGAACAACGGAGCAGATGTACACCCGCTCACATACTTATGATGTAGATACCCCGACGGAGTTCACCGTACGTTTCAACGGAACCCTTCACACAATATCGTCATCATTTGTGGAGCCTGCCGACCTCACCTCCTCGCTCATAGCCGTAGAGCAGTGGGGCTTTACACAGCTTCATTCTCTGACGCTCAGCGGTTACACCTCACTCACCTCCATTGTTTCCGACACACAGGGAGCGTTCCGCGGTATTACCGATTTCGGTGAGGACAAAATAAGCTACGGCAGTTTCAGCGGCACTTCAATTACTTCTGTTCCCGCAGGTCTGTTCGACTATGCGGTTGACGCCACAAGTTTCGACGGTACGTTCGACGGTTGCGACAAGCTGACCGAGATACCGTCCGAGCTGTTCGCCAAATGTACATCGGCGACCTCTTTCATAAGTACATTCGAGGGATGTTCTCTGCTTGGTTCAATTCCGGGCGACATTTTCAAGGGTGCGTCGTCAGTGGTCAGCTTCAGATATACATTCGCCGTTTGCAAAGCCCTAACATCAATTCCCGAAGGACTTTTTGCCGATTGTTCTTCTGCAAGATATTTCGAGGGTACATTCTACGGGTGCAGCGGTCTGACACAGATTCCCGAGTCGCTGTTCGCCTCATGTCCCAATGTCGAATATTTCGGTATCTGCTCCGAACGTGATTCGGGCTATCGCGGCGGTGCGGGCGTATTCTCGAAATGTACTTCGCTCAGCGTCATTCCCGCAGGTATTTTTGCCAACAATACCAATGCCAAAGACTTCTCGTATGCTTTTGAAGGATGCGGCATAACCTCGATACCCGCCACTCTTCTCTCCAACAACAGGTCGGCACGTTATCTCGAAAGAATGTTCGCTTCTTGTTCGTCATTGGCTGCTATACCCGCGTCTCTGTTCGACAATAACCGTAACATCACGAACGTAAGCGGATTGTTTGACGGATGCAGAAGTGTAATCGGTGAATCTCCATATACCATGGTAGGAAGCGAGAAAGTTCATCTTTATGAGCGTAATTCATATCCGCTTGATTTTTCTCCCATATCAATATATGACAAATGCTTCAACGGGTGTATCGGTCTTTCCGATTATGCCGATATAGTATGGAAATAATCTATTCTTTGCCTGTCACCGCTTTACGATATTCTTAAAATAAAGCGGTTGGGAATATTGATAAAAAAGAACCTCGCCTTTCAACGGGCGAGGTTTTTCTTTTATATTATTCTTTATCTATTTTCTTATATATGTATCTTTATTTATATGTATGGTTCGTTAAGAGAGAACTATGTCCATTGAACCGCCGTCTTTCCAGCCGTCAACTTCTGCACTTGAGTTTACTCCGTTGTTGTCGCTTACGGAACCGCTGTTTTCATTGCTGTTGTCCGCTTCGTTGTTTTTTGCTGAATCAAAGTCATTCAATACTTCACTTTCGGGAGCGTAATCTCTTTCAATCATATCTTTGCTGCATGAGGGAGCGGCTTTAAGTATTAAAATATTGAATAATTTATTTTTTGTTATCATCTTTTCAGAGCTTCATCGTTGCTCTTTGCTTTATATCTTGCAAACTGCGTGCCAAAATAAAAAAGCCCGTTCTCCGTTACACGAAAAACGAGCTTTTCATACATGTTAAAACACCTTTGTAAACGTGTTTTAATGTGGCATACGAATAAATCTCAAATTTATTATTCTTACAATTTATTTTTACGTATTACATACATAAAACCAGATAAAATATCTTTAACGCACAAAATATCCCAATAATTTATTTTAGCAAATACGAGCTTTTGATACCGACTTCCTGAAAGATAATGAGCCAACGGAGTGTGACATGGTCAGAAGGGGCTGTGCCCCCTCGTTTTGGTTACTTTGTCGAGGGACAAAGTAACTCCCGCGGAAGGCGCCCTCGGAGAGCCCGTCGGGAGACTTATGTAGTATGGCAATCTAAAATGGATTACTGAATAAGACGGGTATATTCGTGTTGGAACATTCTAAACATAAGGAGTTCGGCTCTCACCTAAATTTATATAACACAGAGCATACGGAAGTGTCAATTTCTCGATATTTGAGATAAAAGAAAAGGTATCCTGATGCGGATACCTTTATTCTTTTATCTCAAATATCGAAAAATTGACACTTCCATATGCTCTGTGTTGCATAAAATTCGGGTGGGAACTGAACTCCTTATGCTTAGAATGTTCCAACACGAATATACCCGTCTTATTCAGCAGTCCGCTCTGAATTACCATGTCCGGCAAATCATCGACGCCGTCGAGGTCGTAAGGAGGGTCGGCAAAAACTATGTCGAAAACATCGCCGCAACAGCGTATAAAATTAAAGGCGTCACCGAGAATCGGTTTTATCGCTCCTAATTTCATCTTTTTTGCCGTCGTCTCGATGAAACCGTGATGTAGTCGCTCCGCCTCCACCGACACTACTCGTGCGGCTCCGCGTGACGCGAACTCATAGCTTATCGAACCTGTTCCCGAAAAAAGGTCGAGCACTTCAAGTCCTTCGAAGTCGTAGAGATTCGACAATACATTAAAAATATTCTCTTTCGCGAAATCGGTTGTCGGACGAGCCTTGAATCCTCTCGGCGGTTCGATTATCCGTCCGCGACAAGTGCCACTAACTATTCTCATGGTCTTGCAATGTAAGGCAGGTTGAAATAATCCTCAAAATCTATTACCGCCACGTCGTAGTACTTCTCCGTGATTCTCGCCGTTATGGCTCCTGATGCGCCCACACATACCACTTTCGGCGATTCGAGCTCATGGTCTTTGCGCAGTCTCTCTATATAGAAAACAAGGTCGTCGCCATTGTTGACGGGCAGGTTGTCCGCAAACAGCAGCCTGTCGTCGTTCCACAGTGTCACCGTCAGGTTATCGCCTGCCGTGTCGAGAGTTATCACGGCGCCGTAGTCGTCTATTATCCTGCGTGCCATAACCGACTGCAAAAGAGGATTTGTTATCTCGAGGTCCTTGTATATGGTCACCAGACGCTCGTGTATGCTTTGTTCCACAGCCGTGATGAAGACTATCCCGTCATAGGTCTGCCACGTCATCTTGTAGCGTTCCGCCGACAAGTGTTTACCGATGTTATGGAAATATTCCTTTATCATGAGCGGGTCGAAGAGCACCTCGGGAATCATGATGTTCTTGCCGTTGGCAATCATTACTTTTGCCGACTCTTTCTCCGGGTGGAGAGAGTAGTAACCTTCGAGAGCGGCGCATACCTCCTGTGATGACAACACGGAACCCGTGGAGCGGTGATAGTGCTCCTGCGTGTGCGAGACATTATCGTAAAAAGAAAGTCCACCCCTATGTATAAGGATGGACAAGCTTTTAACGACGGAATTATTATTCCCAGTTTCCGGCATCGTTTGTTGCCTCCGTGATTGAACCGACTTTCATACCGGGATATTTACCGATAGTTTTCTGTCTGTCTATCAGGTTAACGAGTTCCTGGTGGAAACGTTCGTCGTCGAGATATGTTTTGAAGGGAGCCTTAGCCTCGAATACGGGGATGGTCACTTTAGAACCGGTAGTGAGGGTGTCGGCAGCCAAAATGAATTCAACGTTGTCTGAATGGGGAATGTAACGAATCTGGTCAGCATCGAAACCTTTTTTGAAGATGGTGTCCATAACGGCAACTTTCACTTCAATGGTCTTAACCAAACCTTTGGCAACAGCCACAGAGTCGTCGGCAGAACCAGTTTTGATGAGATAAATCATCGAGTCGTTCTTGATAAAGTTGATGAGCGTGTCGAAAGAACCGGTGTACTTAGAATAAACCTGTTTGTAGGCACGTTCGGCAGTACGGATGTCTTTAAGACGGTTGATGACATCCTGATCACGAAGTGATTTTACCTCATTGAAATCAAGAGGGGTCTTAATCTGCATGTAAACCGCATATGCAAGGAAACATACAATAGCCAGCAGTACGATTTGAAGCAGATTCTTGATTGATCTTTTCATTTGGATTATGTTTTTATTTTAGTTTTTTTTGCAAAGTTATAAAAAAAAGAATATGCTCACACTTTAAGCAGCAATATTTTTATGATTTCTAACTTTTTTTGTCAAAAACGATGATTGTTGACGATATAATTCGCCGTATAAGCAATATTTTCCGACATGAACCCACCTCCGACCAACGACATGTCATCGAAGCTCTCGCCGATTTTGTCGTTAACAGCGAAAAGGGTGAGATAATGATAATCAACGGTTATGCGGGTACGGGCAAGACCTCCGTAATAGCCGCTTTTGCCAAGGCGATGAGGCTAATGAGGGTGCCTCTCTGTCTGTTGGCACCGACGGGACGTGCCGCCAAGGTGCTCGCGGGATATGCGAAGAGTGACGCACTGACGATACACAAGAGAATATATCGTCAGAAGTCGGCTCTGTCCGACTGCTTCGACCTCGATTTCAACAAGACCAAAAACGGGGTGTTTATCGTTGACGAGGCCTCCATGATTTCCGACATGTCGTTCGAGAACAATGTTTTCGGCAGCGGTAATCTGCTCGAAGATTTGGTGCGTTTCGTGAACCGCGGCGACAACTGTCGTCTTATAATCGTAGGTGACAGCGCCCAGCTTCCGCCTGTCGGGTCACCCGTGTCGCCCGCTCTCGATGTCGAGACCATGTCGGCATACGGCAAAATCAGATATTACAGAATGAGAGAGGTGGTGCGACAGCATGAGACGTCGGGCATATTGCAGGCCGCCACCCAGGTGAGAAAGATAATAGAGAGCGGCGTGCCCGAGATACCGCGCTTCTCGCTCGATTATCCCGATGTAAAGGCCATAAACGGAGCCTCTTTCCTTGAGGAGCTGGAGGATTGCTATTCGAAGTACGGCAGTGACAGCACCGTGGTAGTCACCCGCTCCAACAAACAGGCAAACCGCTTCAACGAAGGTATCAGGATGAGGACGTTGATGCAGGACGAGGAGCTTTCGTCGGGGGATATGGTCATGGTGGTGCGCAACAACTATCACTACACCGACGAGGAGCGCGGGCTCAACTTCATCGCCAACGGTGACGTCGCACGGGTGGGCAGGGTGCGACGTTATGAGGAACTCTACGGTCTGCGTTTTGTCGAGGCGTCTCTCACATTCCCCGATTATGACAATGCTCAGATTGACGCCAAGGTGATTCTCGACACTCTTTCGAGCATTACCCCGTCGCTCGACGCCGACAAGTCGAGACAGCTGTTCGAAGGTGTGGATGCCGACTACTCCGAATATACCAGAAAGGCGGAGAGGTACAAAAAAATAAAGGAGGACGACTACTATAACGCCCTGCAAATAAAATTCGCATATGCCGTCACCTGCCACAAGGCGCAGGGCGGACAGTGGAGCGCGGTGTTCATAGACAGGATGTTATGGGGCGAGGAGACAATCGACATAGAGCTTCTCCGATGGCTCTACACGGCGATAACGCGAGGTGTCGAAAGGGTTTATTTCGTGGGGTTCGACGACCGCTTCTTCGTCGATCCGCCAGACTATTGGTAGAGCGTTTTCCGACATGACGGAACGTCGTTGTCCGAAAGGCCGTGTTTTTTATGTTATTTTATGTCGTTTTTTGTTTGAAAATCATTGAAAAAAGTTCTACTTTTGTAGTCTGAAAAAATAGACTTTAATGGAACTCGATTTAGTCGTAAACAAAGTACTGGACATAGTGAGCGGAACGACAGCTCGCGGTCCTTGGCAGAGAAGAGATGTCGTTTTCGATCAGCTCGACGATTACAACACAAAAATATGCGTCACTTTCTTCGGTGACAAAATTAACGAGGTGGCTTTCCTGAACCCCGGTGACAGGGTGACCGTCTCGTTCAATGTCAGCTCGCGCGAATATAACGGTCGCTGGTACACTGAGGCACGCGGATGGAGAGTCAGACCAACCGCTCCCGCCCAGACGGAGGCGCAGCCCCCGATGCCCGAGATGCCGCCCCTTGAACAGGTGGCTGAAAGCTCGTCAAGCGACGACCTGCCGTTTTAATCCATGACACCACGCTCGCGTGGAAAATATTTTTGTACCGCCAACGTTTAGACAATAAAAGATAAATTTTCGATATGAAAAAGATAAAAAGCGCACTTATTTCGGTCTTTTACAAAGACGGATTGGATGAGATAGTCGAAATGCTCGCCTCTGCGGGTGTAACCATATATTCTACGGGCGGAACGCTCTCGTTCATCGAGGGTCTCGGTCACAAAGCCATTGCCGTAGAATCGCTCACCGGCTACCCCTCTATATTGGGCGGTCGTGTGAAGACATTGCATCCCAAAGTTTTCGGCGGCATACTCGCACGCCGTCACAACGAACAGGACCTCGCCCAGCTGTCACAGTATGAGATACCCGAAATAGACCTCGTAATCGTGGACCTCTATCCCTTTGAGGAGACGGTCGCTTCAACCAACGATGAGGCGCAGATTATCGAAAAGATAGATATCGGCGGCATCTCGCTCATACGCGCGGCGGCAAAAAACTACAAGGACGTGGCAATCGTAGCCTCTCGCAACCAGTACGGTCTGCTCAAAGAGATGCTCTCTGCCAACGACTGTTCGCTCACAGAGGAGAACCGTCGTCATCTTGCGGCTCTCGCTTTCGGCGTAAGCTCGCACTATGACTCGGCAATCTTCAACTACTTCAATCAGAAGGAGCGTATCCCCGCTTTCCGTTACAGCGCGGACGGAGGCTCTCACCTCAGATACGGCGAGAACCCCCATCAGAACGCCTCTTTCTTCGGCGACCTTTCAAAGAGCTTCGAGCAGCTTTGGGGTAAGGAGATTTCCTATAACAACATGCTCGACATCGACGCTTCGATAAATCTCATATCAGAGTTTGAAGAGCCGACGTTCGCAGTGATAAAACACAACAACGCCTGCGGTGTGGCAAGCCGTCCCACCATTCTTCAGGCATGGCAGGACGCTCTCGCAGGCGACCCCGTCTCTGCTTTCGGCGGTGTGCTGATATGCAACAGAGAGGTTGACGAGGCGACAGCGCAGGAGGTTAACAAACTCTTCTTCGAGGTTATCTCCGCTCCCTCTTACTCGGAGGCGGCTCTCGAGATTCTTAAGTCGAAGAAAAACCGCATTATCCTCAAACTCAGCGGAGAAAAAACTCCCGCGATGCAGTTCCGCTCACTTTTGAACGGTGTGGCCGTGCAGGAGCGTGACAGCAAAGTGGGCGGTGTGGACACTCCCATGCAGACCGTTACCAAGGCGGCTGTCGAGAACGAGCGTATCGCGGACCTCATCTTTGCCAACAAGATTGTAAAACACTCTAAATCGAACGCCATAGTCCTCGCCAAAAACGGAATGTTGCTCGGTAGCGGTATCGGTCAGACATCACGTGTGGACGCTCTCCGTCAGGCTATCGCCAAGGCTCACTCATTCGAGTTCGACCTCCACGGCGCGGTGATGGCTTCCGACGCGTTCTTCCCCTTCGCCGACTGCGTGGAGATTGCTGACAAGGCGGGTATAACCGCAGTCATTCAGCCCGGCGGTTCCATAAGAGACAACGAGACGATAGAATATTGCGACAAGGTGGGCATGGCGATGGTATTCACCGGTCTGCGTCACTTCAAACACTAAAAACAATTTATACTATATAATAATATAAGATGGGACTTCTCTCACTGACACAAGAGATTGCCATGGACCTTGGCACCGCCAACACCCTTATCATATACAATGACAAGATAGTGGTGGACGAGCCGAGTATCGTGGCGGTCGATCAACATACAAACAAGCCTATCGCCATCGGCGAACAGGCGCGCAAGATGCACGGAAAGACGCATCAGAACATACGCACCATCCGTCCGTTGCGTGACGGCGTTATCGCCGATTTCACCGCCGCGGAGCAGATGATAAGAGGCATGATTAAGAAAATCAAGCCCAAAAGCATGTTCTCTCCTTCGTTGCGAATGGTTATCTGCATACCTTCGGGTTCAACCAACGTGGAGATACGCGCCGTGAAAGACTCTGCCGAACACGCGGGCGGTCGCGACGTCTATCTGATATACGAACCCATGGCGGCGGCTTTGGGTATAGGTCTCGACGTGGAGGCTCCCGAAGGACACATGGTGGTAGATATCGGGGGCGGTACTTCCGAGATTGCGGTAATATCGCTCGGCGGTATCGTATGCAACGAAAGTATCACGGTGGCGGGTGACGTCTTCACCGAAGACATCCAGACCTACATGCGTCAGCAGCATAACATAACAATCGGCGACAGAACAGCCGAGGACATAAAGATAGCGGTCGGCTCAGCCGTGTCGGAGCTGGACAATCCGCCCGAAGATTTCGAGGTGGTGGGTCACAGTATCATCGACTCTCGTCCGCACAAAGTGGCGGTCTCTTATCAGGAGATTGCGTACGCGCTCGACAAGTCGCTGGTTAAGGTCGATGCAGCCATAATGAAGGTGCTCGAAAAGACTCCGCCCGAACTCTACGGCGATATCGTCAAGAAAGGTATATGGCTGGCGGGTGGCGGCGCCCTTATCAGAGGTCTCGACAAACGTCTTTCAGAGAAGACAAAGATTCAGTTCCATGTGGCGGAAGAACCGCTCAGCGCGGTGGCCAGAGGTACGGGTACCGCTCTTAAGAACATAGACAGATTCTCGTTCCTCATAAAATAACGGAAGCAAAACGGCATGAGTCAGTTCATCCTTTTTCTAAGGAAGATATATTTTGTAATCATGTTCATATTATTGGAGATAATGGCGTTCAGCCATTTCTCCAATAGTTCTGTTTATGCCAACGCCAAAATAATGAACGCCTCCGCCGTTATGACGGGAGGTTTTCAGGGCAGTATCTCCAGAGTGGAGAATTTCATGCGTCTGAGAAGCGACAACGAGAAACTGCTTGCACGTGTGGCTGCTCTCGAGAATGAGCTTGAGACCTATAAGGCGGCGGAACGTGCCGTCCAAAGCGATTCGGTCGTAATAGACCCTGTCTCAACATTGGGGCAGTATGAATATATGACCGCTCATGTCGTAAACAACACCATAAACCGCAGGGACAACTATCTGACCATAGACAAAGGCTCAAAAGACGGTGTCGTTCCAGAGATGGCGATAATGAGCAACGGCTGTCTGGTCGGTTATATCGTCTCTTGTTCCGCCCACTACTCGGTAGGTGTCTCTTTCCTGAACACAAAGTTCGTCACCAGCGGTCAATCGACCCGCCGCAGCTATTACGGTTCCGTGAGATGGGAGGGTGTCGATTACAGCAAAGGGCGTCTGCTCGAGATTCCCAAATATGCCGACATAGAGGTCGGTGATACTATCGTGACGACGGAATTTTCGTCTCGCTTCCCCGAAGGGATACCCATCGGTGTTGTAACCAACGCCGAAATGGTAAACGGTATCAACTACGAGGCAGACATCGACCTTTTGGTGGAGTTCGGTCGTCTTTATAACGTGGAACTGGTCAAATTCAGCGACACACGCGAAAAACTCGAACTCGAAAGGTCGGTTACGGGTGACCCCGAGAACATGACCGAGGGGGAGATATTGGAACGCGCTGATGAGGCGTAAGGTTGTTTTTCTATTTTAACAATAAAAGGGCTCCGTTGTTCGTTGAGTTCCTGAGTGTATCAAAGAAATGCTTAGACAGGTTGATTATATCGTTTTGTTTGTTGCCGTGGTGTTGTTGCAGCTTTTTCTGTTCGACAACATACAGATTTCGGGTCTGCTGCACATAAACGTATATATTCTGTTTGTCATCGCGTTGCCTGTTACAATCACTCCGGGACTTTTACTGATTCTTGCCGCTCTGTCGGGCGTTGTCATCGACTTTTTCAGCGGCACGTCGGGACTCGCCACCATGTCGGTGGTGTTAATGGCGTTTCTGCGTCCCACCATATTGCGTCTTTTCATCGGAACGGGAGGAAATGTCGATTCGGCTCCCGTGTCGGGACGCATCGGGACGGCAAAGTTTCTGCGATACGCTTTCACAATGACGCTCGTTTATAACGTGGCGTTTTTCATGCTTGAGTCGCTGTCGTTGGAGCATTTCTATCATACGCTTTTGAGAATAATTGTCTCTACGGCGGTCTCTCTGTGCGTGATATATTTTTGTCAACTTCCGTTGATTCATCCTAAAGAGAGAATCTGACATGAGTATTTCTCGCAAACATTCGCTTCTGTTTTTTATCGTCATTGTCGCGTTGATAATAGTCTGTCGTCTCTTCTATCTTCAGATTATCGACAGTCGCTATAAACTCTACGCCAACAATAACGCGTTGCGTCCCATTGTCCAGAACCCTCCGCGAGGAGAAATTTATGACCGTAACGGCCTGTTTCTGGCGCAGAGCAAGGAGGCATACGACCTTATGGTTATCCCGCGTGACGTCAAACCGTTTGACACACTCGAGCTGTGTCGCATCATAGGCGTGGAGAAGAAAGAGCTCGTGGATGCCCTGAGCAAGGCACGTAAAAACGCTTATCGAAAACCGTCCGTCATATTCAAGCTGTTGAGCAAAGAGGCCAAGATGAAATTCGAGGAGCATAATTTCCCAGGCTTCTACACACAGTATCGAACCATCCGTTCCTATCCGTTCAAGACCGCGGGTAACATTCTCGGTTATGTGAGCGAGGTCAACGACAGGATTGTCCGTGAAAACAGCTACTACAAGCCCGGCGACTATATCGGCATGACAGGTATCGAGAGCGCGTACGAAGAGGTGCTTCGCGGTCGCAAAGGGGTCAAAATGGAACTGGTGGACGTTCACGGCATGCCCAAAGGCTCTTATGCCGAGGGACGTTTCGATACGCTTGCCGTTCCCGGTACCTCAATAACCACAACCATAGATGCGCGTCTGCAACTTTTGGGCGAAGAGCTTATGAAAGGTAAGGTCGGGTCGATTGTGGCGATAGAGCCTTCCACTGGAGAGATTCTGATGATGGTCAGCAGCCCCACCTATAATCCCGACGAGCTGATAGGCAGGGACAGAACAAAAAACTATCTCTCACTTCTCCGTAACCCGAGACGCCCGCTATATAACCGTGCGGTAATGGCGGCATATCCTCCGGGCTCCACTCTGAAACTTGCTACGGGTCTGATTGGTCTTCAGGAGGGTGTGTTGGTACCCTCGCAGCAATATATATGTAACAGGGGCTATACTGTCGGCAGGGGTGTGAAGTGTCACGCACACGCCTCGCCGCTCGACATGTACTTCTCGATACAGACATCCTGCAACGCCTATTACTGCTATGTTTTCAGAAACATTCTCGACAACAAGCGTTACAGCGGACCAAAAGAGGGTTTGAACGTATGGAGAGACTACATGTTGTCCATGGGTTTCGGTCGCCGTCTCGACTCCGATTTCAGCGGAGAGCTTAACGGCAACGTTCCGACTTCCGATTTCTATGACCGCGTATATAACGGCCGCTGGAACTCATTGACTACAATATCGCTGTCTATAGGACAGGGTGAGATGGGTGTCACTCCGTTGCAGCTCGCCAACTTTACGGCAACGATTGCCAACAGAGGCTACTACATAATTCCGCATATCGTCAAGAGCATAGACGATGGCGAGATAGACCCCCGTTTCAAGGAGAAACATTACACCAAGGTAGATCCGAGACATTACGAGGTGGTAGCCGAAGGCATGTATCGTGCCGTCAATGTTGCGGGTACCGCTGTCGGCGCGGCCGTTCCAGGTCTCGACATCTGCGGCAAGACGGGTACCGCCGAGAACGGAAGGGGCAGAGACCACTCGACATTCGCGTCGTTCGCACCCTATCATAACCCCAAGATTGCGGTGTCCGTTTATGTGGAACACGGCGGTTTCGGTGCCACGGCGGCAATGCCCATCGCCTCTCTGATAATAGAGCAATACCTTACGGACACAATCACTCGTCCGTGGCTGGTTGAGAACTTGAAAAACATGACAATATCTTATCCCCAGTATGACAAGAATTAACGGCTATTCCAGAGATGACAACACCATCTTCGGCGGTGTTGATTGGTGGACGGTGCTGATATATGTGGCGCTCGTCCTGCTGGGGCTCGTGAGCATATATGCGGCCGTGTATAACGAGGAGCATGCGGGATTGTTCGACATGTCGCAGAAATACGGCTCGCAGGTGATGTGGATAGGTATCTGCTTCGCCATGTGTATCGTCATACTTCTGATTGACTCGAAATATTATCATTATGTCGCCTATCAGGCATATGTCGTCTCCCTGTTGTTATTGTTGGCTACATTCCCGTTCGGCAGGACGGTCAACGGCGCACATTCATGGATTTTCATAGGCCCGTTCAGCCTCCAGCCAGTGGAGTTCGCCAAGCTGGGAACGGCGCTCGCTCTCGGTAAGTACATGAGCAGTTACAGTTTCAGCATAAGACGCATGGACAGCCTTGCGAGGGTAGCTCTGGTTCTTGCAATTCCTGCCTGCATAGTGCTGGCACAGAACGACACGGGTTCCGCCATGGTGTTCGGTTCATTCCTTTTCATGCTGTACAGAGAGGGATTCTCGGGATGGGTATATACAATTCTCGGGATGATAATATTCCTGTTCGTGATGTCGTTCTTCGTCGAGACTACCGCGCTCTACTTTTTGATATTCCTTATAGTGGTGCTGTTTGAGGCAAAGACAAACGGATTGTTCAAACAGAAGATAATATATGTCTCTACGGTTGCGCTGACAACACTCGTGCTGTTTATTGCGGCTTTTGCCACGGGGCACGCGATAACGATGCTCACGGCATTCGAGATAGCCTTTGTGCTCGCCATACCGATGGTTGTCACATACGCCCTGCGTTATCAGCTTCGCAACGTGATTGTTTTTGCGATGCTTTTCTTCTGTTCGCTGGGTTTTGTCACTTCGGTGGATTATGTCTTCGACAATGTGCTGAAGAAACACCAGCAGGAACGTATCCTCAACCTCTTTGGACTTGAGAACGACGTTAGAGGTGCGGGATACAACGTCAACCAGTCGAAGATAGCGATAGGTTCTGGCGGATTCTTCGGCAAAGGTTTCCTTCAGGGTACGCAGACGAAGTTCGATTTCGTGCCCGAGCAGAGTACCGACTTTATCTTCTGCACCGTGGGTGAGGAGTGGGGTTTTGTCGGTAGTGTAACGGTACTTACGCTATTCATGATTTTGATATACAGACTCATGAAGATGGGAGACAGACAGCGTGACGCCTTCGGAAGAGTATATTGTTACAGCGTGGCGGGTATCTTCCTGTTTCACGTGGTGATAAACATAGGCATGACGATAGGGTTAGTGCCCGTCATAGGTATCCCCTTGCCGTTTTTCAGTTACGGAGGTTCTTCGCTCATAGCCTTCTCAGCCATGCTGTTCATAGCCATAAGGCTGAATTGTGACACTCAATACCAGAATTGATTATGATTATAGATTCATTGTCGGAAGCGGCGAAATATTATTCGCTCAATCCTCTTTTCGAGACAGCGTTTAAGTTTCTGATTGAAAACTACGATACCCTAGTTGAGGGACGTTACCCGTTGGAAGATGGCCGTGTTGTCATCTCCGTTGAGGACGCTGCCATGCGTTCGCGCAAAGAGGCTGTTTTGGAGGCGCACGACAAGCATATAGACATACAACTGCCTCTATCTTCGAACGAAAGCTACGGATGGAGATACAGGGGAGAGTGCTATGACGCGAAAGGCGCCATTGACAAGAAACGGGATGTCATATTCTTCGACGACGAACCGCAGGACTTTTTCACTGTCGAGCCCGGAAAGTTTGTGATTTTATTCCCCTCCGATGCACATACTCCGCTTGTGGGAACGGCTTCGTCCATAAAAAAATGTGTGGTGAAGATTGAATTGCGGTAACGTGCGCAACACCGTTATGTGAGAGAAAGACTTTTTGATTGATGAAGATAAAGAATACAGCAATATTGCTTTTCGCGCTTTTGACTTTCGCTTCGGGAGAGGTCTCGGCGCAACGTGCACAGCTTATGCTGGACGAATTGCCGTCCATACCGTTCGACACTCTGTCGGCGGAGAACGGCCGCAGAATCATAATTACGAGTAACGGTACATGGCGTTATCTGAATGAGGATATTGCCGAACTGAAAAACAACAAGCTGTTTTATAACCATTGGGATACCGCATCGGTGTTCGCTTATCGCGACTTCGACTATGACAAGATGCCCGATGAGCTTGAGATAAAGGTGGTCGAATCGTTAAAGGATTTCTGCGTGCCTGTCAAAGGCAATGTCTATTCCTCTTACGGCCGCAGAGGGCGTTCTAAACATAACGGCGTCGATTTGCCAAAACCTGTCGGAACGCCTATTTATGCCGCATTTGACGGCAGGGTACGTTATTCCAAATACAATACTGGAGGTTACGGATACATGGTGATATTGAGACATCCCAACGGTCTTGAGTCTTGGTACGGACATCTGTGTCGTCTCGGGGTGAACTCTGGAGACTATGTCAAGGCGGGACAGATAATAGGCTATGTCGGCAATACGGGTCGAAGCTACGGCAGTCATCTGCATTTCGAACTTCGTTATTGTGACCAGACTTTCGACCCCGAGTTCCTGATAGATTTTCAGAACGGACGTCTGAAATATAAGGTCTTCCCGCTGAAAAAGAGCTATCTGGATATAAATTCGCACGCATCGGAGCTGTTGCAGGAGTATGAGGAGAATTTTGCCATAAGTACACTTCTGGCGCATGCTGACGACTCGGTGGCGATAAGAGCCGCGCTTGCCCAACAGGCGGACATAGAGAGTTCGCAGACGGGACGAGAGACGTTGCGTTCGGAACAGGCGGTTTATCACGTTGTCAAAAGCGGCGACATACTCGGACGAATAGCAATCAGATACGGAACGACTATCGACAAGATATGCAAGATGAACAACATATCCCGTAATTCAATTTTGCGACTGGGACAGCGTCTTCGTGTCAAATAGTGTAAGTCTTATGATTTCTGATAAAAACATCGAGTATAGAGTGCCATTGCGTGGAATTGCGGCAATGATAACAGTCTCTGTCTCGATGTTGCTTTTGTGTGTCGGCGTGGCGATGCCGGTGTATTATATGTTTGTTTCCGACAATGACACGGCAGTCGTTTCATGTGCGGTAATTGTCTTCCTTGTCGTCATTCTTACTTTTCCGGTAATATTATTTTTACCGCGGAAGATTGTTCTATCAGAAAAAGAGCTTATTCTGAAAAGAGTTGTCGGACGTGTTTGTTTGCCGTATTCCGATATGTCAGAGACATGTTCCAATGATTATTACAAGCCTTTCAGGGATATACGTATCTTCGGGAGCGGAGGTTTTTTCGGTTTTATAGGTCTTTTCAGTTCGAGGGATATCGGGCGATACAGAGCCTATATATGTGATTGCTCCGAGGTATTCTCTATAAAGATGAAAGACGGCAATAGATACATGTTCAGTTGTGAACGGTCGGAGGAGGTCGTCCTGTCACTTGAGCGCAAAATAAAAGAATATTCGCAGGCGAGTGTAGGTTAGATACCGACTTCCTGAAAGATAATGAGCCAAATGAGGGTGACATGGTCAGAAGGGGCTGTGCCCCCTCGTTTTGGTTACTTTGTCGAGGGACAAAGTAACGCCGTCGGCAGACCCCTCGGAGAGCCCCGCGGGAGCGGCTTTGCGTTGTTTATGTTTACGGGGGTGTAAGGAATCAACCTTGCACCCCCGTAAACATAAACAACGCAAAGCCTGCCGAATGTTCGACAGGCTTACGCTCTATTTCGTAACTCTATTCTTAGAGTGAGTTTACGTGATTAGCTATGCCACTTTTGAGGTTGGCAGCTTTGTTTTTGTGAATGATGTTACGTTTTGCAAGCTTATCGAGCATTGCAGAAACTTTCGGAAGGAGCTTTTCAGCAGCTTCTTTGTCAGAAGTGTTACGAAGCGCTTTTACCGCATTACGAGTTGTCTTGTGGTAGTATTTGTTGCGCAATCTTTTAACGTCTGTCTGACGGATTCTTTTTTTAGATGACTTATGGTTTGCCATTATTGCCTATGTTTTTCAGTAAATACTTTGGAAATTAGTAGTCCGTAGGGGAATCGAACCCCTGTTGCAAGAATGAAAATCTTGAGTCCTAACCCCTAGACGAACGGACCGATTCAACGACAATCTTCGTTGATTGTGACTGCAAAGGTATATAAGTTTTTATTATATACAAAAATTTTAATGTTTTTTTTTGGATTGTACGACCTTTGTGGTTGTTAATACCCTGATAAACAGTTAAATATCTGTGTCTGGTAATTTGTTCTTTGCTTGTGTTTTATTGTGATTTTATTGAATATCGGAGAACAATCCTCCTTAATTGCATTCGCGGATAAAATTACTTATTTGTGATTGCGAGTGTTTGCAAATGTTTATGTACGACCGCATGAAACTCAGGCAT
The DNA here is from genome assembly GCA_949285535.1 of uncultured Alistipes sp. Lineage (GTDB taxonomy): Bacteria > Bacteroidota > Bacteroidia > Bacteroidales > Rikenellaceae > CASDZP01. The sequence goes on from CASDZP010000029.1 coordinate 18,686, forward strand.
GACAGGTTCGGTCAATTAAGAGTTTTAAATTTATTTTCATATATTTGCATAATAAACCAATCTCAACCCATAAAATGTTACCTTCCGTCTCGATAATAACAGTTGTCTATAACGCGGCAGACGATTTGCGCCTCACGCTCGAAAATCTGCTGAAAATCCATTACGACAATCTGGAGCTTATCGTGATAGACGGAGGTTCGACCGACGGAACCCGCGGAGTCATCGAAGAACATTCCGTCGAGATATCCCATTGGCTCAGCGAACCCGACGAAGGTATATACGATGCCATGAACAAAGGTCTGAAAATGGCTTCGGGAGATTATGTGTGGTTTATAAACGCAGGCGACACCGTGTGTGACGAGTATGTCCTCGAAAACATATTCAAAGGTCGGGAACAGTATGCCGATGTCTATTACGGAGAGACGCTTATTCTCTCCAAAGATGGTGAAATAAAGGGTCTCCGACGTAAAAAACTTCCACGCAGGCTGACATGGCACAGCCTTAAGTCGGGAATGGTCGTCTGTCACCAGTCGTTTATAGCCATGCGTGACATCGTTCCGATGTACGACACCAAATACAGATATGCCGCTGACATAGACTGGGTGATAGAGACGTTGCGCAGAAGCAAGAAAATCGAATATACACATACCATACTTTCCGTCTTCAGGGAAGGCGGTGTCAGCACCTCGCATCGCAAGGAGAGTCTCATCGAGAGATTCAGAATAATGCGCCACTATTACGGCCTGTTCCGCACGTTGATTTCGCATGTCGTGTTCGTGGCGGAGCTGTTCGGTCCCAAATACAGAAAACCCGGTACAAAAACAGCCGTAATCCCGCCGTCATTCGAGGCTAAAGCATAGTTCCCGCATGACAATGTCGTGTCGCGTCGGGGGCGTGTCATAATTTTTTTTCATATTGTCCGTTTTCACTTTTTGTCGGGCGACCGACAGCCGAAAGTGTTGAAATATAGTGTTTTGGCGCATTGTCGCGGTGTGCGTTTTTCACTTTGAATGACTTTTTCAGTCGTAACCGAAAAGCGGTGTCACACGTAAAAAAAAGTGAAACTATTGTATAGGTTATAAAATATATTTATCTTTAAGGTGCTAATCAATAATATTCTTAATTATGAATCCCGATTCAACAGACGGACGCATTTTCAGGCGCGTCCGCCATGCCGTTTTGTTCAAAAACGAGAAAATAGAGGTTATCTGCCACTGTCGCGATTCGGATTCTCTGCCGGAAAAAATCGACGGAATCAATCTGGTGCAGGCGGACAGCCTTTATCGCCAAAAACACGGATTGCCTTTTCCCGAAGAGTTTACTCTCTTGAAAGAGCGTTACGGCATCTCGTCGCATCGCCTGAGCGAGATTTTGGCGATGGGGCCCAACACAATCAAAAAGTATGAGCGGGGAGAACTCCCCATTCCTGCGATGGGACGAATCATTCTGTCTCTCAAGGATGCCCGTGTCTTTATCGCCTACCTCGAACAGGTTCGCAGCCATATCGGCGAAAAGGAGTATGAGACGCTTCGGCACAACGCGGAGGAGAGGGTGTTGAAAAACCCCAAAGTCAAACTGCAGTCGATGCTCATGTCGCTATGTCCAATCTATCGGCGTCCGAGTGAGTATAACGGTTTCCGCATCCTCGACTTCGGAAAACTCAACGCCGTGATAACCTACCTTAACCAGCGATTGAGTCTCACCACGGAGAGTCTTTCGCGCATACTCTTCTACATCGACTCCATACACTATTGTGTCAGCTGCCGTTCCGTTACGGGACTTGTTTATGAGACCACGACATCATGTGGCATCCGTCCCCACAGATGGGAAGTGATACTCGGCATGATGAGCGCGTTGAAGATGACACACGTGCGGGAGGAGGCAAAAAGGGAGAATGGCGACAAGGTCGAATATAGCGCTCTCGTGGAGAGTACCGACTCCAATGACAGCTCTTTCGATTTCTCCGACAGCGAGAGGACGGCGATGGACAAGACCGTCAATTTCTTCTGTGACAAGAGTCCGCAGGAGATAATGGCTTATTGTCTGAAAGAGCCTTTGTGGCTGAAAAACAAAGAGTACTGTGAGGTATTGTCGTTCCAGCCGCACGCCTTTCTCAACGATTGGCTGAGATGATACATGCAGGGGCGTCACTATTGCCCTAACGATAAAAAATCGCCGCGGAAAAGTTTCTCATGATGAAACTTTCCGCGGCGATTTTTATGATTTGTGTGTTCGGACTGAAAAACTATCTCTCCTTGTTTACATGCTCGGAGCAGGTGGTGCAGCTGTGACTGCATGCGATGTCCTTGTCGCAATCCTCCTGCGGCAGCAGACCGAGTGCGCGTTCTTCATCGAGAATCTCGGCGGTGGCACATTTGAGTCCGCGTTTTTTCATCTCGTCGTTCTCGCCGACCTCGCTCTGTATGTTGTGTCCCTTGCGGATGAGCGTTATCGAGAGCCCCAAAATAAGCAGAGAGGTGAAAATAACGGCTATTGTTATGGTAAGAATGGTTGTCATGCCATGAAATTTTTGTATATTTGAACTGTAAACTTTTGCAAAGATAACTATTTTTTGTGCCGTAACGCAACGACACGCCATATCTTTTCTTATGAGAATAGTGATAGCAGGTGCGGGAGAGGTCGGCAGCCATCTGGCAAGGATGCTCGCCGACGAGATGCACGACATTCTGGTCATCGACGACGACCCGAAGAACATAGAGAACATCATTAACTTCGCCGATATTTTCACAATCACGGGCGACGCAACCACTTTCGACGTGCTCAACAGAGCGGAGGTGTCGAAAGCCAACCTCTTTATTGCCGTGGGTCCCGTAGAGAGCAAGAATATAATAGCGGCGACTCTCGCCAAGCAGCTGGGTGCGAAAAAAAGCATCGCCCGTATAGACAACGACGAATATCTGATGCCCAACAACAACGAGATATTCATCAATATGGGTATCGACTACCTGTTCTATCCCGAGATGGTCGCCGCAAACGAGGTGATAACCCTGTTGGGAAACACGGGAACATCCGAGTATGTCAACTTTTCGGGTGGAAAACTCCGATTGGTGGTATTCAAGCTGGGAGCATCATCTCCGCTTATTGACAGAACACTTGTCGAGATGTTCAAGGGGAAGGAAAATCCGAGCTATCGAACCGTCGCCATATCCAGAAACGGCGAGACGATAATCCCCACTGGGTCGGACTATTTCAAGGAGGATGACAGTATCTATATAATAACCGAGAACGACACGATGGACGAACTTCTCGAACTGTCAGGACGCGACAACGTGAAGGTGCGCAACATGATGATTCTCGGCGGTAGCAAGATAGGTCAGCGAGTAGCCTCAACGCTCCAGCGCAGCGTCAATATAAAACTGGTCGAGTACAACGAGGAGAAGGCGCAACGCCTCGCCGACAAACTCGACGAGACGCTTGTCATAGCTGAAGACGGCCGTAACATCGAAGTGATGGTTGAGGAGGGACTCGGCGGAATGGACGCCTTTGTGGCTGTCACGGGTCGTTCAGAAACAAACATATTGGCGGCGATGCTCGCCAAGAAAATGGGGGTGAAAAAGGTAATTGCCGAAATTGAAAACCTCAACTATATCTCTCTGGCGGAGAACATGGGTGTCGATACCATAATCAACAAAAAACTGACAACCGCTAGCAACATATTCCGTTTCACCATGAACACAGACGTTCAGGCAATCAAGTGTCTCAACGGTTGCGACGCCGAGGTTCTCGAATTCATAGCCAAACCCGACAGCCCAATAACCAAGGTGGCTCTGCGTGACGCCCGTTTCCCTGCCGGCGCCACAATCGGAGGTGTGGTCAGAGGCGACAGGGCATTCATCGCAATGGGTGACACCGAGATAAAGGCATACGACAGAGTCGTGGTCTTCTCGTTACCCGACGCCATATCAAAGATAGGACGTTACTTTGTTTAACGATAAAAATTTGCAGTCATGTCAACATTTGAAGTTAGAGGAGGCCGCCCTCTGAGCGGAGAGATAACCCCGCAAGGCGCGAAGAACGAGGCGCTCGAAGTATTATGCGCCGTTTTGCTGACCCCCGAAAAGGTAACCATATCCAACATACCCAACATTCTCGATGTCATGAAGCTGATAGAGCTGTTGGGAAAAATGGGCGTGACTGTCGAGAAGATTGACCGTCACACATACTCTTTCGAGGCTAAAAACATCGACTGGGATTACATGGAGAGCATAGAGTACCAGAAAGATATGTCAAAGTTGAGAGGCGCGGTGATGGTGCTCGGTCCCCTTTTGGCACGCTTCGGACGCGGTTATGCTCCCAAACCGGGTGGCGACAAGATTGGACGCCGCCGTCTCGACACCCACTTCATGGGTTTCGAAAAACTGGGCGCAAAGTTTGATTACGATGTAAATACCTCATTCTTCCGCGTTGAGGCTGAAAAGCTCAAAGGTACATATATGTTGCTCGACGAGGCGTCGGTTACGGGTACCGCCAATATAATCATGGCGGCTGTTCTGGCGGAGGGTACGACAACAATATATAATGCCGCTTGTGAACCTTATATCCAGCAGCTCTGCCGCATGCTCTGCCGTATGGGCGCGCGAATAAGCGGTATAGGCTCCAATCTGTTGACCATCGACGGAGTGACGTCACTCAAGGGTACAACCCACAAGATGCTCCCCGACATGATTGAGGTCGGCAGCTTCATAGGCATGGCGGCAATGACCCGTTCAGCCATAACGATAAAAGATGTGTCATACGACAATCTTGGTATCATACCGCAGCAGTTCGAACGCATGGGTATTCAATTCCGCCAGCAGGGTGACGACATCGTGGTGCCCGCAATGGAAGGATATGAAATAGAGAGCTTTATCGACGGCTCCATAATGACGATAGCCGATGCTCCGTGGCCCGGTCTGACTCCCGACCTGCTCTCCGTGCTGCTCGTTGTTGCCACACAGGCAAAAGGTACGGTGCTTATACATCAGAAGATGTTTGAGAGCCGTCTGTTCTTCGTCGATAAACTTATAGACATGGGTGCGCAGGTCATACTCTGTGACCCCCACAGAGCCACAGTCATCGGTCACAATCATCAGATAAGGTTGCGCCCGTCCGTTATGACCTCTCCCGACATCAGGGCTGGTGTCGCGTTGCTGATAGCCGCAATGTCGGCGGAAGGCAAGAGCGTGATACAGAACGTCGAACAGATAGACCGCGGTTACGAGGATATAGACCTGCGTCTCAACGCTCTCGGTGCCGATATTCGTCGAATAGATTAAGAAGGAACGATGTTTTCAAACAAAACCATCTACGAGGTTAACATAAGACAATATACGCCCGAAGGTACATTCCGTGCCTTCGAGGCTCACCTCGACAGACTCAAGGAACTCGGAATCGGTATCCTTTGGTTCATGCCGATATATCCTATCGGTAAAAAAGGTCGCAAAGGGTCACTCGGCAGCTATTATGCCATCGCAGACTACAAGGGCGTCAATCCCGAGTTCGGTACCGCCGACGATTTCCGTCACCTTGTCGATGCGGCTCACGAGCGGGGCTTTTCGGTGATACTCGACATGGTTTGCAACCATACGTCACTCGATAATATCTGGATAGAGCAGGGACGACTCGACCTATACAAACGTGACGAGAACGGTAATGTCATATCTCCGTATGACTGGACAGACACGGCGGCTCTCGACTATTCAAACCCCGAGACACGCAGTGCCATGACAGACGTTATGCTCTATTGGCTTCGAGAATTCTCTATCGACGGTTTCAGGGAGGATATGGCAGGACTTGTGCCGCTCGACTTTTGGCGTGAGGCTGTGGCGGAGTTACGCTCATACAGAAAGGATATACTGATGCTCGGCGAGGTTGAAGACCCAGCCTTTCATCTCGACAGCACATTCGATGTTACCTACGCTTGGGAGTTCGGACATCTTCTCGAACACATAGCGCAGGGTGCGTATGGTGCAGACGGTTTGAGGTGGCGTCTCGATAACGAACGTGATACGTTTCCTTTAGGGGCAGGTCGTCTGAGATTCACATCCAATCACGATGAGAACAGCTGGAGCGGTTCAGAGTACGAGCGAATGGGTGACGCCGCGCTGACAATGGCTGCGCTTACATTCGTGACTCCGTCTATGCCGTTGATATACAGCGGTCAGGAAGCAGGATTCAACAGACGACTGGCATTCTTCGACAAAGATTTGATTGACTGGAGCGGATTAAAACGACTTGAACCGTTTTACAAGGAATTATGTACCCTAAAGGCAAATCTCTCCGTTCTCGACACATTTAACGGTGCAGCAGTTGAATATATCGCTTCATCCCAGCCCGAGAATGTTCTTGCCTTTAAGAGACGTGATGACAAATCGGAACTGATTGCCGTATTTAATATGACGCCATATCATATTCAACCTGCTTTTTACGATTCCGACTATCACGGCATCTGGTCGAAACTATGGCATGGCGAAGCCGAACTGTATTATGGACAATACGACCCGTTTGCTCCGTGGGAATTCAAGATATATTATCGTGTGTTTTGATTGATTTCCTAATATTGTAGAAGAGGTTCAGTTTTTGTATGTCTGAGCCTCTTTTATTATTAAGTACGAGAATATATCAAACTTTCTTTATTGAAAAGGACGAGAAAAATGAAAAATAAGGGTCAATTTTATGAAAATTAAGAGGTATTTGTTTTTTATGCTTTTTTCATTATCTTTGTCAATGTCTATTAGTAAGAAAGAGAGACGTTTACGAGCCGTTTTTTACATTTTTTGATGATTTT
>CASDZP010000030.1 GCA_949285535.1 uncultured Alistipes sp.
TACCGAAATGAACGATATTCAGATTGTTCCGACGGGAGATGTTGTAAGTAATACTGACGGTATTGTGATTGACATAAATCGAGATACCAAAACAATTACCGCAACATTTATCGAAGTCGTTGACGCAGAGGAAATGGATGAAGCCGGTATCGAAGTTCCTGTGGCTTTCGTTGACCCGAACGGTGAGACGATTGCAAAAGTGACATTTACACAGCGACCCGCAAAAATTACGTTTGTTCCAGCAAGGTTATCGAATGTTGACTTTCGTGAAGGTGACATAGAAACGACAGTGACAACAGAAAATAACCAGACTTGGGCGGTATATGGTAATATCACCGAAGCAGGTGGTGGTACTGCGTCATGGATTACAAAGACCTCACCGACCTCATCGGCAAGTAGCGGAGCAAAAATCAAGATGCACGTTACAGCAAATAGCAGTTCGACAAGTCGAACAGCGTATGTGCGTGTGAAATCTTACAACACCATTTCTAAACGCCTTGAAATTATCCAGTCTCCGTCGTATGGCGTGGGTACTATCTCCGCATCGGAATGTTGGAGTTCATCAGATAATACATTAAAGGCATATAGTTTGGAGAAAACATACACCTTTACATTCACAACCCAGACCGCCATTCCCGACGGTACAACACTTACGGTCGATTGCAGTAAAGGTTCGACAGCGGGTAGCAGTATTACAGCAAGTAAGGTTACCAAAGGTGATGGAGAAAATACATATACCTTTACACTCACCGTTCCAGCAAGTAAAGATGATGCGGAAAACGATTATTCAATAGATATTGAAGCAAACGATGTTTCGATAGGTTCATTTACGGTCAAAACCCCCGTACAGCCTAAATTTACCGATACAACGGCGGAAATATGGGGCGGTATAAAAGACAGACAAGAGTTAAAATATGTTTCTTACTATGCGTCGCTATGCGTCGGATTGGGATTTGAAAGATTTTGTATCAAGCAACCCTACTAAAATCAGTGTTGCGAAAGATGTTGCTGGTAAAATTGTTGTGGGTTATGCCGAAACAATGACATATAGCGATGCGGCACAAAGCGCAACGATAACAATGAATTTGAATGGTGGTAATAAAGTTTTTTTTGATACGAAACAATCACCTATTGTATTTAACGTATCGAAAGAAGACTCTTTGAAACTGAAAAATGTAGCCAAAAATGGAGCAACGGTTTCGCTTGTTATCAACACTTCTGCTAGTACTGGTTCGACCTCATGGAAAGTAGCTAAAAGTACACAAAGTTGGCTTACAACCACGCCAGATGTTGGCGGAACAGAAACCAATGCGAGTGGTGCGTCGTTGGATGTGATAGTTGCAGCAAACAATGCCGAACAACGCACGGGGCAATTTGTTTTGGAAAGCCAAAACACGACTTCGCAGTCGTTCACGGTAACACAGCTTGCAAACTTTACAGCAACAATCCAAAGTATCACATACGGTTCGGGTAATCCTGCCGTCTTTGAGACAAACACACTCAAAGCGTTTAGTGTTGCATACGATTATACGGTTAATATCAAGACTTCTGCACCTGCAAGTAGTGAGCGTATTAAGGTTGTTTCCAAAACGTCAGACTCGGCGGTTAAAGTCAAGTCACAGCCTACGGGTAGCAACGACACATATTCGTTTGTCTTGACCGTTCCCGCAAATGAAACAACAAGTGAAATATCATCGTCATTTGATATAACGATTGACGGTAATGTTTCTGGTTCGTTTACGGTTCTTCAAGCCAAAAAAACAAGTATTCTTGTTGAGAACAAGAGCTCTTACTCCGTTATCGGTGGTTTGGCATCTGCTAATGGTACGTTTGTAGCTTCTGTTTGGGATATCCTTGAAAGTAACTATGTAACGAGTTCAAATACTACGGCTCATGCGATTAGTGCGCTTTCAACTGCAGGAACTTTTAATGTCGCATTTAAACAAGAATTAATGTTTAACGAAGAGACATCGAATGCAATTATAGCATTGAAAGGACGAGACGGTGTGAATAGAGCTACGGCATCAGTTAGTCAAACACCTGTAAAACTTACACTAAATCCTGCATCGGTTGTATTCAGTAACGGTCAGCCAAATCAGACAGCGACGGTTACGGTTGGAACAACAAACGATGGAACAATATCAAGTGGTTTAGCCATTTCTGCACCACAAAATGATAGTGATTGGCTAATTGGTAGTGTGTCAGGAAATAAAATTAATGTAAGAACAACAGCTGAAAATGACACATGGAACAATCCAAGAAGTACCTATTTTACTGTAACTTACAAGGGAACATCAATTCAGCTCACAGTTAATCAAGGTCGTGATTTTGATCCAAGACAGACTGTTAACATTGGAGGGGTCGAATGGATGAAATATAATTTAGCTAAAAGTAAATTGGAGAATGGAGGACCAACATTTGCCACAAAATTACCATCAGAATGTACAGATGACCCAATAAAAACAAAATCGCATGGTAGATTTTATCAGTGGGATGTTGGTAATAAATCATGGGAAAGTACAGGTAATAGTGTCAGCGGATGGGATGAGACCAATCCTCCAACGAGCAATACTTCATGGCTTGAGGCTAACGACCCGTGTCCCGAAGATTACCGTTTACCGACCAAAGATGAGTTTATAGCCTTAAAGAACGCTACGATACAAACAAACGGAGGTGATTGGAATGCAAGCAATTACGGTTATAAGATATTCACAAGCGGTAATAACAAGTTGGAGTTTCCCGCTGTCGGTAACCGTGGTAATACTAGCGGTGTATTGTACGTCCAGGGCGTGCACGGGAACTATTGGGTGTCTACCCAGTACGATGAGGCAAAGGGATGCTTTATAAATTTGAATAGCGATGGCGTTGCCCCGTTAGGTAACACCAACAAGTCGTACGGTTTGAGCGTGCGCTGTGTCCGAAAATAAATAATTTCTTTGATTCCTACCAGATGTCCGCTTCGCAAGACATAGGACTGCATGCGAGAGCAAAACGCCACCTGCGAAGCGGTGTAAAATAATAACAAACATATAATCCTCTAAATTAATATGTAATGTAAATTTTAATGACTTCGAATATAATATATGCCGTAATTTATTTAAAGTCTAAAGGCATATAAAATTACTCTCGATTTATATACCCTTTTTAGCGGAGCGATAACGTCTGTGACAGCCGGCATCGCTCCTTTTTGTATTTTATAAATGAGGTTTAAAAGGTTGGTACGCGTATTCAGTCGTCATATTCCGCAATCTCTTTTACCGTCATCTCGACAGATATTGTCTGAAAAATAACGGAAACCCACAACAAAGGTTTATAGTGTTAAAACAATACACCCCGAAAACTGCTTTAGTTTTCGGGGTGTATTTATAGATATTATGAAGAATATTATTACTCCTCAACGATTACAATCGTTTTAATGACATCGCCTCTGCGTATGCTGTCCAATACTTCGAGACCCTCTTCTTCGCATATCTTACCGAAGCAGGTGTGAACGCCGTCCAAATGAGCGGTGTTTTTTCTGTTGTGGCAGATAAAGAACTGCGAACCGCCTGTGTCTCGTCCCGCATGCGCCATTGAAAGCACACCTCTGTCGTGATATTGTCTGTTGCCCGAAGTCTCGCACTTGATTGTGTAACCCGGACCACCCGTACCCGTACCGTAAGGGCATCCGCCCTGAATAACGAAGTCGGGAATGACGCGGTGGAATATCAAACCGTCATAAAAACCCTCTTTTGAGAGTTTCACAAAGTTAGCCACCGTTCCGGGCGCGTCGTCATCGTATAATTCAACGACCATGTCGCCTTTTTCTGTCTTGATTATGGCTTTCATGTCTAAATCGTTTTTATTCTGTTTTTTATGTTTTGTCATACTTGCCCTCACCCGTTACGCGAGTGTAGGCAATCTCTTATGCAAAAATAACGATTTTAATTTATTATGCAACGATAATCGGCGTGTCCGCCCGACAACATCACCGACAAAACGACAATAAACGACGCAACGGATGAAGAGGGGCGTGAAAAGGTAATTTTTTCAATTTGCATACGTTTGTTTTGTTGAGTATATTTGTGGTCAAATTGAGTGAAATGGACGAAATTTTAAATAACAAAAATACAGAATACAAATACGGGTTCACCTCCCTCATCGACATGGAGGAATTCCCCAAAGGACTCGACGAACGGATAATAAGGATGATTTCCGAACGTAAGGGCGAGCCCGAATGGTTGCTTGAGTTCCGTTTGAAGGCGTTTGAGCAGTGGAAGAAGATGAAGATGCCCAACTGGGCGCACCTCAATATCCCCGAAATTGATTTTCAGGATATTACCTACTATGCCGCGCCAAAAAAATCGGATAAGAAGAACCTCGACGAGGTTGACCCCGAACTTCTCAAGACATTCGACAAGTTGGGGATACCTCTCGAAGAGCAGAAAGTGCTTTCGGGAGTGGCTGTCGATGCCGTAATAGACTCCGTATCGGTCAAAACGACATTCAGGGAAAAACTTTCGGAACTTGGAATCGTTTTCTGCTCGTTCTCGGAGGCTGTGAAAGAGTACCCCGAACTCGTAAAGAAATACTTGGCGAAAGTGGTGCCGCCGAGCGACAACTATTTCGCCGCCCTCAACTCGGCTGTATTCTCGGACGGCTCTTTCTGCTATGTACCCGAAGGTGTACGCTGCCCGATGGAACTTTCGACATATTTCAGAATCAACGCCGCAGGAACGGGGCAGTTTGAAAGGACGCTTATTGTGGCGGACAAAGGGGCGTACGTAAGCTACCTCGAAGGTTGTACGGCTCCCATGCGTGACGAGAATCAGCTTCACGCCGCAATAGTCGAAATCATCGTGGAGGATGACGCGGAGGTCAAATATTCTACCGTGCAGAACTGGTACCCTGGTGACAAAGACGGCAAAGGCGGTGTATTCAACTTCGTGACAAAGAGAGGATTATGCCGTGGACGCAACTCGCGTCTATCGTGGACGCAGGTTGAGACTGGTTCGGCGATAACGTGGAAATACCCGAGCTGCATACTCAAAGGAGAAAACAGCTACGGCGAATTCTACTCCGTGGCCATGACCAACAACTATCAGCAGGCGGACACGGGTACAAAAATGATACATCTTGGTAACAACAGCCGCAGCCGTATCGTATCGAAAGGTATATCGGCAGGTTTCAGCCAGAACAGCTACCGAGGTATGGTACGTGTGATGCCGGGTGTCGAGGGTGTACGCAACTTCTCGCAATGCGACTCTTTGCTGATAGGTTCTGATTGCGGCGCGCACACGTTCCCCGTGATTGACGCGGCGGGTACGTCGGCGGTGATAGAACATGAGGCGACCACTTCAAAGATTGGCGAAGACCAGCTCTTCTACTGCAACCAGAGAGGAATACCGACGGAAGACGCCGTGGGGCTTATCGTAAACGGATACGCCCGTGAGGTATTGAGCAAACTGCCTATGGAGTTTGCCGTGGAGGCACAGAAATTGCTTGCCATAAATCTTGAGGGAAGCATCGGTTAAATGAATTGAAAAACAAACTACTGAAATGTTAGAGATAAAAAATCTGCAAGCCTCTGTCGAGGACAAAGAGATACTGAAAGGAATAAACCTCACCGTAAAGGCGGGAGAGGTACACGCCATAATGGGACCCAACGGCTCGGGTAAAAGTACACTCGCATCGGTGCTGGCGGGTCGTGACAAATATAAGGTCACGGGCGGTAGCGTCCTTTTCGACGGTAAAGACCTGCTCTCGATGAGTGTCGAGGAGCGTGCATGCGAGGGTCTGTTTCTCGGTTTTCAATACCCAGTCGAGATACCTGGCGTCAGCATGGCTAATTTCATGAAACTCGCCGTAAACAGAAAACGTGAACACAACGGACTCGAACCGCTCACGGCGGGTGAGTTTCTGAAGATGATGCGTGAGAAGAGCGAGATTGTGGAGATAGACTCTAAACTGACGTCGAGAAGCGTCAACGAAGGTTTCTCGGGCGGCGAAAAGAAACGTAACGAGATTTTCCAGATGGCTATGCTCGAACCGAAACTCGCCATACTCGACGAGACCGACAGCGGTCTGGACATCGACGCTTTGAGGGTTGTGGCAACGGGTGTGGCAAAACTCAAACGTCCCGATAACGCCACCGTGGTTATCACTCACTACCAGCGTCTGCTCGACTATATCGTGCCCGACTTCGTGCATGTGCTCTACAAAGGACGCATCATCCACAGCGGTACAAAAGAGCTCGCGCTCGAACTCGAAGAAAGAGGATACGATTGGCTGATAAAAGATTACGACAATGAGTAGCATCGTTAAGAAAACATTGTCCGTCGGCGGAAACGTCTGCTTTGTCGGCTCTCTCGAAGCTTTTCGCGAGCACTACCCCGACAAGGCTGTATCGGCGGGCACGCTGATTGCCGCCGAGGGGAATAAAAAAGTAGTCGGCGACAAGTTCGCCTCTGTACCCTCTTTCAGACTGCCCGAATGTCATGACGAAGAAGAGGCGCGCGCATTGGTCGTATATGTACCGCAGGATATTCACGCCGACAAGGTCACTATACATGTAGGCGGCGCGGTCACAAACAGCGACACGCACAACTGCCATAACCTTATTATACTTGAAAAAGGAGCCAAAGCGCTCGTGGAGGTGAGATATGCGGGCGGATTGTGCAGGTGCGGCAGGGTTGCCGAGGCGTTTGTTGGTGAAGACGCAGAACTTGAGATTGTATCGTTCTTCGACGGAACGGATACCTCTGCCGATGTGGAGTCGGTGACATTCGCATCATGCGCCGAGAGAGGTCGTTTCACCTCTACCGTCGTGGCTGCCGGATGCGACTCGTTTAAAGACAAAACGAAAGTCATACTCGCGGGCAAGGGTGCCGAGGCGTATCTCAACGGAGTGGGTGTCGGTCGCAAGGAACAGCGTATGGAGTGCGACACGATTGTGGAACACGCCGCTGAGGGAGCGACAAGCCGACAGCTCTATAAAATGGTGGCTGACGACAAATCGACCACACGTTTCAACGGCTCGATATATGTGGCTCATGGTGCGGAACGCACGGAGGCTTATCAGCAGAACAACAATATAGTGCTATCAGCGGACGCAAGGGCAAACGCTCTCCCGCAGCTTGAAATATACGCCGACGACGTGAAATGTTCGCACGGCTCGACGGTGGGTCAGCTCTCCGAAGAGGCTCTCTTCTATATGCGTCAGAGAGGCATAGACACGGAATCCGCACGTCATCTCCTGGTAGAGGCATTTGTGGGCGAAGTCATATCCAAAATAAGCGACAATCTTCTCGCCGAGGAGATTGCCCGTAAGGTGAGAGTGTAATGTTCGATTTGAATAAGATAAGGGAGGATTTTCCTATTCTCGGGATGCAGGTGAACGGTCGTCCTTTCGCCTATCTCGACAACGGAGCGACGGCACAGAAACCGCGTTCGGTGATTGAGTGCGTCAATAATATCTATAAGGAGAGCAACTCCAACATTCACCGAGGCTCGCACCACCTGAGCAACGTTATGACAACACGTTACGAGGAGGCGCGCGAAAGAGTACGCCGTTTCATAGGCGCGGCGGCAGCGGAGGAGATAATCTTCACGGCGGGAGCGACATCGTCACTCAATATGGTGGCTGGTTCATACGGAAGAATGGCTGTCGGCAAAGGCGACAAGGTGATTGTTTCGTATATGGAACACCACGCCAACATCGTTCCGTGGCAGATGCTATGCAACGAGAAAGGCGCGGCACTGAATGTGATACCGCTCAAAGACAACGGCACTCTCGATATGGAGGCATATCTCGGTATGCTCGACGAGCGTGTAAAAGTTGTCGCCATAACACAGGCGTCGAACGTACTCGGTACAATAAACAACCTACGCCCCATTATCGAGGCGGCGCACAAGGTCGGAGCCGTAGTCGTGGTTGACGGCTGTCATGGTATCGTACACGGCGGAGTATCGGTAACGGAACTCGGCTGCGACTTTTACGCCTTTTCGGGACACAAGCTGTACGCCCCGACAGGAATAGGCGTATTATACGGTAAACGCGAACTGCTCGACGCGATGCCCCCTTATATGGGTGGCGGCGACATGGTCGATAAAGTGTCATTCGAGAAGACGACCTATGCCGAGACACCGCTTAAATTCGAGGCGGGAACAACCGACTATGTGGGAGCTATTGCGCTCGGAGAAGCTATCGAGTATCTCAACGGTATAGACATGAAAGCGGCACTCGAACACGAGAACGCCCTGACAAAATATGCCATAGAGCTGTTGTCTCAGGTTGACGGACTCACAATATACGGTTCCGCTCCCGACAGATGCTCTATCGTATCGTTCAATGTCGAGGGAATACACCACATGGATATGGGCATGATTCTCGACAAAATGGGTGTGGCTGTACGTACGGGCACGCATTGCGCGCAACCGCTTATGGAGCTGTACGGCACGACAGGCATGGTACGCGCCTCCATGGCGTTCTATAATACGACACGGGAGATTGAACAGCTACGCGAAGCTGTGGACAGAGCCGTGTCGATGTTCAAATAAAAAAGGAAACTGTTATGTTCATTGTTATAGAAGGTCTCGACGGCGCAGGCAAATCGACACAGGTGGCTCTGTTGAGAGAGGAGTTCGCAGGACGAGGTATCGAGACGGAATATCTGCACTTTCCGCGTTTCGACGCCACCGAGTACGGACGCATGATTTCCGCCTTTCTGCGTGGCGATTTGGGCGACATAGACAGCGTAGATACACAGCTTGTGGCTCTGCTTTATGCGGGTGACAGACGTCTTGCAGCACCGATGATAAGAGAGTGGCTGTCACAGGGCAAGGCGGTTATAATAGACCGCTATGTGGCATCGAACATAGCCTATCAATGCGCCAAGGCGGATGACGAAAAAGCAAAAAGAGAACTTCGTGAGTGGATACTTGAAAAAGAGTATGCTACATACGGCATACCTCGTCCCGACGTCACATTGTTTCTCGACGTACCGTTTGAGTTCACGGCGGCAAAACTGACGGAAAACCGTGAGGGTGATGACCGTGACTATCTGAAAGGCAAAAAGGATATTCACGAGGCGTCTCTCACACTTCAACAGAGGGTACGGCTCGAATATCTGTCGCTCGCCGATGAAGACAACTCTTTCAAGGTCATAGACTGCGGTGACGGAAACGGCTCAATGCTTCCTCCCGAAGAAATTTTCGGTAAAATCAAAAAAGCGTTGTTCTAAATAGTTTTCAAATAGATAAAAGTGTATTTATACTAATTTAAAAAGGACGCACGAAACAGTTTCGGCGTCCTTTTTTGTATGTCTTTATGTTATTTTGAGTAGTTATTACATATTATCACTTGTGTCTTTTAAAAGCACTAAAATAATAATACTCAATACACTACCAATATACTACCAATATACTAAAGATTAAGACATATAACGTTCACAAAACGGTCACGGAACTGCTTGTAATCATTATCTGATAATTTTCCTCCGTGAGACATGATACGAAGTTCGAAATACTCGGCAGAAGGGTCATTAAGATTTGGATGCGGGTGACTTCTTTCCTCGTTGACAAAGAAACCGTGACGTTCATAAAAACCTATTCTGCGCTTCGATATTTCATCTTCAGGCAAATCGACATCCAAAATCACTCTTTTCGGTTTGTGAGACTCAACGAAAAGGTCGAGCATACGTCCGCCGATACCGCCGTTCCTGAAATTCTCGGCAACGGCAAAATGTTCAAGATATATCGAATCGTCAAACTCCCAAAAGAGCATGAAACCTACCACCTCGTCACCCTCGTCAGTCAAAAATATATCCATACTGCACTCTGACTGCGACAAGGCACGTTTCTGCGGTTCGAGATTGCGTCTTTCAAAAAGAGGGAAGCTGTATGAATATATCTTCCATGCCTCCTCAAAAAGTCTGTGATCCGCTGATTTTATGTTTACTACTCTCATAATCATAATTTTAAAAGGATCAATACTAATTTAAATGCTACTGAATCCGATATCTCATTTTACTTTAGTCTTACTTGAAAATTGAGCTTAAAGGAAAGAGTTCCATCATTTTCTTTAACTATCGATGCGTATTCATGGCGTGAAGTGCTTGAGCGTTCCAAATATGCATTGAAAAAAAGATAATCTTCAAATCTGTTACGATCATAGAAATGATAGCAAAGAATTTCTCCATCTTTTTTTACTACCAAATATCCACCATTGGCATCAAACTTTCCACTCCAAGCAGTAGCCGGCATCATTCCTAACGCAGCTGAAGTCAAAAGATGCTTGATTTTATAAGCATAAAAAGGCGATGCCTGTTCAGTATCATACCCCATAGGATTAGTTTCTGTAATCCGTTCTACCAATTCTTTCAATGTGGATATACCCCTATTCAGCTGTTCTAAAAGTAAATTTGCAATTATGGACGGTAGATCTCCATCAAGCATAACAAGATTATTGCGAAATGTCTTATTGTCAATTTTATCAAACACCAATTTTCCACCTTTCTTTTTAATTGCATTGACCCTATCTATAACTTTGTTTCGTTTAGGGTTTAATGAATTAATATAGGCAATATCTTCATCAGATAGAACTATACCATGAATCTTAAAATTAAAATTCGTGGCTTTACTTGCATTTAGCAATGTGGAATCTCCTCCAAGCTGAGATTTTATACTGAATCCCATCTCTGAGTTTATTTTAGTTCTGCGGTCGTGTAAAATGATTCGTATATCTGTTTTATCTGCAGATTTTGCTTTCAAAGAATGACAATGAATGCGATTCATGAAAGCTTCGATCTGAGGGATCGCAAAAGCACCATCGTTTTCATTGATAGCTTTTAACAAATTTTCTGCTTCCATCAAGAACACAGATGCAGAAATACGCAGTAATTCTTTTCCTGCCGGAGTTTGAATAACCACATCTTTATCTTGTAGTTTGTAGTTGAAATTACCATCTTTTTCGTGGCGAAGAATCATAATGATTGGATAAAACAAATTATGAATCTTGTTCAAATTTTGGTCTCCGGCATAAACCTTACCCTCACCTAATAATTTGAGCAAGGTGTATATTTCACTCCATTCTCCTTTATTTCCTGTCAGTGCCATATCTCTTGGAATTTGAGAGATTAATTCTTTTAATTATTTCCTGTGCTGTTGCTTGAATAGCCGGTACTGCAACAGAATTTCCAAATTGCTTGTAAGCAGATGCATCTGCCACTCCAATTATAAAATTATCAGGGAACCCTTGTAAACGTGCCCATTCTCGTGGGGTCATTCTGCGCAAACCATCTCGATTTATTTCACCTTTTATATTAGTAACAGGTGTAAAATCTTCCAAACGATCGTCAATCACGAGATTGCGTTCTCGTCCCATACCTCCCACGACAATAGCATTTGCAACACCATTATCCGGTATTATTTCATACCCAAAACCATTTCCTTTTGCAGCATGCCTTTCTTTATGAGCCACAAGAGTATTTACATATTGGGTGGATAAATAGTATTTTGCTGAAACAACATTTTCTTCTTTTACATCTGCAAATGTTTTTGTTGTATCGGTTGGAGCAGGATATGTAAATTCATTGACATTTTGATCTTTCCTAAATCCCACGATATACACTCTTTCACGGTGTTGAGGGACTCCAAAGTTCATCGCATTTACAATTTGGGGCTCTGGAACATAATAATCCAAATCCTCCCTTAAAACCTTTAATATAGTTTGAATTGTTTTTCCTTTATCATGAATAAGCAACCCTTTGACATTTTCTAAAAAGAATGCTTTTGGACGCTTGCGACGTATTATTTCCGCTACATCAAAAAACAATGTCCCTCTGGTTTCATCAAATCCGAGCCGTTTCCCTGCCAATGAAAACGCCTGACAAGGAAATCCGGCACACAATACATCAAAATTATCAGGAATAAATGATTTGGTAGTTTCTTTTGTAATATCACCAAACGGCACTTCACCGTAATTTAATAAATATGTTTTTTGAGCCTGTGTGTCCCATTCGGAGGAAAATACACATTTTCCTCCAAGATTTTGCATTGCCATTCTGAATCCACCAATTCCTGCGAACAAATCTATAAATGTAAATTTAGGTTTATCTATAGGTAAGAATGGGACAGAGAACAATTCCGGAAAAAGATAATGCTGCACACAAACATCCGAAACACTCTTTCCTTCAACCTGCTTGTTGTGGATATTGTATATAGCCTTTATCAATTCCTCTGCTTTAGCTTCATACGGCTTTGCATATTCATGTCCTTGGTTATGAATATAATGAGACACTATTGCCATTTGTTCTTCGAATGCCATAACAGTTCCATCTTCATTTAAAGAATGTGGGCCATACATTTGCGTAACAATTTTATTACCGCCACACTTTTTTATAATGGATACTTTTTCAGAAGCCTTAGCATTTTTATTCATATAACTCATAACTCTATTCAAGCATTTATCCGGCTCTTTGATTATGTCTGTTTCCCAAAATCGGAATACTTTCCAACCTTGTCTCTGCAATTCCGCATCAACCTCTTTATCTCGCTCAATATTTCTTTCTATTTTAGAGTACCAAAATTCACAGTTACTTTTATGATCATTCTTCCTAATCTCCCAATTCCTTCCATGCCAGAACTCACCATCGCAAAATATCGCAATTTTATGACCTTTGATTACAAAATCAGGTTTACCAAATACAGATGTATCATTTTTGCGATATCTTACACCTGCATTCCAAAGCAATTTACCAAATAGAAGTTCAAGTTTGGTACCTTTACCTTTATTAGCTACCATATTCTTATGACGTTGTTCTTTTGTCAGGTGGTCCATTGGCGTTTTTTTAGAAAATAGGATATACCAATCATACCTACAAAGGTAAACATTTTAGGTCAAACGGAATTTATAGTTAGCTGATAATTATAAAAAGAATATGATACCCTTATTATAAATTATCCATATATCATTTTACAAACTACATATAAAATTGACACTAAATTATAAGCCGAATTACATACCTCCTAACCGTTTTGACTTAACTAAATTATATAGGAAGCAGCTGTCAACGTACAAGAACGCACTACTCCACCCCGTATCTGTAACGCATTCTGTTTATCATCTCATAGGCTTCGTCGATACCCAGCTCTCCCGCCTTACTCATGTCGAGCAACCCTTTGTCGGTATCTTTCAGCGAAAGGAGCACCATACCCCTGCTGTAATATGCCTCGGCAAAATATGGATAGAGTGCTATCGCCTTGTCAAAATCCGCCACCGCCTTGGTATAGTCCTGGTTCTTGCAATGTATGCACGCCCTGTCATAATAGAAATAGGCGTTTGTCGGGTCAAGGTTTATGGCTTGTGTCATCAATTCTATCGGCTCGTCATAGCTGTATGACTGCTGTTGCTGCGGCATATTGAGCTGTTCCGCAGGTGTAGCGTTCAGTATCAGTTTATGCGAGTTGCTGACTGAAGAGATAAAATCGGTCATCTCGGCGACAGCCACAGAACATGACATATAATAGTACGGATTATACGGGTCGAGTTTTATCGCCGCCTTGAACGACCTGACGGCATCACTGTACTGCTTGGACATATATCGCGCCACCCCTTCGGCATACAGCGCACGCGCGGAACGTTCGGTAGCGACAAGCGATTCAAACCTTTTAACAAGCGAGGCGATATCGTCCTCTTTCATCATGACAGGGGTGTTCGTCATCGCTTCGCCTATAAGCAGATTAGACGCGAACTCGCTCTCCATTCCCGAATGACGATAACCTTTTATCGAGGTCGCGGCAGACCCCGAACCGCCATTCTCGACAATCACCCTGAACATGGGCATGGTAACCACCTCAACATTACGGCTCTTCACGTTGTCGAACTCCTTGTTGCCGAAATCGACATCGAACGACAACAAGCGTGTGAACATCTTGCTTGTGTCGGAGAGCTGACCTATCGCCGAACTCTTGTCCTTATAAGCGGCAATCTTACGCTCCGCCATGTCATGATCCTCACGCGACCCCCTCATGTCACCCATGGCATATCGTACCTGCGAACGGTATCTATAAGCGTTGGCAAAATCGGGGAACAATTCTATCGCCTTGGTATAGTCCGCCTCTGCCTCCTTAAGCAAACCTATCCTGCTGTTGACAGCCGCCCTGTTGACATAGACCAACACGTTCTGCGGACTGTACTCCGCCACACGGTTATAGTCAGCGAGCGACTTCTCATAGTCGCCTATCTGCGAATAGACTATCGCCCGATTAAAATAGGCGAGAGAACTAAGGCTGTCTATCTCTATCGCTTTTCCGAAGTCGGCAATCGCTCCCAACGGATTGTTGTCGTTGGCATACGCCACGGCACGACTGAAATATGCCTGAAAATTATGCGAATCGAGCTTTATAGCTTCCGAGAAATCGGCAGTCGCATTGTCGTAATCCTTACGCATCATGTATATACTGCCTCTACGGATATATCCGTTCGGATCATACCTGTTGACACTCACCGCCTTATCATAATTATCAAAAGCGGCTGTGGTGTCTTTGAGCATCAGCAGACAGCTACCCTTGCCAATATATCCGTCCACCTCTTTGGGCTTGCGTGTCAGGAATCTGTCAAAATCTGCAATCGCCTCCTCGAACTGTTGGTTCAGAAAGAGGGTCATCCCCCTGCTGTAATAGATATACATGTTGTCGGGACGTATATCGAGGGCATCCGTAAAATCATCAAGCGCCTCTTTATAGTCTCCCTGCCTCATGTGTGTTATGGCACGATAGACAATGGCGTTCACATAGACGGGGTTGAGCTCTATCGCCGTAGAAAAATCCTGCTCCGCCCCCGCAAAGTCATTAAGGTTATATTTGGAAATACCTCTCAGAAAATAGCCGTCATACGCTTGCGGCGAATTACGCAAAAGGACATTTATCACGCCAATAGCATCCCTGTACTCTCCCTGCGCATTAAGCCTGTTGGCTGTGTAATAGTAGTAGTATTTATTGAGTTGCGCATCGGCTGTCCCCGTAAAAAGTACGGCGACAACAAGAGCGACGATATGTGCTATTCTTTTGAGCATCAACCAAAAACATAGTCGGCGACGTCTTCATTCCGTGCCCGACTTTTCCCTTTTAAAGAAAACGTTATCTATTCATTAAATATTTTCCATCCCATTTCCGCCTGTCCCACAAGCATTCCGTATCCGCCGCAGACTATCGCGCCCGCACGACGTCCGTGTCGCAGGAACAATGTGTCTCCCGGATTATAGACCAAATCGAAAAGCATGTGTTCACGTGTCAGCGCACCGTAATCTATTGACGGCGCAGCATCTATCTTCGGATACATGCCGAGCGGTGTCGCGTTCACAATCAACAGGTGTTCCGCAATCATACGACTATCAACCTCATCGTATGACACCGCGCTATCCGACTTACGTCTCGACACGTTTACATAGTCGATTCCAAGACTTGCGAGCGCATGACACACCGCCTTCGAGGCACCGCCCGTTCCGAGGACAAGCGCCGAAGGTCTCTTATCGCCTATCATACCGAGCAGAGAGTCTCTGAAACCGTAAAAGTCCGTGTTATACCCTTTCAGCATCACACCTTCGGCAATCTTCCCCACAAAACCCTCTTTGCGAACGACTTTTACGCAGTTGACCGCCCCTATCTCCTCCGCCTGTCTGTCTATCTCGTCCAAAAAGCGCATCACCGACTGTTTGTGAGGGATAGTCACGTTAAACCCGACAAGCGTATCATCACCCGTGACAACCTGCCTCAACTCCTCTATATCCTCTATCGGCGAGTTATGGTAACGCCAACCGTCGATACCCTCTTTCCTGAACTTCGCTTCAAAATAACGCTGAGAAAAAGAGTGTCCGAGCGGGAAACCTATCAATGTCAACGACTTCATGCTACATCGAGTATTTAATCAAAACGAACGCGCCGATAAGCAAAACGGTAACCGCTATCGCTATCAGGTTCAGATATTTGTCGATAAAACTCTTTATCGAGGGTCCGAATTTCCACAAGAGCCATGATATAAGGAAGAATCTCGCGCCACGGCTTATTATGGAAGCCACGATGAATATCACGAAGTTAATATTGAACACTCCCGATGTAATGGTAATGAGTTTATACGGAATCGGAGTAAACCCTGCCGTAAATACCACCCAGAAGCTGTACTGGTCATACATCAGTCTCACTTCGTCATACACCTCGTGCGTAAATCCGGGAATATTATTGAAGAAGAACTCGGCGAAAGCGGTAAACTGTCCCGCCGCGTCAATCCATGCAAGATGTCCTATCGCATATCCGAGTATCGCTCCCGCCACGGAACCTGCGGTACAAATCATCGCATATTTGAACGACTTGCGCACGCACCCGAGACACAAGGCAATCAAAAGCACGTCGGGAGGTATGGGAAAGAAACTCGACTCGACAAAAGCGAGTATAAAAAGCGCACCAGCCCCCCATTTAGTATCAGCCCAGTGCAGAATCCAGTTATACAATCGTCTGACGAAAGACGGTTTGTCCGTTGCGTTTTTTACTTCCGTAGTGTCGGTCATTTGTGTCATTATCTCCTTTTTTCATGTTTGTCTGCAAATATAACACAAAAGGCGGAGACTGCAAAGCATTAAAAAAGAGTGTCTGACAACAGACTGCATATAACAAAAAGCCCTCACGGAGAGCTATTTTACCTCCGTGAGAGCCTGTTACCGCCAATATCCGCCGTTAAGACAGAACCTGCGTATCACCAATAATTACTGCAACACCTGACCGAACGGCATCAGAGCAAGTTTCGCCAGCTTGAAATGCTGCAACCCGAAAGGTATCCCTATTATGGTGACACAGAATATCAATCCGAGCGCCACATGAGCCAAAGCGAGCTCTATCCCGCCTATAAGAATCCACAATATATTGAACACAAGGCTCAGACACCCCATCGGCATCGGGTCGAACTCGGGCGTCTGCCCGAAAGGAAACATCGCCAGAACGCCTAATTTCATAAGCTGATAACCGAACGGAATACCGATTATCGTGATACAGAAAAGGAATCCGACCAATATATACCCCATGCCGAGGAGAAACCCTCCGAGGATGAACCATAATATATTTCCCAATATAGACATACTCTTTTTACCTTAAATAAATTTTCTGTTTCGTTTATACTTGTAGAAACAAACAATTTCACTACAACAAATATACCATAAATATTCTCTCTGCAAGAAAATCTACGTATTGTTTTTTAATTATTGTAACAAAACGCCATGACGTATTTCCTTTGTTTGCCGAATCACACGGATCTCCCAGACACATATTCCAAATCTAAAACCCCATACTCGACCGTGATTTTATCGCCATTTCTGCGCGCTATTACAAAAAATCGCTATATTTGGACCGAGATACAGAAACGCCCGAATCGACCTTGCGGCGTTATCAATACACGACCCAAAACATTTTCATCATGAAAAAAGGATTTTACGTAATTATCGCCATTGTATTGGTTTTATTGGCATGCGTTGTCACCTGCCCCGACAAGCAGAAACACACGGACGCCATCAACGAGGTTGTCAGCAACGTACTGAAAGACAATATGGATTCAGACAATGAGTTTGCCGCATTCGGAGCGATGCTTGGCAATCAGCTTATCAAGATGATGATAACCGAGATGCTCGAAGTTGACAATTACTTTGTATGCAGTGTCGGACACATCGAATACAAAGGCGAAAAGAAAATAGTATCGTTCGGCATCATGAACCACATATTCACGATTGACGAGGAACGCCTTCAAGCAGAACTCGACAAGAGAGATTCTTCATCCGACACGGGCGATGAGTCTGTCGAGGCAAACGAACAATAACCCGTCACATATTTAACACCTCAGGCGCGATTAGAATAATAAAGTCATTCCAGTCGCGCCTTCCCTTTTCCTTTCCAAAGGCTATCGCTTTACGTTCCCGACTTCGTAAACGACAATGAGCCAAATGAGTGTGACATGGTCAAAAGGGGCTGTGCCCCCTCGTTTTGGTTACTTTGTCGAGGGACAAAGTAACGCCGTCGGCAGCCCCCTCGGAGAGCCGTCGGAGACCCGACTTCGAGTCGGATATGAATTTGGGATAGCCTTTACAAGACTATCCCAAATTCATATCAGGCTCGAAGTCGGGAGCGATGAACTCTTTTTTGCCGGCGAGGGAGAAGCGCAAATATGTTATCGGCTTTCCCTGCGCGAGGAAACGACTCTCGTATGTCGTCTTAATCGTGAGCAACTCTTCCGACAAACCCTCGCTATTATTGTATATATCAGTCAGGGCAAGCTCTATGGGCAGATTGTTAGCCTCCGCAACAGCCTTACTATACAGATGCAGATGCAAAGAGTCCGTCTTTAAATTAATAACCCCGTCAGGTTTCATGAATGAGGCGTAACGCTCCAGAAACAGGGGCGACGTAAGCCTCTTTTTCGCCCTTCCGGGCTTCAACTGCGGGTCGGCGAATGTAATCCATATTTCATCAACCTCACCTTCGGCAAAAAACGAATTGATGAACTCTATACGAGTGCGTAAAAACGCCGCATTGGGAATCTGCTCGTCATTGACCGTCTTGGCTCCACGCCACATCCTCGCACCCTTGATGTCAACACCGATAAAGTTACAATCCTTATACAGACGCGACAACCCGACGGTATATTCGCCCTTGCCGCATCCGAGCTCAAGAATTATCGGGTTGTCGTTACCGAAAAAGTTTTTACGCCAATTCCCCTTGAGCGGATGATCCTTTTTGAATATGTCATCGAAATCGGCCTGAACGAGACAACGAAACGTGTCGTTCTCGGCGAATCTTCGCAATTTGTTCTTACCCATAAATAGCTTATTACTTGTTTATCGCAATATAACTCCAACAGCCTTTATATTACCGAACACATCTGCATCCTCTGCACGTCTGACGGCAATAAGATATGTCCCTTTCACGGGGAATCTTGCCGAACGAACCACTGGTACAATAATCTCTCCGTCACGGAATCGCACACCGCCGCCAAACAATACCCTTCTCTCGAAAAAGACCTTTTTACCGTCTGGCGATATTACCTCTATCTCCATCCCGAGCGTGTCGGTGACGGGCAACTGCTCCGTCTCGACAACCACATCGAGCGAGAATGTAGAGTTCGTGTCATCATTGGGATAGTGAAAATACAAAGGCTCATCACTCCGCCAACCGCCGACCGACATGTCGTGAAACTCCTCGAAGTCACACATTCTGTCGCACGAGAGAACAACCGAAACGGTCACAACCAACAATAAAAGACGCCTTATCATCTGTTATCGTTTCCTCCGTCATTTCCGCCGCCGTTCTGCGGTCTGCGTCTTCTGTTACGATTGAATCCGTTACGTCCGCCGCCATTCTGTGACTCACCGCTACGCTGTCTTCCTTTGTCGCCGTCGTTATCCTTCGAACGCATCGGCTGACGCTTTCCATTATTTCCCTGTTGAGCGTTACGTCTTTGCAGCTGTCTTGCGCCCTCTTCCGCTCCGCCACGGTTATCGGACGGTCTGTCATCCCTACGCGAACCTTTGCGTCCTCGTCTGTTGTCACGACGTTTTGATGCGCCTCCCGAATCGAAACGTGTAATGCTCTCCTCGCCCACCACGTTCTTAAAATCAGGCTGTACATCATGCTGCGTGCTCTCCTGCGACGACTGCAATGTATCGGGCTTCGCACCGCGTCTGTTCATCGCCATAATCTCCTTTACACGGCGAAGCGGTATAGTTATTATGTTGACCGTACTGTTGGGGTCGGACGAGAATGAAAGCTGTTTCTTGAATATGTCGCTCTTGACAAGATAATAGTTACCCTCCATCGTCTCAAGAGGAGCGTTTATCTTCGGGAACTCACGACGAGCATCGATATATGTATCGACCTCATAGTTCAGACAACATTTCAGTTTACCGCACTGTCCCGCCAACTTCTGCGGGTTAAGCGAAATCTCCTGAAAACGAGCCGAATTTGTAGTCACAGAGACAAAACCGCTCATCCATGTCGAACAACAGAGTTCACGTCCACACGACCCTATCCCGCCGATGCGTCCCGCCTCTTGGCGAGCGCCTATCTGCTTCATCTCGATACGTATGCGGAACTGCTCCGCGAAAATCTTTATCAGCTCCCTAAAATCGACCCTCTCATCGGCGATGTAGTAGAAAATCGCTTTCATCTTATCGCCCTGATACTCGACGTCGCCGATTTTCATATTAAGACCGAGGTCTGCGGCTATGACTCTCGAACGTATCATGGTGTCATGCTCGAGCGCTATCGCCTCTTGCCATTTGACTATGTCGTTAGGTTTGGCTTTTCGGTATATTTTCTTGAACTCCACACCCTCGGGACGGAATCCGGTACGTTTCATCTGCTTGGCGACCATGTCTCCCGTAAGGCTCACGATACCTATATCGTGACCTGGCGATGCCTCCACCGCAACGATATCGCCTATTTCCAGTTTTGTATCTGAAGCATTGCAATAGAATCCCTTACGTGTGTTTTTGAATCGTATTTCGTATATGTCGCCCTCGTTGGCTTCAGGTATATCCGCCAACCAGTTATGAGAGCTTAATTTATGGCATCCGCAGCACGCTCTGGCTGAAACATCCTCTGGCGTATCGCCGTTGACAAATGTACAGCCGCGTCCTACGTCGGTTTTATATTCTTTCATGAGTATATACACATTATTTTGCAAATATACGAATAAGCGGTGAGATATTCAAATGTAAAGGTCTGATGCAGGTATTAGGATTTTTATACGTTTTCATGTTTAAAACGTATAAAAACACCAATTCTGTATCAGACCTTTACATTTGAATATCTCACCGCTTATTCGTATAACCCTCAACGGTGCTCATATAAAGCTCAACAAAGTAACAAAACCAAGTGTAAAGAATTACTTTTATTCTTTTAACTAGGTATATTTAAGAATGAATACATTTTCCATACCTCCAAATAGACAAAACTAAAAACACAATAATTAGTAAAATTATTTTTTAACACAGCGTACACTTAATCCATACGTCTTATTATTATAGTAAGATGGATTTAGGATGTCTTTATAGAAACTCATATAATATCCCTTAGTTTCATCGTATTGAGTGGACGACCAATAACTTCCACTCACTCCCTGATTATGCAATGCTCCATTGGTCGGATACCTATGTCCAACCGCAGGAAACTCTAATTTAACGTTTCCATTTATAAAAACTTTATAACCATAATCACTTGCGTTCCATTCGCCGTTATTAACTTGCGTCGTTCCATTTTTCAATGCAACAAACTCATCCTTTGTTGGCAAACGAAAATTTTCTGGACACGGATCGTTAACCTCAAGCCATGACGTATTTTCTGTTGGTGGATTAACATTCTTCCATCCACTAACACTACTACCTATACTTTCCCAAGATTTTTCACCTACATCCCATTGATAGAATCTTCCATGTGATTTTGTTTTTATCGGATCATCAGTACATTCTGATGGTAACTTCGTTGCATATGTTACACTTCCTTCCTGAGTGCTCTTTCCTAAATTATATTGCATCCATTCTACACCACCAATATTAATTGTTTGTCTCGGATTGAAATCACATTTTTGACTAACCATAATTCCAATATTTGTTCCTTTATAAGTAATTAAAACAGAATTTGCTCTGTCTCTTCCTAAATCATTTTCTGCAGTTGTTTTTACAAGCACTTTATTACCAGACACACTAGCTATAAACCAACTTCCAATTTCAGGAGAAACCGTTAAACCACTTAATATTGTTCCATCGTTTGTAGTTCCAACAGTAACCGTAGTTGTCTGATTTGACTGACCGTTTTCAAATGCAACAGATGCAGGATTTAGTGTTAGTTTTACAGGTGTTTGACTTACTGACGTCGTTGCTCTATTTACTCCATCTCGACCTTTCAATGTTATCGTGGCATTTGAAGTCTCTTCATTGAATGTTAAAGTTTCTTTAAACGCGACTTTAAATGTACCAGCTATTGAAAGTGAACTAACTGCATGAGCTGTTGTATTAGAACTTGTAACGTAATTACTTTCGAGAATATCCCATACAGAAGCTACAAACGTACCGTTTGCCGATGTCAAACCACCAATGACAGAATAACTGCTCTTATTTTCAACAAGAATACTTGTCTTTTTGGCTTGAAGAACCGTAAACGAACCTGCCACATTACCGTCAATCGTTATGTCAAAT
>CASDZP010000031.1 GCA_949285535.1 uncultured Alistipes sp.
GTCATAAGTATCTATTTTCAACAATGTCGAACCGTTGGCTGCCCATACATATCCGTCCTTGCTCTGAACGAAACCGACTTTTGCCGATCCGAGGGTCACGGGAGTAGCAGTAGAAGAGAGTTCGTCAGCCTTATATGCGAGTGCATTGTTCGCTGAATTGATTATAAACACATATCCGTCTGTAACGAAGACGCTGAACGCACCTGATTCCGTACCCTGCAACGGAGTTGTCTCGATAGAGAAATTACCTTTGTTAAGGTTTACGATATATGCGCCGTTCTTGGTTGTGATGACACCTTTTTCGGGAGTTACGCCCGCAAAAGCTCTCACATTTGACAATGAACTGCTCTTGTTTGAATTTACATCGGCTTCAGACTTGATATGCGCGCCGCTTTTGGCATCGAATGAAGAAAAAGCGACACCGCTGTTTGTGTATGACGATATCACATATATGACACCCGACCAGTTGGCTATATACTGACATGTTGTACCCATTGTGGTATAGTCGCCGGTTATGAAAAATCTTTCGACGGTGTTGCTTCCGAAAGTATATTTGTTTACGCTTCTCGTGTTTTCCGAAGCGGTCATGTTGGGTTCGTTAAGGATAAACACGCCGTCAGAGGTATATACATTAGCCGAAACGCTTTTTGCTATTTTTGTGCCTGTCGCAGAATACTCGGCGGGAATAGAGTATGAAACGGTGTGGTTTCCTGCCACTGCCGTATATACGAACTCTTCGCCGCTACCCTGTTCAACGTTGTCAACATACCATTTGAGCTGTGACAGGTCGGCATTTTTGTTTTCGAGCGTCACTCTGTATCGTTTTGTTGTTCCTACGGGAATTTCAGAATAGAACAAGTTATCTTTCAATACATTGAGTTTAGCCTCTGCCGTAATCTGAAAGTCGCCCGAAGCGTTCTGCGACAAAACGACTCTGCTGCCCGACTCAACGTCGATGCTGCCCTCAAAAAGTGGCGAACCTGACTCGGTTAGCTTAAATTTCACGTTTTCAGAATATGCCTCGCCTGCGGCAATTTTTTCGTATGCCTGCGTAAGGTTGGCGAATGAATAGAGGAGTATATTACCCGAATTGTTTCCGCTGATTGATACGCCGGGCGCACCATCGACAGACAAATCAAGATTACGGTTGTTCATAGAGGCGTCCAACGAGAGCAACACGCCGAACGACAATCGTTTCATATCCAAAGCCACGTTCTTTTCTCCGTCTGCCACACATTCCGTAACGGCATGATAGCGGTCAATCGAAGGCATTGTGTATGTGTTGTTGTCAATCAACTGTGCGTCTGATTTCGATATTGAAGTCAATTCGGTCTGATCGTCATACACAAAACTTGTTCCGACAGTGGTTTCGAAAGGTTTTCCGTATTTACTGCTGCCTTCGTTATAGATAGATGTTTCAGCGTTTTTCACGTATGTGGCGACAATTTTATATTTGTCACCCTTCACGGCATTGTACTCCAGTTTGTCATAGTCGTTGAACAGACCGTGCGCATAAGGAGAGAGCGTATTGTCGTCATTTGTCTTGTAAATCTGAACGGCAATCACACCGTTTGTCTCACCGCTTTTGGGCAAGTTCCATTCGGGAGACAAACCATCCACACCAAGTTTCACAACAACTTCGGTAACCGAAGGCGTCTGACCGTCTCCGCCTGCATCTCCCGAGCCTGAGCCCGAACCGCTACCGCCATCATCGACACCGTCAGAGCCGTTACAAGCGGAAAGCATCATTGCACCTGCAATAAGAAAAAAGGATAATTTTTTCATCTTCTGAAAGTTAAATTAAAAAGTTAATCTGTAAAATCAAACGTAACGTGTGATTTTGCACTTTCAGCGATGTAAGACAGAAATGAATGTCTGTTGCGAAAAGATTTTTCAAGACCATATCCCGTAGTCTGCAAAACCACAAACCAAAGGCAGGTCTTCTGACTTATTCCTAATCGAGAAGCCTTCCCATCGCTCATTGGCGACAGTGGCAAAAGAGTTTCTCGATTACATTGAGACGCATATTTGCGTAACGGAACTTACAG
This sequence comes from uncultured Alistipes sp., assembly GCA_949285535.1. GTDB lineage: Bacteria > Bacteroidota > Bacteroidia > Bacteroidales > Rikenellaceae > CASDZP01. The sequence continues at coordinate 2,049 of CASDZP010000031.1, forward strand.
CAGCGGGAACTGTTGCCGAATTTCACGGCATTCCCTTTTAATTTCATTGACGGAAAAGATGTGCTTCCATCGAAAACCTTTGCGCGGCAAATTTAGGAAATAAATTCTCATTTTTCCAAAACAAAATATGTTTTTTGACTTGGGAAGAGCCACAAAACGAGTATAACAGACAATAAATCAACCGATTCAAATCACAATATTTTCATAAAATCACAAATAGACCCTAAATCGGCACAAAAAATTTCAAAAACCCGACAAAACACAACAACTTACTTTGATTATAAAACGAACGATTGCAACAATAGAAAAAAAGAGATACATTTGTCGAGGTATAAAAACATCATTTTGCGATGAAAAAATCATTAAAACTATCATTAACGCTTTTGTTGGGAGCCTTTTTTATCGGATGTTCCACCAATCCCAACGAAGGAAACGGCGGTAGCGGGGACGACGGAGACGGAGATGCTCCTGTTGTAACACCACCCACGGAAGAAGACGGTGACGGAAACGGTGACGATGTCATTGACGACGGCGGCAATATCAAATGGCTTTCGGAAGTGATAGAGTTCATGCCTGCTCCGGGTCAGTTCGTAAACAGCTCGACCGCAAATATCGAGTCTGCCAAGAGGCTTGAATATACCGTAACAGACGGTGTTGTCAAAAAAGGTAACGGCATTGTGTCACTCGGCGGTTTCGGCGGTTATATAATATTCAGATTCAACCACGATGTAAGGAATCTCAACGGTTGCGATTTCGTCATATTGGGCAACGCGTTCGGCGATGCGCAATATCCCGAGTGCAGCAACTCCGAGCCGGGTATTGTCGAGGTATCGTTCGACGAGAACGGTAACGGAATCCCCGACGACACATGGTATGAGCTCAAAAGCGCCGACAGAGCTTCCGAGGTTTTGTATGAAGATTACTCTATCACATATTACCGTCCCGATGATACGTCAACGATACAGGATGTAAGATGGAGCGACAATAAAGGTAACAGCGGCGTCATTTCCACTGCCGAGATAGCACCCTTCCACAGTCAGTGCATCTATCCGTTATCGGAATATTTTTCAGACGGCATAGTTCCAGACGAAATAACATTCAGCGGTGTCAGAGTAAAGGACAACGCAGCCAACAGAGGAACAGCAGACGCTTCATATTGGGTTCATACAGCGTTAAGCAGCGGATATGTGGATAACTACTCTGCCGACTATGAAGCCATCGTAAACAATGACGAGGACACACGCGGCGGTAACAAGTTCGACATATCGGACGCCATAGACAAATCAGGGAATGGGATAAATCTTGAAAAGATAACGTTCATACGTGTATATAACGCCGTTCACCAGCAATGCGGCAATACGGGCGAGACCTCACCCGAGATAGTGGGCGCCATATCATTGGACAACGGCAAATAGACAAAACACACCAATATCAGAATAAAAATCGGATGATTTTCTCTCTCGGGAATCATCCGATTTTATTTTTAATATCATCGGCAAAGCGCATCGGCATTTTCGTCCGCACCTTTGATTATTACAATATTTTCATATATTTGCGATTATTGTTTATTTTAATCGTTTGCCATGAAAAAAAGAATCATTTTCACACTCTGCCTGATATTCGCCTCTATGAGTGCGATGGCACAAAACGGGAAATATCAGCTGTCAAGCCACATTCTCGACATAGACGCAGGCAAACCAGCCTCAGGTGTGGTAATAACGCTCAGCAAGCAGACAAACGACAAATCGTGGGTTGTTGTTGACGAAAGGAAGACGGACGAGAACGGACGTGTCAAAGATTTTCTTAAAGAGGGTTCCGAAGACAACACGGGAATCTATAAACTGACATTTCACGTTGCGCCCTATTTTGAAGCACGCGGTAAAGAGTCGTTCTATCCGTTCATCGAAGTGGTTTTCCAGATAACCGACGACACGCACTATCACGTACCCATAACATTGTCGCCTTTCGGTTACTCAACCTATCGCGGAAACTGATGCCTACACGGTTTCGATAATGTTTTCAACAAAAAAGAGACATGATTATGTCTCTTTTTTTATTTCTTATAATTATTCCGCATTTGACTACACTTATAACAACAAATCCTACAAATGATTTTCATCTGAAGCACAAACGTTGATTACACGAATAAATTGACATCACAATCATATTTGAGCATACAAAAAAATCTATTTTCACGCTGTTATTTCATTTCAAAAAAATGTATATTTGCGATTCGTGAAATGTTTTGAAACATGGATATATCATCTTTGGGAGAATTTCGTTTCATTGACAGACTGACCGATGGTCTATCGTCGAAGAGAGCATCCACCGTTTTCGGTGTGGGTGACGACGCCGCCGTCATAGAACGGGACGCCGAAAACTATACTCTTCTGAGCAGCGACATGTTTTTGGAAGGTATAGCTTTCGACCTTACATACACTCCCCTGAACCATCTCGGATTCAAATGCGTGGTTGCCGCCGCCAGCGACATTATCGCAATGAACGGCAGACCCGAACAGCTGACCGTCTCTATCGGCATATCGAGAAAGATTACCGTTGAGATGGCGGACTCCATATATGAAGGCATACGCGCCGCGTGCGACAAATATTCGATTGACCTTGTCGGAGGCGACACCTGTTCGTCGATGACGGGTCTTTCGATAGCGATAAGCGTTGTCGGCAGCGTGGCAAAAGACAAAATCGTCTATCGCAGCGGTGCCGCCAACAGCGACCTGATATGCGTCACGGGTGACCTCGGCGCGGCATTCATGGGTCTGAAACTTCTCGAAAGGGAGAAAAGAGTCCTCAACGGCAACATCGAGGCGAAACCGAAGCTCGAAGGGTATGAATATCTGCTCGAAAGACAGCTTCATCCGCTTTTGAGACTGGATGTTATCGAAGCTCTCGAACAGAACGGAATAAAACCGACATCCATGATTGACCTCTCTGACGGACTTGCGTCGGATACGATGCAGTTGTGCCGCAGATCGGGCAAAGGGGCAAAGATATTCCTCGACAGATTGCCGATAGCGTCCAAATGTTTCGAGTTCGGAGACGAGATAAAGACCGATCCCGTAATGGCGGCGCTGAACGGCGGCGAAGATTACGAGTTGCTCTTTACGGTACCCGTGGACAGATATGAGGATGTGTTGAGGGTCGGAGGCATAGACGTGATAGGTCACATGACATCCGCCGACAACGGAGCGTCGCTTGTAACGCCCGACGGTTCTGAAATAGAGCTTAAAGCGCAAGGCTGGACTTCATTGGAATAGACAAAAAACTAAAAATATAACTATGTTGAATATAGTATTGTTCGGCCCTCCGGGCGCCGGTAAAGGCACACAGGCCGAAAAGTTGATGACTCACTACAACCTGCTTCACCTCTCTACGGGAGAAGTGATACGTGCGGAGATAAAAGCCGCCACCCCGCTGGGACTCAGGGCTGCCGAACAGATGAAAGACGGCTCGCTCGCCTCTGACGACATTGTGATAGGTATAATCGAAAACTATCTCAAGGCCAACAAGGATACCAACGGAACGATTTTCGACGGTTTCCCGAGAACCACACCGCAGGCTGAAGCCTTCGACAAAATGCTGGAACAGATTGGCAAGCGTGTCTCTGCAATGATATGCCTCGAAGTTCCCGACGATGTGATTGTCGAAAGATTGCTCAACCGCGGTAAAGTGAGCGGACGAGCCGACGACCAGAGCGAAGAGATTATCAGAAATCGAATAGAAGTCTATAAAAAACAGACTGCCGTTGTAAAAGAGTTCTACAAGAAACAGAACAAATGTATCGAAGTTGACGGCACAGGTTCGATAGACGAGATATTCGAGCGTGTATGCAAAGCGATAGACTCTTTGTCTTAAAAAAGATATCGTGAAGCAATCGTTCAAGACATCAGACAAAAAAGGCGGATTGTTGCAATACAATCCGCCTTTTTCATGTCCGTCTCTCAAAATATCCGCCAATATGAATGATTCTGTCATGATAAATATCACGAGTGGTAAGATTGAATGATATTTTTTCGTACATTTACAAACGAAAAAACGAGTAAATCACGTTTTATTTCAAAACAATTTCAAAACAATTTCAAACCAATAAAAACAGAAAACAATGGAAGAGAAAATAATCGCTCTTTTCAAAGAGAAAGGCGCCCTCAAGGCAGGAGATGTAGCCACCGCGCTCGGTGTTGACAAAAAAGAGGTTGACAAAGCCATCAAGGCACTAGTAAAAGAAGGCAAAGTCGAATCTCCCAAACGTTGCTTCTACGACGTTGTAAAATAGTCACACGATAAAAACAATAAAACAGCCCCGAACGGTATCCAAAGACCATTCGAGGCTGTTTTTTATTATAAAAAAAGAGTGATGTCGAAAACCTCGACATCACTCGCTTTTCATCAATTAGTTGCTGAAAGTCAACCCGTCAGAATTGCAATCCACCACTATCGGATTTTCCTTTATAATGGTACCCGAAAGTATCTGTTTTGAAAGCTCGTTGACCAATAAGTTCTGTACGGCACGTTTTATGGGTCGTGCACCGAACTGCGGGTCGTAACCCTCTTCAGCCAGATAGTCGAGCGCTTTGTCGGTGACATGAAGCACCATGCCTGCGTTTGCGACCATTCCGCCGAGTGATTTTATCTGCAAATCTACAATCTGACGTACTTCCGCTTTCGTCAAAGGCGTGAACATCACCACATCGTCGATTCGGTTGAGGAACTCGGGTCTCACCGTCTGTTTCAACAGCTCGAACACCTCTTTCGAGGTTTGCTCGATAAGAGCGTCACGGTTGTTGTCGTTCAATGCTGAAAATCTTTCGGTTATCAGATGCGAACCGATGTTCGAGGTCATTATTATAATCGTGTTTTTGAAATCCACGACACGACCTTTGTTGTCGGTCAGACGACCGTCGTCGAGCACCTGAAGCAGGATGTTGAACACGTCGGGATGAGCCTTTTCAATCTCGTCGAGCAACACCACCGAATAAGGTTTACGCCTTACCGCTTCGGTGAGCTGGCCGCCTTCGTCATAACCTACATATCCGGGAGGCGCACCGATAAGTCTTGAGACGGAGTGACGCTCCTGATACTCGCTCATGTCGATACGGGTCATCATGTTGGGGTCGTTGAAGAGGAATCCCGCCAACGCTTTGGCAAGCTCGGTCTTACCTACCCCCGTCGTACCTATGAATATGAACGAACCTATCGGTCTGCGCGGGTCCTGAAGACCTGCCCTGCTACGTCTCACCGCATTGGATACCGCCTTGATTGCGGCGTCCTGACCTATGACGCACTTGTGAAGCTCCTCTTCCATGTGGAGAAGTTTCTCTCGTTCACCCGCCAACATACGGTTGACAGGAATACCCGTCCATCGGGAAACCACTTCGGCTATATCCTCAGAGGTTATCTCCTCTTTGATTAACGCGCCGCCGTTCTCGCTGTTTCGCGCGATTTCCTCATTGAGTCGTTCGATTTCCTTCTCGCAGTCCCTGATTTTACCGTAACGCAGTTCCGCCACTTTACCGTAGTCATACTGTCTTTCGGCTTCCGCAGCCTGCTGTTTGTAGTCATCAATGAGCTGACGATTGGTCTGAACCTTGCTTATAAGGTCACGCTGGGTCTGCCATTTGGCTCTGAGCTCCGTGCGTTCGCTGTTAAGCTCGTCTATCTCACGGGTAAGCTCCTCTACCCTCTGCTCGTCGCCCTCACGCTTGATAGCCTCACGCTCAATCTCTTTCTGACGCGCTTTTCTGTCGAGTTCGTCGATTGATTCGGGAACGGAGTTCATCTCCATTCTCAACTTGGCTGCCGCCTCGTCTATAAGGTCTATCGCCTTGTCGGGGAGGAAACGGTTTGTGATATAACGGTTCGAGAGCTCTACTGACGCAATAATCGCCTCGTCTTTGATTCTTATCTGGTGGTGGTTCTCATATCTCTCCTTAAGACCTCGAAGTATGGATACCGCGTCCTCGGTCGTAGGCTCGTCCACCATGACTTTCTGGAATCGTCTCTCGAGCGCCTTGTCTTTCTCAAAATATTTCTGATACTCGTCAAGCGTCGTGGCACCTATCGCCCTGAGGTCACCTCTGGCAAGCGCAGGTTTAAGGATGTTCGCCGCATCCATGGCGCCTTCACCGCCACCCGCACCGACAAGTGTGTGTATCTCGTCTATAAAGAGGATGATGTCACCGTCAGACGCCACTACCTCGCTGATTACGCCTTTGAGTCGTTCCTCGAACTCGCCTTTATACTTCGCGCCCGCAATAAGCGCACCCATATCGAGTGAGAAGAGCTGTTTACGCCTCAGGTTTTCAGGCACGTCACCATCGACTATTCGATGCGCGATACCCTCGGCGATTGCGGTCTTACCGACACCAGGTTCACCGACCAGAATGGGATTGTTCTTTGTTCTTCGAGACAGAATCTGAAGCACACGTCTTATCTCGTCGTCACGACCGATTACGGGGTCGAGTTTACCCTCCGCGGCACGTTTGTTAAGGTTGATTGCGTATTTGTTAAGCGAGTCGAAACTCTGTTCAGATGTCTGGGAATCGACCGTCGCACCCTTACGCACCTCTTTGATTACCGATTTGAGTCCGTCGAGAGTGACGCCCTCGTCTTTAAGCAGACGAGAGACCGCCTCACCGTCCTTGAAAAGACCGAGCAGGATGTGTTCGGGAGAGATATATTTGTCGTTGAACTCCCTTGTAGCGTCCGAAGCGCTCTGCATCACGTTTATAGACGCGCGAGAGAGATAGGGTTCACCTCCCGACACTTTGGGCAGACGTCCTATCATGGCCTCGAGTTTTGAATCGAGTCCTTTCGTGTTGACACCCACCTTGCCCAAGAGGTAAAGCGCCAACGAGTCATCGCCGGTTATCAGCCCGAGCATCAGATGTTCCGGCTCCACCGCCTGATTACCGTTGCGTCGCGCAATGTTGAGAGCCTCCTGAACTCTCTCCTGCGCTTTGAATGTCATGTTGTTTGCGTTCATATATGTTTCCTTTCTTATTCTTTGTTTTTAATGTCGTCCGCCGTCTCTGCCTGCCGCCGACAAGCGTCGGTGTCAACAGCCGACTTCAAACGACTTTATCGTAACGGTTCTCGCCCCACGGCTCAAACCGTCATTCGAACAATACTACTGCAAACCTTTTGCCAAAGTGAAAAAAGTGCCGTTACGACACATGTTTCATGTCTTATTGACACATTGTGAAAAAACGTCATGAAAGATTGTCACAACAGTATGTAATACTGACATTCAGCCTGTTATATTGTCATATTCTGACATTTCCACTTATATACACTCTTTGAGTCTACTACATAGAGTTACTACATAAAGTTACTACATAACCGACAAAAACAAGGCTGTCGGACGTTCTTGTCCGACAGCCTTATCTTCAATTATTATAAATGGAACTGTCTTATTTCTTGTCTGCCAGCTCTCTGACCTGACGTGCCGCCACCTTGTTGTTTGCGATGACATTGCAGCCGTTTACGCAGCCGCTTTCGCACGCCATCACCTCCACCATGTTGGCGGTGGGTTTAAGAGCAAAGGCTCTGAGTTCCTTTATGGATGTCTTGTCCAGACAGCTTACATAGTGAGGCTTTATATCGACACCGTCGCCGAGTTTTTTGCGAACGGCAGCCAACACACCTCCCGCCACGGCATAACCGCGGCTGCTTCCGTCGATATTCTCGTCGAGAGGCGTCTCATCGTTACCGATAACGTCTATACCCATTGCGACAAACATCGCGCCGAGCTCCTCGAACGAAATCATATAATCGGCGTTGGGGTCTTTGTAAACCTCATAGCGTTTCGCAAGACACGGACCCACGAATACCAATGCCGCATCGGGGTAACGCTTACGCGTAATCTCGGCGGTATAATACAACGGAGTTTTTGTATGCGATACGTATGGCGCCAATTCGGGGATATGCTTACGAGCCGCCTCGGTATATGACGGGCAACAAGATGTTGTCATGAACGCCTGTCCCTCTTTCATCTTTTCAAGGAACTCGGCAGCCTCATTGGCAGTTGTGACATCCGCACCTGCCGCCACCTCAATGACATCGTCGAAACCGAGTTTCTTTATTGCGGTTATTATCGAACCGAGCGAAGCCTTAAACTGACCTGCCACGGCAGGGGCAACCATCGCCACAACCTTGCGTTTCTCGTCCTTTATGGCACTTACCACCTCAACGAGATGCGATTTCTCCATCACGGCACCAAAAGGACAAGCCGACACGCAACGACCGCAATAAATACACTTACTGTCGTCTATATGTTCTATTCCGTCGCTGTCTTTGCTTATCGCACCCACGGGGCAAGACTCCTCGCAAGGTACAGGCATATAGACTATCGCATGGAACGGACAGTTTTTCATACAGAGACTGCAGTTAACACACAGTTTCGGATCTATCTCGGCCTTTCCGTTCTCAAAACTTATGGCTTTTTTGGGACAGTTCATTATGCAGGGACGAGCCACGCAACCACGGCACATGTTTGTAACCACGTAATTGGCTTTCACACACGCGCTGCAAGCATCATCCACCACAGTCAACGGAACGCTCGATATAGCGTTTCGCTGCAAGGCTCTTTCGGCAAAAACAGAGAGAGGGGTGAACTCCTCGTTCTCTTCGCGGGTGCTGAATCCCAACAACGCCATTATCTTATATTTAAGCATGGCGCGGTCCTTATAGACGCAACATCTCGAAGAGCCTCCGTTTTTGGGGCGTAATTCAATAGGCATCCTGTCGATATCCTCGACAAGACGTCCGTCCATCAGAAGTTTTGTAAGACGCGCAAAAAGCTCACGCCTTATCAGCATCGCATTGTTAGTAACCGCCATACCCTGACTATTCCTCTTTGAGAGCCTCTTTTATCGCCTCAACGACTTTTGTCACGGTTGCTTCAGAGATGACTTTGTCTCCGACCTCTACAAACGGAGCTTTGGGACCGTCGCAATTATTGCAGTGGTCGAGGCAGGGAGCACCTTTGATGTCCAATTTGTCGAGGAGTTCTTCAGGCAGATACTCATCTATAACCTGCAATTCTGCACCGCCCATGACGTAACACAACGTCCCCGTACAAATCTTTACAACCAATTTCTTTTCCATCAGACTTATTTTTTCATTTACGGATTAACAAATCAACTAACGGAAACGCTCCTGTTATAAGAATAACAGACAAACTGCTTCCATAAACTTCGCAAATTTAATTAAATCTTTTTAAAAAAACCACTTTTATATATATTTTATAACAACTCTTTTCATAAATTTTGTTTCGAGTTCACGTGCAATATCCTTCACGACAGAGCGTCTTAGTTCTATTTCAACAGGCAGATTTGGGTCGTGATGCACGGTGTTCACCCTTGTTCCGACAATGAAATATATTTCGTCTCCTTCGAGAAGCAGTCTCACGTACCGTGCGTCGAGACCTTTTATGTCCACACGCGAATTTTTCATTGTCTCAAGCAACGCCTTCACCCTGCCGAGCGTCAGGACACCCTCCGTTATCAGGTCGCACCCCTCCATTTCCGATGCGGGAGGCAACCCCGACGGGTCTCTCTTCATAACCACCGACAGCTCCCGTCCCAGCTCACGTGACAGAATCTGCGCCGTAGTACCGCCGCTCACTATTATCTTGCCGTCGAAAGAGGCGACCTCCTGTGCCAACAGCTTGTCTTTATCACCGTCGAAAGGCGGACCCGTAACCACAAGCACCTTACGTGGACGTCTGAAATAAGTCACAAGACAGCTCATGTCGTTCTTGACAACGAAAAGGTCGTTCATCTCGGCATGCGACACAACGCTTCTCGACAGACGCTGTGCCGATATGAAACTGTCGTTCTCGACACTCTGCAAAACGAGGTGTCTGACACCTTCCACCCCCCAGCCGTCAGGCATTCGTCTGGTATTCACGCCCGACTGTGCCACACCGTCGCTGAACAACACGATTCTGTCTTCCACTTCGGCTGTAAACACCGTCTCGTACATATCTATCGAGGCGCCGCATGTTGCCGTGATGACATGCCGTTTCCGTTCAGGCTCAAGAATCTCCGTGCCGCGCATAATAATCACGCGCGGATTGTCAAACTCGGCGATTCGCACCTGCCTGTCATACGGGGTTATGTTTATTATGGTAAAAGTGGCTTTACGCAAGTTATCCGAGCTGCCTCCGCTACAAGCGAAAGTATTTATTGCCGTCTGTGCCGCCTTGACCACATCCTTGTCCAGACGGGCGTAATTGACGACCATCGAGGCGATTACCGACGCCACGACATTGGCTTTGACACCGCTGCCCGCACCGTCACACAAGACCGTAATTATCCTGTTGTCGGTCTTGTGGTGCAACCACACGTCACCCGACACGCTCTGACCGCTTTCGCGCAACTGCGTGCAATCGACCTCCACGAAAAAACCGTCCGTACTACTCATTTCTCGGATTTTGTGACTCTACTATCGAATTAAGCATCGCTTCCGTTCGCGAAGCCGACTCCCCGAGCAGTATGGCGATTTTCTGCACCGTCTCAAGGTTATCGTTGATTACCGATTTTGTCCTCATGACAATCTCATCGCTGTTGACACTCGAACGGAACATGTTACGGACAACTCCGCATACGGGACCGCCCGGTATTCTGAAAAGCGACAGCATAAACATTCGCTCTCTCACCTGAACATCTTTCTCGATGTTATCCTCACCGCTCGCGAACATGTCTGAGACAACCTTACCGAAAGGCGTTATCTTATTGAAATCGACTCCCGTGAGATTATCGTTCGATTTATATAGCATTTCGGCGTCCGCACCCATCATCTGCGCGAAAACCATGTTAGCCTCTATTATCTTCAATCCCGAATCGACCACAAACACCCCGAAAGGTATATGCTCCAGCAGTTTGGTGAACTTATCCTGCGCCTCTTTCTTTAGCAGCCATATACACATGTCCCTGCCTGCGTGTCCCATTACCACGGCTTTGGCGAAATCGCGACAGCTTTTGTATCCGCAACCGCCGCAGTTTATCGCCTCGTTGTCCGTACCCGCATATATTCCGTCCATCACCTCGGCAATCTCGCGTTCGCTGACATTTCCCGATACCGGTTCAGGCTTATGATATGTGGATGTTATTATCATCGGCAACGTGTGAGAATGTGACGACCGTCTGTCGTCGGCATATCGCCTGAGCGTCATCTCTCCCGCTATGAGGTTCTGACGTTCGAGACGACCCAATCCGTGCACACATCCGCCCTGACATCCGTACAATTCTATATACATAGGTGTTTCGGGCAGTTTGTCATGATGCGAATCGAACAGGTCTATCACCCTGTCTATTCCCGAGAGCGAATAGGACTCGACACCGTGCAGTCCGAGAGTGTCGTTGTTGGCATCGTTTATAAGACGGCCGGGTATCACATAATCACACCCGAGATGTGCATCGAACGGCTCGAAGCGGTAACTTTCGCTTCCCGGCAATTTATCGAAACTTACATTTTCGTCACGCATCCACTTGTCGAGCTCGTCGAAGGTTATGGCGGCGTCAATCTCTCCGTCCGATTCGTCGGCGACCCTTTTGGATGCCAGACACGAGCTTATGGTGACAACGGCTATGTCGGGACCGTATATGCGCCTCAACATCCTGGCATGAAGCACAGACGGCAGAGAAACAGGCAACAGATAATCGACAAAAAACGGGTAATATTTACTTATCAGAGAATTGGTTACGGGACAGAACGACGATATCGAAAAATGTCGTCGGCTTTTGATATTCTCGACATAGCTTTCGAGCATACTCTCGGCGCCGAGAGCCGTTTCGCTGACATGAGTGAATCCCAACAGCTTCAACGCCTCAATCATACGACACGACTTTATTCCGTCATAGATTGCGACCCACTCGGGAGACAGCGAAGCCACCACGACACTTTTTTCACGCATCAGCGACTTGATTCTCGCGGGATGATTTTCGGCAGGTCCTATCGACCCGGGGCACACCTTATAGCACGCACCGCAGTCAATACAGCGTTCGGGTATGATTGACGCACCGCATGAGTCATAATGAATCGACTTGACGAGACAACTGCGGACACAACGGTTGCAATTATGACAATCGTCATGTTTTATCTTAAGTGAAACTTTATTGTAAGCCATATTCTGTATCGTAACAACGAGACACTTCTTTCGACGGGTATGTTATCCTAAATCGAATTTTTTGTTTCAAAAAACACTCTTTCGATTACGATTATTTTACAAATATAATATAATTTTGCAGCATTGAGCGGGACAGATATGTTTTTTAATCAAATTCGCCGAAAATGTCTCCGATAAAGGCTTTTTTACTGACATTCGCTCTCTTTTTGACATGCAGCGTAGAGACATCTGCGCAATCGAGAGTCATAGTGCCGCCCGTTTACGGATATGTGGTAATCGAGGGCGACACTCTTGCAGCCATGCGACTTGCAACGATTCCCGTTTACTCGTCAAGGTGGCGCAAGAGGGTCAGTCTGCGCAAATATGAGCGTCTGGTAAGGGCTGTCAAACTGGTCTATCCGATGGCACGAGAGGCGCAGGAGCGACTGGCGATAATGGAAGATACACTGCCGAAACTGGCAACAAAAAAGGAGCAGAGCGACTATGTCAAGCAGGTTGAGAGAGATATAAAGGCAAAATACACTCCCATACTCAAAAAGATGTCGATGTATCAGGGAATGGTGCTCATAAAACTGATTGACCGACAGACAGGTTCGAGCTCCTACGAACTTGTGCAGGAGTTCAGGGGGCGTTTCGCCGCCTTTTTCTGGCAAGGTATAGCCAAATTGTTCGGCGGCGACTTGAAAGCGGAATATGACCCTTTGGGCGACGACGCTCTGTTGGAACAACTGATAGAGTTATACGAATTGGGATTGCTCTGAAACAGCATTTCTGCATTTACCGTAAAACCGAACCAACAAAATTTATAAAAACTTTACTCCAAATATCAGAAACATTAAATAATAATAACACCTAACCGAAGATGAAAAAATCACTACTCGCAATCGCGTTGGTTTTCGGGACATCGTTGAGCGTGACGGCACAGCAGACTCCCGTAACCGAACCGAACTACGCCGCGGCAGAGAGATTTTCCGCCAGAAATGTAGGCAGAATGGTCTTCTCTACGAGCGTAAGCCCTAACTTTCTGAAAGGCGGGGATAAGTTTTGGTATCGCTACGACACTCCCGACGGAAGTTTCTACTACCTTGTGGATGCCGCAACGGGCAAAAAGACGCCTCTTTTCGACCGTAACAAAATGGCGTCATTCGTAACGATGATAACGAAAGACCCGTTCGACGCCCAACACCTGCCGATAGACTCTATCCGTTTTGCGGACGACCTGAAGAGTTTTACATTTCAGGTTACCACCTCTCTGAAAGAGGATTACACCGATAAGGAGGGCAAAAAATCAAAACGCAACAAAGTCGTTTACATGCGCTACAACATGGCGGACGGCAATGTCACGGAGCTTGAAAGCTCACCCACACCCGTAAAATATCCCTCATGGGCATCTGTATCGCCCGACGGTCAGAAGATTGTTTTTGCGCGTAACTACAACCTCTATTACATGGACGCCGCCAATTTTGAGAAGGCGCTCAAAAACGAGGAAGACTCAACCATTGTCGAACACCGCATCACCACTGACGGAGAGGAATTCTACCCGTGGGGCGGCTCAACAGACAACACGACCGACAAGGAGCGCGCCGAGAAACTCAAAAAGCGTCTGCCCGTCTATATGGTATGGTCGCCCGATTCCCGTTACTTTGCCGTGACCCGCGTCGATGAACGTGACGTGGAGTCATTGTGGGTAATAAAAGCAACCGAACAGCCGCGCCCCTCTCTCCAGTCATACAAGTACCACATGCCTGGCGAGAAGAATGCGCCGCAGTATCTGGCATTCCTTTTCGACACCGCCGACTGGTCACACCGTCTCATCGACACCTACGCGTTCAAGGATCAGACCATATCCATACACAGGAAACCGACCCCCATGGTCGAATATCAGACAAACCCCAACAATGTCAAAGACATCTGGCTGGGCGACAACGACTATTTCTTGATGACAAGGACCAGCCGAGACCTCAAACGCATCGACATCTGCCGTGTCAACATCACGCCAGACTCGCTCAAGGCGACACCTCTTGTCGAAGAGCGTCTCAACAAGTCTCTTGAAACCCGCACACCGTACCTTTTGCCCACGGGAGAATTCGTTCTTTGGAGCGAGCGTGACGGTTGGGGACACCTCTACCTCTATGCGGCTGACGGCACACTCAAAAAACGTCTCACCGAGGGCGCGTTCCACTGCGAGAGTATCGAGGGCGTTGACGCAGCCACCCGCACTCTTTTCTTCACGGCATGCGGTCGTGAGGCTGGCGAGCACCCCTACTACATGCACCTATACTCACTCAATCTCGACGGCGGAGCAATCAAGATGCTTGACAAAAAAGACTTCAACCACACGGGTATTCTCGCCGACAACAACAAATACTTCATCGACAACTACTCACGTGTAAACACCGTTCCCGTATCTGCACTCTATGACGCTACGGGACGTCTGATAACCACTCTCGAGACAGCCGACCTGCATCTGCTTTTCGAAGCTGGCTACAAATTCCCCGAGATATTCAAGGTGAAAGCGGCTGACGGCATAACTGACCTCTACGGGGTCATGTACAAGCCTTTCGACTTCGACTCCACCCGCCTCTATCCCATTATCGAGTATGTCTATCCGGGACCGCAGACCGAGTCTGTAAACTATTCGTTCAGCGCGCGCATGGATCGCATCGACCGTCTGGCACAGCTTGGTTTTGTTGTGGTAACCGTCGGCAACAGAGGCGGACACCCGAACCGTTCGAAATGGTATCACACATATAGCTATGGCAATCTGCGTGACTATGGTCTGGCGGACAAGAAATATGTTGCCGAGCAGTTGGCGGCGCGTCATCCGTTCATTGACATAAACCGTGTGGGCATACACGGTCATTCAGGCGGCGGTTTCATGTCAACGGCGGCGATACTCACCTATCCCGACTTCTTCAAGGCAGCCGTTTCATGCGCCGGCAACCACGAAAACAACATCTACAACAGATGGTGGAGCGAGAAACATCACGGTGTTGAGGAAGTGGTAAACGAGAAAGGCGACACCACATTTAACTACAACATCGAACGCAACACCGAAATTGCGGGCAACCTCAAAGGCAAACTGTTGTTGGTTACGGGCGACATTGACGACAACGTTCACCCCTCCAACACCTACCGAGTTGTTGACGCCCTCATCAAAAACAACAAGCGTTTTGAAATGCTCGTCCTCCCCGGTCAGCGTCACGGCTTCGGCGACATGACCGAATATTTCTTCTGGCGCATGGCTGACTTCTTCAGCCGCAACCTACTTGGAGAGTCAGAGGATAGCGCAGACATACCGCAAATGAAACAATAACAAACTACAAAACAGAAAATAGGCGAATCATGTATTTTGATTCGCCTATTTTTTATTTTACTGTTTTATTATTGTTTCATCTGTGGTATATCCACGCTATCCTCTAACTCTCCTAACAGGTTACGGTTGAATAAGTCAACATTAACAATATCTCCAACGACACTACGTGTGATCAACGGGGATTTGCCGACAGCCTTACTTTGTTCCTCGACAAAGTAATCAAAACGAGAGGCACAACCCCTTTTGACTATATCATCACCATTTGACTCATTATTTTTTTAGGAAATCATTATTCCCCCGCACTCACCATTCATAATAAAAATAATTACGGCAAACTCTAATTGGTTTGTTGGGCTTTATTCAAAACACAAAAGCGATGTCGGCTATCACAGACGTCATCGCTTTACGAAAAAGGGTATATAAATCAAGGGTTATTGAATTATAGCTTCAAAATAATAAGTGATAATTATACAATACTATTAATCTTTTCATTAAACGTATTTTATATAAAACACACCTCATTTTTTCACACACCGCACACTAAACCCAAACGATTTATAATCTTCAGCGGATGGAAGAATAGCCCCATCTCCTTTAGTGAAGTGCATATTGTATGCTACTGTTTCATCTCTCTGTGTGGAAGACCAATAATTCGCATATACACCTTGAAATTGCAATATTCCAATAGAAGCTTCGCGACGACCAACAGCTGTAAACTCCAGTTTAGCATTACCGCTTGTAAATACCTTGTACCCATAATCACTAGCATTCCATCCGCCACCATCTACATGAGACGTATTACTTATTAATACCACATATTCCGCATTTGTAGGAACACGATAACCATCAGGGCATGGATCATTAGACTCAAGCCATGAAACACTTTGCGTAGGAGGTGTAGTCCCATTCCAACCATTTATGTCACTTCCAAGTGTTTCCCATGATTTTTTACCTACATCCCATTGATAAAATCTTCCGTGGGATTCTGTTTTTATGGGATCGTCAATACATTCAGAAGGTAATTTAGTAGCAAATGTATTGCTTTCCGATATACTTTTACCCAAGTTATATCTCATCCATTCTATACCACCTATATTCACTGTTGTGAAAGGATCGAAATCGCAATTTTGATTAACAGTTACACCTATCGTTGTACCTTTATAAGTAATAGTAAGAGTAATTGACCTCAATCTACCTATGTCATTTTTAGTAAGTGTAGTTACAGTAAGTCTATTACCTGAAACACTTACAGACATCCAATCATTAACCATTGGTTTAACATCTAAACCACCTACTATATCTCCACTATTCAGTGTTGTAATAAACACATCTCCTGATAAATTAGACTTACCATCAAATGTAAGTAATGATGGGTTCGCATTCAACTTGACAGGAGTTTGACTCACTGTTGCCATTGCACGATCTACGCCATCACGTCCTTTCAATGTTATAACAGCATTTGAAGTCTCTTCATTAGACGATAAAGTCTCTCTGAACGCCACCTTAAATGTCCCTGTAAGAGAAAGTGCACTGACAGTATGTGCTGTTGTATTTGAACTTGTAACGTAATTACTTTCAAGAATATCCCAAACAGAAGCAACGAACGTACCATTTGCTGATGTCAAGCCACCGATAACAGAATATGAACTTTGATTTTCTACAAGAATACTTGTCTTTTTAGCTTGTACAACCGTAAACGAACCTACAACATTTCCGTCAATAGTTATGTCAAACGATGATGATGTTTCTGTTATTGTTTCGTTTGCGGGAACTGTCAAAACAAATGAATATGTGTCGTCACTACCTGTCGGCTGTGACTTGATTGTAACTTTTGTTCCTGACGTTTTGGAAACAATCTTAATACGTTCACTATTTGCGGGTGCAGAAGTCTTTATGTTAACCGTATAGTCATACGCAACGCTAAACGCTTTGAGTGTATTTGTCTCAAAGACGGCAGGATTACCCGAACCGTACGTAACACTTTGTATCGTTGCTGTAAAGTTTGCAAGCTGCGTTACTGTAAACGATTGCGAAGTCGTATTTTGACTTTCCAAAACAAATTGTCCTGTGCGTTCTTCGGCATTGTTTGCTGCAACTATAACATTTAGCGATGCACCGCTCGCATTGGTCTCTGTTCCGCCTATTGCAGGAGATGTCGTAATCCAACTTTGTGTGCTTTTGGAGACTTTCCATGAGGTCGAACCAGTTCCCGATGACGTATTGACAACAAGCGAAACCGTTGCTCCATTCTTGGCAACATTTTTCAGTTTCAAAGAGTCTTCTTTCGATATATTAAACACAACAGGTGATTGTTTTGTGTCAAAATAAACTTTATTACCACCGTTAAGGTTCATTGTAATTGTTGCGCTCTGCGCCGCATCATTGTACGTCATTGTTTCAGCATAACCGATAACAATTTTACCCGCTACATCTTTCGCTACGGTAATTTTCGGATTGCTTGACGTAAAATCTTTCAAATCCCAGTCTGAGGCATAATAAGAAACTTTCTTAAGCTCTTGTCTGTCTTTTACACCGCCCCATATTTCCTCCGTTGTATCGGTAAATTTAGGCTGTACTGGTGTTTTAACCGTAAACGAGCCTATCGTAGCATCATTTGCCTCAATATCTATTGAATAATCGTTTTCCGCATCATCTTTACTTGCAGGAACGGTTAAGGTAAAGGTATATGTATTTTCTCCCTCACCTTTGGTAACTTTACTTGCGGTAATACCGCTACCCGCTGTCGAACCTTTACTGCAATCAACCGTAAGCGTTGTTCCATCGGGAATCGCTGTCTGTGTCGTAAATGTAAAGGTGTATGTTTTCTCCAAGCTATATGCCTTTAATGTATTATCCGATGAACTCCAACATTCCGATGCGGAGATAGTACCCACACCATACGACGGAGACTGTACTATTTCAAGACGTTTAGAAATGGTATTGTAAGATTTCACACGCACATATGCAGTTCGACTTGTTGAGCTGTTATTTGCTGTGACGTGCATTTTGATTTTTGCACCGCTACTTGCCGATGATGTCGGTGAAGTCTTTGTAATCCATGACGCAGTACCGCCATCTGCTTCGGTAATATTACCATATACTGCCCATGTTTGATTATCCTCTGTTGTTACCGTCGTTTCGATGTCACCTTCACGAAAATCGACATTCGATAGTCTCGCAGGAACAAAAGTAATTTTTGCAGGTCGCTGTGTAAATGTTACCTTCGCAACCGTCTCACCGTTCGGGTCGATAAACGCGACAGGTACCTCAATACCGTCTTCATCCATTTCTTCCGCGTCAACAACTTCGATAAATGTCGCTGTAATTGTTTTGGTATCTCGATTTATGTCAATCACAATACCGTCGGTATTGCTTACAACATCTCCCGTCGGAACAATCTGAATGTCGTTCATTTCGGCATCGTCTGCATCATATTTGACTGCTCTTGTTTTGGTAATACTACCCACACCGCCGATTATATTTACATAACCGTCTGTGAGTGTCGTACCGCTGACCGCTGTAAAAGTAATACCCTTACTCTGAACAATATTAAACACCCCCACATTTGTCTGTCCGACCTTAACGGCTATTTGTGTACTGCGTTCCGCTCCAGTATCGTTTTTCGATACGATTATTACATTGTCTCTTATTTCTACCCATGACGCT
>CASDZP010000032.1 GCA_949285535.1 uncultured Alistipes sp.
AGTTGCGGCAAACAATGCGGAACAACGCACGGGTCAATTTGTTTTGGAGAGCCAAAACACGACTTCGCAGTCGTTCACGGTAACCCAGCTTGCAAACTTCACCGCAACAATCCAAAGTATCACATACGGTTCGGGTAATCCTGCCGTATTTGAAACAAACACACTCAAAGCGTTCAGCGTTGCATATGATTATACAGTCAATATCAAAACCTCTGCACCTGCAAGTAGTGAACGTATTAAGGTTGTTTCTAAGACATCGGGAACAAAAGTTACAATCAAGTCACAACCGACAGGTAGTAATGATGCATACTCATTTGTCTTAACCGTTCCTACAAATGCGACAACATCCGAAATATCATCATCATTTGACATAACTATTGACGGTAATGTCGCAGGTTCGTTTACAGTTATTCAAGCCAAAAAGACAAGTATTCTTGTCGAGAACAAGACTTCGTATTCTGTTATTGGTGGCTTGACGTCTGCAAATGGTACATTTGTAGCATCTGTTTGGGATATTCTCGAAAGTAATTATGTTACAAGTTCGAATACAACCGACCATAAAGTCAGTTCTCTTTCAATGGCAGGAACATTTAAAGTCGCTTTCAAAGAGACTTTGTCATTCAATGAAGAGACTTCAAATGCCACAATAACCTTGAAAGGTCGAGACGGGGTAAACAGAGCTACTGCAACAGTTAGTCAAACTCCTGTAAAACTTGTTGCTACACCTTCGTTACTTGAGTTTAATGGTCAACCAAATCAAACAGCTACATCAACAATAACTACTTCAAATGATGGTACAATATCGAGTGGTATGACTGTTTCTCCTGAAAAAGGACCTTGGTTCACGGCTAGTGTATCAGGGAATAAAGTTATTGTAAAAACAACCGAAGAAAACGCAACAGGAACTTCAAGAAATAATACTGTTACAATTACTTATAAAGGTACAACTATTATTATTACACTTCGTCAAAATTGTGATTTCACTCCTTGGCAGACTGTTAATATAGGAGGTCTTTGGTGGATGAGATACAATTTGGGAAAAAGTGATCCAGAAGGAAGGACTTATGCGACTAAGTTACCATCGGAATGTACCGATGACCCGATAAGAACAAAATCTCATGGTAGAATGTATCAATGGGATGTCGGTGATAAATCATGGCCGACATTGGGAACGATAACAGACTGGAATACTGCAAACCCTCCGACATCAAATAGTTCATGGTTGCCAGAAAACGATCCATGTCCTGATGGTTATCATGTTCCTTCTCTTGCAGATTTTCAAGCATTAATTAATAATTCCTCTATTTCTTATATGCCAGAGACAGCGTGGAGTTCGTCTAATTTTGGTTATATAATTTTTACAAGTAAAACTTCACCGAGTTCTAAAATAGAATTACCAGCTCTTGGTTTTCTTTTGGCAATTTGGGGTGGTCTTCGTGAAAGCGGAAATATGGGGTATTATTGGACGTCAGATCAAGGAGATTCATCGACATATGGAGCTATAGTATATTTTGATTCTAGCAGAATAAGATGGTCAACTTCTACCGATAAAGGACGAGGAGCTAATGTGCGTTGTGTTAAAGATAATTAAGATCTATATTCCAAGTTTATATAATTTTTAATTGTCTTTTTTATAGAGCGATAGTAGTTATTATGACTATTATCGCTCTTGTGTTAATTGAAATGTGTCTTGATGAGTTGAATATTATTTTTCGTAATGTTGTTTTTGTTCTGATAGACAGGAAAGGAAATTACATTTGGCAAGGGCGAAGCAATAATATTCCTCCACAGATTATAAACTCCGCAATCAATGGGTGATAAAAAAGAGGATCTCAATAATCTGAGACCCTCTTTTTATCACTCATTAATTGCGGAGTTTATAACCTGTGGAGGAATATTGTTGCTTCGCCCTTGCCAAATGTAATTTCCTTTCTTGTCTATCAGAACTGAAAACGGTACGTAACGGACGCCGTAATCGGTGAAGACTTTGCCTGTCATGTCGTGTAAGACGATGAACTTCGGGGTAGTACCGTCGAAGAGTCTTCTTATGTCGGACAGTTCATCTTTCGATATCATGATGATGTCGAGAACTCCGTCATGTCGGCGTGATAACTCCGTTATTGTCTCTATCTGGGAATCTACCTGCGAGCTGTTGACCATGAAAAATTCCAACAGTACAGGGTTCCCTTTGGTCGGATGGTTGCCAAAAACACTTTCAACAGAAACCATGCGGGGTGCTTTCTCTCCCGAAACTAAACGTTGCGCGAACAACGTCGTCGATAACGATGTGAAGAGAGCTAAAAAAAGCGTGAATCTCATAAGTCAAAATATTTTAGGTTCAACAACTTTGTCGCGGAGTCTGCTTCTCTTATGAATCAGTTTCGTTCATACGGGTGCGAACAGTATCGTTACGATGAAGCTATGATACCTGCTGCATGTCTATCAGCTTGCGATAGGCACCGCCCGCCGCCATAAGCTCTTCGTGTGTTCCCTGTTCGACAATGACACCCTTGTCTATCACGATTATCTTGTCCGCATTCTGTATCGTGCTTAATCTGTGGGCTATCACAAGCGATGTTCTGCCTGTCAGTATTGATGATAGGGCATCCTGAACAAGTCTTTCGCTTTCGGTGTCGAGAGCGGAGGTCGCCTCGTCGAGAATCAACAGTTCGGGGTTACGCAACACTGCACGCGCTATGCTGAGACGTTGACGTTGTCCGCCAGAGAGTTTGACGCCTCGGTCACCGATGTTGGTGTCGTAGCCGTTCTCCGTATCCATGATGAAGTTGTGGGCGTTTGCTACGCGTGCCGCCTCCACAACCTGTTCAAAACTCTTGTCGTTGTCGCCAAGACGGATATTCTGCTCAATGGTGTCATTGAACAGGACTATATCCTGCGAGACGATACCCATGAACGACCTCAAGTCGTTGAGCTTGTACTCCTTGATATTGACGCCGTCTATCAGTATTTCGCCGTCGCTGACATCATAGAAGCGGGGGATGAGGTCGGCGATAGTGGATTTTCCGCCTCCCGAGCCTCCGACCAGAGCGACCGTCTGTCCTTTCTCTATCGTGAAGCTGATACCGTGAAGAACCTCTTTGTCTTCATACTTGAAGCGTACGGAGCGGAACTCTATCGAATGTTTGAGTCCTTTTATTTCTTTGGGGTTCTCTTTGTCGAGTACTTCGGGTGTCATCTCAATCATTTCCAGGACACGGTCACCAGCCGCGAGACCCTGATGTATCGTGCTGAACGAGTCTGCCACGGAGCGTGCGGGGCGTGTCACCTGCGAGAACATGGCAAGATAGGCGAGAAAGGCACCCGCGTCGAGATTGCCGTCAACGACCATGCCACCGCCATATACCAATATCACAGCCACCGCCGACACACCCAAAAACTCAGACATGGGCGACGCCATCTGCTGACGGGTAGCCATTGAGCGCATGTGTGACGAGAAGCGGTTGTTTACAGATATGAATTTCGATATAACGTAATCAACGGCGTTATAGGATTTTATCACCTTTATGCCGCTGAGCGACTCTTCCGCAATAGAGACCATTTCGCCCAACTCCTCCTGCGCCTGACGCGCGCTTCGGCGCAGACGTTTCACGATGAAGCCTATTATCAATGCCGTGAACGGAAGCATGCACAACACGAATATGGTAAGTTTCCAAGATATTGCTATCAGCGCGATGAAATAGCCTATTATCAACGCCGGTTCCTTGAATGCCACCTGGAGTGTGTTGGTCACGCAGAACTGCACCACATTAAGGTCGGAGGTGAGTTTCGAGATAATGTCGCCCTTGCGCTCGTTCGAGAAGAAGCGTACATTCATACGCATCACGTTGCGGAAGAAAGCGTCACGCAGGTTCTGGAGCGTGTGTATTCTGAAGTTCTCCATGATTTTCTGCGCCGCGAAACGGAAAAGGTTACTCAACAGCACCGAAATCACAACCACGACAGCCAAAAACCACAGGACGTCGGGGAGAGAGTAGTTTGTGCCGAACTGAAGGTATATCAGGTATTTGAGCAGGTCTTCGAGGTACTGCGGCGAGAGCGCGAAAGAGGGCATCTCGGTTATTGCCTTTGTCATCGAACTGCCGTCGAACAGAGTGTTCAACAGGGGTATGATGAGCGTGAAGGTCAGCGTGTTGAATATCGCATGCAGTACTACGCAGAAAAAATATGGTATCGCGTATGCCTCTACGGGTCGGGCAAACTTGAATATCTTGAAAAATGTCTTCATCTGTAAAACTCATTGCGCTGCCGTTTGACGGCGCGTCGTTGGCGGTTTAAAGGAACGAGTAATTCTTCGAGTAGTCGAGCATCTGTTCTACATAGTTGTCGGGATAGCTTATCGTCACATCGACAATCTTTCCGTTCTCGATAACGGGTGTGAATACGGGATTGACAAAGCCGCTGTAAGGTGCGATGTCGAGTTTCGCGAATCTTTCGAGCACCTCTTTGTGCAGTTCTCTGTCAACCTTGACACCGTAACCCTCGATAAGGTCGCGGCAAGCCTCGAAGTCGCCCTCGCTCTTTATGCGCTGAACCTCTTTGAGAAGTTCGCCGAAGAGCCCTCGCAGTTTGGCGTAGTCGTTGATGACCACGTATGTCTTGCCGTTCTCCTTGACAAGCTCTATCACGTTCTGTTCACGGCCTTTCTCATAGCACCATTTGGCTATCAGCTGACGGTCGCGCATGTGCGCCTCCGCCAAATCCTTGCCAGGCTCTATGCGGGTGAGCTGTCCCATAAGACCGTTGAATATTGCGTTGTAGTAGCCAGCCTTAACCACGCCGCTTTCGGGTACGATACCCAACTCGACGAGTTTGGCGTCGCCCAGATGATAGAGTGCGAAGAGGTCGGCGCGTGCCTCTTCAAGGGTAGAACCGTAGTTCTTGAGTTCGTCGCCTCTCACGCCCGGAGCCAATTTGCCCGATCCGTGACCGAGACATTCGTGCATGTCGGTGTGAAGGTCACCTGCCAACGCACCGAATTTGCGTGCCGCCTCACGGTCTTCCTCACGAAGGGTGAACTCTTCCATAAAGCCGTTACCCTCGGCAACCTCGTTGTAGGCGTATGTGATGTTCTGAATGGTAACGGATTTTGAGCCGTGGTCGCGTCTGATCCAGTCCGAGTTGGGCAGGTTGATGCCTATCGGAGTGGCGGGGTAGCAGTCACCGCCTAACTGTGCAACCGTTATCACTTTTGCGGATACCCCTTTGACTTTTTCTTTCTTATATATCGTGTCGATAGGCGAGTTGTCCTCGAACCATTGAGCGTTGGCGCTGAGAATCTCCGTGCGTTTGGTTGCCTCGATGTTCTTGAAGTTTACGTTCGCCTCCCATGCTCCTTTGTAGCCGAGCGGGTCGCCGTAGCTCTCGATAAAGCCATTTACGAAGTCAACCTGTGAATCGCCGTCTTCGAGCCAAAGGATACTGTAACGGTCGAACTCCTTGAGGTCACCGCTCTTGTAGTATGAAACGAGCGATTCGATGACCGCTTTCTGCTTCTCGTTCTCCGCTACACCCGCCGCCTTTTCGAGCCAATAGACAATCTTCTCGATGGCGGGAGAATAGACTCCGCCGACACGCCATACCTCTTCCTTAATCACACCGTCACGTTTGACAAGACGGCTGTTGAGGCCAATCATGACAGGCTCGGGGTCGGTGGTGTCGGTGAGTGACGCGTAAAATGCTTCCGCTTCCACCTGTGTCACGCCGTCATAGTAGTTGTTTGCCGAAGATACAACCATGTCGATACCCGCACGCTGGTCGGTGGTCGATTTGTATAGCTCGGGATCGAAAATGGCGGGTTTTATCTGTGCGATAAGTTCGCCGCTATCTTTGAGCGACGGAGTGGCGTTTACCAACGAGTCGAAATAAGCGACGTCGAAGCCCGGAACAAACTTGTCGTTGGAGTAGTGGTGGTGTATGCCGTTGGCAAACCATACCTTTTTGAGGTATTTCTCGAACTCAAGGAAGCGAGGGTCACTCTTGTCGCCGTTATAAGAGACATATATCGCCTCGAGAGTCTTTCTTATCGGCAGGTTGAGTTTGAATTTCTGGTCATAGAGGATGTCTCTGCCGCAGAGTGCCGCCTGCGAAAGATAATATACCAGCTCTTTCTGTTTGAGAGAGAGAGAGTCGAAGTCGGGAACCTGATAACGCAAAACCTTTATGTCGTCGAAACGGTCTATCTGCCATTTGAAGTCTGCCGTCGCAGTCTCATCGCTGCTTTTCTGCGAGCCGCAACCGACAGCCAACAGTACGGCGGCAGCTATCAAAAAATCTTTTTTCATTTAATCATCCTTTTTTAAACGTGTTGTTTCGGATAAAATGGTTACCTTTGTATGATAAACCGATAACCATTCTTTTTCAAGATACAAATATATAAATTTATGGCGAAATACACCCTTTCCGAAGTTAAAACGGCTCAAGACAGAAGAGCGTTTCTCGATATGGTCGATTCGATTTACAAAGGTTGCGATAACTACATCAGACCGTGGGACCACGATATTGAAGCCGTTTTCACCCCCTCGAAAAACACCCTTTTCAACGACGGAGAGGCGATAAGATGGATTCTTACCGACGAATCGGGTACGGTTGTCGGTCGTATCGCCGCTTTCTATAACCGCAAGATTGCCGAAGAGACCATTGAACAGCCGACGGGCGGATGCGGCTTTTTCGAGTGCATCGACTCACAGGAGGCTGCCGACATGCTCTTCAATGCTTCTGCCGAATGGCTTAAAATAAAGGGTATGGAGGCTATGGACGGTCCGATAAACTTCGGCGCGCGCGACACATGGTGGGGATTGCTGGTGGACGGTTTCTATCCTCCCATATACGGAATGAACTATAACCACTCATACTATCAGAAACTGTTTGAAAACTACGGTTTTCAGAACTATTTCAACCAGTATTCGTTCCGCCGTGACCTCATAGGTGACGACCTCAATACGGCTGTAATGGCGAAAGCGGGCCGTCTCGAACAGAGTGGCGAATATGTGTTCCGTTCGATAACCAAAAAAGAACTTCCTACAATAGGAGAGAGTTTCCGCGAGATATACAACAAGGCATGGGCGGGATTCAACGGCGTGTCGGAGATGAGCAAAGAGCAGGCAGACGAGATTATAGGCTCCTTGAAACCCATAATAGACCCGCGTCTCATTGTCTTCGCTTTCCATAACGGCAGACCGATAGGTTTCTTTGTGAACATACCTGACATAAACGGCGCAATCAAACACCTTCACGGCCGTTTTGACTTTTGGGCAAAACTCAAATTTCTCTATCACCTCAAAATCAAGAAGTCGTGCCGCATCGTGATGGGTATGATTTTCGCCGTTCTGCCCGAATATCAGGGCAAGGGTATCGAATCGGGCATGATAAACCATTTCAAGAGAGTGGCTGCCACCATACGAGGGAGCTATGACGCACTTGAAATGGTGTGGATAGGCGACTTCAACCCGCTGATGATACGAATGGTCGAGACCTACGTGGTGGCGAAACGATATAAGACACACGTCACATACAGGTATCTCTTCGACCGTCAAAAACCATTCACACGCTGTCCGCGAGTATCTCGCAGCAGAAAAGGTGAAGCCTCTCTGAATGATAAAAAATAGGTCGTATGAATGTCTTGGACATAGTATTCGTCATGTTTTTCCTGTTCGCCATTTTTAAGGGGTACAGGGCGGGACTTATTCTCGAAATATGCGGAGTGGTCGGTGTATTGGCTGCCGCCTACATATCTTATTGTTACGCCGAAGAGATAGCCGTGGCTCTATTTCCGTCATTGACGTTCAACTACACGCTATCGTTCTTTATCGTGTTTGTCATCGTTCTGACAGCCATAGGTCTTGCCGCAAGAATAGTCAGCAGGGTCATAGACTTTACGGGGATGGGCATGATAAACAAGATATGCGGAGCGCTTGCCTCTTTTGTCAAAATGGCGATAGTGCTTGCCGTGCTGGTGTCGCTTTTCAATGTGGTGAACAACGCGGTCGGATGGGTGAAGCGTGACACCCTCAAGGAATCGACAGGATATACCGCATTGCTGCGACTTTCGGGTACTGTCTTCCCGAGTGTCGATTTCGGGGGACCGCTGCTCTCTGAAGAGATGCTCAAAAACATAAACGAGGAGCTCGGAACAGAAAATATCTTCAATAACACCGAGCGTCAAGGCGGAATAAGACGTCCGGCGGGTACCATGCTTTTCGGCGACAGCATACGTGAAGTGCTCGAAAAACATATGTGCGATTCTGTTTTAAACGCATCCGACACAGTGGATACGGATACGACACGAACCGACGTCTCGGCGCAAACGAAAGATACCAAACTGAACCGAATAATAAACATCTTGTCCGAGTGAAAGGCATCGTCATAAAAAGTACAGGTAGCTGGTACAATGTTGAGACCGAAGAGGGTAATGTCATAAAATGCCGTCTTCGGGGCAGGTTGCGTCTGGACGGTATCAGAACCACAAACCCGATAACGGTGGGCGACAGGGTCATCTTCGAGACAGAGGATGAGGGAGGCGTAATCACATCGCTCGAGGCGCGGCGGAACTATATAATCAGACGTTCCACCAATCTGTCGAAAGAGGCGCACATCATAGCCGCAAACATCGACACCCTCTTTTTGGTGACCACACTTGACTTTCCTGCCGTCAGTCTCGAATTCATAGACCGCTTTCTGATAACCGCAGAGATGTATCATGTACCCGTGGTTATACTGCTCAACAAAACCGACCTTTTCAGAGACGAGGTGTTCAAACCTTATCTCGACGACTTCCACCGCATATATGAGGCGGCTGGGTATGAGGTAGTCGATTGTTCGGGACTCGAAAAACAGGGGCTCGAACGTGTAAAAGAGTTGATGAAAGGACGTGTATCGCTCTTCTCGGGTAATTCGGGTGTCGGAAAATCGACGATAATAAACGCGGTCGCTCCATTTGTAAACGCTCGTGTCGGCGACATCTCGTCGGCGCACTTCAAGGGGCGCCATACCACCACTTTCTCAGAGATGTACAAATTGCCCGAAGGCGGTTATCTGATAGATACTCCGGGTATCAAGGGTTTCGGACTGATAGACATTGAGGCTGAAGAGGTCGCACGTTACATGCCCGATCTTTTCCGTTTCAGTGAAAATTGCCGCTTCTATAACTGCACCCACACACATGAACCCGGATGCGCCGTCAAAGAGGCGGTCGAGAGCGGCGAATTGAGTGCGGAGCGTTATGAGAGCTATCTGAAAATCATGGAAAAAGACGATAAATACCGAATCTGACATGGAAAAACTGTATAAACAATTTCTCCGTCATGTGGGACAGACATCGCCCGTGCCTATGGGTATCGAGGTGGAACGCGCCGAGGGCATATATCTATATACTCCCGACGGAAAGCGATATATAGACCTTATCTCAGGTGTGTCGGTAAGCAATGTCGGACACTCCAATCCCGTGGTTGTCGATGCGGTTTCGCGTCAGGCGCAAAGCTATATGCACATTATGGTATATGGCGAGATGGTGGAGCGTCCAGAAGTCGATTTCGCTCTGGCGATAGCCCGTCACACCGCTGCCGGACTCGACTGTCTCTATTATGTCAACTCGGGAAGCGAGGCGATAGAGGGCGCCCTCAAACTTGCCAAAAGATATACGGGACGCACGGAACTCATATCGTTCAAAAACGCCTATCACGGTTCTACTCACGGCGCGCTCTCGATGATGGGCAGCGAATACTTCAAAAGTTCGTTCCGTCCGTTGTTGCCCGATGTCAGGTCGATAACATTTAACGACACAGCCTCACTTAAGGAGATAACGGAACGTACCGCCGCCGTATTGATAGAGCCGATACAGGGCGAAGGAGGCTATTTTGCCGCTACACCCGAATTCCTTTCGGCTCTGCGTGCCAGATGTAATGAGGTGGGCGCGCTTCTCATATTCGACGAGATACAGAGCGGGTTCGGTCGCACGGGAAAATTGTTCGCCGCCGAACGATACGGCATATTCCCCGATATTCTCTGCATGGCGAAAGCCATGGGGGGCGGAATGCCGCTCGGAGGTTTCATGTCGTCGTTCGAGATAATGAATACTCTGACATTCAATCCAGTATTGGGACACATAACGACCTTTGGCGGACATCCCGTATCATGTGCCGCAGGTCTTGCCGCCCTCAGATATATAGAGGATAACGGTTTGATGGACAGAGTGGCTGAAAAAGAGTCTCTTTTCAGAGAACGTCTCGCCTCGCTTCCTCATCTTAAAGAGATAAGGAGTACAGGTCTCATGATTGCGCTCGATTTCGAGAGTGAGGAGATACGTGAACGTCTTGTTGCCGAATGTGTGCGTTCAGGACTTATTACAGAGAGCTTCCTTTTCTGTCCGACAGCCATGCGTATAGCGCCGCCTCTCACCATAACGACGGAACAGGTGGAGAGTGTTTGCGATATAATAAAAAAAGCGGCGGAAAGAGTATTTTAAAGAGTCTTTTTTAAACAATTTTTCAATAATCAATAAAGCCACAACCATTGTAATACGGTTGTGGCTTCATTACTATATTAGAGTATATTAGTATAATTAGATATGACTATACTAATATCAATTACATCAATTATATCAATTATATCAGAGGAATGACAGATATATTACAGCCATCTAGTAATGAGATAATTACACCCGTCTGTCGAATTAATTAAACGAACGTATGGGTCATCACGTATTTACCCACTTTTTAATGATTTTGCTTATTTGATGTTGATTTCAAATACTCTCGGCTTGTTGTTTATTTCATATGTGTCGTTGAGTAAAGCCGCGTTGGAAAAGACAGTTCCGTTTTGTCGAGTTACGCCGTAATTATTGTGTATGTGACCGAAGAGATGATATGACGGTTTGACTTCTGCGATTTTTTTGCGCAATGACATATTTCCGTAATGTATTCCGTCGGAAAAGTCGAGGATGTTGAACGGAGGCATATGTGTTATCAAAATGTCGCAGTCATTTGGAACAGTTTTTATATACTCTTCATCTTCGCCGCTTATTTCCGACTCGACAAAATACGGAATACCGAAAAACCTGACTCCGTCTATCGTCACGTCTGAACGGTTCAGCATATATACATTTTCGGGCAGTCCCTCGACCGTTGCGTTGAACATACAGAAGTCATGATTCCCCGCAATAAATATTTTATGTCTGTAAGGCAGGTCGCAAAACCAGTTTATGAAATCAACGGCTTCGTTTTTCGTTCCTGTCATGGTGAAATCTCCCGAGTGGACAATGATGTCCGCTTTCGGAAGTTCTTTCAACATTCGGTGCATGTTATGCGTATCTGAGACATGGACGATTCTCATTCCGTTTTCATAAATTTACAGCTGAAGCACCGTTACGATGCCGACTTTCTTAAAATAATGGGTTTCACTGAATGTGACATGGACAAAAGGGGCTGTGCCCCCTCGTTTTGGTTACTTTGTCGAGGGACAAAGTAACTCCCGCCGAAGGCGCCCGCGGAGCGACCGTCTGTCGGTAATGTCGAAGTGCCGTAAGAGGTGTTTCTTGCGGGTTTGAAGATGGATTTACCTTAATCCATCTTCAAAACTGCAAGAAACGCCTCTTGCGGTACTTCGACATTACCGACCTGACGCATGCGTTTTTTGCCTTTTTTCTGTTTTTCGAGGAGTTTGCGTTTGCGGGAGATGTCACCGCCGTAACATTTGGCGGTCACGTCCTTGCGGACGGCTTTGACGGTCTCGCGCGCTATGATTTTGGCGCCTATGGCTGCCTGTATCGCTATGTCAAACTGCTGTCTCGGTATCAGCTCTTTGAGCTTCTCGCACATTTTGCGGCCGAAGTCATAGGCGTGGTCTCTATGTATGAGTGACGAGAGAGCGTCCACACCGTCACCGTTCAATAGAATGTCGAGTTTAGACAATACGGAGGGTTTGTAGCCCGACGGATGATAGTCGAACGAGGCGTATCCGCGCGAAATGCTTTTGAGTTTGTCGTAAAAGTCGAACACAATCTCTGCCAGCGGCATCTCGAAGGTCACCTCCACACGGTCGGTCGTTATGAACGACTGGTTTTTGAGCGTGCCTCGCTTGTCGATACAGAGCTTCATAACCGCACCGAGATATTCCGCCTTTGTAATAACCTGCGCCAGAATATATGGCTCTTCGATAAAGTCTATCAGAGTAGGTTCGGGCAGACCAGACGGGTTGTGTACGTCTATCACTTCGCCTTTTGTCGTGTGTACCTTATATGACACGTTGGGAACGGTCGTAATGACGTCCATGTTGAACTCACGATAGAGACGTTCCTGTATAATCTCCATGTGGAGCAATCCGAGGAAACCGCAACGGAAACCGAATCCGAGTGCGAGTGACGATTCTGGTTCGAACGTAAGAGAGGCGTCGTTGAGGCGCAGTTTCTCAAGAGACGCGCGCAAATCCTCATACTCGTCAGAGTCGGTGGGGTATATACCTGCGAAGACCATAGGTTTCACCTCCTCGAAACCTGCTATCGCTTCGGTACACGGACGGTCTATGTGCGTGATTGTGTCGCCCACCTTCACGTCTATTGAGTTCTTTATGCCCGATATGATGTAACCCACATCGCCCGATTTTATTTCGGCGCGCGGTGTCATTTTCATTTTAAGCACACCTATTTCGTCGGCGTCATAGCGGCTTCCCGCATTGAAGAACTTGACATGGTCTCCCGACTTGATTGTGCCGTTCATCACTCTGAAGTAGGCGATTATACCCCTGAACGGATTGAACACGGAGTCGAATATGAGCGCCTGCAACGGTGCGTCATCATCACCTTCTGGCGCGGGTATTCGTTCGACTATCGCATCCAAAAGTTCGGGTACGCCTTCGCCTGTCTTACCCGACGCGGCGAGAATATCCTCTTTCCTGCATCCCAAAAGATCGACAATCTGGTCTTTTACCTCGTCAACCATAGCCGCCGCCATGTCTATCTTGTTGAGCACGGGGATAATTTCAAGGTCGTGTTCCAACGCAAGATATAGGTTCGAGATGGTCTGCGCCTGAATACCCTGCGTTGCGTCCACCACGAGCAACGCACCTTCGCATGAGGCGATGGCACGAGAGACCTCGTATGAGAAATCGACGTGTCCCGGAGTGTCTATGAGGTTAAGCACGTAAGGCTCGCCTTTGTAGGTATAGTCCATCTGTATGGCGTGGCTCTTGATTGTGATACCTTTCTCACGTTCGAGGTCCATGTCGTCGAGGACCTGCGCTTGTGCTTCTCGCTCAGAGACGGTCTTTGTGATTTCGAGCAGACGGTCGGCAAGAGTGCTTTTGCCGTGGTCGATATGTGCAATGATGCAGAAATTGCGTATTCTTTTCATACTTTTGAGTGATGTGTGCGCAAAGATACTTAAAAAAACGGAAGTCTCGAAATGTTGAAAAAAATACGCCGAAGAGAATTTCGTTTAACGGTTGAAAACTCTCTTTGGCGTGTATCTCTGTGAATCGGCGACTTTAAGGCAGATATCTTTCGAGTTTTGCCTTGTGTATGTCTGCAATAGTTATCAATATTCCCGTTTCGAGCACCCCTCCGAAATCATTGTTTACGAATGTTCCGAAGACCTTCATCGTTGACGAAAGGTTCATGTATGCGTTTATCATCGGCGGTATTCCGACACCTTCCGTTCGTAGCTGCTGGGTGAGAATCTTCAGGTCTTCGGCATAGTCATTGCCCGTGAACACACTCTCCATGCTTTTTGTATCCCAGTCGTTCGCCACCGGCTCTTTGGGGGTTGACAAAGCCTCTTTGTCTTTGAAGTATTTGTCGAGGAAATAGTACAGTTTGTCTCTTGAGCTTTTGTTGTAACCCGCATATACGGTAACTTTACCCAAAAAATATTTTACGTTCGGATGTCTCACGACCAACGCACCGAGACCGTCCCACAGGTTGTCGAGAGCATATATGGACTTGATGCCTCCGCCCCGTTCCTGATATACCGGTTGCACAAAAGAGCGACCCAGCTCAATCAGGGCGGGCATGTATTCTTCGCGGAACTTGTCAGAGAAGTCAAAGTAATGTTCCGTTGACATGTGTTTCGGGTTCGGGGTTTCAGAGACGATGTAGCGATAGCCGCCTACTATCTCACGAGCTTCGGGGTCCCATACGATAAGTTGTTTGTATCCGTCGGATGCCAAATCGTCCTCATCCATGTCGCACTCCTTGCCTGTACCGCCACCCGCTTTGCGGAAAGCCACCTCCCTGAGTCTGCTT
Source organism: uncultured Alistipes sp. (assembly GCA_949285535.1). Taxonomy (GTDB): domain Bacteria; phylum Bacteroidota; class Bacteroidia; order Bacteroidales; family Rikenellaceae; genus CASDZP01. Next base: position 14,252 of record CASDZP010000032.1, read on the forward strand.
ATCTCTCTGAAAACAGCGGGGGAGTCGGCAGCAGTTATGACATATATCTCGTTCCCTCCGTTTTTTGTGTGACGAATAAACTTCTCTTCGGTAAGCTCTGCGAGCAATAGTTCTTTTTCAACGGGATCGATTATCCGTTCTGACATAAGTTCCTTCAAATATTTGTTCGGTCGCTAAGTTATGCAATTTGCTTTATTTTCGCAAATCGTAGCACATTTTTTTAATCTCCGCAGCCTCTTTGAGAGATTCGCGTCCTCCTTTCAGCGAGCTGTTGGGTACGGGTGTGCCGAAGCGCACTTTTATGGTTGACCCTTTCTTCCTGAAAAGCTCGTCAGGCAGCAGTATCAGCTCGAAATTGAACTTGATGCCCAGCTTTTTTCTCATTGACGCCACACGATAGAACCGTTCGGAGTTTACGGCGTCAACGAATACGGGTACTATGTCTCGTCCGCTCTCCTTGGCTTTAGATACGAAATTCTTTTTCCATACAGGGTCGCATATCACCCCGTTGTTGCGTCTTGAGCAGAGTCCCGCGGGGAAATAGATGACGGGTAAATCCGACAGAAACAGATTGTCATACATCTCCTTGTATTCTGCATTTTGGGCTCCGTATTTGTTTACTGGTACGAATATCGACTTCAGCGGGTCGAGCCTCATAAGCACGTCGTTTACCACGAGTCTCACATCTCCAAAACGGCTTGCCACCGCCTCTGCCAACACAAAGGCATCTATGCCGCCCAGTGGGTGATTTGATGCGAAAACATATCGTCCCTTCTCCAAATCTTCACTCCATTCAACCTGTCGCGTTATCTTGAAATCATCGAGTACGGCGCTGACGAACTCCACTCCGCTGAGATGACCGAAACGGTTTAAGACATCGTTTATCTCGTCCTGGTGGATGAGACGGGCAAGCAGTTTTATTACGAATCGGGGCAAGAAACGATGCAGTTTGGCGTTTTTTTCGTATATGACCCTGTCTATATCTATTTTCATCTTCTCGAGAGTGTGTTTTTTATCGAGGTAAAGATATAAAATTATTATCTTTGTGGCAGCATAAAAAAGGAATAATGAACGGTTACCATACTCCCGTAATGCTCGAAGAGAGCATGGAAGCTTTGAATATCAAGCCCGACGGAATATACGTCGATTGTACGTTCGGAGGCGGCGGACACTCCCGCGGCATATTGTCACGTCTGGGTAAGGACGGGATGCTCGTGGCTTTCGATCAGGATGCCGACGCACAAGACAATCTTCCTGATGATGAACGCATATTGTTCATACGCAGTAATTTCCGTTTCATCCGTTCGCAGTTGCGCGCCTATTCGATAGACCGTGTGGACGGGATACTTGCCGACCTCGGAGTCTCTTCGCACCATTTTGACGACCCCGAGAGAGGTTTCTCGTTCCGTTTCGACGCGCCGCTAGACATGAGAATGAATGTAAAGGCGCCTCTTTCGGCGGCTAAGATTGTGGCTGAATATCCGCAAGAAGAGCTCACAAGACTGTTCCGTGATTACGGAGAGTTACAGAGCCCGCATAAGATTGCCGCACAGATTGTCGAGGCACGCAAGAACGAGACGATAGACACGACCTTCAAGCTGATGAAGGTGGTAGAGCGTTTTACTCCCAAGCGTGAGCAGACAAAATTTCTCGCGAAACTGTTTCAGGCGCTCCGAATAGAGGTGAACGGCGAGATGGAGGCTCTCAGAATGATGCTCGAACAGAGCGCAAAGGTTCTGAAAGAGGACGGCAGGCTGGTGGTAATCACATACCATTCGCTCGAGGACAGACTTGTCAAGAATTTTATGCGCAGCGGTAATTTTGAAGGTGTTGTTCACAGGGATATTTACGGTAACAGTTCAACCCTTCTCGAACCCCTCGGAAAACCTGTCGTTCCGTCGCTCGTGGAGCTTGAGGCAAACAGCAGGTCAAGAAGCGCAAAACTTCGCACGGCACGTAAAAAAGTTGATGAAAAATGATTCTGAAAGATATAATATCGGGCAGCTTCCTCTCTGAAGAGCGTGTGACAAAACGCATGCCCGCAATCCTTTATATCGTCTTTCTGATGATTCTCTATATCTTCAATATCTTCGACACGCAGAAACGCTATCGTGAGATTCTCGCCGTCGAAAGAGATATCGCCAGACTGAAAGTTACCGCGACCACAACCGAGACGCAGCGTGTATCGATGACCAGATACGCGTCAATCAGAGAGATGGTTCAGCAGCGCGGTCTTCCTTTAGTGGAGAGCACCACGCCTCCAAAACAGCTTTAGTGTGATTCGGTAGGATGAGAGAGCAAGGAATGGAAAACGACGCACCGCGCATGATGCCTCGGGGCGCGCGGCGACCGGATACGAAAAACGGCAAGGACAACAAAAACATAATAAGGAAAGAGATATACAACCGTTCGCTGTATCTCTACTACTTCTTTTTGTTGCTCGGAGCGATAGTCGTGTTCCGAATGCTCTACATACAATACAGTTCCGAAGGTTTTGAACTTCGTGAGGAGGCTCAAAGCGGACGAAGTTTCGGAACGAGAAACACCCCTGCAAAGCGAGGCGATATTCTCTCCTATGACAACAGAATGTTGGCGACGACTATTCCTCTTTACCATATCTATATGGACTTTAAGGCGGAAGGTCTCGACGACAAGGCTTTCAACTCGGGTGTCGATTCGCTCAGCATATCCATGGCAGCCTTTTTCAAGGACAAGAGCGCAACGGCATACCGTGACTCACTGACTAAATGGCGCAGGGAACATCGCCGTTACAAACGAATAACACCCCGACGAATAAACTATATAGAGCTTAAAGAGGTTACGGGATTTCCAATCTTGAGACGAGGTCGAAACAGAGGCGGTATGCTCATAGACACCATGCAGCAGAGAGTCTTCCCGCACGGAGACTTGGCTCGCCGAACTATCGGACGAATAACTGAAAGCGGAGGTTTCGGTCTCGAACGCTATTTCGACAAGGAGCTGTCGGGTATAGATGGTGTGACCGCCGTTCAGAAAATATCGGGTAACTTCTGGATGCCCATTCCCGACCCAGAAAACATCGAGCCTACGGACGGATACGATATTGTCACGACGCTGGACATAGAGGTGCAGGAGACTGCGGAGGAGGCTCTCAAAGAGCAGCTCGAGAAGCATGACGCGATATGGGGCACGGCTATACTTATGGAGGTGTCCACAGGTCACATAAGAGCGATTGCCAATCTGCATAAACAGACCGACTCGAAAGGTAACGTCGAGTATGTCGAGGACTACAACTACGGTGTCGGCATGAACATGGAGCCTGGCTCAACATTCAAACTTGTTTCGCTCATGGCTCTTCTGGATGACGCCAAAGCAAATATAAACGAGACATTTGACACGGGTAACGGTGTGGCTCGCCTGACACGTTATAACATAAAGGTTACGGACAGTCACGCGGGAGGTTTTGGCAGAATATCGTTGAAAAGAATATTCGAGGTTTCGTCGAATATCGGTTTCGCCAAGGCGGTGAACAAATATTACGGCGACCATCCCGAACGATTCACAGATTATCTGTATAAACTCGGACTGGCGGATAATTTCGATATTCAGATACCGGGCGAGACGGCACCCGTGATAAGGCGTCCGGGTGACAAGCAGTGGAACGGCTCCACCCTCACCATGATGTCTTTCGGTTATGCCGTGCTTATGACTCCCATTCATACGTTGGCTATATATAATGCCATTGCCAACGACGGACGTTACATGAAACCTATGCTTGTCTCAGAGATACGCGACCGTAACACCGTTGTCGAAAGTTTCGAACCCGAGGTGATAACCGACAAGATATGCTCTCCGTCAACATTACGCTTTTTGCAGGAGTCGCTTGAAGGCGTCGTCAATGACGGTACTGCGGCGGTACTCCGTAACGACCATTACCGAGTGGCGGGTAAAACGGGTACGGCACAGGTGGCTAAAGGCAGCCACGGTTATATCGTTAATGGCGGACGTTACTATCTCGGCTCCATAGTCGGCTACTTCCCTGCCGACAAGCCAAAATATTCGTGCATAGTGGCGATAGAGACATTCAAGCCTGCAGGGTCGGCGAAAGTATATTACGGCGGGGCTCTGTCTGGACCTGTGCTTCGTGCCATTGCCGATAAGGTCTATGCCCAGTCTCCTGACTGGGGTAATACAGCCAGTCGTCCTGTCAAAGTGTCGGAGAAAACGTTGAAGTATGAGCGTGAGGCGGAGAGAAGAGCGGCGATACCTCCGCATGTAAAAGGCGGAGCGAGTGACAGAGTGAACGCGTCCGCTAAAAAAATAGGTATCATGTTGAAAGGAAACGTGTCGCAAGATTTCATCCGCAGCGACTCTGCGTCCGTGTTGCGACCAGTTGACGAAAACGCTCCAATACCAAATACCGAAGGAATGGCTCTGCGTGACGCCTTTTTCCTGCTCGAATCGAAAGGACTGACGGTCTCTGCGACAGGCGCAGGTGTCGTGACCAAACAGACCGTTAGGGGCGATAGTGTCTTTCTGGTACTTAAATGACAATCCTGAGGGTAATCTATTAATATTATTCCGCGACTTTTGTGCGTTTGATTGATAAAAATCACAAATATGATTGTATTTGTGATTTTTATTGTTATTTTTGTGAGATTTAACTAAAATTTCATACCTATGAAGGGATTGGACACATTTTTTTGCAAATCGGCTATGGCATCATTGATGGCCATGTCGCTTATCTGCTGTTCTTCTTCTGGCAATAAGGAGAAAGGCAGAGAACCTGAAAAAACAGATATAAACACCTTCTTCCATAACCGTATCAACGGAATGAAGGTTGAATGGGATGAAAGCGAACCCATCACACTTGATAAAGTTGCTGAGTCACAGCAGAAAGTGTGGGAACAGTGGAAAGATGCAAACGCCTCTTACAACGAGGAGAAGCTTCTCGACTTTGGTGTACTCGATGCAGGCAGAAGCTCTAAATGGACTCTTCCCGCCTCACTCGAACCCAATGCGGTGATGCCTTATTATTATGGTTACAAAGGTGAAAAACCCGCCGACGGTTATCCTTTGTTCCTCTATACTCACGGTTCCGGCGATAAAGACAACGAATGGAGAAACGGTATTATCTTTGCCAACAGATTCGATGACGCTCCTTCTGTATATTTCATCCCGCAGATACCCAACACAGGACAGTATTATCGCTGGTGGCAGCGTTCAAAACAGTTCGCATGGGAAAAGATGCTCCGTCTGAACTTCCTTTCAGGTAATATCGATCCCAACAGAGTATATTTCTTCGGTATTTCAGAAGGTGGCTACGGTAGCCAGCGTCTGGCTTCATTCTATGCAGACTATCTTGCAGCCGCAGGTCCCATGGCAGGTGGTGAACCCCTCAAAAATGCTCCTGTGGAAAACTGCCGTAACACCAACTTCTCACTCAGAACAGGTACAGAAGATACAGGCTTCTTCCGTAATACATTGACTCAGTACACAAAAGATGAGTTCGACAGACTCGAAAGCCTCAATCCCGGTAGCTTCAACCATTGGATAGAGCTCATCCCCGGAGCTGGTCACCACATTGACTATGATCAGACTACACCGTGGATGAAACAGTTTAAACGCAATCCTTATCCCAAAACTGTTACATGGGAGAACTTCGAGATGGACGGTCGTTACAGAGATGCTTTCTACAACCTCTATGTGAAAGAACGTTCAAACGGCGATCCCACCAGCAGAACATACTATCAGATGACCATAAACGGCAACAATATAGATGTTAAGGTGGATATCGTTAAATATACGACTACTGAAGTGAGAAACGGTATCGAGATGAAATTTGAAAAATCATACGAGCCCGCCACTAAAGGTAAATTTGTAGTCTTCCTTTGCAACGAGTTGGTTGACCTTTCTAAAGAAGTGACCCTCACCGTTAACGGTAAACAAGCTTTCAAAGGCATGGTTGACCTTGACACTAAAAACATCGTCAACAGTTGCGGTATATTCTATGACCCCCAGCGCTTGTATCCTGCCGCTATCGAGGTGGATATAGCAAAGCTCTAAAAAGCATCTGACATAAATATAAAAGACGGTATGAAAAAGTTATTTCATACCGTCTTTTATATTTATGTCAGATGCTTTTTA
>CASDZP010000033.1 GCA_949285535.1 uncultured Alistipes sp.
GGGTAGCAACGATACATACTCATTTGTTTTGACCGTTCCTGCAAATACAACGACAAACGAAATATCATCATCGTTTGATATAACGATTGACGGTAATGTTGCAGGTTCGTTTACGGTTCTTCAAGCCAAAAAGACAAGTATTCTTGTCGAAAATCAAAGTTCATATTCTGTACTTGGTGGATTGGCGTCTGCAAACGGTACGTTTGTAGCTTCTGTTTGGGATATTCTCGAAAGTAATTATGTAACAAGTTCAAATACAACTACACATGCCGTCAGTTCACTTTCAACGGCAGGAACATTTAAAGTTGCATTTAAGCAGAAATTGACATTTAATGAAGAAACGACAAATGCTATTATAACATTAAAAGGACGAGACGGGGTGAATAGGGCTACTGCAACCGTAAGTCAGACCCCTGTAAAACTTGCTGCAAATCCAGCATTAATTGAATTTAATGGTCAACCAAATCAAACTGCTACATCAACAATAACTACTTCAAATGACGGTACAATATCAAGTGGTTTAACTGTGTCTCCTGAAAATGGAGGTTGGTTTATGGCTAGTGTATCAAGTAATAAAGTTATTGTAAAGACAACCGCAGAGAATGATACAGGAAAAACAAGACCAGATAATATTACAGTAACTTATAAAGGAACAACAATTCAAATTACAGTTACACAGTATTGTGATTTTTATCCATTTGCAACTGTTAATATTGGAGGAATTGAATGGATGAAATATAATTTAGGGAAAAGTAGATTAGAGAGTGGAGGTCCTACTTTTGCAACAAAACTTCCGTCTGAATGTACGGACGACCCGATAAAGACTAAATCTCATGGGAAAGTATATCAATGGGATATTGGTAATAAGTCATGGGATATAACAAGTAATAGTGTTAGTGGATGGAATTTAGATGGTTCTTCAAATGGTTCTTGGTTGCCAGAAAACGATCCATGCCCAGACGGTTATCGAGTACCAACTATAGATGATTTTATTAATTTGAGCAATAATACCACTATGAGTAATGGAGGTGGTTGGAGCGCTTCTGATTATGGTTATAAAATATTAAAAAGTGGTAACATAAGTTTAGAGTTTATTGCTGCAGGTCGTCGCAATACTGTTGGAGTATTGTATGGAAATGGAATATATGGTAATTGTTGGACTTCATCTCAAAATAAGGAGGATTCTTCACGAGGATATGGAATAAATATAAGTAGTACTACCATAAATTATTATGGCGCTAGTCTTAAGCCGTTTGGATTTAATATACGCTGTGTCCGAAAATAAAAATATTTAAACGAATCTGAAATAATTTATAAAAGCGGTAACGTATGTTATGAACGTTATCGCTTTTATGCTTTAGAAATAAGATTTGGCAGGTTGGCAAGTGTACCCCGTCGCTTTCTTTATTATTGTTCGAGGCGAGTGCGGTAAAAATGCTGACTTCGTGGAAGATAATGAGCCAAATGAGGGTGACATGGTGGGAAGGGGCTGTGCCCCCTCGTTTTGGTTACTTTGTCGAGGGACAAAGTAACGCTATCGGCAGACCCCATCGGGAGACCCTGCGGAGCACCGTCGGAGACATTAGAAAGCGGGATTCTCAATTTAAGTAAGAACCCCGCTTTTAACAGATGTTATAAACATGCTCGTGAGAGACTGTTCGGGATATGGTTATTCCGAACTGTCTCTTGCGAGTATGTTTATAACATCTATAATAAACAGCGGCGTTATATGATCGCCAGGGGCTGTTTTGAAGGTGTATGATGTGAAGTTGGATTTTTTGAAGGATTCGATGAGGGCGATGCTGTTTTCTATAGGTACATAGGTGTCGTCCTGCGCATGGAACATGTATATCGGCGCTTTGGGAACCCAACCTACGAGAGAGTTGGCGGCTAACGCTTTGGCGAATAAGTCAGAGAACTCACTACTGTTTATCACATTCATGTCAACTATCTGCGATATCTCTTTCGTGCCTATGAGCGAGTCCACCTGCTCGAGGGTGTACTTTTTGGAGAGAATCCAATCCTTGTAATTGTCTTTCAGCTTGCCGACAAACACATCGGCGGGATCAGCCTTAATACCCGCGCCATAACCTACGCCAAGTATGGAAAGAGGTATAAGCGAAGGGTGCTCTGTGTGAGTACTTTTAGACAATATCCCGAATGTCAACAGCGGGTCGTAGGGACCACCTCCGACAAATGTACGTTTCACCTTTATCTCATCGTCGTATCGTTCCTCCGCCATTTTGTCGAAAGCGAGTGCCGCCGCGGCTCCCTGCGAATAGCCGACCACTATCACGCTGTCGCCTGTTTCGACACCTTTGGCATTCATCAGCTCGCGGACGGCAAAAAGCATATCGACGGTCACGCGACCCGTGTTCTCCACATCGAGATAGGGGTGCGGCAGGTTGGCGGTAGCTCCGTAACCTATGTAGTCGGGGGTCACAACCATATAGCCGTATGTAGCCAGTTGCGACGCTTCATTTGAGAATACATTGTTTGACGGAGCGTCGGAATCGTTCAGTATGGTTGCGTGAGGAGCGACCACTACCCCTTTCAGGATGCCGTCGGCTGGATAGGTGACAATACCCGATGCGATGATCTGCGAGCCGTTAGGTGTCTGCGTCGGATAGTTTATTATATCCACACGGATATCTCCCGTGACTGTTGTCGGCGGGAGGTAATCTTTCAGCGGAGCCATGCGTGCGGCGTATTGCGACACCGGGATGTCACGACTCTCAACCACAGAGGCGTTCTGTGCCGCGGCTGTTGTCAAAATGCCCATTGCCGCAATGGCAAACAAAAATCTTTTCATATCGTTTCTTTTTATGTTTTTCGTCTCTTTAGTCACAAAAAGTTTATGTTTATTTCATGTATGTCAAAAACCATACCGAAAGTTACAATACCATTGCCATTCCGTTTACCGTCTCTATTTCAAAAATAGAAATAATTGACAAATTTTTAGTATGTGTTACTAAAATATGACGGTCGCGAATAACGTTTTAATAGAAACGGGTCGGGTGCCGCATAATATTGTGTCTTTGACATAAACCTGACCGTTGTGTTTGTTGTAGTTTGCATCTAAATTAATATCTTTGCAATGATTAATACAATCTCTGACATGACTAACAAAGACACCAATAGATATTGCGTCCTGATGGCAGGCGGTATCGGAAGCAGATTTTGGCCGTTGAGCCGTGAAGAACGCCCCAAACAATTCATCGACATCATGGGGGTGGGTCGCACGTTCATACAGATGACATACGACCGTTTCGCCTCTTTCATTCCCAAAGAGAATTTCCTGGTCGTCACCAATGAGATATACAAGTCGCTTGTTCTGGAACAGCTACCCGACCTTAAACCGAGTCAGGTTCTCTGCGAACCGTTCCGCCGCAACACCGCGCCTTGCATAGCATACGCCGTTCACCGAATAGCCGCCGTGAACCCTACTGCAACGGTTGTTTTCGCTCCGTCCGACCATGTCATAATGAAACAGGCCGAATTCGAGAGAGTAATCGACGACGCCATGACTTTCGCCTCGGAGAATGACGTTTTGATGACAATCGGTATAAAACCCACCCGTCCAGAGACAGGATACGGCTATATACAGAAAGGTGACCCAATGAGAGATGACGGTTCGATATACAAAGTCAAACTCTTCACAGAGAAGCCTGACAGACAGATGGCGGAGGTTTTTCTCTCGACAGGCGAGTTTTTATGGAACTCCGGTATCTTCGTATGGAGCATACCTTCGATAATGTCCGCTTTCGAGCGATTCCAGCATGAGATATACACCCTTTTTGCCGACGGTGCGGATTTATACCTGACTGACGGCGAGCAGGAATACATCAACGACATCTACTCGGAATGTCCGTCTATCTCGATAGACTACGGTATCATGGAGCACGCCGACAATGTGTGCGTCATGAGCGCAGACCTCGGATGGTCAGACATAGGAACATGGGGGTCTCTCTACTCAATGGCAGACAAAGACTCTTCGGGTAACGTAGGTAACCTCACCGGCAACTGTATCGTTACAAGCAATGTAACCAACTCCATAATCAAACTGCCCGAAGGGAAAAAAGCCATAATAGAAGGGCTTGACGGTTATGTGCTGATAGACACCGGCGACACGATTCTCTTGAGCAGACTCAGTCACGAACAGGAGATAAGAAACTGGGTTGACATGCTTAACGAAAAACGTGATGAAAGGTAGATTGGCTGTAATAATGTCTGTTCTGGCGCTTGCGGTCTCGTGTGCATGCGGCAGCAACAGCAAAGAACAGAGCGGTACGACAAACCAATCGTCCGAGACTGTACAGGATGCCCCAAAAGAGTATAAGATAAAGGTTGTCAACGTACTGCCCCACTCCCGCAAAGCATACACACAGGGATTGGAGTTTCATGACGGCAAGATATACGAGAGCAGCGGAGAGTATGGCACTTCGTTTATTGAAATCAGGGAGTTCCCGTCTCAGAAATCTCTGAAACGTGTCGATATGCCCGCAGAGTTTTTTGCCGAAGGGTTGACGATATTCAACGACACGCTCTATCTTCTCACATGGAGAGAACGTATCATCTTCAAGTTCGACCCCGAAACACTCGAAGAGACAGGCCGTCAGAGAATATACACCGAAGGATGGGGTATCACCAATGACGGCAAGTCGCTATACATGAGCGACGGTTCGCAATATATCTACGAAATGGACCCCAAGGACCTCTCCCGAAAGAGACGTATCCCCGTCACCACTCCAAACGGTCCCGTGTTCAACATCAACGAGCTCGAATGGATAGACGGCAAGATATGGGCGAATGTTTACGGGTATGACAGGATTGTTGTAATCGACCCGCAGACAGGCTACATAGAAAAGAGCATCGACTGCAAGGGGCTGCTCGAAAAGAGCGACATCAAGAGTACGACAGACGTGCTCAACGGTATCGCACGCGACCCGCAAACGGGCAAGATATATGTCACGGGCAAGAACTGGCCCAAGATGTTCGAAATAGAACTCTTATAACATAACCGACACATTGATAAGCGAAGATATTGAAAAAAGGGTTCTCGTGCTCGACGGAGCATTGGGAACCATGGTTCAGAGTTATGGATTGACGGAAGCCTACTTCAGAGGCGACCGTTTTGCCGATTGGGGCGTTGAGCTGTCGGGATGCAACGATATCCTGACCCTCACACGCCCCGATGTCATAGCAGAGATACACCGTCTCTATCTCGAGGCGGGCGCAGACATAATAACCACCGACACGTTCAACGCCAACGCCGTGTCGCTCTCGGACTACGCTCTCGAGTCGATGGTTCATGAGATAAACATGAGCGCGGCACAGCTCGCCGCAGAGTGTGTCAGAAAGTATGCCAACGGCAGACGATGTTATGTGGCTGGGTCGATAGGTCCCACCAACAAAACCCTGTCGCTATCTCCCGACGTCGAGAGACCGTCGTACAGAAATATCGACTTCGACACTCTCGAAAGCGCCTACATGACACAGATAGAGGGTCTTCTGGACGGCGGTTGCGACCTGTTGCTCGTTGAGACCGTCTTCGACCTGCTCAACGCCAAAGCCGCCGTCTCTGCCGCCGGCAAGGTAATGACGGCACGAGGTGTCAAAGTTCCCGTAATGGTCTCCGCCAGCCCCACCGACGAGTCGGGGCGACTGCTATCGGGACATACGATAGAGGCGTTCTGCGCTCTCTTCTCCAACATGGACGGAATATTCTCGCTCGGTCTCAACTGCTCGTTCGGTGCAGAAAAGATGTTGCCGCTGCTCGAAAGGCTCTCGAAAGAGGCTCCGTGCGCCGTGTCGGTACACCCCAACGCTGGTCTGCCCGACGGGTTCGGAGGATACAGCCACGACCATGCCGCCATGTGCGGATATGTCGAACCGATGCTCGCCAAAGGACTGGTCAACATCATCGGCGGCTGTTGCGGAACCACACCCCGACACATAGCGTCGATACGCGCACTCGCCGACAAAGCGACACCCAGAGCAATACCCGACCGCTCGCATCGGACAATAGTCTGCGGACTGGAAACGTTGGAGGTTTCTCCGCAGATAAACTTTGTCAACATAGGCGAGAGAGCCAACGTGGCAGGCTCCGCCAAGTTTGCCCGACTGATAAGAGAGGGTAACTTCATAGAGGCGCTGGAGGTGGCAAAAGCGCAAGTGGCGGAGGGCGCGCAGGTGATAGACGTCTGCATGGATGACGCCATGATTGACGGCGCCGCCGCAATGAAAGAGTTTCTTCTGCTGGTGGCGTCAGAGCCCGACGTAGCACGTGTGCCGCTTATGATAGACTCCTCATCATGGAAGGTGATAGAGACAGGCATGAAGTGCGCTGGCGGAAAATCGCTCGTCAACTCCATATCTCTCAAAGAGGGTGAAGAGACATTTCTGAAACGCTCTCGGGCGATACGTGCCATGGGATGCGCCGCCGTGGTCATGCTGTTCGACGAACAGGGACAGGCAGACACCTTTCAGCGTAAAAAAGAGGTCGCGGAGAGAGCCTACCGACTGCTCACAAAAGACGGGTTTCCACCTGAGGATATTATCTTCGACCCCAATGTGCTCACCGTCGCCACGGGTATGCCCGAACATGACAGATATGCGCTCGACTTTATCGAGTGCTGCCGATATATCAAGGAGAACCTGCCTTACGCACGTATCAGCGGCGGCGTAAGCAACCTCTCGTTCGCCTTCAGAGGCAACAACAAGGTGCGCGAGGCTATGCACTCCGTATTCCTCTACCATGCCATAAAAGCGGGACTCGACATGGCGATAGTCAACGCCGCCAAACTGCCCCTCTATGAGGAGATTGACCCGACTCTGCTCAAAGCCGTCGAGGATGTGATACTCTACCGTGACCCCGAGGCCTCGGAGAGACTGCTCGAATTAGCATCACACATAAAGAACGAAAGTCTTGCCGATAGCGGAACAAAACAGGTGAAACCCGACGAACAGTGGCGCGGCGGAGAGGTTGAGGAACGCCTTGCCCATGCCCTTCTGCACGGAGTGTCCGCATACGTGGAGAGCGACGTTAACGAGGCGCTCGACAAATACGGCACCGCACTCGGTGTGATAGAGGGTCCTCTCATGGCGGGAATGACCCGTGTGGGCGAACTCTTCGGCGAAGGCAAGATGTTCCTGCCGCAGGTCGTCAAGAGCGCGAGAGTGATGAAAGAGGCGGTCGCAGTACTCGAACCGCATATGATGACAAACGACAAGCAGAGCTCTCGCAACAGAGTCGTGCTCGCCACGGTAAAAGGCGACGTCCACGACATAGGCAAAAACATCGTATCGGTGGTGCTCTCATGCAACGGATACGAAGTCATCGACCTCGGCGTAATGGTACCCGCAGAGAAAATTGTGGATACCGCAATAGAAACAAAGGCTTCCGCCGTGGTACTGAGCGGACTTATCACACCATCGCTCAACGAGATGGGCAAGGTTATAGCTCTGGCTCGTGAGCGCGGTTTGCGGATACCGTTCATGATAGGCGGTGCGACCACTTCGGAACTGCACACGGCGGTAAAACTGTCGCCGCTGTATGACGGTGTCGTCGTGCGAACCGGTGACGCCTCTTCATGCGCCGCCACTCTCACGGAACTTCTCGGAGAGAATGGCGCCGACGCCTCTTCACGCATAAAAGAGCGTCAGAAAAGAAGCCGTGAGGAGTATCTCAATACGGAAGTGTCTGAAAAGATTCTCACGGACGAGGAGGCAAGAGCCGCAGCCCCCGTTATAGACCACTCGCTGTCAAAAGCTCCCGCCACACTCGGCGCGGTAGTATATGACAATGTCGATATAAAAAGTGTAGTCCCGCTTATAAACTGGACCACCTATTTCGCCGCATGGCAGCTAAAGGGGCGTTATCCCGAAATATTCTCTCACCCGCAAAAGGGTGAAGAGGCGCGCCGTCTGTATGAAGACTCGCTCGACATGCTCGAGACAATGAGCCGCATGAGTACGCCCCGTCTGCGTGCCGTCGCGGAGATTGCGCGCGCGGAGAGGAGTGGTGACGACATAACGGTCACAACCGATAAAGGAAGTCGCCTCCTTACGCTCGGACGCCAACATCACCTCACCCGAAGCGGTGTTTGCCGTTCACTCTCCGACTACATATCACCCGAAGGCGGATTCGTGGGATTGTTCGCCCTGACGGCAGGCGTAGACGCCGACAAACTGACAGCGCAATACAGAGACAAGGGAGACGACTACCACGCACTCATGGCAAGCCTGTTGTGCGACCGTCTCGCCGAGGCTTTCGCCGAATGGCTGCACTATCAGATAAGAAGCCGTCAATGGGGATACGCTCCGAATGAAAAAATGGAGCCCGAAAGATTGCTCCGAGGCGACTATCAGGGCATAAGACCCGCTTTCGGATACCCCTCATGCCCCGACCATGCCTCAAAAAAGGGTCTGTTCGAACTGCTCGACGTTGAAAAACGTATCGGAGTGACCCTCACGGAGTCATTCATGATGAATCCGCCGTCAAGCATATCCGGCTTGATGTTCGACCACCCCGACGCCGTATATTTTGAGATAAAGAAAAGATAAAACAGCTGAAATGAAAGTCATAGAGATAATAAGGGAGGCTGAAAAGGCGGGACGTTGCCGTTTCGCTTTCGAGCTTCTCCCCCCGCTCAAGGGCGACGACATAACATCGCTCTTCTCGACAATCGACCGTCTGCGCCGATTCGACCCCGCATACATCAACGTCACCTATCACCGTGAGGATGTCAAATATGTTGAGCGTGCGGACGGATTGCTGGAACGTCGCATCGCCAGCAAGCGTCCGGGCACAGTCGCAATATCGGCTGCGATACAGGCACGCTACGGCATAGAGGTGGTACCGCACCTCATCTGCGGCGGATTCTCGGCATACGACACCGAAGACGCGCTGATAGACCTCAACTTCATGGGTATAGACAACGTGCTGGCGTTGCGCGGCGACACTCTCCGCGGCGAACACTCGTTCAGACCGACACAAGGGGGGCACTCTCACGCCGACGAGCTGGTGGCGCAGATTGTCAACATGAACAACGGCAAGATGCTCGACGCCGAAGTTGACAGCGTCCACCCGACCGATTTCTGCATAGGAGTGGCGGGATATCCCGAGAAACATGCCGAGGCACCAAACCCCACATCAGACATCGAACACCTCAAACGCAAGGTTGACATGGGGGCGGACTATGTGGTCACACAGATGTTCTTCGACAACTCCAAATATTTCGACTTTGTGGAGCGTTGCCGCAAGGCGGGCATAAACGTACCCGTCATTCCCGCGCTCAAACCGTTCTCTACCCTACGACAACTCGCCCTGCTTCCGCAGACGTTCCATGTTGACATACCCGAAGAGCTCGCCTCAAGGGTCGCACGATGCGCTGACAATGCGGAGGTGCGCAAAGTGGGTGTCGAATGGGCGGTGAAACAGTGCCTCGAACTGAAAGAGGCAGGCGCGCCCGTGATACACTTCTACACAATGGGCAAGGCGGACAACATCGAGAACATTGCCGAACAGGTTTTTGCGTAACAGGACGAAAAACCGTACAAAAGAGATGTAATACACAGGCGATGTCGAACGACATGACGCTATACGGACAGTCTATTACAAGACAACAAAAACGTCAGAAAAAGACATCGTACGAAAAGAATCGTTATCTTTGTGAATACCCTTGCGGGTAAGCTAAAAAAGGTTGCGGAAAGAATATATTAAAAAAGTATAACTATTTACGGAATGAAAAAAATCGTATTTTTTGCCATGATTGCCCTTTTGGGCAGTTGTGCGTCGATTCCCGAAGGCGATGTCGTGGGATCGGTAGAGGGTGTACATTCAGACGAACTGATAATCAGGACAATGCCGATAGGCAGATTCGGTGTCAGACTCGACACCATTTCACCGTATAACGGAGAATCGGTTGTTTTCATAGACTCACTCGTTGAGCCGGTAGAGGTATCAATCACGGCACGCAGCATCTCCGGCAATGATTTCGCCAGATTCAATTTTGTGGCTGTTCCCGGAAGCAAATCCGTTGTCAAAGCCGAAATGGTTGACGGAATTATCGTCGGCAGCATAGAAGGTTCATCTGTCTTCGGAGAAGATTTCAAAAAGGTCGAGACCGATGCGATACCCTTTAAAAAGGCATACGGAGAGGCTAACGAGCTAAAGAGAGACGCCGACAAGAACAAGGCGTTCGAAGATTTGGCAAAGATGCGCGGCGAATATGTCAAGACGCACCCCGAATCACCCCTTTCAGCATATTATCTTCTCGGCCTCAACAGAGATTATGTCGTTGAGTGCTACCCCACTCTCAAGATACAGTCAGGCGACCTGCTCACGCAGTTCATAGGCAGCAATCTCGAATCGAGATACAAACAGGAAAAACAGGCCGTTGACGAACTGAAAGCCGTTTCTGTCGGTGGCAAATATGTCGATTTCGAGACAACCACCATTCCCGAAGGCAATAAATTCGTTTTGAGCGAGGTAATAGAGGGTAAGAAAGCCATTATCTATTTCTGGGGCAAATGGTGCGACGGTGGCGACATCGAAAGGATGAAACGCTTTGCGTCAGAGAACGACAACTATGTAATTGTAGCTGTAAACTACGGAGACAAAGACGATGTGGTTGAGTCGATAATTTCATCAGGCAACGGCGCACAGAAATGGAAAGTCGTACGCAACAACGACAAAAAAATCAATGTGGCGTCAAAATACAAGGTCGAGGGTTATCCGTGCATCATTGTTCTCTCTCCCGACGGCACAATAACCAACCGTGCAATAGGCGTCAGCGACGAATTCCTCTCATCATTGAAATAATGGCGTATTTCATCTAATACGCAAACACATATACAAAAGGCTCAAAACAATGTTTTGAGCCTTATTTTTTTACGATAATGACACTATTTTTTATTTATCTATATTGTCTCCCGACAATCCGATTAACGTACCCCGTCACATTTTAATGTTTATGTCTTTTGTGGCTTTATTTTTCGATTGACAACGACTATAAACGGTGATAATCGATAGCTTTGATAATCGACTATTTTGTTAATCGCTAATCGCTATTTTGTTAATCACTGTTTTATTAATCGGCTGTTTTGACAATCGGTTATGGATAATCGTCTGTTCTGGCAATCGTCTGTTTCGGCAATCGATTGTTTCGGTAATCGGCTATTTCAGTAATCGGTTCGTAATATTTATATCCGCCGCTGTCATTATATCGTTTTACGGGAGATATTCAAATATCTTCCACAAAAAGAAAATAGACATTATCGAACAAAGTATCAGCAATAATATTTTAAGAGTCAGAGGTGTAGGCTTGCTCTCGCCCTTGACATTGTTTTCAATATAGTCATGGAAGAATATGTACATTGCGGGAATCATTGCCCCTGCGAGGATAAAATCTTCGGGAACACGGAATATCACCGCTTTTGACAGACCTATCACCGACCAATGACATATAAAAAGCACGGCGAAAAGATTGGCTCGCTTTGAGAAACTCAACAGTATGGCAGTCATGAATGCCGCCACGGAACAGGGCATAAGCGGCGTTATGACCATAGGATATTCCATTCCTCTGGCTATCGAGATAACAGGATACGCCAACGGAAGGATATATAAGAAAGCAGCCAAAGCCTTGCTGCGGTGCGTCGGTTCAAAGTCCGTATAGTTTATGAGGGCATCTATGACCCATGTACCTGCAATCATTACCCAAAATATCGCCGACACGGAGGCATAGCTGCGTTCGTGACCGAACACCAGAGTGTAAACAACCGCTATCCAAAGGCTCACCAAAGCCAAAAAGAGTTTCATCACCAGCTTCATTCGCGGTGTAGGAACCTTGCCGAGCCTCAACGTCAGCACAACAGCCGCCACTATGACAACCAGCTGAACCCACCATGTGGCGCTGTTATATCGAGCTATCGCTTCCCAAAAAATCTCCATCGTTTCACCATTTTTCGTTCAGACTCGGGCACCTCTCTTGTCAGAGAGATACTTCTGCGCTGAGATATGAACATCGGTATCGTCGCGCCGAGGGCGAGCATGAATATCACACTACCCGCCACCACGCTGTTTAGGAACATCTGCTGCATGTAGTGCTGCTCCATAACGGGGTTGTGAAGGTGCTGCATGAACATTATCAGAGAGAAGACCATGCGATAGGCATACATACCGGGAATCATGGGCAGAAGCGCGGGTATCGAAAGCACCGTCATCGGGCACTTTATCCTCTTGCCGAGCCACAGACTGCCGAAGCCTATCAACAGAGAGGCACATAAAGAGGCTGTGGTTATATCGACACCGAAATATGTTGTCAGACAGAATCGCAGCGCATGTCCTGCCGCTGCAAGCAGGGCAATATACGGAAAGGCGCGCATGGGAGGGTCGGATATGGCTCCGAATCCTATCCCCGCCACAGCCGCGAAGAACGCGTCAGCCAGAATATCGAAAGCTATCATAAGAGACTGTCTTTAACGATGAACAATGTCAGCGACAAGCCGATGGCTATGCACAACACAAGCAACAGTGCGTGAATCAGACGCGAGCACCCCGTCAGAATATGCCCCTCGGTTATGTCTATCACGCTGTTAATCAGAGGTACACCCGGTATCAGGAAAAGGACGCTGGTCGCTATCGCTATCTCGGCGGTGGCGTTGAAAGCCAGCGATATGGACGCCGAGAGCGAGGCTATCAGAGCCGACGCCGTAAATGTGATGAAATGGTTTACATGATGATGCAACATCTGCTGCTTGGCGAAATAGCCTATCAGCGTGGAAGTGAACACTACCGACATCGCGCCTATGTCTCCGCCGAAAAGACGACAGAACGAGGCGTTGGCAAGCCCCACCAGACACAACACATATATCTGGTCTATCTTCGGTTTAGCCTTTATCTTCTCGAAACGCTCCTTTATCGTCTCGAGCGGCAGGTGGTTATCGACGGCACTCCAGCTGAGGGTGCTGAGCTCGGAGTTGAGCTCAAAGCTGATGGGACAAGGCGGTATGTCCGCCACCTCCGTATATACCTCGTCGGAGTCGTTGTCATGGATTGTCATCACTATCGTACGCTGCGACGAGTTGATGCGCACATCCACATTCTGAGACTGCCCTATGCGCTTGCAGTTACGCACCACGCGCGAGGTATGAACGCCCGAACCTATCAGCAGGGTCGCATACTCGGCAATGAACGCGGCTATCTCCTTCAATTCGTTTCTGGTTTTCATCGGCTGACTCACTAAAAGCGAAGAGCTGCAAAGATATGTTTTTTGAACGACTCTGCGATAAGTCGGAGCAAACTTTTTTCACCCGTTACCGCTCTTTTTCCACTCACTGCCGTCCAGAGATATAGAGACGGCATTTCCCGTTTAGAAGAAAGCGATATGCCCGGGTATGTCACCCGTTGTCACTGACCATTGCAGCTTACCCTTGGGAGAGTAACAATAGAGCTTACCGGGTGTCACATAGTCACCCGCATCCGAGATAAATATCTGTCTCGATTCGGGGTTGACCGCGATGCAATAGGGAACCTTTATGTTATCCTGCGTTCCGTCGGTGATAATCTGCGACGAGACGAGCTGACGCGACCTGACGTCTATTATCCCGAACGACTTTTCGGTTGTCGCCGTCACCGAATTCCACTCCGTGCCATAGACATATATGGAGTCTCCGCATATCGTCATGTTACTGTTGGGTACGGGCAACGTGAGTATCAGCTCGTCGGTATGCGTATCGACAACAAAGGTTTTGGAACGGTCAGGACTTTCGCTGCCCTTATGATCACCGCGAGACGCCACCCACAACATGCCGTATCTGTCGAGACACATGCGGTGCAGATTGATTCCGACATCTATCTTCTTTATCTCTTTGAACGACGCGAGGTCTATGACCGACACCGTCCTGTCGTAGTTGGGCGCCCTGTATCCTCCCGAGTTGGCGACATAGAGCTTGCCTCCCGTTATAACCATCTCTTCGGGCTGATAACCGACGACACATGTATCCAGAACGGTAAGAGTGGCGGTATCCACCTTTGCCACATAGCCCAGACGGGCAGAGGGGTCGATTGCGACGGGTCCTGCATATGAGCTGACATAGGCATAGGGTCCGTCGAAAGTGACATAACGGCAATTGGGTATCGACACCACACCTATATGACGCGCATCCGAGGCACGCATCACCTCCACGAGATTGGAGCAGTTGATGACGGCATAAAGGCGACTGCCGTAAATCTTTATGTCGTTGCCCACATCGCCGAGCTCCTTGACAACATCGGGGTTACGCTCACCGAAAATATTGCGTCTGTATGTGTTGTCGTCATAGGTATAGACATCAAGCGACGCCTTGTTGCTGCCCATGTTACCCTCGTTGAGCAGATAGAAGCCTTTTACATATTTGAGGTGCATCCCGCTGCCGTCAATCCTTATCTCCTCCGAAGGGAGAGTGGTCTCGGGCTTGCGGCACGAAAAGAGGGCTACGCAGACAATAAAGGTTATCGACAGAATCTTTCTCATATCATTACGTTTATTTTTATCTTGAAATTGGTCCCGGGCATCGGATAACATTGAACCACCTCATATTGCTGGTTGAAGATGTTGTTAATCTCTCCCGTGGCACGAAGTCTCACCTTGCCTATGTTGAATGTCTTTGAGAGCGACATGTCGTGGGTGTACCACGGCTGGGCGTAGTTCTCGGGAATATTCGCCACCGACTCATATCTCTCTCCCGTATATATGAAGCTGTAATTCAGTCCCCAGCCGCGATAACCGAGACCGATAACGGCAGAACCGCTGTGCCACGGGATATAGGGTATCTGCGAACCGTAATAGGGGCTGTTTTTGTCGGTGAAATCCTGCGCCTTCTGATAGGTATAGCTGAAACGGGTGTTCATCTGCACCTTGCCGCCGAAAAGCCATGTCGTCTGGACAACGGCGTCGATACCCCTTATCTCGACATAACCGAGGTTGAGCATCGTCCATTGGAACTGATTCGACGTGGGAGTGGCGATAATCTTGTCCTCCACCTGATTGAAGTAGGCGTCCGCCTGCACTTCAAGATACTGAAACGAACGTTTGAACTCACGCGAATAGAAGAACCCGGCGTTATACTGTGTCGTGTATTCGGGTTTGAGATATTTGTTACCTATAAAGGTATAATAGAGGTCGTTGAGCGTCGGCATCCTGAATATTCGCTTATAGAACGCCCTTATGTTGAAATCGTGTTTCTTGAAAGGCTTGTATTTGGCTATCACCGAGGGTGTATATTCATGCTTGTCGCCCGCCGTCGCTCCCCCTATGTCGGTTCTGTCCCTCACGAAGGTGTAAAGGAGACTTCCCTGAAGCATCAGCCCTCCGACATTGAACGATGTGGCGGCGGCGGCAAGAACGGTATTGCGTCGGGGATAGACAAACTCGTTAAGGTCGGCGTCGAGGGTATTGTATTGATAGTCGGCAGCCAGATTGAGACTCCACCATTTGAACAGGGTGAATTCGTTGGCGGCGGATAGATAACACTCCTGCTGACGGTAGCGGTTATCGACAAACATCGTCGAGACATCCAGTCTCGGGTCGGACATGTAACGCAGATAGTCGTAGGCATACTTGGCGTTGACCATAACGTTGTAGAACGACGCCACCGTCTTGTTGAACGACCCCTGCACAAAGAAGTTGCGGTCCCACTGTCGGTCCTCATTCTTGAACTTACCCGGTTCCTCACGCACGGAAGCACCGGGATAGCCTCGCTCCGAGTCATAAAAATAGGTTTTGACCCTCCAGCGTCCGTCATTGAGCGTACCGAAAAGGGCGGCTTCCGCTCTCAACGCGCTCACATCGCCGTTACGCCTTACCTCGGTGGTGTCGTAGCCGTCAACCTTGGAGTAGCTGAACTTATAACGACCCGTGGTATAGAGATACTCCGCACTCACCGAACTGCTTATCTTGTCATTGAAGCGGTGTTCCCACAAGACAGACGGATTGGCGGTGCCGAAAGAGCCCGTCTTAAAACCGACATCGAGATTATTATTCTTGTCGCCGTCGAAATAGGGCGTTCTCGTTCGCATATATATGCTACCCGCCGAGGCGTAGTCTTTCGCACTCTGAAGCATGGAGCTCTTCTGACCGTTGTATATGGATACCGCCTCCATGTTGTCGAGCGAAAAGCGTCCGAGGTCTATCTGTCCGTTCTGCGCGTTGCCGAGCTGTATCCCGTCATAAAAGACCCCCACATGCTGACTGCCCATGCTTCGGATATTGACCGTTTTGAGACCGCCGATACCCCCGTAATCCTTTATCTGAACGCCCGAGAAATAGCGTATCGCATCCGCCACCGAGTTGGAGCTTAGTTTTTTAAGCTCCGCCCCCGCCAGCGTCTGAGCGGGTATCACCGACGGCACGTTCCTACGCCCGTAAACGGTCACCTCCTCGATGTTCTGAACAGAGTCTATGTCGCTGAAATCCTGCGCCATGACCGAAGAGTGAACCATCGAGACAATAATAATCGTTATGACAAATGCAAGTCGTTTCATCTATCCAAAATTGGCGGACGCCACGGACGAAAAAGACAAAACGGAGATAGAGCAAGAGGCTATGCCGTTTCGAGCCCATTCACCGCAGGCCGCAGCATGACTGTCGCAAGGCAGGTCTTCTGACTCGTCGTTTGGGCGACGTCTTCCCGAGGCTTATGCCTCAGTGACAGGTTGTCGCCCGGCAGAAAGATTACGCACCGTCAACGGGTCTTACCCCCGACAAAACGCCACCTACTACCGACTTACAGCAGCGGGAACTGTAGCCGAATCTCACGGCTTTCCCTTTTAAGCTCAGAAACTTGAGCACCTTGCCGCACAAAGGTATCTCTATTTTTTAGATTATGAAAGTTTTGCAAGATATTTTTCACACCACTCCGCACACGTTCCGCCCTCAAAGAGCGACTCAGACAATAAAACAAGAGCCCTTCACGCCAACATCCGCCTCTTGCGATTTTCGGCTTTTATGGTTACCTTTGTTTTCCTCAACAACGAATCACACGATATGAAAAACGAGTTTCAGAAATACGCGTTGTCGTCAGGCATAAGCAGCCTCTCGATGAACCGTTACCAGTCCATCGTGGCAGACTATATCTCCCCGACAATCATCGAGGAGAGACAGCTCAACGTGGCACAGATGGACGTCTTCTCACGTCTGATGATGGACAGAATCATCTTTTTGGGATGCCCTGTCTATGACGACGCAGCCAACATAATACAGGCACAGCTCCTTTTCCTCGAATCGACCGACCCCGACAGCGACATACAGATATACATCAACTCCCCCGGCGGCTCCGTCTCTGCGGGTCTTGGTATCTATGACACGATGCAGCTTGTAAGCTGTGACGTGGCTACAATCTGTACGGGCATGGCGGCGTCAATGGGCGCGGTACTTCTGACGGCAGGCGCAGCAGGAAAGAGATATGCACTCCCCCACTCCCGCGTGATGATACACCAGCCGCTCGGCGGCGTCGAGGGTCAGGCGTCCGACATAGAGATAACCGCCCGCCAGATAGCGCAGACAAAACAGGAGCTCTACGAGATACTGGCACACCACAGCGGTACCCCCATAGAGAAAATTGCCGCCGACGCCGACCGCGACTATTGGCTCACATCATCGCAAGCGGTCGAATACGGTCTCATCGACGAGGTGCTGACCAAACACAACAAAGAAAAGGAGAAGTAAAATGGCGGACAACAGAAAAAACAACGGCGGATACGAACGCCGATGCTCGTTCTGCGGCGAGACGATAAAGCCAACCGAGCTGATGTTCCAAGGTGACGGAGCCAACATCTGTTCCGAGTGTATCGAACGCGGACACATGATAATAAAGGAGGAGAACGCCGACCGAAAGCGCAAAGGCTTTCACATGGACGAGAAAAAACTCCTCAAACCCAAAGAGATAAAAGCCATCCTCGACGAATACGTTATAGGTCAGGATAGCGCGAAAAAATATCTCTCCGTTGCCGTATATAACCACTACAAACGACTCATTCACCTCTCATCCGACCGTAACGTCGATGTGGAGCTCGAAAAAAGCAACGTTCTGCTTGTCGGCAGCACAGGTACGGGCAAAACCCTGCTCGCCCGTACGATAGCGCGACTTCTCGAAGTGCCTTTCACGATAGTGGATGCAACCGTACTGACACAGGCAGGTTATGTCGGCGAGGATGTCGAAAATATATTGACCCGTCTCCTTCAGGCGGCGGACTATGACGTGGCTCGCGCCGAATACGGTATCATATTCATCGACGAGATTGACAAGATTGCCCGCAAAGGCGAGAACACCTCCATCACACGAGACGTATCGGGCGAAGGTGTCCAGCAGGCGTTGCTCAAGATTCTCGAAGGTACGCTTGTCAATGTTCCGCCCGAAGGAGGCCGCAAGCATCCGGAACAGAAATTCATACAGGTGGACACCCGCAATATTCTCTTCATCTGCGGCGGCGCCTTTGACGGCATAGAGCGCAAGATAGCATCCCGACTGAACACACGTGCTGTCGGCTACGGCACCTCATCACGTCGCGAGGGTGTTGACAAAGAGAATCTGTTGAAATATGTCTCACCCC
The DNA here is from genome assembly GCA_949285535.1 of uncultured Alistipes sp. Taxonomy (GTDB): domain Bacteria; phylum Bacteroidota; class Bacteroidia; order Bacteroidales; family Rikenellaceae; genus CASDZP01. The sequence goes on from CASDZP010000033.1 coordinate 18,593, forward strand.
AAGACATTCGTTCGTTCGGTCTCATCCCCGAACTTGTAGGCCGTCTTCCCGTACTCACCTATCTCGACCCTCTCGACTCCGCCGCCCTCAGGCGTATATTGACCGAGCCGCGAAACGCTATCATAAAGCAATACAAGCGTCTCATGGCGATGGACAACATCGACCTCGAAGTGACCGACGACGCTCTCGACTACATTGTCGAAAAAGCCGTAGTCAACAAAATGGGCGCCCGCGGACTCCGTTCGATATGTGAATCGGTCATGATTGACGCCATGTTTGACGGAGAGGCTCTCGGAGGGAAATTAGTGATAGATAAAGAGTATGTATCGTCCCATATAGACATAGCGGGACTCAAATAAAAAAGAGAGGAAAAAGAAATAAAACACCGATAAAAAAGAACCTCGCCAAAATTGGCGAGGTTTTATTTATATTATTCTCTATCTATAATTTATTATATAATTCTTTATGTCCATATCGTGTCTGTTTCATTAAGATACGACTATATCCATTGAACCGCCGTCATTCCAACCGTCAACCTCTACACCTGAATTTACACCGTTGTTTTCACTTACAGAACCGCTGTCTTCATTGTTGTTGTCCGCCTCGTTGTTTTTGGCTGAATCAAAGTCATTCAATACTTCACTTTCGGGAGCGTAATCTCTTTCAATCATGTCTTTGCTGCATGAGGGAGCGGCGAAAACTACGAAAGCGGCTGCTACTAATGCGAAATATCTCTTTTTCATGGCTTTAAGTATTAAAATATTGAATAATTTATTTTTTGTTATCATCTTTCAGAGCTTCATCATTGCTCTTTGACATATACATTGCAAAGTGCGTGCCAAACTAAAAAAGAGTGTTTCCCGTTACACGAAAAAACACTCCAAACGGCACCTATACAAGCACTAAAAACACACCTAAAACCATGTATTTATGCGAAATACGACAGCATCACATTTTTATTACAAAAAAATGTTTTTTACTTTTCTTCCCCCCCAAAAAAACTTCAACACTCATTTTCATATAAAAAACTATGTTTCTCACATTACACATCGAAATACAGAAATATAGAAGTATAGAAATATAAACGTGGTAACAGACTTTTTTATAATACATCAAATCACACATAATATTTCTCCAACAAGTCGATTAACGTACCCCGTCGTTTCTATTTATATTCTCTTTTCAGTTTCAATTACGACAAGTTAATTAGTGTACCCCGTCATCATCATTTATAAGTATCATCATTTATAAATATCATTTTCATCGGTATCGTTTTCATATGAATCGCTTATAGGCCTAGTCGTCATCTATTATATCAGGAAAGTCAGGAAACTATGGTGTCATGGGTGCGGGTCGAGAAAGCGGGAGACGATATTCGGGAGGCGACAAACGGTGAGATACCGACTTCCCAGAAGATAATGAGCCAACGGGGTATGACATGGTCAAAAGGGGCTGTGCCCCCTCGTTTTGGTTACTTTGTCGAGGGACAAAGTAACGCCGTCGGCAGACCGGCAGACCCGTCGGAGACACTATTTAAGACTCGCCGTTCTTCTAAGAAGAAAGCGACTGAGGCTCCCGCTGCTGAAGCTCCCGCCGCTACTGAAACAACTGAAACTCCCGCACTGATAAGACGGCACATAAGGGCAAAAAGAAACCCCGACGACAATAGTCATCGGGGTTTCTTTTTACCCTTATTGTAGCCGTCTTATTCAGCGGCGGGAGTTTCAGTTGTTTCAGTAGCGGCGGGAGCTTCAGCAGCGGGAGTCTCAGTCGCTTTCTTCTTAGAAGAACGGCGAGTCTTGGGCTTGTCTGATGCTTTGGCTGTGCCTTTGTTCATTGAGTAAACGTCGTTGAAGTCAACGAGTTCGATGAAGCACATTTCAGCGGCGTCGCTCTGACGGAAACCTGTTTTGAGGATACGGGTGTAACCACCGGGACGGTTAGCCACTTTGGGTGCTATGACACGGAACAACTCGGTTGTAGCGTTCTTATCCTTGAGATAAGAGAAAACGTTACGACGTGAGGGAGTAGTGTCTGATTTAGATTTTGTTATGATGGGCTCAATGAACATTTTGAGCGCCTTTGCCTTAGCCACAGTAGTGGTAATGCGTTTGTGCATTATCAGCGACACCGCCATGTTTGAGAGCAGGGCTTTACGGTGTGAAGCTGTTCTACCGAGGTGGTTGATTGTTCTATTGTGTCTCATTATTAACTGTTCTTGCGATTAAGATTTTGACCTCGCCCGGGGCTTAGTCCTTATCCAATTTGTATTTAGCAACATCCATTCCGAAGCTGAGGTTCAGATTTGCGAGCAGCTCGTCGAGCTCAGAGAGCGACTTCTTACCGAAGTTACGGAACTTGAGCAGGTCGGCTCTCTGGAATCGCACCAGGTCACCTATTGTCTCCACTTCAGCGGCTTTCAAGCAGTTGAGAGCGCGTACAGAGAGATCCTGTTCGGTAAGTTTTGTTTTGAGCAGCTGACGCATGTGAAGCACATCTTCGTCGAACTCTTCGGTGGTTGCTTTTTCTTCCACATCCAGAGTTATACGCTCGTCAGAGAAGAGCATGAAGTGCTGGATAAGGATTTTTGCAGCCTCTTTGAGAGCTGTTTTCGGATGTATCGAACCGTCGGTCGTTATCTCGATATTGAGTTTGTCGTAGTCGGTTTTCTGTTCGACACGATAGGGTTCCACCCAATATTTCACATTCTTGATGGGAGTGTGAATCGAGTCGATGGGCAAGAGAGCCACATCTGTGTTGTCGGCGGGTCGATTTTCGTCGGCAGGGACATAACCACGGCCTTTGCCTATGGTAAGCTCCATCTGGAAGCGAGCTTCGGGGTCCAGTCGGCATATCACAAGCTCGGGATTCAAAACCTTGAAACCTGTCAGGAAGTTAGAGATGTAGCCGGCTGTCAGTTCAGTGAGACCTACCACGTTCACGGTAACTTTCTCGCCATCAACATCTTCCGATGTTTTGGCGAAACGAACCTGTTTGAGGTTGAGGATAATGTCAATCATCTCCTCCATTACTCCTTTTATGGTATCGAATTCGTGAGCGACACCGGGCACTTTCACTGTTGTGATGGCGTAGCCTTCGAGTGAAGAGAGGAGTACGCGACGGAGAGCATTACCTACAGTCATGCCGTATCCCGGTTCGAGAGGACGGAACTCGAAGCGTCCGAACTCTGCCGTTGAGTCCAGCATGATAACCTTGTCAGGTTTTTGAAAAGCGAGTATTGCCATGATTACTGTTGGTTTTTAATAACTACTACTTAGAGTACAATTCGACGATGAGCTGTTCGTTGATATTTTCGGGAATATCTGTGCGCTCGGGCGCCTGAACGAACTTACCGGTCATTGAAGCACCGTCCCATTCGAGCCAAGCGAAACGCACTGCGTTGCCGGCCAATGAGTTCTGAATCACTTCCAATGATTTGCTCTTTTCGCGAACACCTACTGTCTCACCAGGTTTGAGTGAATAAGACGGTATGTTCACAACTTCGCCGTTAACCACGATGTGACGGTGAGAAACGAGCTGACGAGCGGCTGAACGAGTGGGAGCTATGCCCAAACGATAAACCACGTTGTCGAGACGGCTCTCAAGAATCTTAACGAGGTTTTCACCGGTCACACCACCCATGCGGTGAGCTGAGTGGAACGCACGACGGAACTGTTTTTCCTGCATGCCGTAGATAGCTTTCACTTTCTGTTTTTCTTTGAGCTGAACGCCGTACTCAGAAAGTTTTTTACGCTTACGGCTCAAACCGTGCTGTCCCGGGGGGAAGTTTTTCTTCTCGAAATATTTGTCACTGCCGAAAATGGCTTCGCCGAATTTTCTGGCGATCTTTGTTTTAGGTCCTATATATCGTCCCATTGATAAACTTTTTTAATTTTTACTGATTAAATGAAAAAATGTGTAAAAGTCTGCAGAAAGAATCAGACGCGTCTTCTGCTGGGGGGACGACAACCGTTGTGGGGCAGCGGAGTAACGTCGATGATTTCAGTCACCTCGATGCCGGCGCCGTTGATTGTGCGGATAGCCGATTCACGACCCGCACCGGGACCTTTCACATAAACTTTAACCTTGCGCAAACCCAAGTCGTAAGCAACTTTGGCGCAATCCTGAGCTGCAGTCTGAGCTGCATAGGGAGTATTTTTCTTAGAGCCGCGGAAACCCATTTTTCCGGCTGAACTCCAGCTGATTACCTGACCCTGTGAGTTGGCGAGGGTCACGATTACATTGTTAAAGGTTGAATGAATGTGGGCCTGCCCTACCGCATCGACCTTAACAACTTTCTTTTTAACTGTCGCAGTTTTCTTTGCCATTGCTAATTACGATTACTTGGTTGCTTTTTTCTTGTTTGCTACTGTTTTCTTCTTACCCTTGCGAGTACGAGCGTTGTTTTTGGTGCTCTGACCACGGAGGGGAAGACCAAGACGGTGACGGATGCCACGATAGCAACCGATATCCATCAAACGTTTGATGTTAAGCTGAACAGACGAACGAAGTTCACCTTCAACTTTGTAACCTTCAGAAGCGATGATGTTACGGATAGAGGTAACCTGATCATCGTTCCAATCTTTAACTTTTATGTTCTGGTCGATGCCCGCTTTGGCAAGAATCTCCTGAGCGGTGCTCAAACCGATGCCGTAGATATAGGTGAGGCCTATTACGCCTCTCTTATTTTTAGGTAAATCAACACCAACTATACGTGCCATAATATGATTTCAACTTTTGTTTTAAAAGGTTTAAGGGATTAACCCTGGCGCATTTTCAGCTTGGGATTTTTTTTGCAAATAACGTAGAGGCGACCTTTGCGTCTTACGATTTTGCAATCTTCGCTGCGCTTTTTGATTGATGCTTTAACTTTCATCGAAGATAATTTTAATCTGATTATCAACTGTTTAACTTGTCGTCACAAGACCTCTTCCGCCTCGCGAAAGCGCAAAGATAAGAACTTTTCTCTCAACAAACAACTATTTGTATCTGAAAGAGATTCTGCCTTTGCTCAAGTCGTAGGGCGACATCTCAACCTTCACCTTATCGCCGGGCAGAATCTTGATGTAATGCATCCTCATCTTCCCCGATATGTGAGCGGTAATTACATGGCCATTGTCGAGCTCTACACGGAACATTGCGTTTGATAGCGCTTCGATAATAGTACCGTCTTTTTCAATTGCTGCCTGCTTAGCCATTTAATTAGAGGTTTGATTTAGTTCAGCTTCGATGTAATCAAAAGTTGTCAGTATGTCGGGTTTCCCTGCTCCCACGGCAACCGCGAACTCATAGTGAGCCGACGGTTTTCCGTCACGAGCGCTTACGGTCCAGCCGTCTCTGCCCCAAACGACATGTCGTGTCCCCATGTTTATCATCGGTTCTATGCAGATGACCATCCCTTTCTTCAAGAGAGGTCCTCGTCCTCGCGCCCCATAGTTGGGAACTTCGGGACTCATGTGCATCTTGCGACCGATTCCGTGACCGACAAGTTCGCGAACGACCGAGTATCCGTGTTTTTCGGCATGTGTCTGCACAGCGTAGCCTATATCGCCAACCCTGTTGCCGGCTATTGCCTGTTCGGCACCCTTAAAAAGAGCTTCTTTAGTGACTGCCATAAGGCGGCTCACCTCTTCTGCTACTTCACCCACACCGAAGGTGTACGCAGAGTCACCACAAAACCCCTTCATAAACGTACCGCAATCGACAGATACGATGTCGCCCTCTTTCAACTCATAATCGCCGGGGATACCGTGTACCACCTGCTCGTTGACCGAGACACACAATGTGGCGGGATAACCTTCATACCCGAGGAAGGCGGGAACAGCTCCGTGCGAACGGATGTAATCCTCCGCTATGCGGTCAAGCTCCTTGGTCTTTACACCCGGCTTGATATGCTTGCCGACTTCGGCGAGCGTCCGCGATACAAGAAGATTGTTCTCACGAAGAATCTCAATCTCTTCCTCTGTTCTTAATTCAATCATCGAAACTTATTGTGTATATATGTTGTGCGTGCCTTGCACTACATTCCCGTGCGACCTTTGATTCGTCCGCTCTTCATCAGACCGTCATAGTGACGGAGAAGAAGATAGCTTTCAATCTGCTGGAGAGTGTCGAGAATCACACCCACAAGAATCAACAGCGATGTACCGCCGAAGAAGTGAGCGAACTGGTTGTTGACACCGACCTTCATTGCGAAAGCGGGAAGAATCGCGATAATCGCGAGGAAAATCGAACCGGGCAGAGTAATACGAGACATAATCGTATCGAGGTAGTCGGCTGTCTTCTTACCGGGTTTTACACCGGGAATGAAACCGCCGTTACGCTTCATGTCCTCGCTCATCATCATGGGGTTAACCGTGATTGCCGTGTAGAAATAGGTAAACGCTATAACCAACAGAGCGAAGATGAAGTTGTACCAGAAGCCCGTGTAGTCAGAGAATACCGATGCCACGCCGCGCGTAGATTCGAACTGCTCGAAAATGAGAGGCACGAACATGAGCGCCTGCGCGAAGATGATAGGCATAACTCCGGCTGCATTGATTTTCATGGGAATATATTGACGAGCGCCGCCGTATTGCTTGTTACCTACAATACGTTTCGCGTACTGTACCGGGATCTTTCTCGTGGCTTGAACCAACGCGATAGTGAGCGCGAATATCACGAAGAGAACGAACATCTCAACGACAAACGCAACGGCACCACCCGTAGATTCCGTGAAACGTGCGAACAACTCACCGACCAACGCGTAGGGCAGACGTGCGATAATACCCACCATGATGATGAGCGACACACCGTTACCGATACCCTTATCGGTGATTTTCTCGCCGAGCCACATGACGAACATAGTACCTGCTATCAGCACGATAGTCGCCGTCACCGTAAACATCATGCCCGAACCCATTACGAACGCCGACGCGGGAATCTGTGCGTGGAGGTTCACAAGGTAGGCGGGACCCTGCACCAGCAACACCAAAATGGTGAGGTAACGGGTCCACTGGTTGAGTTTACGACGACCGCTCTCGCCCTCACGCTGCATCTTCTGGAAGTAAGGCACCAGAATACCCAGCAACTGTATCACGATTGATGCAGAGATGTAGGGCATGATACCCAAGGCGAAGATTGAAGCGTTTGAGAAGGCACCGCCGCTGAATATGTTCATCAGGTCGAGAAGACCGTTGCCCTCGACCTGGTTTTGCAGGCCTGTGAGGGCATTAGGGTCTATACCCGGCATGGTCACGAAGCTTCCCAATCGATATATAAGAAGAAGACCCAGCGTATAGAGGATACGCTTTCTGAGTTCTTCTATCTTAAATATATTCTTGAGGGTTTCGATTAATTTCTTCATCGATTTAGAGTTTTATTGCCTGACCGCCGTTAGCTTCGATTGCTGCGGCAGCTCCTTTTGAGAAGGCGTGAGCAGAAACATTGACTTTCGCTTTGAGCTCTCCTGAACCGAGAATCTTCACTTTATCGTTTTTAGAAACGAAACCAGCCTCGATGAGGGTGTCGATATTGATGTCGGTGAGAGATTTCTTAGAGGCAAGCTCTTCGATTACTCCTATGTTGACTGCTTTATACTCCACACGGTTGATGTTCTTGAAACCGAATTTGGGAAGACGACGCTGGAGCGGCATCTGACCACCTTCGAAACCACGTTTGCTTGAGTAACCTGAACGTGATTTTGCACCTTTATGACCGCGAGTTGAAGTTCCTCCGTAACCGGAGCCCTGACCGCGACCGATACGCTTCTCTGATTTTACTGAACCTTTCGCGGGTTTCAAATTACTTAAATTCATCGCTATATACGGTATAAAAGGATTATTTACTTAACTTCTTCTACTTTAACAAGGTGAGCCACTTTGTTCACCATGCCGAGTATTACATTCGAAGCCTCGTGCTCAACGGTCTGATTCACTTTGCGAAGACCGAGTGAGTCGAGATTCGCTTTCTGAATCTTCGAAGCACCGATTCGGCTTTTTACCTGAGTTATCTTAATCTTTGACATTTTCAAAAGAATTAACCGTTAAACACTTTGTCGAGCGATACACCTCTAACCTCTGCGATGCTATAAGCATCACGAAGCTCAGCGAGAGCGGCAACAGTCGCTTTCACGAGGTTGTGGGGGTTAGAAGAACCTTTGCTCTTTGCAAGGACGTTGCTGATGCCTACGCTTTCAAGCACGGCACGCATCGCACCACCCGCTTTCACACCGGTACCGGCAGCTGCGGGGCGGAGGAGAACCAACGAACCGCTGTAACGGAACTCCTGTTCGTGGGGAATAGTGCCTTTGAGCACGGGAACTTTGATGAGGTTTTTCTTTGCATCCTCAACACCTTTGGCGATGGCTGCCGTAACCTCGTTTGCCTTACCCAGACCGTAGCCTACGATACCGTTTTCGTTACCCACAACTACGATTGCCGAGAAGGTGAATGTACGACCACCTTTGGTCACCTTGGTGACGCGCTGGATGCTCACGAGTCTGTCTTTGAGCTCGAGGTCGCTTGTTCTTACTTTCTTTATGTTGCTGTTTGACATGTCGATTAGAATTTAAGGCCGCCCTCTCTGGCAGCGTCCGCTAACATTTTTACTCTACCGTGGTACAGGTAACCGTTACGGTCGAAAGAGACAGTGGTGATACCCTTCTCTGCAGAACGTTTTGCAACGAGTTTACCAACAATCGCCGCAACTTCTGATTTGTTTTTGCCCGCAACTTCTGTAGCAATCTCTTTGTCTTTTGAAGAGGCTGACAGAAGAGTAGAACCTGTCTGGTCGTCGATAATCTGAACGTAAATCTGCTTGTTGCTTCTGAAAACAGACATACGAGGTCTTTCGGCAGTTCCGCTAACCACCTTGCGGATACGCATTTTGATGCGGACTCTTCTTTGTATTTTATTAAGCGCCATAATCTTAAAAGTGGATTATAATTATTTAGCATTAGCAGATTTACCTGCCTTACGTCTGATAACCTCGCCGACGAAGCGGATACCTTTACCTTTGTAGGGTTCCGGTTTGCGGAGAGAACGTATTTTTGCGGCAACCTGACCCAAGAGCTGTTTGTCAGCAGATTTGAGTGTAAGGATGGGGTTACCTTTCTTCTCAGCGAAAACTTCTGCCTTTACTTCAGCGGGAAGCTGGAAGTGAATATCGTGTGAGAAACCGAGGCTCATCTCGAGGATCTGACCTTTGGCTTCGACTTTGTAGCCGACACCGATGAATTCCTGTTTCTTCTCATAACCTTCCGATACGCCTACAACCATGTTGTGAATCAACGCGCGATAGAGACCGTGCATTGAACGGTGACGGGGCTGGTTTGTCGGGCGTGTGAAGACCAAAGATTCACCCTCCTGTTTTACGGTGATGTCGGGATCAACCTTCTGTGAGAGTGTTCCAAGAGGCCCTTTAACGCTTACCGTGTTGTCGGGAGCGATCGTTACGGTCACACCTTTAGGCAAGTTTACAGGAGCTTTTCCAATTCTTGACATTTTCTTAACTGTTTAATAAATATAACACAATACTTCACCGCCGACTTTCTGAACACGAGCGCTCTTGTCCGTCATGATACCTTTTGAAGTCGACAAAATAGCAATACCCAAACCGTTCAACACGCGGGGAAGCTCGGCGCATGACGCATAACGACGAAGACCAGGACGGCTCACACGTGTAAGGTTTTTGATTGCGGGCTGTTTGGTTACGGGGTGGTATTTGAGAGCGATTTTAATCTGCTCGTAACCACGCTCGTCCGTGATGAATTTGTAGGCAAGGATATAACCCTGTTCGTGGAGAATCTTGGTTATTTCCTTTTTCATTTTTGATGCAGGAGCTTCAACCGTCTTGTGGTTGGCTTTCACTGCGTTTCTGACTCTCGTCAGAAAATCCGCTATAGGATCTGTCATAATAAAGAATTTTTTTGAAGTAGTATGCCAACTACTCTGATAACCACGCAATTAGCGTAGCATCAGAGCTCTGACACTTGCTTCAGTTAACAACTAAAAGTAGGCAAAGGTAACTATTTTTTACGATTCCACCAAAAAAATATGCTTATAATGTGAACTTTAACACTTTTATTATAGAAGTCGGGAAACTCGATTTCCGAAGTCAATAATATTAAAGTATCAAAATTTAATTGCAGCATATTTTTATGAGTCGTATTCCTTTTCGACAATTTTATCAACGTCCGCCGTCATATTTTACTTAATAAAGTCCGGCAACTATGGTTTCATTCGTAAAGATGTGGGAAGCGACATACGGGAGGCGACAAACGGTCAGATGCCGACTTCGTAAAAGATAATGAGCCAAATGAGTATGACATGGTCAGAAGGGGCTGTGCCCCCTCGTTTTGGTTACTTTGTCGAGGGACAAAGTAACGCCGTCGGCAGACCCCTCGGAGAGTTCACGACAAGCTACCCAACAGGATGGATTTTGCACTTGTCAAATGGTGCTAAACAGATAATACATTAAAAAAGAGGGTCTCAGTTTTTTTATTACTGAGACCCTCTTTTTTAATGTATTGTTTGTTTAGCACCATTTGACAAGTGCAAAATCCATTCTGTTGGGTAACTTGTCGTTGTGAGCGTATATGCGGACGGCGACGTCGAAGGCACCTGTCTTGCGGGGTGAAAGTTCAGCCATATAATGGAGCTGACCATTCTGGTTCTCGATGAGTGTGAGGGGCTGTACCTCAATGACATCGACGGGGCTGTTTTCAACGATTGATTCAGCCATAACCAATTCCACTCCTATATCTTCGGGTTTCAACTCTCCCGGGTCAATGACAACCTCCGTCTTGTACATGTTGCCCGTTACGATAGCCTCTTTAGAGACGTCATACGTCTTGGACTCAATGACACGGAGAGTGTTCCACTGACGACTGACACGACGCTTCCATGCCGCAATGGTACGAGCTTCAGAATAGTTGTCAAGCATGAGTTTCTCACTGCGCTCTCTGAGTTTTTCATAGAAGCGACTCTGATAATCCTCAATCATACGCTTGGTGGTGAAGTTAGACGCCACGTCAGCAATCGAGTTCTTGATGTAGCTTACCCACTGTGAAGAAACACCGTCTTTGTCACGGTTGTAGTAAGCGGGAGCTATCGACTCCTCGATGATTGTGTATATAGTCTCGGCGTCAAGCTCGTCCTGACGGCGCTGGTCATCGAAAGTACGTTCCATGGGAAGCATCCAACCGGCATTCTCCTTGTAACCTTCAACCCACCAGCCGTCGAGAACACTGAAATGAAGAACACCGTTCATGACAGCTTTCTCGCCTGATGTACCTGAGGCTTCGAGAGGTCTTGTCGGAGTATTCATCCATACATCGACACCCTGAACCATACGACGGGCAACCTCCATGTCGTAGTTCTGGAGGAAGATTATCTTACCCGCAAACTCAGGCATGGCGGCAACCTCAACAATACGTTTTATCAAATCCTGACCCGGCTTGTCATTGGGGTGAGCCTTACCCGCAAACACAAACTGAACGGGACGTTCGGGATTGTTTACAATAGCCGAAAGACGTTCGAGGTTGGTGAAAAGCAGATACGCACGTTTGTATGTCGCAAAACGACGGGCAAAACCAATAGTCAGCTTGTCGGAAGAAAGCTGTTCGAGAATCTTGACCATCTGCGAGGGCGACTCGAAACGATAGTGATTGGGATTCTTCACTTTTCGTTTTATGTGCTTAACCAGCTTCTCTTTCAATATCATACGAGCGTCCCACAACTCTTTGTCTGGAACATTACGTATTCCTTTCCAGATACTCTGGTCATAGTAGTGCGAAGCGAGCGACTCGCCCATATACTTATTGTATATATCCTGCATCACAGAGGCTGTCCATGTCTGATAGTGAACACCGTTTGTCACATAACCGATATGAAGCTCCTGCTTGAAGTATCCGGGCCATATGTCACCGAGAATGTCTTTCGACACCTCACCGTGGAGCCAACTTACGCCGTTCACCTCCTGCGACATGATACATGCCAAATGACTCATAGAGAATCTCTCCTCATGGTCTTCGGGGTTACGTTTACCAAGGCTGAGGAACTGTTCCCATGTTATCTTGAGTCTGTCGGGCATCGTGTTGAGGTACTGACGTATCATATCCTCGGGGAACGAGTCGTGACCTGCGGGCACGGGCGTATGTGTTGTGAAGAGCGACGATGCTCTGACCACTTCGAGCGCCTCGCTGAACGATAGACCTTTGCTTTCGATAAGGTCGGCGGCTCTGCGCAGACCGATGAACGCCGCGTGACCCTCGTTGCAGTGATAAACGTCCGCCGTTATTCCGAGAGCGTCGAGAACCTTTATACCGCCGATACCGAGAAGAATCTCCTGTTTGAGACGGTTCTCCCAGTCACCGCCGTAAAGGTGATAAGTTATCGTTCTGTCCTCGTGCTGGTTTGCCGTGTCATCGGTGTCGAGCAGGTAAAGCTCCGTTCTACCGACATCACATCTCCAAAGACGCGCTTTCACCTCACGACCCGGATAATCAAGACGGATGGATACCCACTCGCCGCCACCGCCTCTGACAGGGGTAATGGGCAACTTAAAGAAGTTCTGAGGCTCATAGCCCGCTTCCTGCTCGCCGCTTGAGCTAATCTTCTGCGTGAAATATCCATATCTGTAAAGGAGACCCAACGCAACCATGGGAATGTTTTTGTCACTCGCCTCTTTGAGGTAGTCGCCCGCAAGGATACCCAAACCGCCGGAATATATCTTCAATGAAGAGTGGATACCGTACTCCATGCTGAAATAGGCGATTTTCGTACCTTTAGCCTCAGCCTTTTTAGACATATAGTCTTTGAACATCGCATATACGGCATCCATGTGAGCGAGGAAAGAGCTGTCTTTCTCAAGCTCCGCAAGACGGTCCGTTGTAAGGTTATCCAAAAGGGCTATCGGGTTACGCTCAAATTCGAGCCACAATTTCGGGTCTATCGACTCGAAAAGCTCACGGGCTTCGAGCGTCCATGACCACCACATATTATAAGAGAGCTCATCCAACGGACGCAGTCTCTCGGGCAATCTGCGTTCTATGAGAACACGTGTCCAAGAGGGAGACGACTCCAATGCGACCTGCTGCTTCAGATAAACTGCCTGCTCATGAACTTCACCTCCGTCAGAGATGAAGCGGTCGTTGTTTATTTCCGATTCATTCATCGCTTTGTCAAATGCGTTATAATAGTTTTGGATTAGATTTTTCCACAATGCGGTATGCGACAGTCTCATTGCCGCCTCACGAAGAGCGTTCAGCTGATCGTCATTCTGAGAGAGATAGCCTCTTATCACCGAAGCGATAGACTCCCTTACAGAGTCATCGTCGAAGTCGTTTCGGTCTATCACGCACACACCCTCGTGATTCTCAGAGTGCTCTTTCACCCAACAGCCGAAACCGGCCAGAGAGGTCGTCACCGAAGGAACCCCGAAAGCTATGCTCTCAAGGGGAGTATAACCCCACGGCTCATAGTAAGAGGGGAATATAGTGGCGTCAAAGCCAGGTAACAAGTCATAGTAATGCTTGTTAAAGATTCCGTCCACACCGTTCAGATAGGCGGGAACAAAAACCACGTTCACCCTGTTTCCGTCAACGAGTGCCGACTTGCGCAGATGATTTATAACCGCATCATTATCATTGTCGCCTATGTAGTGTGTTAGGTTCTTGAACACATGCGTTTCGGCGTTGAACGGTTCACCCGCCAAAGCCGCCTGAAGGTCTTTTCTCGGACCGAGATTCCAACCCGGAACCATTATGTAGGCGAGGATGTCACGACCGAGAGAGGCGTCGTCTTTCAACAACGCCAAAGAGTCGATATATTCATCCAACCCTTTGTTCTTATATTCGTAACGTCCGCTCGTAGCCACGATGAACGGTTCTTTCTCGAACTTCTTGCCGAGAATCATCTCCGCCACCTCTATCATGAGTTTACGAGAAGAGGCACGTTTCTCCGCCATCGTTTCCCTGTCCCAAACCATGTTTTCTTCAAAACCATTGGGAGTTATAATGTCCGCCTCTTTGCCGAGCAGATATTTACACTCGCGTGAGGTTATCTGACTGACCGTCGTAAAGCAGTCACAATTAGACGCCGCTATTGACTCGAGCGAATGTTTCGCCCTTACGCCGAAGCGGTGTGAAAGCTCTTCGGGATTAAACGACTCGAGGTCGTTATAGAGATGCAGACCGTTACCCGCGATGCTTCGTCCGAGCACAGTGGCGTGCGTGGTAAAGACCGTTGCCACCGAAGGAGTGTATTTATGCAGATACAACGCTCCGCTACAAGACATCCACTCGTGGAACTGAGCCACCACACGGTCGTGAATCTTGCAGTTGAACGCCACGAAGCTCTCAATGGCACGGGCAGCGGCATAACCGAAAAGGACAGGTTCGATATAGTCCCATCCGCCGCTTATGGAATCGACCTTATAGTCTTCCCAAAGTTTTTTGAGTATCTCGTCCTTACGAGATATGTAGCTGGCAAAATCGACCAGCATTACTATCGGCGAACCCTTTACGCTTTTCCAACGTCCCATTCTCAGACGCATGCCCTCTTCCTTGAGCATAATCGTGCGCCACTGCTTGAACATCGAGGGGTCTTCTTCAAACTCTATGTTCTGGGATTTGTTGTCATGTCCCAAATCGGGACCTATGGCTATGTATTTATCGCCGAAGCGTTGTGTAAGGGTGTAAGCCTTCGTGGATATAACGGTATATATACCGCCTACTTTGTTACAAACCTCCCAACCTGTTTCAAAAAGATAATCGGGAGTTTTGAATGGCTCTTGACTCATGTTGCGATTATTTAATAATAGATATTTTGGGAAACAAGCCTTTCTGTTTTCGTGTTCAAATATAGCCTTTTTTAGGTAAAAATCAAATCTTAACGCCTTTTTTGTCCGTCCCCGACAAAGCTTCGCTCAACACATACAATCTCTTTTCAGAGACATGACCGACGCCAAACACAAACAAAACTCCGATACAAGCATACAACAAACTGCATAACAAGCACATGTATCCGTCAAATATTATCTTAACGCATACCAAAAGCTCTTACACGGCAATAGAAACACCCCTACATAAGAAAAAGCTCCCTTTTTCCTCAAATTTTAGTATATTTGCACATATCTTTCATAAGCGAACACAAAATGAACGAACAGAGTCCATCGCTCAAAACCCTTACCATCAAGTACAGGGCAGTTGCCAGCAGCATAGATGATTTCGACAAGTGCGAAAATTATGTTCTCATGGCCAATTCCGCCGCGCTTCACGGACTTACTCTCACAGCCGCAGAGATGTCGATACTTTTCGATCTCGGTCTGACCGCCAACAAGAAATCGCTATCCGACCATCTGGCCTGCATGGACCTTTTTGATGCTTATCAGCTCGCCGACAAGATGATAATATCAGGAGTCGGAATCTCACCCAAAGCATTAAGCGACCTTAACGCCGTAATTGTCAGACACACAGGCGTGGAACGTACGGGTCGCGGCGGCATGTGGGATGAATCAAAAGGAGACTGGAGAACGGACAATGTCGTAGGTGAAGACGGACTTATGCACGAGACACGCAGCAACATACGTTCGTTTGTTTCTACTTTCTGCACCCGCATGTCGGAATCGCTTTTCAAAAGCATGAGCATGGACGAGCGTTACGACCTGTCATTCAAGGCGATGTACACTCTTATGTCGATATATCCGTGGAGTCTCGGCAGCGGACGTGTGACAAGACTTGTCATGTACATGATTCAGAAAATGGGCGGACTAGTTCCGACCGTAGTGTTCGCAGAAGACAAGGAGGAGCTTGTGAAGACGCTTGCCATATCTCAACAATATCACAATATCGCTCCTTTCATAAACTTCATGAGAAGCCAGCTTGTCAAAACACTCACGGTAATGCCCTTCAAGGAGCTCGCAATATCAAGAGAGTCATATCTGAAGGAGTATGAAAAAGAGAAGACCAGAAAAAGAAAAAACGGCAAAAAAAGCGGTACACAACAGGAACAAAATCTTTTCTCATTCATGCCTGAACCTGAAGAAAAGATTGACAATCTGGTAATAGAAGACGACTCTGACGTAGAACAAATGCCTATAATGAACATCGACGACATAGACATTGAATTTTAACCGTCTGTCGCCGATTTAAAATTTCAGACAAAAAACAAAAAGAACCTCGTCCGCTGAAAGACGAGGTTTTTCTTTATCTTATTCTTTATCTATATTTTATATATGTATTCTATATGTGTCATTCGTTAAGTTATGCTATGTTAAGAGAGGACTATATCCATTGAACCGCCGTCTTTCCAGCCGTCAACCTCAACATTTGAGTTTATACCGTTATTGTCGCTTACAGAACCGCTGTTTTCATTACTGCTGTCCGCTTCGTTGTTTTTTGCTGAATCAAAGTCATTCAATACTTCACTTTCGGGAGCGTAATCTCTTTCAATCATATCTTTGCTGCATGAGGGAGCGGCTACTACTGCGAAATATCTATTTTTCATGGCTTTAAGTATTAAAATATTGAATAATTTATTTTTGTTATCATCTTTTCAGAGCTTCATCATTGCTCTTTGACATATACATTGCAAAGTGCGTGCCAAAATAAAAAAGAGTGTTTCCCGTTACACGAAAGAACACTCCAAACGACACCTGTACAAACACTAAAAATACGCCTAAAACCATGTATTTATGCGGAATACGACATTTTCACATTTTTAGTATAAAAACCATCATTTTTCAATCCCTACCCTACCAACAAAACCTCAAAACTCATTTTTCATATAAAAAACTATACTTATCACATCACACATCGGAATATATAAATGTAGAAATACAGAAATATAAACGTGGAAACAGACTTCTTTAATAATACATCAAATCATACATAATCTTTCTCCAACAAGTCGATTAACGTACCCCGTCGTTTCTTTTTATATTCTCTTTTTATATTCTTTTGTATATTCTCTTTTCAGTTTCAATTACGACAAGTTGATTAGTGTACCCCGTCATCATCATTTATAAATATCATTTTTATAGGTATCATTTTTCATAGATACCGTTTTCATAGGTATCGCTTTTATACGAATCGCTTTTATATGAATCGCTTATAGGCGTAGTCGTCATCTATTATATCAGGAAAGTCAGGAAACTATGGTGTCATGGGTGCGGGTCGAGAAAGCGAGAGGAGATATTCGGAAGACGACAAACGGTAAGATGTTGACTTCCTAAAAGATAATGAGCCAACGGGGTATGACATGGTCAAAAGGGGCTGTGCCCCCTCGTTTTGGTTACTTTGTCGAGGGACAAAGTAACTCCCGCCGAAGGCGCCCTCGGAGAGCCCACGGAGTGCCCGTCGGGAGACAGAATGTCCCAAAGGCATATCTATATCGCATATCGCACGTCTCAACCGTGAGTTCCTTTGCGCTAAACTGAAAGGCTAACGTGTAACAACCAACAAAAAGAGACGGCTCAAAACAATGTTCTGAGCCGTCTCTTTTTATTGGTTGTTATCCGTTAGTCTTTCAGTTTGGCGCAAAGGAACTCACGGTTGAGACGTGCAATGTGCGAGATAGAGATGCCTTTGGGGCATTCTGCTTCGCAGGCGCCTGTGTTGGTACAGCCGCCGAAGCCGAGTTCGTCCATTTTGGCAACCATCGCTTTGGCACGACGGGTTGCTTCTACACGACCCTGGGGAAGTTTTGCGAGCGCAGAGACACGTGCCGCCATGAAAAGCATGGCTGAACCGTTCTTACATGTAGCAACGCAGGCACCGCAACCGATGCAGGCAGAAGCGTCCATGCTCTCGTCAGCATCCGCTTTGGGAATGGGGATAGCGTTTGCGTCGGGTACACCACCTGTGTTTACAGAGATGAAACCACCTGCCTGAAGTATCTTCTCAAACGCGCTACGATCCACAACCAAGTCCTTGATTACAGGGAAGGCAGCCGAACGCCACGGTTCAATGGTGATGGTGTCGCCATCCTTGAACTTACGCATGTGAAGCTGACATGTGGTGATGTCATCGTCGGGTCCGTGTGCACGACCGTCAATGAACAACGAGCACATACCGCAAATACCCTCACGGCAGTCATGGTCGAAAGCCACAGGCTCCTTGCCTTCGTGTATGAGGTTGTTGTTCAAGATATCGAGCATCTCGAGGAACGAGGTGTCGGGAGATATGTTTTCAACGGTGTACTCTTCAAAGCGGCCGCTGTCCTTCGCGTCTTTCTGACGCCATATTCTAAGTTTTAAATTCATGTCTTTAAGTCTCTTTAAATGTTAAAATATGGGTTTATGCAGCCTTAGTCTTTGTAGTTACGCTGTGCAACCTTGATATTTTCGAACACGAGCTCTTCCTTGTGCATGACGGGTTCTTTGTCCTGACCTTTGTATTCCCAAACAGCCACGTACTTGAAGTTTTCGTCATCACGTTTAGCTTCGCCTTCTTCGGTCTGATGCTCTTCACGGAAGTGACCGCCGCAAGACTCTTCACGGTTGAGGGCGTCACGCGCCATCAGCTCGCCAAGCTCGAGGAAGTCAGAGAGACGTATCGCTTTTTCAAGCTCCTGGTTGAACTCTTCGGTTTTGCCGGGAACGCGAACATCTTTCCAGAATTCGGCACGCAGAGCCGCAATCTCAGAGATAGCCTTGGTAAGACCCGCTTTGTTACGAGCCATACCCACGTTCTCCCACATGATGTGGCCGAGCTTCTTGTGAATGTCATCGACTGACTGGCTACCCTGAATAGACATGATGCGTTCGATTTTCTGACGAACAGCTTTTTCAGCCTCTTCAAATTCGGGACGAGAAGTGTCAATTTTGGGAGTCTGAATCTCTTTAGCCAGATAGTCACCTATTGTATAAGGTATCACGAAGTAACCGTCAGCGAGACCCTGCATGAGGGCTGACGCACCGAGACGGTTGGCACCGTGGTCAGAGAAGTTAGCTTCACCCAAAGCGTAGAGACCGGGGATAGTTGTCATGAGGTTGTAGTCAACCCAGATACCACCCATCGTGTAGTGAACGGCGGGATATATCATCATAGGCTCTTCGTAGGGGTTCACGTCGGTAATCTTCTCATACATCTGGAAGAGGTTACCATAACGCTGCGCTATCACATCCTTACCGAGACGATTTATCGCTGTCGAGAAGTCGAGGAACACAGCCAATCCGGTGTCGTTCACGCCGAAGCCTGCATCGCAACGCTCTTTTGCAGCACGAGAGGCAACGTCACGGGGAACGAGGTTGCCGAATGCGGGATAACGACGTTCGAGATAGTAGTCTCGATCCTCTTCGGGTATCTGAGAAGCCTTAATCTCTTTCTTGCGGAGACGTTCAACATCCTCTTTCTTCTTGGGCACCCATATACGGCCGTCGTTACGGAGTGACTCAGACATAAGAGTCAGTTTCGACTGCTGAGTACCGTGAACGGGGATACAAGTGGGGTGTATCTGTGTGAAGCAGGGGTTTGCGAACATCGCACCTTTACGATAGCACTGGAACGCAGCCGAACCGTTAGAGTTCATTGCGTTGGTAGAGAGGAAGAATACGTTACCGTAACCGCCCGAAGCTATAACCACCGCGTGAGCGCCGAAACGTTCAATCTCACCTGTCACGAGGTTACGGGTGATGATACCGCGAGCCTTGCCGTCGATAAGCACGAGGTCGAGCATCTCATGACGAGTGTAGCTCTTCACAGTACCTTTTGAAATCTGACGGTTGAGAGCGGCATAGGCACCCAAGAGAAGCTGCTGACCGGTCTGACCGCGGGCATAGAATGTTCTGGATACCTGCGCACCACCGAACGAACGGTTGTCGAGAAGTCCTCCGTAGTCACGCGCGAAAGGCACACCCTGAGCGACGCACTGGTCGATGATGAGGTTAGACACCTCTGCGAGACGATATACGTTAGCCTCACGTGCACGGTAGTCACCACCTTTGATTGTATCGTAGAAGAGACGATATATCGAGTCGTTGTCGTTCTGGTAGTTCTTGGCAGCATTGATACCACCCTGTGCCGCAATCGAGTGAGCACGACGGGGAGAGTCAGAGATGCAGAACACCTTCACGTTGTAACCCAGCTCGCCGAGGGCAGCTGCTGCAGCACCACCGCCAAGACCTGTTCCGACCACGATGATGTCGAGTTTGCGTTTGTTTGCGGGGCTGACAACCTTTATGGCAGCTTTATGTTTGCTCCACTTTTCGGCCAACGGGCCTTCGGGAATTTTTGAATCCAATATGCTCATTTTATCTTACTTTTTAAATCCGGTAAAAATCTGCTAAAGGCAAAGGTAAGTGTAAACCACTACTGCTGTGTAGCCGAGTGCAATAATCCATGCATAAACCTTAGCCACGCATTTCCAGCGTCTGATCCAGAGCTGATTGCTCAAACCTATTGTCTGGAAAGCAGACCAGAAGCCGTGCTGAAGGTGGAACCACAAAGCCCAAACACCGATGATGTAGCAGAGAGCCACCACGGGATTGGCAAAGCGAGAGACAACAAGGTCGTAAGGACTTTCGGCAACCTCTCCGCCAACGAAGTGCTGGAGCTGCATGTTAGCCCAGAAGTCGTAGAGGTGAAGAACCAGGAACGCAATCACAATCAGACCGAGAACAAACATGTTACGTGATTCCCATGTCGATGACTTGCTGAGGTTCTGAACCCTGTAACGAACGGGACGTGCTCCGCGGTTACCGATTGTGACGATAACGGCATAAACTATGTGGAAGATGAAGCCGGCGGCAAGAACGGGAACCATTATCTTGATAAAGATGTTGGTATCCATGAACTCACACATGGCGTTGTAGGTCTCGGCACCACCGAACACCGTCATATTCAATACCATGTGAAGCAACAGGAACACAATCAGGAAAAGACCTGAAAGGCTCATCACCAGTTTCTTCCCAATAGAAGATGAGAATAGATTGCTCATAAGTTAGTAATTATTAGTTTGTTAAGTTATTGTCTCACTATAATTAGGTATTCTTTCCTAAAACAAAGATACTCTCTGTTTCTTAAATAACAATGTTTTTTATCATTTTTTTACCCTTCAGAAAGCAAATGAAACCTTTATTTTACTTTTACATCAAAATAAAGGTAAAATAGTAAAAATATGCAACTACAACCCGTTCTGAACTCGAATTGCTGTCTGCTGAAAAGGCACATTGACGTTTTCACACACACCAACGGTCACCCGCTTATGACATATTAAAAAAGAAAGGGTGTGTCATGAGTGACACACCCTCATATATAAGGTATTCAAATTACTGCAAGATAATCTCGTTTGTACCGATAAGATAGCCGTCCATATAGAGTTCAATATTGTAACGACCCTCTGTTATCGACTCACCACCGAAGTAGATTGCCACGGGGAGGTCTTCACCCTGATAATCGACGCTTCGTTTGGCGCTGTAATTTATCTTCTGACCCTGATACTGGAACAGACCGCTGTTTGCATTGGCGAGAATCATATCGTTGGGACCTTTGACTCTCACATATACATCACGCTCGCCCACCTGAGCCACCTGATTGGCGTTGAGGATGAAATCGACTCTGAGGTTTGTAGCCCTGCGTGCTTTCTTAACCTGCTGATCTTTTCCGTTCAAGGCGCTCAAGTTGATGTCACGTGCTGTAATAACGGCAGCCTTACGTATCTGTGCCTGAAGCTCCTGCTGTGATTCTTCAGCCTTGTCGGCTCTCAGACGCAGGTTGCTGAGGTCACGTTTCATGCTGGTATTTTCAGAGATAAGACGTGTATTGAGCTGGTTCAAAGAGTCAATCTGACGGATGTAACCTTTCAATACTACACGGAGCGTTCCGAGCTCTTTTTCATATTTTTTAATCTTGGCGTAGCTCCATCCGCGCTCTTTCTTGAGCTGTTCCATCAAAGAGTCTGCACGGTAACGTTCAGTACTGATCTGCTGTCTGATGGTATCGTTCTCGGTTCTGATGTTATTGAAATCGACCTGCAACGAGTCGAGATTAGCGATAAGGTTGTCGCGTTCAACCGTCAGATCTTCGGTAGAACCACGAAGCTCCTGAATCTGTCGATAGTAGAGAACAGACATGACAACCATGACTATCGCCATGAGTCCTATGACAATTTTATAACCTTTGAGCGAAGACGAATGTTGCTGCTGCATGCCGCCCATATCGTCATACTGGGTGTATTCTTCCATATATACGGATTAATTAAATTTGTATTAGCCCTCTTAATATAGAATAAAAAAGTAAGGCAAATATAAACATTTTTTTTATGCCTAAAGACGTTTACACCAAAAAAATGTTCTTTTTCGTTAAATATCGGCTCTTTTTTCCGTCAAACGATAAATTTTACTTATCTTCGTAACGTTAAAACAAGGCATATTATGCTAAAAAAAGTGAAATTTTTATTTCTGACGTTGTCTGTGACAACCATCTGCGCCACCTCGTGCGTATCTTTACGCCAATATACCGAGCTGACGCAGGAGAAGCACGCCACCGACAGTGTCAACACCAGAAAAATAGACTCGCTCGAATGTCGCCTCCGAGAGGTTTCGGCTTCACGTCTGGAACTTCTGCAAGACACCCTGCGTCTCAATAGAGAATTGCGTCTTGTCAACAGAAGCTACAAACAGCTGCTCGCAGGAAGCACAACCGAGAGCATGACGACAGTAAACCGTCTCAAAGAGAGTCGCGCAAAACTGAACGAGCGTAACAGAATGTTTGAAGAGCAATCAGAGAGACTGAACGCCACACAAGAACAGCTCGACATGTCAAACTCGCAGCTTGAAAGATTACAGGCTCAACTGTACGCGAAACAGAGAACTCTCGGTGAGAACACGAACAAGATAGCCGAACTCGAATCACGCATAAACGAATTGACGGAACAGATCAACTCGATGCAGAAACGTCTCAACAAATATTCGACTGTGGCAAAAGAGCTGCAAAACGTCCGAAAAGACAGCATCAAGACACAGATTGCCATAGACATGCTGCAAGGAATCTGAGACACCTGAAAGAAAACAAAAACAAACGATATATGTCCAAACACATTTATAATAAAGTATTGCTCAAGCTCAGCGGCGAATCGCTCATGGGCAACGACAGCTACGGCATCAACAGCGCGGTTGTCGAAAGTTATGCGGCGCAGATAAAGGCGGCGGCGGAAAGCGGAGTACGTATCGGCATCGTAATAGGCGGCGGTAACATCTTCCGCGGACTCAGCGGCACAAAACGAGGTTTCGACCGTGTCAAAGGCGACCAGATGGGTATGCTCGCGACAGTCATAAACTCTCTCGCCCTGCAGTCAGCACTCGAAAGTATCGACGCCAAAGCCGTTGTCATGACCTCCATAAACATGGCTCCCGTAGGCGAGATATACTCACCCGCCAAAGCACGTGAGGCGATGGACAAAGGCTATGTCGTTATCATAGCGGGTGGCACGGGCAACCCCTTCTTCACCACCGACACCGCATCGGCGCTACGTGGTGTTGAGATAGGCGCCGATCTGTTACTCAAAGGTACCCGTGTGGACGGCATATACACCGCTGACCCCGAGAAAGACCCGAGCGCAGTAAAACTTCCAGAACTCACCTTTGACCAGGTGTATGCAAAAGGCCTCAAAATTATGGACCTCACGGCGTTCACCCTCTGCAAGGAGAACAACCTGCCGATATATGTATTCGACATGGATACCGAAGGCAATCTGGCAAAAGTTCTTTCGGGCGAACACATCGGTACGATAGTAAAAAACGGTTAGGCGATAGCGAGACTACATAAAAACATAAACGAATAACAATCAAACACACACAATAAATCATGGAATCAAAAGAGATTTTGTCCGCCCTTGAGGCCAAAA
The DNA here is from genome assembly GCA_949285535.1 of uncultured Alistipes sp. GTDB lineage: Bacteria > Bacteroidota > Bacteroidia > Bacteroidales > Rikenellaceae > CASDZP01. The sequence goes on from CASDZP010000033.1 coordinate 42,418, forward strand.
TGCAGAAGAGCGTCTCTTTCCTTCAGGAGTCACTCCTGAACATTCGCGCAGGCAAAGCAAGCGTCAACATGCTCAACGGTATAACAGTAGAAAGCTACGGTGCCGAAATGCCTATTAATCAGGTTGCCAGCGTGACGGTACCCGACGCCAAAACAGTGCTCATACAGCCGTGGGACAAGAACCTCATCGCTGCCATAGAGAAAGCGATTATCAACGCCAACATAGGCGTAACACCCTCTAACAACGGCGAAAGCATCCGTTTGAGCATACCCCCTCTGACCGAAGAGCGTAGAAAACAGCTCGTTAAACAGATAAAAGCGGAAGGCGAAAATGCTAAAGTAAGCATACGCACCACTCGCCGTGACGCTGTCGAAGCCTTCAAAAAAGCACAGAAAGAGGGTATGCCCGAAGACATGGCAAAAGACGGCGAAGCCGAAGTTCAGAAGCTGACCGACAAATACAACAAAATTATCGACGCCGAACTCGACAAGAAAGAGGCGGAGGTTATGACCGTTTAAAAAGCTGTCGGACTAAAAAACAGCCTTTGACTCTCATAATGAGAATCAAAGGCTGTTTTTTTATCCGACAGGTCTGCCGACAGCGTTACTTTGTCCCTCGACAAAGGGGGCGCAGCCCCTTTTGACCATGTCACCTTCATTTAGCTCATTATCTTTCACGAAGTCAGCATCCCCCTGCACTCGCCTAACGCTTTCCTAATCCTCCATATAACGCCATAATATCTCGCCTCTTTTAATTTAATTAGTAGATGACGATAACAAAAGGTAAAAGGAAAAAGAGGAAAAGAAAGTGACGGGGTACACTTGCCAATTTGCCGAACCTTATTCCAAAATACAAAAAGAAGCGATGTTGATTATTATAGACAACACCGCTCCACAAGAATATAAAGAGAAATCTATTTTTAATCCACTTTATAAAACGTTGTAAAAATCAAAGAATCATTTTTTATCTTCGAACACAGCGTACGCTCAAGCCGAATGACTTATAATTATTGTAAGACGGATTGGTCCCGCTAATAAAAAAGCGCATAAAGTATCCATCTTCCCCGTCGTACTGCGTGGAAGCCCAGTAGTAGCCGCCTATGCCCATGTAGTTCAATTCGCCACTAGAGTAGTTGCGGTACCCGACAGCGGGAAACTCTAGCTTGTTATTACCGCTTGTGAATATCTTATATCCATAGTCGCTCACATTCCAGCCTCCGTCGTTTGTCTGGGTGGTTGCGCTCATTAAAGCAACAAACTCGTCTTTGGTGGGTAAGCGGTAATCTTCGGGGCACGGATCGTTGGCTTCAAGCCATGAAGTATTTTCTGTTGGAGGATTGGTTCCGTTCCATCCGCTGACACTGCTACCTGTGCTCTCCCAAGACTTTTTGCCAACATCCCACTGATAAAATCTGCCGTGAGACTTCGTTTTTATTGGGTCATCGGTACATTCAGACGGTAACTTCGTGGCGAACGATGTGCCTTCCCAACGACTTTTGCCTAAATTATAACGCATCCAGCTGACACCTCCAATGGTTACGAGAGAATAAGGATTGAAATCGCAATTCTGCGTTACATTAACTTGAATGGTTGTTCCTTTATAAGTTATTGTTATAATTTTTTTCGGGCGCAGACTACCTGTGTTATTTTCTGCAGTTGTTTTTATAATTACTTTATTTCCTGACACGCTAGCCATAAACCAACCTCCATTTTCTGGAGACACTGTTAACCCACTTGATATTTCTTCGTCATTTGTAGTACCGACTGTAATGGTAGTTGTCTGATTCGGCTGACCGTTTTCAAAGACAATAGACGCAGGATTTAATGTGAGTTTTACAGGTGTCTGACTAACTGTCGCTGTCGCTCGGTTTACTCCATCTCGTCCTTTTAGCGTTATTGTAGCACTTGTGGCTTCTTCATTAAAGGCTAATGACTGTTTAAACGCAACCTTGAAA
>CASDZP010000034.1 GCA_949285535.1 uncultured Alistipes sp.
AGAGGGAAGATTTGACCTCAATATCGATGGCGTATCGCATCATTCTTGGTTCCGACGCAAGAAAGATGAGTTTATGGAAGCGTTAGGATTGCCGACAAGTAGAAGACAAAATCGAGGGTTGAAACTATAAAATGCACTACAAGTCGTAATAATTTGCCCATGCAAGGCTTATTATTACGACTTCTTTGTAATTTTGCAATATGATTCAAGAGGAATTTAAGTTTTATAAACCATGTAAGTTGTTGCAACTTTATGTGAGATATTATTGGGTATTCAATAGTTGTCAAATGATGAATACCTATACATTCCCTATTGGATGTCCTCAAATCATTTTTCATAAGCGTACACCGCTGTTTGTCCCAGAATTTGGTACAATGCAGGACAAACTGACAATCAGCGGACAAGTCAATTACTCTTCACACCTGCAAGCTGACGGTGATGTCGAAATGATTGTTGTCGTATTCTATCCGCATACGATGAATATGTTTCTGAACACTCCTGCATCATCTTTTTATAACCAAGAAATTTCAGGTTATGACATTGAGGATAAACAACTGAACGAATTGGCCGCACAAGTGTTTGAATGTGAGGATAACAATCTTTGCGTCACTCTCATTGAAGAATGGTTGTTATCCCGATTATCGACAAAACCATACGATACAACATACAGAGTAAAGCGTATAAATGCAGCTATAGATAAACTTTGTGCTGCTCCTCATACCCTTGTAACCGAATTGTCTCCCATTTGCTGTTTGGGCAAGAAACAATTCGAACGAGAGTTCTATTTGCATGTAGGGATGAATCCCAAAGAATATTCTCGTATTGTCCGCTTTCAAAAGGCATTAAGGCTAATGCAGCATCAGCAGGGCAAGAGCAATCAAGCCGATTTGGCATACACAAGCGGTTATGCAGACCAATCACACCTCATCCGTGAGTTCAAGAAGTTGTGTGGATATACCCCTTTGTCATTGCTAGAAGTTTCAACTTCCTATTCCGACTTGTTTACTACTCCCATATAGAAGTCTCATTTGTTCTATCCAATGCAGGATACTTCATCTACTTTTGCAACTTCATTTATGAACTTAATAACAGAAAAGTATGAAAGAAGTCAATCCTCAAACGACCACTCGTGCATACGCTTTTGAAATGTGGATGAACGCCCCAATGCCGATGGTCACATTTTTCAAGACACTTGATGTCTCCAATCTTGTAAAAATCAGCAGAAAGAAAAGACTGAAATTCAATATGCTGATGTGCTATTGCATTGGAATGGCTGCAAGTAAAATCAAAGAATTTTATATGCTTCCCGTGAATGGCAAATTGATGCAATTTGATACTATCGCAGTAAATACTATCGTTGCTAATAGTGTCGGCGAGGTAAGTTCGTGCGACCTCCCATTTAACGACGATTTACAGCTATTCAGTAATGATTATCTACGCTTAACCCAACAAGTCGCACAAAGTAGCATCGACCACGACCTTTCTCATCAGAGCATGGTTATCGGCACCTCGGCATTGGCACAATATGAAATTGATGGTGCGGTGGGTATGTATAGTGGCATTTTCTGCAATCCGTTTATGATTTGGGGCAAATACAAGCGTGCATGGTTTAAAACTAGTCTGACCGTATCTTTCCAGTTTCACCATACACAAATGGATGGGGCACATGCATCCAAATTCTTGGAGTATATCCAAAATGAGATTGATAAGATTGAATAAAACTTTCAAAGTATTATTTTGTGCAGATAAAAAGATGATTCAATTCTTTTTATCTGCATTTCTTTTTGTACCTTTGTGACATCAGAGTTATCACATTGGAGCATAACAATGAAGAACTCAGAAATACGAACGGTTGCTATCTCATTACCCAATTTTCAAGCAATCCGACCAACCGATTTATTCTAAGCGAGTTATCTTTTCTTGCAAAAGTTACAAAAAAACTATGGAATAACATCGCAAAAGAATATATCGAAATCAAAGTTAAATAAAAAATATAATAATGCATAGCATCATCGGTGTCCTATATCATTAGAAATAATAAATAGATAATACTTAAAGGTTAAAACTGTGTACGATAATAGGATTGTCGTACACAGTTTTTTATAATTACTTGCCAACCCCATTTCCGTACACCGTCGTTTTTTTAATACTACATTGTTTTTAGAATTTTGTTTATGTATTTTTATCATCTTAAGTCTTGATATGGCATAAGGTGGACATATTATTGTTGTACGTCTTATTGTTGTACGTCGTTGTGATGTTTTATTGCGGTAGGTATAATATTTTATTGTCGTACATTATAATACATCATTGACTTACGTTGCATAGAGTAAATCTTATTCAAGTATATAAAACGTAAAAATATGGCAGGCAAAATTCAAAATGAGACCAAAATTCAGATTACGGAAGAAACCAAAGAGGCGGTAAAAAAATACATATCTACGGAAAGGAACCCCGACACTGTTCCCGAAGAGGTAATTGAAAGTTTATGTATCCCATTCAGTTGTAACGACCTCACGACTTTCGATTGTTATGATATATGCGACATTGTCGGTAGCGGTGAGGTGCTGGAGCGATATGCGGGATATGGTAAAGACATGGAAGAGGCAATGAATAACGCCATAAAAGAGACTCGTCACACAAAAATGAGAGTGTCTAAAATGTTAATCATGCTGTTGGCTCCCCAAAAGAGGCTCGATCTTGTCAAATCAATGAAACAATCTGCATTTGAATCTGTCGAATGCGAATACATCAGTTTCATCGGTTGTTTCAATGACTGGGACAAATGTTGCGTATGTTTGGTGCTTGCAGGTGAGAATCAGTAAATAAAACGAACGTAACGCCCGGATGTTTTTATCATCGAAGCTATCGCCAGCTGCGCATGAAGAATATCTGCAAAAGTCCGAATATTTCGAGACGTCCCATTAACATCACTATGCTCAAAATCAGTTTAGCGCCGTCGGGGAGAACCGAAAAGTTACTCAGCGAATTGACCTGTCCGAAACCGATACCCACGTTACCCATGCAGGAGATTGAAGCACCGAACGAAGTCATCAGGTCTATGCCCATGGCGGAGAGAAGCCATGTACTTACCATGCAGATTGAAAGGTACATGGCAATGTAAACGAAGACGCTGTTTATAATCGTGTCTTCTATGGTGACTCCGTTGAGTTTTGTGCGTACTATCGCATAAGGATGCTGCATCTGCAAAAGATTCTTCTTGAACGTTTTTAGCACGATGAGCAGTCGGTCGCTCTTTATACCGCCCGTGGTAGAACCCGCGCAGGCGCATATCAGCATACCGAAAATCAATACCGAAACCGATAGTGCGGGCCATAAGTCTGAGTTTGCTGTGGCAAAACCCGTTGTCGAGACGACAGAGGCAAACTGAAACACTCCGTATCTTACTGAATCTATAAAATTATAGGTGCCCGTGTTCCAAAGGTTGGCTATTATCGCGAGTGAACCTATAAGAACCATTATCAGATAGAATCGCGACACCTCCGAACGGAAAATATTGTTGCGTTTTGTCGTTATCGACGAAAAGAGTACGCCGAAATGGATACCCGATATAATCATGAACGCCACGATTATCATCTCTATCCATACGTTATTGAAATACGCCACGCCGAGATTGCGCGTGCTGAATCCGCCTGTGGCTATCGTTGAGAAAGCATGGTTCACGGCGTCGAACCAACCCATACCCGCAATTTTGAGCAGGACCGTCTCCGCTACAATCAGCGAGATATAGACCACCATGATTATGTGCATCGTCTTTCGGATACGGAAGCGGTAGTTCTCTTTTGCAAGCGGAGATAGCTCCACGTTGGAGAGCGAGACTTTCGCCTTTCCCATTGTCGGCACTATCGCCAGAACGAAAAGGATGATTCCCGCACCGCCTATCATGTGCGTGCACGACCTCCAGAAAAGGATACCTTTCGGCATGCTCTCGACATCGTTTACGACGGTACTGCCCGTGGTAGTGTAACCCGAGACACTCTCGTACCACGCGTTGACGATGTCATACTCTCCACCCCACAGCAAAAGAGGCAACATACCCGTGAGACAGACCATTATCCATGCCGAAACCACGATGAGATAGCTCTCCTTGTTGGTTATGGGGGCGGGCTCGGTAACGAATATGAACGGGAAACCGCCCATTATCGCAGTTAGCACAAAGCTGAGTATCAGCGGATAGAAACCCGTGTCAACGTCGTTGAACCACGACACGCCTGCCGCAACCAACATGAAGAAGGCGTTGAGCAGCATCACCATGCCCACATATCTCAGTACAACGTGTCCTTTCATCAGAGCGTCAGTTTTTTCTTATTGACTCGTCGCTGCTCTTTTTGGCTTTCAGTCGTGCCATGAGCTGTTCGATATACTCTTTGAGCATCGAAACTTCGTCTTTACCCGTCACTTCGACCTTGAACGGGATTCGTGAGGTCAGATAGTTTTTGAGTCCTTTGGTTATCTTTATGGTAGGTGATATGTAGTAGATGTCTATCAGGAAATAGAACATCAGAATCAGTACCATTGTCGTGCCTATCGAGGCTGTACCCTGCATTATCGCCCTGTGCACGCTCGACTGTATGTTGGTCGATTCTTCGGTCACCAAATCCTGTGTCGAACGCATGAAGTTCTTTACAGACACAACCAGCTTGTTGTAAGACGGCTTGTAAACACCGAAATACCAACGTATTTTATCCTCGCTATTGGTTGCTGAAAAAGATGTGATAGTCTTGTTGTATGCCGATTTACGCTCTATCAGCGTGTCAAGCAGCTTGTTCTCCGGGAAAGAGTCTTTCATGCTGAAAAGAACCGAGTCGAGGGCAACCAGATATTCGTTGCTCACAGTGTTGAACCCGATTGAGTCCTGATTCTGGAAATAGTTTACGATATTGGCGTCCTCCCTGCTCAAAGCGTCGAGTATGTCGTTCGAGAGTTTTACGCTGGTGGCTCCCTCATTTATTATTCGGTAGGTTATGTCGTTGAGTCGTGCCAGTTCCGAGTAGGATATTACTGCCGCAAGGGTCAGCAACAATCCCAGCGAGAAGAAACCGAGACGTATTTTTGTGCGAATGCCCATTGTCGAAAAATTAGTCAAACACTTGCTACAAAGATAATATAATTAACACGATTTTGAAATTAGCGGGAAAAATAATAAATTTACAAAATATAAACCATTAAAACTTTTTTAGAAAATCATGGACGTCGATTCCAAAAGAGCGCATATCATATCGGCTCTCGATACCAAATCATTGATTAAAATCGAGGCTTACAACAAATGTTTCGATGTGTTTGTCGAGCTGAAAGACTTGCTGCATGAGATGTCGGGAGAGATAAACGAACAGGTCGCTTCTTCGAGGCTCGTCAAGACGGAGTACAGAGACAGAGGCAAGTTCGAGGCGCAACTTCAGGTGGCATCCGACATGCTTATATTCAGCATGCACACCAACATTTTCAAGTTCAACCGTGAACATTCCGTTTTATCGACTGAATATGTAAAAGCGGCTGAAGAGAACGCATATTGCGGCATCATCAACATATACGACTTTCTTGCCGACTCATTCAAATACAATAGAAGCGCCGACGAGGGTTATCTTATCGCCCGAATTTTTGTGAACAAAAACAAACACTTCTTTGTCGAGGGTAAAAGACAGGGTCGTTACAGCTACGACACTTTCGGTACGCAGGAGCTCACAAGAGAACTATTGACTGACGTCATAGAGACAGCCATTCTCTATTCTGTCGAATTCGACCTTCTCGTTCCTCCTTACGACACGCAAAAAATAATCGCTGTCGAGCAGGTCAACACAAAAATAGAAAACTCTAAAATCCAGACCGGCAAACGACTCGGTTACCGTTTCAACTCTGACGACGTCTGATTCTAGACTATCGCGTGACGATGCCGACTTCGACTTGGACAATGAGCCAACTGAATGCGACATGGTCAGAAGGGGCTGTGCCCCCTCGTTTTGGTTACTTTGTCGAGGGACAAAGTAACTCCCGCTGAAGGCGCCCTCGGAGAGCCCCGCGGGAGCGGCCGTCGGCAGACAGTGTGAATTGATTGGATAAAAACAACGGATATAAAAAAGAGTGGTTTCAATAAATGAAATCACTCTTTTTTATATCCGTTGTTTTTATCCAATCAATTCACACTGTCTGCCGACTCTTCAGAGACGATGATTACGGTTTCGACAGAATCGCCTGCCTGTTTGGTATCGCTCTTTTTGGCTTTGCCTGAACGTCCGAACACAGAGAAGTGAACATAACGTTTCGGATTGGCTTTCAGGTCTGTAAGAAGAGCGTTGAGGCTTTCAGCCGAGTTGTTGAGATTTTCATACATGCGGTCGTCATAGAGCATTTTCCCGACCGTACCTTTACCGTCGTTAATCTGCGACACGGTTTTATTCACATCATCAACAGTAACATTTATCGAGGCGAGAAGCTCGGGAAGCGATACGCTCAACGTATCCGAAATGAGCGACAGATTGTCTATCGTTCTGCCAAGCTGTGGCGCGGTACGACCGAGTTCAGCTGTGAGCCTGCTCAAATCGGTTGTTATATCCTCAAGCTTGACTCTCAAATCAGAAATCGTTCTGTTCGCATTCACACTCGCGTAATTGATGTTTTTTATTGTTGAGCTTATAGAGCTGACATTCTCGTCAGAGAGAACACCGTTAAGACCGTCGAGTGTCTTGTTCAGTTTACCGAGAGTAGAGGCGAGCGCATCTTTCACCTCATTTATCTGGTCCGATATGCTGTTGTCAATCTCACCTTTTATATGGTCGCCGTTTTTCAGAAACTCCTGTGAGTTGCCAATCCGGAGAGCAATGGCTTTACCTCCGAGCATCGATTTGTCGGTAATCATTGCGATGCTGTTGACGGGTATGCCATATTTCGACGATACGTTCATCGTAACCAGGATAGGCTCGTTTATCGACTGAATCTTTATGTCTGTCACAGAACCGACCTTGATGCCTCTTATCAAAACGGGCGACGAAACCTCTATGTTATCGCTGTAATCATACTCGGCGTAAAAAGTATTGGTGCTCGAAAGGATGTCCAACCCTTTGAGGAACGTGATACCCCAATAGGCTGCGGCAATGATTATTATGCCGAAGACACCCATTTTGACCTCTCTTTTGATTTTCATATCTTCAATTTTGTTTAATTCTGAAACAACATCGCGCAAAAACGCAAAAACGGTTTGTTACCGTGAAATAACGTTTTTATGGCGCGGATATTTTGGCGTCAGCAATGGAGATTGGCGCTCCGTTGGAGAACGCTGCGATGAACGCGTCGGAGAAACCTTTGTCTCTCACCTCTGTCTGCAAAGATAACGCTTCTTTGTAAGATTTCACATTTCCGACGAAATATTTGTATCTTCCGCCGATTAATCGTTCCTCTGCCGAATAGGCGTAACACCCAAGCTCTCTGGAGCTTCTCTTGATGGGGGAAGATGCGCTTTTTATCTGAATCTTGTATCTTACGCTCCTGTATATGGTGCGGGGACCGTTATCCGTATTGTCGCTTTCTGCTGTTGCAGGTCCATGACTTTCCGCCTTCGGCTTTTCGGTCTGTGTTTGTGTTTGTGTCTGCGTCTGTTTTGCCGGTTTTGCAGGACGGTAGTCATCCTCGTTATCCTGCGTTTGCGGCTGCGGTTGAGTCTCTACCGTGGAAGGCTTGTATCCACCGCCGTACTGCGCATCCATCTCCTCCTTATATTTTGCGAACGCCTCGGCGATTGATTGCGCTATCTTTTTGCATCCCTGGTCTGATGTCATAAAGCGGCGGTCATCGGCGTTGCTTATGAAACCTATCTCGGTGAGCACACTCGGAGTGGCGGTACGCCAAAGAACAAGGAATCCCGCCTGTTTTACGCCTCTGTTTGTGGTGTTGGTAAGACGTTTTGAATACTCTCCCTGAATAAGCTGCGCCAGTCGCATGCTTCGGTCGAGATAAGAGTCCTGCAAAAGAGAGAAGAGTATATATGACTCTGCCGACTTGGGGTCGAAGCCGTCATATACCTTCATATAGTTGTCCTCGTATGAGATTACGCTGTTCTCTCGCATCGCCACGTCGAGATTCTGTTTCGTCTTGCTCGGACCCAGAACGAATGTCTCGTATCCTTTTGCCGATGTCGAAACAGCCGAATTGACATGTATCGAGATGAAAAGGTCGGCGCCCGCATCGTTGGCTTTGCGGCTTCGGTCAACCAAAGCCACGTTTTTGTCGCTGCTTCGTGTATATATGATTTGAACCTCGGGGAATCGGCTCTTTATCATGCTGCCCACTTCGGTGGCGACACGGAGGGTAATATCCTTTTCCTTATACCCTGAACTGTTGGCACCCGGGTCGGTACCTCCGTGACCGGCGTCGATTACCACCTTGCCAATCTTTTGCGCTTCGGCACAGAAAGGTACAGACAATAACAAAGAGAACAGGACAAAGGAAAATATACCTAATTTCCGCATCGTTAAAAATATGGTTTGAACTTTCAGAAATTTAATTACTTTTGTGATTTGTAAGATTATGCACTGACTGCCCAACAGACTGATAATCCGAGTTTTCGGTTGCAGCCTCGGGGCTTTGTGCGCATAATTGACACGGGCAAAGTTAAAAAAAACAACAGATTTTGCATCACGAGAAGCTAAAATATATTTTATTGACTCTCTCTGTTTTTGCGCTCTTCCTTCCGATGTTCGCATCTGTGGGGGGAGGCTTTTCTTACGCTGACGGATATGGTCTTGCGGGTGTGACAAAGCGGCTGTTTTCAAATAATGCCGATTCGGATGCGCCTGACAAGATTGAAGATTCGACAGACGGAATAGAGAGAAAGCTTCAGACAGACAAATCCGTATCTGCCGTTTCAGGCGCGTCCGCGACTTCCTATATGTCGTCTGCCGAATTGGACAGACTGCTTTCGAACGGTAGTGATGCTTCCGTACTTGACGATTACCTCGCAAGGGAAAAGAAAGATACTCTCGGAAAGGGCAAAAAAAAGACGGTTGAAACTTCCGTAGCTGCCGATTCCGTTGTTTCAGAGCCTCACGCTGTCGATTCTTCATCCGTAAAATCACATGCGACCGATACATTCTCGACAAAAAAGGTGTCTGCCGAGAATGTATCCGACGATTATGTGTTTACAAATGAAATGCCTTCCGATTCTGTCAGTCATGATTCGAACGGTGTCGGAACCGTTATCGCCGATACTACGCTTTTGGATTCCGTGACCGTCGATTCTCTGACCATTGATTCTCTGGCACTCGATTCGATTGCAGCCGACTCATTGCTTGCGGATTCTTTGGCTGCCGACTCTTCAAAAAAACGCAAGACGGGATTTCTGCCCGATGTGGTTAACGGGAGCTGTAAGGACTCAATCATCTACGACATTAAAAACAATACCGTCTATATATATAAAGAGGGTAAGATAAGTTTTCAGGACAAAGAGCTGACAGCCGATTTCATCAAAATGGACATCGAGTCTGATTTGATATCGGCGTACGGAGAGGTCGATACAACCACCGGAAAATATAAAAAGCCTGTTTTCAGAGAGGACAAGACCGATTACAACATGGACTCCATCGTTTACAATATAAAGAGCGAGAAGTCAAAGATATACGGTGTCCTCGTAAAAGAGGGGGAGGGAACGCTCCGAGGCGAAAGCATCAAAAAGAGCGACGATGAGGTCTTCAATATAAAAGGTGGTACTTTCACCACCTGCGAGGCGGACCATCCTCACTTCTACCTTGCAATGACCAAGGCACAATATGTAAACGGTCAGAAAGGCAAGAAGATGATTATCGGTCCCTCTTATCTCGTATTGGAGGATGTGCCGCTTCCAATAGGCGTGCCGTTCGGTTTCTTCCCGCTGATGAGTTCCCGTAATTCGGGTGTCATTATCCCTACTGTCGGAGAGGAGAGCGTGAAAGGTTTTTATCTGCGTGAAGGCGGTTACTATTTCGTTTTCAACGACTACATGGACCTTGCTTTGAAGGCGGGTATCTATTCTATGGGGTCATGGGAGACCTCGGCATCGTCTTCTTACCGAAAAAGATACAAGTTCAACGGCAGCTTTAATATTGACTTCGCCAAAACCATAATCGGACAGAAGGGTTCCACCGACTACGCCAACATGAACAACTACCGTATTCTCTGGACCCATTCGCAGGACTCCAAGTTCCGTCCCGGTTCAAACTTCTCGGCTAACGTCAACTTCTCGTCAAGCAACTACAACAAATACGACGCTACCAACATAAGCGACTATATCAGCTCACAGACAAACTCGTCAATCTCTTATTCAAAGACATGGGCGGGTACCCCCTTCTCGTTGAGTGCAAACCTGCAACACTCGCAGAACAACCGAGACTCGACCGTGATGCTCTCGCTTCCCAACTTCGTGTTCACCGTTTCCAGAATATATCCGTTCCAGCGTAAGAATCCCGTCGGCAAGCAGCGTTGGTACGAGAAAATATCGCTCAGTTATACGGGTACGTTCAACAACACCATATCCACACGTCAGGACGAGCTCTTCTCGAAAAAGATGTTCGAGAAGGATATGAAATACGGTATGAAGCACGAGATTCCCGTGAGCACCACTTTCAATCTGTTCAAATATCTGACCCTCAGTCCCTCGTTCAACTATACCGAGAGGTGGTATTTCGACAGAATCAATCAGGCGTGGGACCCCGTTACGGCGCAGCAGGTTGTCACCGACACGACCCGCGGATTTTACCGTATCTACGACTATCGTGTCTCTGCCAGCCTGACCACACGTATCTACGGTATGTTCGAGACCAAGAACCCGAACGCGGCGATAAAGGCGGTGAGACATGTGATGACCCCCTCAATAAGCGGTACGTTTGCTCCCGACTTCAGTAACCCGAAACACGGTTTCTGGCGTCCGATACAGACCGACACCATGGGGCATATAGGTTACTATACACCCTATCAGGACGGTATTTTCGGTACACCGTCGCAGGGACGTACAGGGTCGTTGAACTTCTCGTTGGGTAACACCCTCGAGATGAAAGTGCGTTCGGATAAGGATAGTACCGGATATAAGAAAATAAAACTGCTCGAAAGTTTCAGCATAAGTTCTTCGTACAACTTCCTCGCCGACTCAATGAAGCTGTCTCCGTTCACAATATCGGCGAGAACGACGCTTTTCAATTCGTTGGGTATCAACTTCAACGCCACTCTGGACCCTTATGCGATAGACTCCGAAGGTCGCAGAACGCGCCACTTCGCTCTCTCGCATAACCATAAACTTGTGCGTCTTACAAGTCTCGGTTTCTCGTTCGGTTACTCGTTCCGAAGTGTGTTCGGTCTTGAGGGCGGTACGGGATCCGATGCTCTCCCCGCCGCTCCGACACAGGAACAGCAGGATTTCTTCGCCCGCAATCAGATTGACTATGCGCAACAGCAACAGATGTTGGCGTCGCGTTATTACGACTTCTCCGTGCCCTGGAACTTCTCGTTCAACTATAACTTCTCCTACTCGAAGTCAGGGTTGAGCCCGACTGTCACGCAGACACTCAGTTTCAATGGCTCGCTCAATCTGACCTCTAAATTCGGTCTCGACTTCAACGGAGGTTTTGACTTCGAGTCGATGAAACTGACTCCCGGTTCGGTGACACTCACAAGAGACCTGCACTGTTGGCAGATGAGTTTTACATGGGTGCCGATAGGTTTCAGAAAGAGCTGGAGTTTCAACATAAGGGTTAAATCGGGAATGTTGTCCGACCTGAAACTCGACAAGAGCAGCGGCTATCTTGACAACATATACGACAGTTACTATTAATGTCTTAATGTTGTGACGTATATTGCCAAGTCGATGTTCGTACATCGTCTGTCACCATAAAAGAGATTGAGCCGGACTGTTTTTATAGAGTAGAGAATTTTTGATAGAGTACAGACTTAAAACAACAATATTAACGTTCTGAATAATGACAAAGACTCGATACCTCATTGCCGCGGCTGTCGTTTCGGCTGCGGTGTTAACAACCGGATGTAAAAGCATGAAAAACGAAAATCCGCTTTTGGCAGAATGGAACACGCCGCATACGACCGTTCCTTTCAATTCGATAAAGCTCGAACACTATCTTCCTGCTGTCGATACGCTTGTTAATGTAACGCTTGCCAATATCGACGCAATCACGGCAAATGCCGACGAGCCCACTTTTGAAAACACAATCGCTCCGTATGAGCATGCTTCCGACAGACTTAACCTCGTCTGCGGTGTGCTGTTCAATCTTAATTCGGCTGAAACTTCCGACTCGCTTCAGGAGATAGCCATGCAGGTCAACGAGAAAGTGACCGAAATGAGCAATAATATCCATCACAACGAAAAACTCTTTGCACGCATAAAGAGCGTTTATGACAAACGTGGAGAGAATAACTACGATGTTGACGATGCGATGCTTCTTGAGAACACCTACAAGGAGTTTGCCCGTGGCGGTGCGCTGCTTTCAAAAGAGGATAAAGACAGCCTCGGCAAGATAAACAAAGAGCTGGGCGCACTCAGCCTCGATTTTGAAAAGAACCTTCTGGCGGCGACAAACGATTATACACTTCACCTGACAGACTCTTCACAGCTCGAAGGTCTGCCCGATTATGTGGTTACCGCCATGGCGGAAGATGCTCGCGCCAAAGGTGTCGAAGGATGGGTCGTGACACTTCATGCTCCCTCTTATGGTCCGTTCATGCAGTTTGCCAAAGACCGTTCTTTGCGTAAAGAGCTCTACACCGCTTATAACAGCAGATGTGTCGAAGGCTCTGCACACGACAATACGGCGGTATTGAAACGCATCGTTGAGTTGAGAGCCCGCAAAGCCGAGCTTTTGGGTTATAATACATATGCCGACTATGTGCTTGAAGAGCGCATGGCTAAAAACAGAGAGACAGTAGAGGATTTCCTCGGCGAACTGCTCGACAAATCGCTTCCCTATGGTCGTGCCAATGTCGCGGAGGTTGCGGAGTACGCCGCTGCTCACGGTCAGAGCGAGTCGCTGGAACCGTGGGATTTCAGTTACTGGTCAGAGAAACTGAAAAACGAGCGTTACGCCCTTAACGACAGCATGCTGAAACCTTACTTCAAGCTCGACAACGTGCGCGACGCGCTCTTCATGCTTGCGGGTAAGCTCTACGGACTCTCATTCGTCCGCAATAACGACATACAGACATGGAATCCCGATGTGGAGGCATACGAGGTATTGGACGCGGACAGCTCATATCTCGCCGTTCTCTATCTCGACTTCTTCCCGCGTCCGAGCAAACGCGGCGGCGCGTGGATGAACCCGATGAAAGAGCTTACTTTCATGGAGGGTGTGGACGGCAGACCTCACATAACGGTTGTAACCAACATAACAAAACCGACATCACAGAGCCCGTCGCTTCTCACGTTCGACGAGGTGACAACACTCCTTCACGAGTTCGGTCACGCACTGCACGGCATCTTCGCCAACGGTAAATACACCTCTCTTTCAGGTACCAACGTGGCATGGGACTTTGTTGAACTTCCCTCGCAGATAATGGAAAACTGGGCTACCGAAAGCGACTTCCTGTCATTGTGGGCGAAAGATTATCGTGACGGCAGCGTCATCCCCGATTCGCTTGTAAACAAGATTATCGACAGCCGTAACTATCTGAGCGGCTATGCTTCATGCCGCCAGCTCTCGTTCGGTATAAACGACATGGCATGGCATACACTCACCGCTGTGCCGCAGGAGAGCGTTGAATCGTTCGAGCGTGCCGCCACAGCAAAAACGGCTTTGTTGCCCGTTGTCGAAGGCTGCTACTTCTCTCCGTCGTTCTCTCACATCTTTGCTGGAGGGTACGCGGCAGGCTATTACAGCTATAAATGGGCTGAAGTTCTCGAAGCCGATGCTTTCTCTCTCTTTAAGGAGAAAGGAATATATGACCGTGAGACGGCAAATGCGTTCCGCAAGCTCCTTTCAGAAGGCGGCAGACGTCCGGCTGATGATGTTTATGTGGAATTCAGGGGACGTAAACCGAGCGTGGACGCGTTACTCGAAAAATCCGGACTGAAAGAGTAGGCGGAAAGATGAAAAGAAAAATGATATTATCGGCGTTGGCTGTTCTCGCTGCCGTCTCATGCAGTAAATCGGGCGGCAACGACTATAACAGCTACGAGTCGCAGCGCGAGAGAATTGTCTCTTATGTCGGCAAACTTACAACTCCCGTAGTCGAGAATGACGGAGTGTTTGTAACACGTACAAATGTCAATCCCGTGACCGCCGGAGCACCCCGATTGACAGGAGGCGATTCAGTATGGGTGAACTATGTTATGTATAAGTTCTCTACCAAGCCCGACTCTGTCTTTATGACCAATATAGAGTCGGTGGCGATTGAAAAAGGTTTCGACACCGATTACCTCTCTCTTGAGCCGTTGGCATTGAAGTACGGAACCACAGAGATAATGTCAGGATTTGAAAAAGGTCTTGCCAACTCAATGGAGGGTGACTCGCTGATGATGTTTATTCCGTCGAGGGATGCTTATGATAACAAAATAGTGGGCATTGTTGAAAAATCGACTATAATCGCTATCTTTGCCGATATAAAAAAGATAAAAAAGAATGATTAACGTTATAAAAAAGAACTTTTTTGCGTTGTTCGCCATTTTGTCGTTGTTTTCATGCGCCAAGAATGATGGCGATGACTCCGTGGCTCTTGAAGAGGAGGCTTTGTCTGAATGGATGACGCTCAATCATCCCGACATACCGAAGGTGGACGACGGACTCTATTATAAGATTTACAGACTCGGCACCGAGGGAGAAAAACCCGAGGCAAACAAAAGTTGGGTATATATAACCTCCGTAGGTAAAGACCTCGAAGGCAACTATTTCATAAACATGTATCCCGACATAGCCCGCCGTCTCGGCACCTACAAGGCGCTCACACATTATGCTCCGGATGTATTTCTTTACAGAGACGACAGCAATTTGACAACAGGTATATTCCGCGCACTCTCAGAAATGAACGCGGGTGACTCTGTCGAGATATATTGCAGTTCGAGATATGCTTTCGGTAACGCGGGTATATCTTCAATCAACGTGACAGGTTTTGAGGGTAACACTACCATATCGGGCGGCAGACCGGTATATAGAACGGTGAAACTTAACTATTTCACCGATGACCCCGTTGAGTATAGTAAGGAAAGGACTCTCGACTATGCAGTCAACAAACTCGGTAAGCTCGCATCCGACAGTATAAAAGACGGCCTCTACATGAAGTTTCTAACATCTAAAGTGGGAGACAAGATAACAGAGGACGAAGAGGTGCAGGTCTATTACACAGGACGTTATCTCGACGGCAAGGTATTCGATACCAATGTCGCGTCGGTGGCTAAAGCCAACGATATATATGACAGCAGTAAGGCATACACCTCAATGTCATTCAAAGGCTCTGACAACTCGTTCGTATCGGGTTTCAGCGAGGCGATTCTCAATATGAGAAAAGGTGAAAAAGCAACCGTGGTCTTCTATTCCGAATGGGGTTACGGAGGCAACGGAAGCAACAGCAACGGCGTATATATCCGTCCTTTCGAGCCTCTCGTTTTCGATATAGAAGTATTGGAAGAAGAGGAATAACGGTGTCACAAGGCGCGCCTCAAAAAAACGTTTTAAGGAAAATGAAAATATGCGTCCCTGCCGTCAAGCGGTGGGGACGTTTTTGAATATCAGAAGCGATGTCAGGAAAATTATATCTCATACCGACCCCTCTCGATACTTCGAGGGAGATAGAGTACAGCCAACCTGAAGCGGTAGGTAAAATAGTCGAAGGACTGCGTTATTTCGTGGTCGAAGAGTTACGCACGGCACGTCGTTTTTTGAGTAGTCTTAAACGAGGTATCGTAATCGACGATTGTTCGTTCTCGGTCTTAAATGAACATACCCCAAAAGAGGAGATTTCCGCCATGCTCGAACCGTTAAAGCAGGGGTTTGATGTCGGCTTGATGTCGGAGGCGGGAGTACCTGCCGTTGCTGACCCGGGATGCGACCTTGTGGCTGCCGCCCACGCAGCTGGCATAGAGGTGGTGCCGTTGGTGGGAGCGTCGTCTATAATAATGTCACTCATGGCGTCTGGACTGACAGGTCAGACATTCACTTTTCACGGCTATCTGCCCGTGAAAGATGACGCCCGCAAATCGGCTGTGGCTAAAATGGAGCGTGCGGCACTCTCCGACGGTTACACCCAGCTGTTTATTGAGGCACCGTATCGGAACGACAAACTTTTCGCCTCTCTTCTGAAATGGCTCTCTCCGTCCACCCGCCTCACCGTCGCCTGCGACATAACCTCCCCCAACGAACTGATAAAGACCCTCACCGTCGCCGAATGGCGTAAAACTCCGTCATTGGTGTTAAACAAGCGTCCTGCTATCTTTATCATAGGACGATAAGAGGTTTATATATTTAGGGCAGTATGTAATATTGCATACTGCCCTAAATATATAAACCTATTATCGTCCTATGATAAAGATAGCAGGACGCTTGTTTAACACCAATGACGGAGTTTATATTTCCGATAGTCTCTCCGAGGGCGCCTTCCGCGGGAGTTACTTTGTCCCTCGACAAAGTAACCAAAACGAGGGGGCACAGCCCCTTTTGACCATGTCACCCTCATTTGGCTCATTATCCCCTAAGAAGTCATCATTTAACCGTTTATCACTTCATCAAAACGCTATCGCTAGTTCACAATACTATTCAACTATTTAATTTATAAACTGTTTTTAACACATCTAACATTAAATCCACTTGTTTTATAGTAATCTGTAGCCAAACTAACACTACTACTATCAAAATACATATAATACCCATTATCGGAATCACTTTGTATTGATGACCAATAACGACCATTTGTTCCATTAAGATTCAATGCTCCATTTGAATAAGAACGACGACCTACTGCAGGAAATTCTATATTCATATTAGTAGTTTTACCTGAAAAAATTATATATCCATAATCCGATGCACTCCAACCACCTTTGTATTCAATATCTGAATTACTATGCAATAATGTAAACTCATCTTTGGTCGGAACATGATAGCCATTTGGACATGGGTCATTTTCAGGCAACCATGAAGTATTTGATGTCGGTGGATTCACTGAATTCCAATCTGTTATATTTCCTATTGTAGGCCATGTCTTTTGACCAACATCCCACTGATAAAATCTACCATGAGATTTGGTTCTTATCGGATCCTCTGTACATTCTGACGGCAATTTTGTCGCAAATGTTGTTCCTTCCTGCCTACTTTTACCTAAATTATATTTCATCCATTCTATTCCTCCTATATTAACTGTCTGATATGGATTAAAATCACAATTCTGTTTAACAGAAATTTGAATTGTTGTCCCTTTATAAGTAACAGTAATATTTATCGGTCTTGCTCCTCCCGTTTCATTTTCTGCTGTTGACTTTATTATTACTTCATTTCCTGATACACTAGCTATCATCCAGCTGTTACTCTGTGGAGATACAGTCATCCCACTTGATATTGTTCCGTCATTTGATGTAGTTATAGTTATTGTAGCTATTTGATTAGGTTGACCGTTAAATGTTATTGATGTAGGATTTGCCGCAAGTTTTACAGGTGTTTGACTAACTGTTGCCGCAGCACGATTTACGCCGTCTCGACCTTTTAATGTTATCGTGGCATTTGTTGTTTCTTCGTTAAATGACAATGTCTCTTTGAAAGCTACTTTGAATGTTCCTGCCATTGAAAGTGAGCTGACCTTATGATTGGTTGTATTCGAACTTGTTACATAATTACTTTCGAGAATATCCCAAACGGAAGCTACAAACGTTCCGTTTGCTGACGCCAAACCGCCAATGACAGAGTACGAAGTCTTGTTTTCGACAAGGATACTTGTCTTTTTTGCTTGAATAACCGTAAATGAATACGCAACATTATCGTCAATCGTTATATCGAATGATGATGATATTTCATTTGTTGTTTCATTTGCGGGAACAGTCAAGACAAAGGAGTATGTATCGTTACTACCTGTCGGTTGTGACTTGATTTTTACCGCCGAATCGGAGGTTTTGGAAACAACCTTTATACGTTCACTGCTTGCAGGGGCTGAGGTCTTGATATTGACCGTGTAATCGTATGCAACACTGAACGCTTTGAGTATGTTTGTCTCAAATACAGCGGGATTACCCGAACCGTATGTGACACTCTGTATTGTAGCAGTGAAGTTTGCAAGCTGTGTTACCGTAAACGACTGCGAAGTCGTATTCTGACTTTCCAAAACGAATTGACCTTTACGTTGTTCCGCATTATTTGCTGCAACTATTACATCCAACGACGCACCGCTCGCATTGGTCTCCGTTCCGCCTATTTCGGGTGAGGTAGTAAGCCAACTTTGAGTGCTTTTGGCGACTTTCCATGAACTTGAACCCGTTCCCGCCGATGTATTGATAACCATAGAAACCGTCGTTCCGTTTTTGGCTACATTTTTTAATTTCAAAGAGTCTTCTTTCGATACGTTAAATACAATCGGTGATTGTTTTGTTTCAAAAGAAACTTTGTTACCACCGTTCAAATTCATTGTTATTGTTGCGCTTTGTGTTGCATCGCTATATGTCATTGTTTCAGCATAACCAATAACAATTTTATTCGCTACATCTTTCGCAACGGTGATTTTCGTATTGCTTGACTCAAAATCTTTCAAATCCCAATCAGAGGCATAATAAGAGACCTTTTTAAGCTCCTGACGGTCTTTTACGCCACCCCATATTTCCTCCGTTGTATCGGTAAATTTAGGCTGTACGGGCGTTTTGACCGTAAATGAACCTATCGAAACGTCATTTGCTTCAATGTCTATTGAATAATCGTTTTCCGCATCATCTTTACTTGCGGGAACGATCAAGGTAAAGGTATATGTATTTTCTCCCTCACCTTTGGTTACTTTACTTGCGGTAATACCGCTACCCGCTGTCGAACCTTTACTGCAATCGACTGTAAGTGTTGTTCCGTCGGGAATAGCTGTCTGCGTGACAAAAGTAAATGTATATGTTTTCTCCAGGCTATATGCCTTCAATGTATTATCCGAAGAACTCCAACACTCGGACGCTGAAATAGTACCGACACCATATGACGGAGATTGTATAATTTCAAGAGGTCTTGATATGGTGTTATATGACTTGACACGGACATAAGCTGTTCGACTGGTTGAGCTGTTGTTTGCTGTGACGTGCATTTTGATTTTTGCACCGCTACTTGCTGATGATGTCGGTGAAGTCTTTGTAATCCATGACGCAGTACCGCCACCTGCTTCGGTGATATTACCATATACCGCCCAAGTCTGGTTATCCTCTGTTGTT
>CASDZP010000035.1 GCA_949285535.1 uncultured Alistipes sp.
AATAGTAAAAAACGGCTCGTAAACGTCTCTCTTTCTTACTAATAGACATTGACAAAGATAATGAAAAAAGCATAAAAAACAAATACCCCTTAATTTTCACAAGATTGACCCTTATTTTCCCGTTTTTCCTGTTTTCCAAATCTCATTTTATCTTCGACAAGTTGGCAAGCGTACCCCGTCACATTCTTTTTCATCTTCTTCATTTTCATTTTTCGGAGGCGATACGAACTTACGATGCAGACTTCGTGAAAGGTAATGAGCCAAATGAATATGACATGGTCAAAAGGGGCTGTGCCCCCTCGTTTTGGTTACTTTGTCGAGGGACAAAGTAACGCCGTCGGCAGACCCCTCGGAGAGCCCCGCGGGAGCGGCTGACAGCAGACTCATCGGCGGTGCGGCGTTGAAAGCATCTGACTTTATCGCAATAGCAAATCATCCTAATAAGGATTGCTATAATATAAAAAGACCTGTCCGAAAACCGAACAGGTCTTTTTATATTATAGCAATTCTTATTAGAATGATTTTGCTATTGCGATAAAGTCAGATGCTTTCAACGCCGCACCGCCGATGAGACCACCGTCAACGTCGGCTTTAGAGAAGATTTCGGCTGCGTTTGAGGGTTTGCAGCTACCGCCATAGAGAATGGGGGTGTTTTCCGCTTTTGAGCCGAATTTTGAGGCGAGGACTTTACGGATGTGAGCGTGTATCTCCTGTGCCTGGTCAGCTGTCGCAGTCTTGCCTGTACCTATCGCCCATACGGGTTCGTATGCGATGACAAGTTTCTCGAACTGCTCTTCGGTGAGACCGAAAACAACCTCTTCGAGCTGGGCGGTTACAACATCGAAATGTTTGCCTGCTTCACGCTCGTCGAGTTTCTCGCCGACGCAGTAAATGGGAGTGAGACCGTTGGCATAAGCCTGTTTCATTTTCTCAACGAGAATAGCGCTTGTCTCGCCGTGATATTCGCGACGTTCAGAGTGACCGAGGATAACGTACTGCGCACCGAAAGGAGCAATCATAGACGCTGCAACCTCACCTGTGTAGGCGCCTTTGTCATGTGCAGAGCAGTCCTGTGCTGAAAGTTTTACAGAAGTACCTGCCAACACTTTGCTCACGGGGCAGAGATGAGTGTAGGGAACGCCGAGAATGAGGGTCACGCCGTTAACTTCAGATGAAGCCGCAACCACCTCTTTGGCAAGAGTTTCGCCTTCTGCCGGAGTGGTATTCATCTTCCAGTTGCCGGCAACGATTTTTTGTCTCATAGTGATATTTTTTTTAAGATTTGATTTCCATTTATTGAGCCGCGGCGGCAACCCATGCTTTTACATCGTCGGCAGAGGGGTTGGCGAGTCCGAGTTTGTTCTTTTTGTTATAGCCGCACAAGTCGTTGAACAGCTTACCGGGAGAGAGTTTACCCATAGCCTCAACGGTGAGCACGCCCATTTTGTGAAGCACATCCACCCATTCGGCGGGAACGCCCGCTTTGGCGAACTCTTCGGCGCCGTCACGACGCGCTTTCTTCTCCGGACGCATCTGCGGGAAGAAGAGAACATCCTGAATAGACTGCTGACCTGTCATGAACATGGTAAGGCGGTCGATACCTATACCCATACCCGAACATGGAGGCATACCGTATTCGAGGGCACGGACAAAGTCCATGTCGATAAACATCGCCTCGTCGTCGCCTTTCTGCGAGAGTCGGAGCTGGTCCTGGAATCGTTCGAGCTGGTCGATGGGGTCGTTAAGCTCAGAGTATGCGTTACATAGCTCTTTACCCACGACAAAGAGTTCGAATCGCTCGGTGAGTTCGGGATTGTCGCGGTGACGTTTACAGAGGGGCGACATCTCGATAGGATAGTCGGTAATGAATGTAGGCTGTATGAGGTCAGCCTCGCACTTCTCGCCGAAGATAGCGTCGATGAGCTTACCTTTACCCATTGTGTCGTCTATCTCTATGCCGAGTTCCACACATTTGGCTCTCACCTCATCCTCGCTCTTACCCGTTATGTCGAAGCCTGTCTTGTTAAAGATTGCGTCACGCATCGAGAGACGACGGAACGGACGTGCGAAGCTGATAAGGTGGTTTCCGATTTTCACGTCGGTGGTACCGTGTATCGCCATAGCCACACGCTCAATCATCTGCTCGGTGTAGTCCATCATCCAGAGGTAGTCTTTGTAAGCCACATATATCTCCATAACGGTGAACTCGGGGTTGTGAGTGCGGTCCATACCCTCGTTTCTGAAATCCTTGGCGAACTCATAGACACCCTCGAATCCGCCCACGATAAGACGTTTGAGGTAAAGCTCGTTGGCTATTCGGAGATAAAGATCCGTATCGAGAGTATTGTGATGCGTGATGAACGGGCGAGCCGACGCGCCGCCGGGGATAGGCTGAAGCACGGGTGTCTCAACCTCCGTGTAGCCCGACTCGTTAAAGAAACTGCGCATGGTGTTGATAATCTTGGTACGAGCCAAGAAGACATCTTTCACGCCCGGATTAACGACCAAATCGACATAACGCTGACGATAGCGCTGTTCGGGGTCGGCAAAGGCGTCGAACACCTGACCGTCTTTCTCTTTCACGATAGGCAGAGGACGTATCGACTTACTGAGGACGGTGAGTTCCTTACAGTGAACCGAAAGTTCTCCCGTCTTTGTGATGAACGCGAAACCACGCACTCCGACAAAGTCACCTATGTCGAGAAGTTTTTTGAACACGACGTTATAGAGGGTCGTATCCTCGCCCTCGCATATATCGTCACGGCGTACATAGACCTGAATACGGCCTGTCGAATCCTGAAGTTCCATGAACGAGGCGCTACCCATGATACGACGGCTCATGATACGTCCCGCTATGGTTATATCCTGAAAATTATTCTTTTCGGGGTCGTAGCCTGCGATTATCTCGCTGCTTTTGGCAGTCACCTCATAGCGTGCCGCGGGATAGGGCTCTATACCCAATTTACGCAATTCTCCGAGGGAGTTGCGGCGTATGATTTCTTGTTCCGATAGTTCGATACTCATAACCTCTTGTTTTATTCGTATGCAAAAGTAACAATTTTATATGGAAAATAAAACCTGTCGCGCCCACATTCGGGCTTGTCGGCGTCGGCTAACTGAAATCGAGGTTCAGCTCGCTGCACAACTGCTTCATAACTGGGTTTTTCTCCGACAGATGTTTCAATTTGTCCTCGTCCTTGACGATAATCGTCTTTACCTCGTCCATCGTCTCATCGACATGCGTCTCTATGTCTATCGAGTCGAGCGACGTTATATCCATAAGCCGTTTGACAAACTCATGCTTATTCTGCATCACCTCCTGCTCCACAATCTTGCTGTTGAGCGTGAGCAACACTTTTCCGTTCTCAATCTTCGCCGCGCTGAAAGCCATAGCCAGACGAGGACGTCGCTCCATCAGCTCGGCGGCGTAACGGCGACACCCCTCCAGCACGGTTGTCTCATCCTCCGGAGCTATGAAACAGACGGCGGACTCCGTCTCTTTGTTGTCGTTCTCGGCGGGAGTAGCCTTTGCTGCGGCGCTTTTCACCATCATTGAGTTTATCGACAAACCCAGACGTGAACTTTTACCCGTCGGTCTCGCCACTCCGTGAGGTTGCCCCGAAGGTGACGCCTCGGAGGGTGAAAACGACTTCGGCGTGACGGGAGCGGAAGAGCCATTCACGGATGATGCCGCCGCGGAAGAGAATGTATGCGATGACGTCGTGACATTCTGTTGTGGCGCGGCGTATGGTGTCGGCGTGGGTGTGACGGGCGGCTGTGCGGCGGGTGTCGTATTGACCGTGCCTGCCGTGTTCGCCGTATCAGAGGCGTTAGCTACCGAAGTTTTTTTTTCAGCCGCAGGCGCGCTCACACGCGCAGATGTTGCGGGAGCTGTCGTCTGTACCTGCTGCACTTGCTGCGCCTGCTGTGCCTGCTGTGCGGACGACGCCTCGGCGCCACGTATCACGGGAAGCGTATATGTGGCGTCAACCGACCCTTTGGATAGTTTCAACGGCGAGAGATTGCACATCTTCAATATGGCAAGCTCGCTGTGAAGACGTTGCGAGTTGCTGTTCCTTATATCTCTGTCGGCGGCGGTGGCGATGTTCATGGCGTCGAATATAAACGACACATCGACACTCTCCGCCTGTTTCTTATATCGTTCAGCCACCGTTCCCGACACTTCGAGAAGCGGCATCGTAGAGGCGTTCTTGGCGACAAGCAGATTACGGAAATGACCGCAAAGACCGCCGAGAAATATCTGTGAGTCGAAACCTTTCTGCAACACTTCGTCGAAACGCAGAAGAGCGTCGGCATAGTCGCCCGCCGCAACCGTATCTACAAAGCCGAAATAGGTGTCGTAGTCGAGCATATTGAGCGCCTCCGCCACCTCGTGCCCCGTGAGGTTACCCTTACAGAAAAGCACCGTCTTGTCATACATAGACAGAGCGTCACGCATACAGCCGTCCGCCTTACGCGCAATCATGTGCAGAGCCTCGTCGTCGTAGGTGACACCCTCACGCTCCGATATGAACTTTAGGTACTCGACAACGTCGTCCGCCTTTATGCGCTTAAAGTCATATATTTGGCAACGTGACAGTATCGTCGGGATGATTTTATGCTTTTCGGTTGTCGCCAATATGAAAATGGCGTGCGCGGGCGGCTCTTCGAGAGTTTTCAGAAAGGCGTTGAAAGCGGCTGTCGAGAGCATGTGCGCCTCGTCGATGATATATATGCTGTAACGTCCCACCTGTGGCGGTATGCGCACCTGCTCCACAAGCGCGCGGATGTTGTCCACCGAGTTGTTGGACGCCGCGTCGAGCTCATGTATGTTGAACGAGCGGTTGTCGTTGAACGAACGGCACGATTCGCACTCGTTGCACGGCTCCGCGTCGGGTCCCGGCGACATACAGTTTATCGTCTTTGCCAGAATACGCGCGCATGTGGTCTTACCCACACCGCGAGGACCGCAAAAGAGATAGGCGTGAGCCAAAGTCCCTTTGATTACGGCGTTGCGAAGAGTGTCGGTGATATGCTTTTGTCCCACAACCGACTCAAAGGTGGCGGGACGGTATTTTCTTGCCGATACGATAAAATCGCTCATCTGTCTCTTTTTTTATCCGTACAAAGATAACATTTTCCGTGACAACGACCCACACATCAGATTATTTATTGCATCGTGCGACCACCTGTCACCATTCGAGGTCAAGACCCGGAATCATGGGGCTGCAAAGCGAATAGGAGCGTCTGTGATGCGGAGTGAGACCGTGCTCGGCTATCGCTTTCAGGTGGTCTCGTGTCGGGTAACCGCTGTTGTGTTCCCAACCATATGCGGGATAACGCTCCGCCAGACGTGTCATATAGTCGTCACGAAAGGTCTTTGCCAGAACGGACGCCGCCGCTATGCTCCCTACCTTGCCGTCACCCTTGACGATACAGCGGAAAGGAATATCCTCGTGACTTTTATATCTGTTACCGTCAATCAGAAGCTCATGCGGACGAATCGAGAGGCGCGCCACCGCCTGACTCATGGCAAGATATGACGCGTTGAGTATGTTTATGCGGTCGATGACGACAGGCGAAACACTCGCCACGCCCCACGCCAACGCCTCCTTCATTATCCGCTCCCTGAGCATGCGTCTGCGCTTGTCGGTCATCTTCTTGGAATCGTTCAGATATTCATCCTCGAAATCGGCGGGCAGAATTACAGCCGCCGCCACAACGGGACCCGCCAACGGACCTCTGCCCGCCTCGTCGCATCCCGCCTCTATCACGTCTATGTCCAATCGTGCCTTTAACATACCCGCAAAGATAATAGAAAAGAATCGTAAAGCATCGTCACATTAAATCTTATTACCTCATCATCTCTTACATTATACAACCATTATACAACCATTATACAACCATTATACAACCATTATACAACCATTATACAACCATTATACAACCATTATACAATCATTATACAATCATTATACAATCATTATACACATTATACACATTATACAATATTTTACGGGGTACGTTATTCAACTTGTCAATAGGTGGATAAAAATAAACGACGGGGTACATTAGCCGACTTGTAGAGATAAGAATAAAAAAAGAGCTACGGAGTACGTTAGCCAACTTATCGAAAATGGATAACGGCATAATTATCAAACGACAAATGTCGGCAAATCTTAATTAAATGATTTACCGACATTTGTCGTTTGCTTGTATCACTTGTTCATCCTATCGGATAAAGTGTTTTCAGTTATGTAAAGATTATCGTAATGTCAGATTTTCTCGATAATCTTATATACATTCCTTTCAGGTGCGCTTCTGTTTATAAGTTCGCCGAGGAATCCCGCCAAAAACAGCTGGACACCTATTATCAGGCTGACCAAAGCCAGATAGAACAACGGCTGATCGACAACCTGACGCAACGGCTCACCTATACTCTGCAAATAGAGCTTCAAGGCTATCAGATAAACGGTTATGCCGCCACCCAAAAGAAACATCAACGTACCCAACGCACCGAATACATACATCGGACTGCGACCGAAACGCGTTATGAACATTACGGTAAGAAGGTCGAGGTAGCCTTTTATCATCCTCTCCCATCCGTACTTCGACACCCCGAAACGACGAGCCCTGTGCTCGACAACCTTCTCGCCAATCTTACGGAATCCCGCCTGTTTGGCAAGTATAGGTATGTAACGGTGCATCTCGCCATAAACCTCTATGTTCTTGACAACCTGTTTGCGGTACGCCTTGAGTCCGCAGTTGAAGTCGTGCAGCTTTATGCCCGAAATGGTACGTGCCGTAAGGTTGAAAAACTTACTCGGCAGGGTCTTTCCTATCGGGTCATAGCGTTTGCGCTTCCACCCCGACACCAAATCGTAACCCTCATCCATTATCATGGAATAGAGCTTCGGTATCTCGTCGGGCGAGTCCTGCATGTCTGCATCCATCGTTATCACGACATCGCCCTGCGCCGCCTCAAAACCTGTGTAGAGTGCGGCGGACTTGCCGTAATTGCGACCGAAACGAATTCCGCGGATATGACTGTCCGCCTTGCCAAGCTCCTCGATGACAGCCCACGACGTATCCGTACTGCCGTCATCTATGAAGATTGCCTCCCACTCCAGAGAGGTGGCGTCCAGAACCCTCCTTATCCACTCGACAAGCGGTCGGAGAGACTCCTCTTCATTATAGGTCGGTATGACTAACGATAGATTCATGCGCTATTTTATGTATTCTATGCCGCCCATGTAGGGAACGAGCACTTTGGGAAGACGTATGCCCTCAGGTGTCTGGTTGTTCTCAAGCAGAGCCGCAACGATACGGGGAAGAGCGAGCGAACTGCCGTTGAGTGTGTGCGCGAGCTGAATCTTCTTGTCGGCGTCACGATAACGCAGTTTCAAGCGGTTGGCCTGGAACGACTCGAAGTTCGATACGCTCGAAACCTCAAGCCAACGACCCTGCGCCTCGGAATATACCTCGAAGTCGTAGGTCATGGCAGAAGTGAAGCTCATGTCGCCGCCGCAAAGACGCAATATGCGGTAAGGAAGCTCCAACGCCTTCACTATCGACTCGACGTGCGCCACCATCTCGTCCAACGCCGCCCATGAGTTTTCAGGTTTCTCTATGCGGACAATCTCAACCTTGTCGAACTGGTGCAGACGGTTCAAGCCTCGCACATCCTTGCCGTAAGAACCCGCCTCACGACGGAAGCAGGGAGTGTAGGCGGTCATCTTTATCGGAAGCTCCTTGTCCGTTACAATCACATCACGATAGATATTGGTAACGGGCACCTCCGCCGTGGGTATCATATAGAAGTTGTCCACTGTGGCATGGTACATCTGACCCTCCTTGTCGGGAAGCTGACCCGTACCGAAGCCCGAAGCCTCGTTAACCATAATGGGGGGCATCACCTCCTTATAACCCGCCTGTGTGTTGACATCGAGGAAGAAGGTTATCAACGCGCGCTGAAGTTTCGCGCCCAGACCCTTATATACGGGGAAACCGGCTCCAGTGAGCTTGTTGCCCAACTCGAAGTCTATAATATCATATTTTGTCGCCAACTCCCAGTGGGGAAGCGCGTCTTTGGGAAGCGTAGTCATGTCGCCGCCCTGTTTAACCACGAGGTTATCCTCCGCAGTCTTACCGACGGGTACATCATCGGCGGGAAGGTTTGGAAGAGTCACTATCACGGCATCCAACTGCGCCTGTGTCTGCTTAAACTGCTCTTCGAGCTTGCGAGCCTCCTCTTTAAGCGACACTGAACGCTCTTTCGCCTTGTTCGCCTCGTCGGTCTTGCCCTCCTTGAAGAGCATACCGACCTCTTTGGCTATATTGTTGAGCTCAGCATTGGTTGTGTCGAGCTTCTGTTGCAACGCTTTACGCGTGTCGTCGAGTTTTGCTATCTCGGCGACGGCCTCGGTGGCGTCAAAGCCCTTGACCTTGAGGCGCTCGATAACACGGGCGCTCTCCTCGCGCAATACTTTTAAAGTAAGCATCTTATTAAATCAATTTTAATATTCGTTCCAGCTCTTAATCTGCATGTCGCTCTTGTCGAGACGGCAGAAAGCGGTTATGAACGCCGCTCCAAGTCGGGCATTCGTAATCAGGGGCACATTGAAGTCGATAGCCGAGCGACGTATCGTGTAGTCGTTGTTAAGCTCGTCTTTCGAGAGGTTTTTGGGTATGTTGACAACAAGCTCGACTTTACCCTCTTTGATATAGTCGAGAGTGTTGGGTGTGCCGTCCGTCTGGTCGGGCCATCCCAAAACATGCGCCTTGATACCGTGCTCTTCGAGGAACTTGGCTGTTCCGCGAGTAGCGTATATCGTGTAACCTTTCTCCTGAAGAAGCTGTGCGGGTTTTATCATCTCTACCTTGGATCTCGAATCGCCCGTAGAGAGCAACACGCTCTTGCGGGGAATCTTATATCCGACAGAGAGCATCGATTTGAGTATCGCTTCGTAGTAATCCTCACCGAGGCAGGCAACCTCACCCGTTGACGCCATTTCAACGCCGAGCACGGGGTCAGCTTTCTGAAGACGGGAGAACGAGAACTGCGGAGCTTTCACACCCACATAATCCAAATCGAACGACGACTTGGCGGGAGCTTCGGCGGGAAGACCGAGCATCACTCTGGTGGCAAGGTCGATAAAGTTAACCTTCAACACCTTAGAGACGAACGGGAAACTTCTCGACGCACGCAGGTTACATTCGATAACCTTGATGTCGTTGTCTTTCGCCATCAACTGCATGTTGAACGGACCCGATATATGAAGCTCGCCCGCAATCTTACGCGCGATTTTCTTTATTCGTCGTATTGTCTCGTTATAGAGCTTCTGCGCGGGGAACACTATCGTAGCGTCGCCCGAGTGGACACCCGCAAACTCCACGTGTTCGGATATCGCGTAGAGAATGACCTCGCCGTCTTTTGCCACGGCGTCAATCTCTATCTCCTTGGCGTTCTCGATGAACTCGGTGACAACCACGGGATACTGTTTAGACACCTCGGTCGCCATTTCGAGGAAGTGTTTGAGCTCCTCTTTGTTCGATACGACATTCATCGCCGCACCCGACAACACATAAGAGGGTCTGATGAGCACGGGGAATCCTACGTCATCGACAAAGGCATATATATCCTCCATCGAGGTAAGCTCTTTCCATCTCGGCTGGTCAATACCCAGCGAGTCGCACATTGAAGAGAATTTATGACGGTCTTCGGCACGGTCAATGTCGTGAGCCGAAGTGCCGAGGATACGTATCTTCTGACTGTCGAGTCTCATTGCCAGATTGTTGGGAATCTGACCGCCTGTCGATACTATCACCCCGTGAGGCTGTTCGAGATCGGTGATGTCGAGCACCCTTTCGAGCGTCAACTCGTCGAAGTAGAGTCGGTCGCACATGTCGTAGTCCGTCGATACCGTCTCAGGGTTATAGTTTATCATTATGGCTCTCAAGCCGTTGTTGCGTACCGTGTTGATTGCGTTGACACCGCACCAGTCGAACTCCACAGAGCTACCGATTCGGTACGCACCCGAACCGAGAACAACAACCGACTTGTCGTCATGAGCGAAGTCGATGTCATGCTCCTTACCGTTATAGGTAACATACAGATAGTTCGTCTGTGCGGGATATTCCGCCGCGAGCGTATCTATCTGTTTGATTACGGGAGTGATTCCGCGCTCCTTGCGGGCGGCGCGTACACGGAACATATAATCCTCGATTTCAGAGTCTTTGCAACGCAGGATTATACGCGCCAGCTGGAAGTCCGAGAAACCTCTCTGTTTTGCCTCGAGCAAAAGCTCATCGGGCACGTCATTGAGGTTATTGTATTTATCGAGCTCTTTTTCTGTGGTTATGATGTTGCGAAGTTTGTCGAGGAACCACTTGTCTATGCGAGTGAGTTCATGAATTTTGTCAACGCTGTAACCCTTTTTGAGAGCCTGTGATATATAGAATATTCGTTTGTCTGTCGGATGAGTGAGTGCGGCGTCTATATCCTTGACCGCCAACTCCTTGTTACCCACGAAGCCGTGCATGCCCTGACCTATCATTCGCAGGCCTTTCTGTATCGCCTCTTCGAATGTGCGGCCTATCGCCATCACCTCGCCGACCGATTTCATGCTTGAGCCGAGCTCATGCGAAACGCCTTTGAACTTGCCGAGGTCCCAGCGGGGAATCTTGCAGACGATATAGTCGAGCGCGGGCTCGAAGCAAGCCGTCGTTGTCTTTGTCACAGAGTTTTTAAGCTCGTGGAGACCATATCCCAAACCGAGTTTGGCGGCTACGAACGCGAGAGGATAACCTGTCGCTTTCGACGCGAGGGCAGACGAACGTGACAGACGCGCGTTCACCTCGATTACGCGATAATCCTCGCTGTTGGGGTCGAGGGCGTACTGCACGTTACATTCGCCGACGATACCGATATGGCGGATGATTCTGATTGCAAGATGTCTGAGCTTATGGTATTCGGCGTTTGTAAGAGTCTGCGAGGGAGCCACAACGATACTTTCACCGGTATGTATTCCCAGCGGGTCGAAGTTCTCCATGTTGCAGACGGTGATACAGTTGTCATATTTGTCTCGTACCACCTCATACTCAACCTCTTTCCAACCTTTGAGCGACTTTTCGACCAAAAGCTGGGGAGAGTATGTGAACGCCTTGTTTGCGAGTGTCTCAAGCTCCTCTTCGTTGTCTGCGAAACCCGAACCGAGACCGCCGAGCGTATATGCCGCACGTACGATTACGGGGTATCCGAGCTCTGCCGCAACACGTTTGGCGTCTTCCGTAGTGGTGACAGCCTCGCTCTTTATCGTTTTGACATCTATCTGGTCGAGCTTTTCGACAAATTTCTCACGGTCTTCGGTGTCGATAATCGCCTGAACGGGAGTACCGAGCACTTTGACGTTATATTTTTCGAGCACGCCGCTCTCATAGAGCTTCACGCCGCAGTTGAGCGCGGTCTGACCGCCGAACGCCAGCAATATGCCGTCGGGGCGTTCTTTCTCGATGATATCGGTCACATATTCGGGAGTCACCGGAAGGAAATATACCTTGTCGGCGATATTTTCCGATGTCTGCACCGTTGCGATGTTGGGGTTTATCAGGACAGTAAAGATACCCTCCTCTTTGAGCGCCTTGAGCGCCTGTGAACCCGAATAGTCGAACTCGCCCGCCTCTCCGATTTTGAGTGCGCCCGAGCCGAGCAATATTACTTTATTTATTTTTTGCTTTTGCATTTTCGATGTTCTCTATAAATTGGTCAAAAAGAAATTCGGTATCGTCGGGACCGCCTGTCGCCTCGGGGTGAAACTGCACAGAGAAGAAAGGCTTTGTCTTGTGGCGGATACCCTCGCTCGTTCCGTCGTTCAGGTTGACGAAGTAGGGTTCCCACTCATCCGACAGTGTTGTGGTATCGACCGCGAAGCCGTGATTCTGCGATGTAATCACCGCCTTTGACGTTCCCACCATGAGGGCGGGCTGGTTGTGGCTTCGGTGACCGTATTTGAGCTTGAATGTCGTGGCGCCCGCTGCTATCGAGAGCAGCTGGTTGCCCAGACAGATGCCGTAAATGGGTTTTCCGAGCGATATCGCTTTTTTGATGTTTTCGACCGTGGCGCCGCACATCTGGGGGTCGCCAGGGCCGTTAGAGAGCATCACGCCGTCATAATCGAGCGTGGTGAAGTCGTAATCCCACGGCACTCTGGTGACCGTGGCGCCTCTTTTGACGAGGCATCTGATAATGTTGTTCTTGCTTCCGCAGTCCACGAGCACCACTTTGTGGGGACCGTCGCCATAGACGGTGACCTCTTTGGGCGACACCTGCGCCACGAGGTTCTCTTTGTTCTGGTCGTGGAACTCTGCGGGAGTCTCGCATCCTTCGGGCACCACTTTCGACAACATAACGCCATGCTCACGAATAATCTTGGTGACCGCACGCGTATCGATGCCGTAAATACCCGGTATGTTATACTCCTTGAGCCATTCGTCGAGGCTCTTTACGGCGTTCCAGTGGCTGTAGTCGAACGAGTAGTCCGACACTATCAGCGCTTTGATGTGTATTCTGTCCGACTCGAAGAACTTGGGAAGACCGAGAACCGGGTCGATATCGGTTGGCGGAACGCCGTAGTTGCCGACCAACGGATATGTCAGAACGAGGATTTGACCGCTGTATGACGGATCTGTCAGGCTTTCGGGATAGCCTGTCATAGCGGTATTGAAAACAATTTCGCCCGATGTACCCTGAGCGGCTCCAAACGCGTAACCTTCAAACGTTGAACCGTCCTCAAGGATTAAGGTTGATTTTTTCTTAGACGCCATAGCTATAATGCTTTATATCTAAAATACAAATTTAGATATTATTTTTTATCTTAGCAAAAGTATTACGACGACATCTATCGTTACACACAAGATAACACACTGTTTCACACAGCATTACACACAACAACAGAAAAATAATATTTCTGCGCCCGATGGAAAAAACTTTGACAAAAGCGGCAATCGCGAGAATAAAATCGCTCAAGGACAAAAAAGAACGCGACAGAGAGTCGCTTTTTGTCGCCGAGGGGTTAAAATGCGTCTCCGACCTTCTCGACGGGGGCATGGAGGCGGAGGAGCTATATGTAACCGACGAAAAACTCGATGAAATTTCGGGTTGCCGCGCCACGTTTGTGACCAAAGCGCAAATGGAGCGCATGACCCACTTCAAGAGCGCCTCAACGGTACTCGCGCTCATCCGCAAACACCCCGAAACATCGCTCCCCGACACGTGGCGCAACGACCTTGTCGTAGCTCTCGATGACGTACAGGACCCAGGCAATTTGGGAACGATAATAAGGGCGTGCGACTGGTTCGGCATAAGAGACATTGTCTGCTCGCCCGCATCGGCAGACGCCTATAACGCCAAAACGGTACAGGCTACGATGGGCGCGTTATGCCGTGTTAGAGTACACTACGCGCCTCTTGCCGACTTTTTAGGCAAAGTATCGAAAGGCGGCGGAGAGATATACGGCACATTCCTGAACGGCGAGAGCATATACACCGCCCCGCCCGCACGACAAGGAGTCATCGTAATGGGTAACGAGGGTAACGGCATCAGCGACGAGGTCGCCGCGCTTGTCTCACGCAGAATACTGATACCCTCCTATCCGCAAGGAGCCAAAACGGGAGAGTCGCTGAATGTCGGCGTGGCTACTGCGATAGTATGCGCCATATTCAGGGGTACGGCACTTTAAATATGTGAGACACACGCTGAAAACATTGCAAACAAACAAGCGAAAGCATAAAAACAAGCGAAAGCACAAAAACAACAAATATCATAAACGACGATTCACATCATCGGATAAACATAAAATCAGATGAAAGTATATAAATTCGGAGGTGCCTCCATAAAATCGGCTGACGGGGTACGCAACCTGTTCAGAATAGCAAAAATGGCGTGCGACAATGGCGAAAGACTAATTGTGGTTGTTTCGGCAATGGGCAAGACCACCAACGCCATCGAGGAGGTGCTTTACCACTACACGGAAGGCAACCTTTCGGCGGCAATATCACGTCTCGAACAGATAAGAGAGTACCACGAACAGATTATGGACGGTCTGTCACTCTCCGACCGAAGCATGTTCGAGGATAGGTTTTCGGCATTTGAGAACATCATCCGCCGAGAGACGCCCACAGGCACATACGAGAGCACATACGACTCTATCGTGAGCTACGGGGAACTACTTTCTTCGTCGATAGTGTGCTCTTATCTCAACGAACACGGGCTGCGAACCAAGCTGACGGACATGCGCTCGACGCTCATAACCGACGACCGTTTCAGAGAGGCGTCGGTCGATTTCGAGACCTCTACCCAAAGACTTAAAGAGGCTGTCGGAGGCGATTTCGACATCTGCCTGATGCAGGGTTTCATCGGCGGCACAACCGACGGTCGCCCCACCACACTCGGCAGAGAAGGTTCCGACTATACGGCGGCGGCTGTCGCCAATATGCTCGACTGCGACAGCGTGACGATATGGAAAGATGTAGAGGGTATTTTCAGCGCAGACCCGCGACTGTTTCCCTCGGCTACACTTATAGAGCGGTTGTCGTATGTCGATGCCGTCGAGTTGGCATACAGCGGCGCACAGATAATCCACCCCAAGACGATAAAGCCTCTGCGCAACAAAAACATACCTTTATATGTACGTCCGTTCGACAACCCAGAAGCCGAAGGAAGCTGCATCAAAGATTCCGACGACTACACACCGCCGCAGGTACCGATACTGATACTCAAGCGAAACCAGATACTTATATCGCTTGAACCCAAAGACTTCTCTTTCGTACTGGAGGAATCGCTCGAAAAGGCGTTCTCCATACTCAACCGCCACCGTCAGAAAGTCAATCTCGTGCAGACATCCGCAATCAGGATAAGCGTCAGCGTTGACGCCTCACGATATTTCTCCGAACTTATCGAGGATTTAAAGAGCGAGTTCGCCGTAAGATACAACGACAATCTCGAATTGCTTACGATACGAGGTTACCTTTGGGATGTAGTCGAGCGCGAGAGTGTCGGTCATACCATATATATAAAGCAACAGACCCGACGTTCGGTCAAGCTGTTGCGTAACTCCACTCTCTGAAACGCACGGCAATGAGACTGACATACCCCGTCGCCCCTTCCGACGACACCACTGACAATTATCACGGTACAATCGTACCCGACCCGTTCCGTCCGCTCGAAGACGACACCGCCCCCGCGGTCGTCGAGTGGGTCGAGGCGCAAAACCGCCTTACACGCTCCGTACTTGACAGCACGGAACTGCGGGAGCGGTTTGAAAAAAGATTGAAAGAGCTGTCACGGCTCACCACACGCTCAACACCTCTAAAAGCCGGGGAATCACTTATCTACACCGAGTCGGACGGAGAGAGCGAACAACCCGTACTATTCATTCAGCACCCCGACGGCAGTCGGCGGATACTGCTCGACGTCAACACATTGTCAGACAACGGCACCGCCTCTCTCGGTTTTGTATCTCCCTCTCTCGACGGTCGTTTTGTCGCCTGCGGAATATGCCGTTCAGGCTCTGACGACACCACGATAGAGGTTATAGACACCACAAGCGGAAAATTCCTGCCCGACAAAATCGGCAAAGCGCGTTTTACCGACGCGGAATGGTGTGGCGACAGCTTTTTTTACAGCCGTTACGACAAAGACGCTCTCGACACCGCCCCCTGTCACAAGGTATGCCGCCACCGTCTCGGAACTCCTGCCGACACAGACGAGATAATATACAGAGAACCTCTCAACCCCGACCACTATCTGACACCATTTGTCGGTGACGACAAATCGCATCTGTTCATAACCGTTTCGGAAGGAACGGGCGGCAGTGCGGTTATATGGCGACCAACGGACAGCGACGACGAATTCCCCCCCCTGCTCAATGGTTTTGTTAACGAACATATAATAATAGGTTGTAGTGACGGCAAACTATTCATATTAACCGACATGGGTGCCGACAATAGGCGCGTAATCTCCATTACCCTCAACGGAACGGCTCGTATTACCGATGTCATAGCCGAGAGCGACCGACCGATAGAGGCGGCGGCGATAGGCGGCGACTACATTTTCGCCCACTATCTTGACGACGCCGCATCCATGGTGCTTGCCCGCCCGTTATGCGGCGGCGACACCGTGAGAATCCCGCTTCCCGACCTCGGCAGCGTCAGCAATATCGAGGCTTCCGATAACGGACTGTACTACACTTTCACTAACAGGCTCACACCTCCGACCATATACAGATACGACCCACGCACAAACATTTCAGAGCCATTTTTTACCCCCGAAACACCTGTTGACACAACTCCGTTCGTCACCGAGCGTATTATGGTTGACAGCGGCGACGTACGTATCCCCGTATTCATAACCCGTCGTCGTGACATCACGTTTGACGGCGGCAACAGGTGCCTGCTTTACGGTTACGGCGGTTTCAACATCAGCCTCACCCCCTCTTATTCGGCATGGCCGCTCATGTTTGTCGAGGCGGGCGGCGTCTATGTGGAAGCGTCGTTGCGAGGCGGAGGCGAATACGGCGAGAGCTGGCATCGTGCGGGCATGCTGGAGAACAAACACAACGTATTCGATGATTTTGCAGCCGTGGCGCGTTACCTCAAAGAGAAAGGCTATACCTCCACCGAAAATCTCGCTGTCATGGGCGGCTCCAACGGCGGACTGCTCGTGGGAGCGACAATAACAAGGACACCAGACATCTGCGCCGTGGCGATAGCGAGAGTCGGCGTCCTCGACATGTTGC
This sequence comes from uncultured Alistipes sp., assembly GCA_949285535.1. Classification (GTDB taxonomy): domain Bacteria; phylum Bacteroidota; class Bacteroidia; order Bacteroidales; family Rikenellaceae; genus CASDZP01. The sequence continues at coordinate 16,794 of CASDZP010000035.1, forward strand.
GCTACCACCTTTTCACCGTCGGGAGAGGATGGGTCGTGGAGTACGGCTCGTCAGAGGATGCGGCACATTTCAAGAATCTGCTCTCCTATTCACCTCTGCATAATATAAAGGGAGGTACACACTACCCCGCCACTCTGATAATGACCGCCGACCATGACGACAGGGTCGTACCCGCCCACTCTTTCAAGTTCGCGGCGACGCTCCAACGTGCGCAAGGCTGTGGCAAGCCGATACTTTTACGTGTGGACTCACAGGCGGGACACGGCGCGGGGAAACCGCTCTCAAAGCTGATTGCGGAGAACGCCGACATATATGCTTTTCTGTTCGGGAACACACCCGGCAGGGACACACGAACGGCTCCAAAATAGTAAATGGGCTAAAAAATTAAAATTATTGAAAAAATTGTTTAAATCTGTCATAAAAAAATCGTACATTTGTCGAGTGATTCTTTTGAGGTGGTAAGAGGCTCAAAAGGTCTCGATACAAGCGAAATAAACTTTTTTTAAATATTTTACACTATGTCTAAAATTAAAATTGGTATTAACGGCTTCGGTCGTATCGGCCGTTTGGTTTTCCGTGCAGCAATGACAAAAGAAAACATCGAAGTAGTGGGCATCAACGACCTTATCCCCGTTGAATACATGGCTTACATGCTTCGTTATGACACCATCCACGGCAAATTCGACGGTTCAATCGACATCAAAGACGGTAAACTCGTTGTAAACGGCCACGCTATCCGTGTGACTGCAGAACGCGACCCCAAAGACCTCAAATGGAACGAAGTCGGTGCCGAATACGTTGTTGAGTCAACCGGTCTCTTCCTTACCAAAGAGTTGGCTGGCAAACACATCGAAGCAGGTGCGAAACGCGTCGTTATGTCAGCACCTTCTAAAGACGACACTCCCATGTTCGTAATGGGTGTTAACAACAAGACATACGCTGGTCAGACAATCGTTTCTAACGCGTCTTGCACAACCAACTGTCTCGCTCCCCTTGCAAAAGTCATCAACGATAAATTCGGTATCATCGAAGGTCTCATGACAACAGTTCACGCTACTACAGCTACTCAGAAAACTGTTGACGGTCCCTCAATGAAAGACTGGCGTGGTGGTCGTGCGGCAGCCGGCAACATCATCCCCTCATCAACAGGTGCAGCTAAAGCAGTAGGTAAAGTTATCCCCTCACTCAACGGTAAACTCACCGGTATGGCGTTCCGTGTACCGACACTCGACGTGTCAGTAGTTGACCTCACCTGCCGTCTTGAAAAAGGCGCTACTTACGATGAGATCAAAGCCGCTATCAAAGAAGCATCTGAAAACGAACTCAAAGGCATCCTCGGTTACACTGAAGATGACGTTGTTTCATCAGACTTCATCAGCGACGCACGCACATCAATCTTCGATGCAAAAGCAGGTATCGCGCTCAACGCAAACTTTGTTAAACTCGTTTCTTGGTATGACAACGAATGGGGTTACTCAAACAAAGTTGTTGAACTCATCCAGCACATGGACACCGTTAAATAATCCAACGGTACCCGATAAAAAAACAGGCTCCTTTCGGAGCCTGTTTTTTTATCGTCCATGTCAAAGGGGTGTTCTTTTTAAATATTTAAAAAGAACACCCCTTTGACATGCGATAAAAACAATCTCTCAAAGACGCATATCTGTCCATTGTCTCCGACGGGTCTCCCGACGGGCACTACGTGGGGTCTGCCGACGGCGTTACTTTGTCCCTCGACAAAGTAACCAAAACGAGGGGGCACAGCCCCTTTTGACCATGTCACATTCATTTGGCTCATTACCTTTAACGAAGTCCGTATCTTCCAGCACTCGCCTCTCGCACATCGTCTTCCGCTTTCTCAACCCTCACCAAAAACACCAAAGTCCACCGCCTCTCACAATATAAACAGATGACGACAACAACAAAAAGAAAAATAAGCGACGTAGCATAGTGCCAAAGTACCGAAAAAGCATAACAAAACAAGAGTAAAAGAAAGAAAACGAAAGAAGGAATAAAAGAGTGTGACGAGGTACGCTTACCAACATGACAAACAAACATGACAAACAAACATGACAAACAAACATGACAAACAAAAATAACAAGAATAAAAAAGAAGTAAACAAAAGTGAGAAGAAAAGAATGTGACGAGGTACGCTTGCCAACCTGTCGGGAAAAATTAAAAAATAATGAAAATAAACAGACTTAACTATTATTTATATTAATCCCTGAAAAACATCTAATTAACATCTGTTTTTAATTAACAGAACTTGAAAAATGAATATTTTTTTTGATTTTTTTTGCTTTAACTATTGCAGTTTACATAAAAATAGCTACCTTTGTAGCGCAAATGAATCACGGAAGTGCTTTAAAAGTTCCCTTTCGGATAAAATAATGCGGAAATAGCTCAGTTGGTAGAGCACAACCTTGCCAAGGTTGGGGTCGCGAGTTCGAGTCTCGTTTTCCGCTCTCAAAAAAAAAGCTGTCTTTCAAGACAGCTTTTTTTTCGTATATGGCGGATTGGGGTATTATCGTCTGTAAAGCACGATGTCTCTGTAAGTCACGATTTCTGTTTTTTTTGCCACCTTTACTCCCTTCACAAAAGCACCATGTTTCCATTGGGACGTATGCGGAAATACTCTTTGTTTTTACCTTTATCTACCCTCACTATGTCGTCCTCAATTTTGTATTTGTAAATATTGGACTTTTTAATCTCTGCTTCAAAGTCTTTACCGCCCAACAAGCTGAAGAGCAAAAGCATCTACGGATCCATAAGTCTGAAGTTGTATATCAGACGCAGACGGTTACCCGAACGGTCGGGCGACAGCGCAAAGACACCTTCGTCATTGGAAAAATGGTAGGCGTTATCATGATAGCCGTCGAATATCAACGACTCGTTACGTTTGCCGAAAATGGCGTTGGCAAATACTTTTATAAAATATTCCCAATCAATGTTTATGATTAACGGTTGCCGTCACGTCTGAAATTATGTTGTGTACGGATACGTCGATAGCGTTTGTCTTTTGGTCTGTCAGCGATTGAGTCGTTATTTTCGTCTGCTTTATTCATGCCGTTCTTTTTCTGTTCCTCTTTTTGTATTGTTGTGATGAACGACATTGAGATAAGACCCGACGGTATAGCTATCATTCCGATTCCGACCAGACTTATTATGCCGCCGAGCAGTTTGCCAAGCGGGGTAACGGGATATATGTCACCGTAACCGACCGTTGTAAATGTCTCCATCGCCCACCAAAAGCCCTGTCCTATATTTGAGAAAAGTTGAGGTTGGGCGTCACGTTCGATGTAGTACATGAGTATTGCGGAGAAACACATTATGATACCCCCAACAGCATAGGCTGTTATCAGTTCGTTTTTGATATTGCCCAAAAGCTTGCCTATCAGCTGAAACGAGCGGGAATAGCGTATCAGCTTGAATATTATGAATATGTAAGGAAGCAACACTATCATGTGCCTCAACGGGATGTTCCAATAAAGATACATCAGCAGAAACGGAAGAATAGCGATGAAATCGACAAAACCATAGAACGAGAACACATAACGCATACGCGCCTTGAACGCCGAGCAGTTTGGATTTTTTGCGGGAGCGGAGACAAGTCGCAACACGTATTCTATCAGAAAGACGAATGACGCCAGATGTGTAATGGTGTACAGCATTGCTCTGCTCACTACCGTCTCTTTGTATGAGGAGAGAATCACTGCTCCCATGGCAAGCAATATGAACGCAAGAACGAAATATTGAAACAGTTTGCTTTTCAATCCGCGCTGAATCGCCTCATATAGCTTCATTTTCTCTTTTTCCAAGAATATCTGTTGCTTGTTCATGACGGTAATGTATTGATGTATAAAACAAAGATAATCATAATGTCGCAATTAACATCGGTTATCGGAAATATAAGCACAAAGTTTGTGTGTGGAATATCAACGGCGTACCTCCACCCTTATTGACGACAGATTTCCAATCGTTTACCGATATTCATATCTTAAAGCGAGTAACACTACATTCGACGACATACATTTTTCATGCCTTTGATATACGCCAAATTTTAAAAAATCACCTTCATGTTTTATCGGGAAAACGGTAGTTTCCGTCGGCAAAACAGTCTAGTCTGTCTAATATAATTGCGCGTGAGAATAGTGTCGGATAGTTTTGTGTAAAAATCAAACGGTCATGAAAGCACTAATTTCGATATTACTTCTTCTGCTGATTGCGGGCGGCGTCAGGGCGCAGGATTCGTCAGTCGTTACCCGTGATTCTCTCGGCATTACATCGGACACGCCCAAAGTGTGGACCTTGCAGGAGTGCCTCGATTATGCGCAGGAGAACAATATACAGCTCAAACAGAGTATGAACACCTATCTTTCGGGCATGGAAGACACGGAGGCGGCCAAAGCCGCGATGTTACCGTCACTTTCTGCATCCGTGAGCCAGGGACTTGTCAATTATCCTTCGTCGAGTTCCGCCCAGAACAACAGCTATTCGGGCACTTACGGAATCAACGCCGGGTTGACAATATATGAAGGCGGCAAACTGAAAACCGCGCTCAAACAGCAGAAACTGCAAAACAGAATAGACGCCTTGTCTCTCGAAGAGCAGACAACAGACATAAGGATAGCTATTGTTCAGGCATACATGCAGTGTCTTTACGCCATGGAATCGGTGACGGTCAATCTCAGTACCGCTGAGGCGTCGAGGGCGCAACGTGACCGTGCCGAAACAATGTGGCACAACGGTTCTATAAGCAGAGTCGATTTTGCACAGCTCGAAAGCCAATATATGAGCGATGAGTATCAGGTTGTCGTGGCGCAGACGACACTCGACAACTATAAATTGCAGCTCAAGCAACTTCTCGAGCTCGACATTACCACCGAAATTGAAGTTGCCGAGACTGCCGATGACATAAATGCCGTGTTACGGGTGTTGCCGCCAAAAACCGATGTCTATGAGGCGGCGCTCGAAGCCATGCCCGAGGTGGAACGCGGCCGTTTGGCGATAGAGGCCGCCGAATTGGCTGTAAAACAGGCTCGGGCAGGCTTTTTCCCTTCCGTGTCGTTGTCGGCGGGAGTGGGCACCGAACATCTTTCGGGGGGAGGCTTGGGCATAGGCAATCAGCTCAAAAGCCGACTGAACGAAAGCATAGGGTTATCCGTGAGCGTACCCATATTCTCAAACCGCACCAACCGAACGGCTGTAAACAAGGCAGGTATTGCCCTTTCGACGAGCCGTCTCGAAAAAGCCGACATAGAAAAGGAGTTGTTGCGAGAGGTTGAATCGGCATATCTGGACGCCGTATCGGCGCAGTCGCAATATGTAGCGGCACTTCAGAAAGAGCAGTACGCGAAAGAGAGCTACGAACTTACGGACGAGCAGTTCAGAGTGGGCATGAAAAACACGGTTGAACTGATAACCGCCCAAAACGAATTTACCGTCGCGCGTCAGGAGGTACTTCAAGCCAAATATATGGCACTGATGAACATCCGTCTGCTCGACATATATCAAGGTAAATAATTAAAAACACCATAACGATGAAAAAACGCATTATACTGATAACGGCTGTTGTTGTCGTGGCGGCTGTTGCCGTGGCGGTTGCGACAGGCTCGTCCGACAAGGGTTCTGTCACTCTCGAAACCGCGAGAGTCGAACATATCGCCATAAGCAATTCGGTGACGGCGACAGGCACGGTCGAGCCAGTCACGGAGGTTGATGTGGGTACACAGGTTTCGGGTATCATAGACAAGCTCTATGTCGATTACAACGACCGGGTGGTGGCTGGACAGCTTATCGCCGAGATGGACAAGGTGACACTTCAGGCGGAACTGGAGTCGTCGCAAGCGGAACTCGCCAGCTGCAAGACCGAGTATGAGTATCAGACAAAGAACTACGCGCGAGTCAAAACGCTGTACGAAAAAGAACTTGTCAGCGACGCCGAATATGATGAGGCGTTATACAACTACGAGCGTGCCCTCAACGCCTACCGACAGGCACAGGCGGCGATAGTTAAGGTAAAACGCAACCTCACTTACGCCACCATAACCTCACCGATTGACGGAGTGGTCATAAGCCGCGCCGTAGAAGAGGGACAGACGGTCGCCGCAGGCTTCGAGACCCCCACGCTCTTCACCATAGCCAACGACCTGACAAGGATGCGGGTTATAGCCGACGTCGATGAGGCGGACATCGGTCAGGTAGCCGACAGCCAGCGTGTCGAGTTCACCGTTGACGCCTACCCCGACGACATATTCACGGGCACGGTGGAACAGGTGAGACTTGAGGCGACCACCGAGTCGAGCGTCGTCACCTATGAGGTTGTCATAACGGCATATAACCCCGACCTGAAACTGAAACCGGGTCTTACCGCCAATGTGACGATATTCACTCTCGAAAAAGAGAATGTGCCCGCCATACCCACAAAGGCGTTGCGATTCGTTCCCGACACGGAGATGATCTCCAAAATTGGGATGACGGTCGAGAACACCGACACACAGGCTCGTGAAGGGAGCCGTGAGGTATGGGTGAAAGAGGGTAACGTTATATCGCCGAGGTTTGTGACGGTAGGCTCGGCGGGCGGAGACATGACCGAGATAACAGGCGGATTGAGCGACACGGCGGAGGTTGTTGTCGGACTTACGGCGGAGGCGGACAAAGCCGTACCGCAGGGTGCGGAACGCAGCCCGTTCATGCCGACGCCTCCGGGAGGTGAAAAGAAATAATCGAAAGCCATGAAAGAGGTAATCAGACTCGAAGAGATACATCGTGATTTCAAGGTTGGCGACGAGGTGGTTCACGCCTTGCGCGGAGTCTCTTTCACGATATACAGCGGCGAGTTCGTCACCATAATGGGAACGTCCGGTTCGGGTAAATCGACACTGCTCAACACGCTCGGATGCCTCGACACCCCATCGTCGGGCGAATACTATCTCGACGGTGTTTCGGTTCGTACCATGGATAAAAACCAGCGAGCCGTCCTGCGTAACAGAAAGATAGGTTTTGTATTCCAGAACTACAACCTGCTGCCCAAGACCACCGCGATAGAGAATGTCGAACTTCCGCTGATGTATAACTCCGACTATTCGGCGTCGGCACGATATTCGCGCGCCGTCGAGTCGCTGAAGGCTGTCGGACTGGGAGACAGGCTTCTGCACAAAAGCAACCAGATGTCGGGCGGTCAGATGCAGCGTGTGGCGATAGCCCGCGCGCTTGTGAACGACCCCGCCGTGATTCTGGCGGACGAGGCGACGGGTAATCTCGACACGAGGACGAGTTTCGAGATACTCGTATTGTTCCAGCAGCTCCACAAGGAGGGACGAACGATAATATTCGTAACACACAACCCCGAAATAGCCTATTACAGCAGTCGTAACATCACACTTCGTGACGGCAAGGTGACGGACGACACCCGCAACAATTCCATTTTAAGCGCGGCGGAAGCACTTGCCAGGCTTCCCAAACAGGAGGAATAGAGATGAATTTTGCCAATTTGTTCAAAATAGCTCTCAAGGCGTTAAGCAACAACAAGCTGAGAGGCTTTCTCACGATGCTCGGCATCATTATCGGGGTCGCCTCGGTAATCACGATGCTGGCAATCGGTCAAGGCTCGAAAAAGAGCATACAGGCGGAGATAAGCGAAATGGGCTCCAACATGATAATGATAGGTCCGGGCGGAGACAGACGCGGCGGCGTACAGCTGAGCGCGGACGACATGGAGTCGCTGAAGCTGAAGGATTTGGAGGACATAAAGTCACAGACCCGATATGTCACATACATATCCCCCGCGGTCAACAGTTCAGGGCAGGCGGTCTATGGAGCCAACAACACCCCCACGACCGTCTATGGCGTTGACCTCGACTATATGGAGATACGCCGTTACAGAGTGTCTGACGGCGACATATTCTCGGAGCATGACGTAAAAACGGCAGCAAAGGTCTGCCTTATCGGCAAAACCGTCGCCGACGAACTTTTCCCGAACGGCGACAACCCCGTCGGCAAGGTCATACGTTTCGGAACAATCCCGTTCAGAATTGTGGGCATGCTCGAAAGCAAAGGTTACAACAGTATGGGCATGGACCAGGACGACCTCATCATCGCCCCCTATACGACGGTACAGAAACGCATCCTGGCGATAACCCACCTGCAAGAGATAATATGCTCCGCGCTCAGCGAGGAATATACCGAGCAGGCGATAGACGAAATCAGCGGCATTCTGCGTGTCAATCATAAGATAAGGGCGGGCGAGGATGACGACTTCACGATACGCTCACAGCAGGAGCTGTCGTCGATGCTCACCTCGACGACCGACATGATGACCGTGTTGCTGGCGGCGGTGGCTGGAATATCGCTTTTGGTCGGAGGAATTGGAATCATGAACATCATGTATGTCTCTGTAACCGAGCGTACACGTGAGATAGGTTTGAGAATGTCAATCGGGGCGAAAGGGCGCGACATTCTGGCGCAGTTCCTGATTGAATCGATTCTGATAAGCGTGACGGGAGGTCTTATCGGTGTACTGGCGGGCATAGGAGCCGCGTTAGTGGTCAATATCGTTGCCGCCTTCCCGATATACATACAGCCGTGGAGCGTATTTCTGTCGTTTGCGGTATGTACCGTGACAGGCATATTCTTCGGATGGTATCCCGCACAGAAAGCGGCGATGCTCGACCCGATAGAGGCGATACGTTACGAATAGCCTACCCATTCAAAGTTTTTTTGTCATACACAAACTCAGAGGCAATCGCTCCGAAACCCGTTTCTCAATCCCTCTTACCCATAACTCTCGGAGCGAGCCTCTTTTCTTTACCCGTCCGATACTATTCGGCTTATTGTCATCACCGAGTCAAAACCACACATGATTAAAACCACACGGAACCGAAAAAGGATATGGCAGTAAGTACACCGGCTGCGATTTATTGGCGATTACATACATCCGTGTAAGCGAAACGATGTTCCGACAGACGGACAAGCAAGGATACGGAAACGGTGATGACAATGACGACGGGCAAAACAATGTTTTTGAACGAATGTTGAAATTTTATTTCAATAAAAAACGACAAATGGTTAAATTTGTGTTGTCATGAAATTATTGCAATCCAAATATTCGGGGTGGTTGATTCATCTGACCGTATGGGCGGTGGTGTTTGGCATGCCGCTATTTGTAACAGGGTCGGAGAGACATGTTATGGGGGGTGTCGATTATCTGCAGTTCCTCATTGTCCCGTTATCTTTCGCCGCCGTTTTCTACACAAACTATTTTGTTCTGATAGAGCGATATCTGTTTTCGCATAAAATAGGATTGTTCTGGCTCTGCAACGCGCTGCTCATCTGCACGGCCATGGCCATTGTACACATAACATTCCGATACATAGTTCCACCGGGAGCTGTTCCTCCGCCCGAACCTCCCTCTTTTATGGAATCGGTGCGTTTCTTTGTCAGCAACGCGACACTCTACCTGTTGGTGGTGGGCGCTTGCGTGGCGGTACGAATGACGGGCAGCTGGTATCGTGCCGAAGCGGCAAGAAAAGAACTGGAACATGCAGGCACGGAAGCCGAATTACAGAATCTCAAAAATCAGCTTAACCCCCATTTTCTGTTCAACACCCTGAACAATATCTATTCTCTCATACAGATAGACACCGACCGTGCGCAACAGGTCGTCTATGACCTCGGCAGGATATTGCGTTATGTGCTCTACGAGAGTAGCAGACCGAGTGTGCCGATTAAACTTGAAATGGAGTTTCTGAAAGATTACATCGAGCTGATGCGCATACGACAGCCACGTTACGTGAAACTCGATGTGTCGTTACCAGAAAATCTGTCGTCACGAGAGGTCGCTCCGCTTCTTTTCATCTCGCTTGTCGAAAACGCGTTCAAACACGGCGTAAGCAACGACAGCCCCTCTTTTATCTCTATTGATGTACACGAAACCGATGATTCACTCTGTTGCACGATAGAGAACAGCTCGTTCCCGAAAGAGACAAAAGGCCGTACAGGTTCGGGCATAGGGCTGAAAAACCTTACACGACGCCTCGAAATGCTCTATCCCGAACGCCATGTATTTGAGTATGGGGAAAAAGATAAAGTATATAGGGCATTCTTATCTATCAGACTTGACTGACAATGAAACTTACATGCGCAATCATAGACGATGAACCTCTGGCGGTAGAGTTAATGGAGGGGTATGTGAGACGCACTCCGTCACTTATTCTGACCGCCTCATACGAGAACGGCACCGCCGCGATAGAGGCATTGAGGGAGAATCCCGTCGATTTGCTCTTCTGCGACATTGAGATGCCCGGGCTCAGCGGCATGGAGCTCTCACGCATGTTACCCGACGACACACGCATCATCTTCACAACGGCATTCAGCAGGTACGCGGTTGACGGCTTTAAGGTCAACGCGATAGACTATCTTCTCAAACCCGTCAGCTACAATGACTTCCTCGCCTCTGTAAACAAAGCGTTATCGTGGTTCGAATTGAAAGAGAACGCCTCGACGTCCGCACGTCAACTTTCCGCAACTTCCGACTCTGCGAAAAAAGCACAAAGTCTTTTCGTAAAGACGGAATACCGCCTGCAACAGATAGACTTCGACCGAATCGTCTATATCGAGGGTCTGAAAGATTATGTAAAAATATACACCGACAATCTCCCCCACCCCGTTCTCTCGCTTGTCAGCCTGAAGACATTGGAGCAACAGTTACCCTCCGACAAATTCATAAGAGTACACCGTTCTTTCATTGTCCAACCATCAAAAATAGAGGTCATAGAACGCAACCGAATCATTTTCGGTAAAAAATACATTCCAATATCCGAGAATTACCGACAATCGTTTTATGATTTTCTGACTACACACTCTCTGATGTTGTAAAGAATATGACAATACGCCAAATCATTTCTGATTTGGCGTATTCGCTTTAAATATAAAATAACAAGATGCAGGACACCTACCGTATCGATAAGCGTCCTGTGAAGTTATGATATTAATGAGGTTTATTTATTTTCGCACACATCGTACACTACGTCCACTTGCTTTAGTATTGTAATTATCAGACTTAACCCCACTACTACTAAAATTCATATTATATCCATTAGTTGAACTATATTGCGATGACGACCAATAAAACCCGCTTGTTCCATTGCCAATAAGTGCTCCATCTGTTATACTACGTATCCCCACAGAGGGAAACTCTAATTTAACATTTCCTTTTGTAAATATTTTATAACCGTAATCGCTTGCACTCCATCCTCCTCCATTTGTCTGCGTAGTTTCGCTCTTCAATATGGCAAACTCATCTTTTGTTGGTAAACGATAACCTGCAGGACATGGATCGTTAGATTCAAGCCATGAGTCATTTTGTGTCGGAGGATTGGTTCCGCTCCAACCACTAACACTGAGATCCGTACTATTCCATGATTTTTTACCAACATCCCATTGATAAAATCGCCCATGTGATTTAGTTTTTATCGGATCATCTGTACATTCAGATGGTAATTTAGTCGCAAATGTCGGTTCTTCACTCTCTGATCGACTTTTGCCTAAATTATACTTCATCCACTCAATACCACCAATATTAACAGTTGAAAATGGATTAAAATCACAATTTTGTGTAACTGAAATTTGAATAATTGTTCCTTTATAAGTTATAGTAACATTATCTGGTCTTGATTTTCCAATATCATTTTCTGCGGTTGTTTTTATCGTTACTTTATTTCCTGATACACTAACGATAAACCAATCTTTACTTTGTGGAGAAACAGTCATACCACTTGATATTGTTCCGTCATTTGTAGTGCCGACTACGGTTACAATTTGATTCGGTTGACCGTTTTCAAACACAACAGATGCTGGATTTAGTGTAAGTTTTACAGGAGTTTGACTAACGGTTGCTGTAGTTCTGTTTACACCATCTCGGCCTTTCAATGTTATTGTAGCATTTGATGTCTCTTCATTGAATGTCAATGTTGATTTAAACGCGACTTTAAATGTACCCGCTGTTGAAAGTGAGCTGACGGCATGAGCAGTAGTATTTGAACTCGTCACATAATTACTTTCAAGAATATCCATCCCAAACAGAAGCTACAAACGTACCGTTTGCTGATGTTAAACCACCAATAACAGAATAACTACTCTTATTTTCAACAAGAATACTTGTCTTTTTAGCTTGAATTACTGTAAACGAACCTGCGACATTACCGTCAATCGTTATGTCAAATGATGATGATATTTCGGTTGTTGTTTCATTTGTGGGAACGGTCAAGACAAACGAATATGTATCGTTACTACCTGTCGGCTGTGACTTGATTTTAACTGCCGAGTCAGCTGTTTTGGAAACAACCTTAATACGTTCACTACTTGCGGGTGCAGAAGTCTTTATGTTAACCGTGTAGTCATACGCAACACTAAACGCTTTAAGTGTGCCTGTTTCAAAGACGGCAGGATTACCAGAACCGTATGTGACACTCTGTATTGTAGCCGTGAAGTTGGCAAGCTGGGTTACCGTAAACGACTGCGAAGTCGTGTTTTGGCTTTCCAAAACGAATTGTCCTGTGCGTTCTTCCGCATTGTTTGGAGTAACGGTTACATCCAACGATGCACCGCTT
>CASDZP010000036.1 GCA_949285535.1 uncultured Alistipes sp.
AAAAAAATTTCAAGAAAAATACATTTGCTTACAATCTGAAAGTATAATTTTCGCTAAAAATGGTCTAAAAACGAAAAAATCGACCTTGTTGGGGTCGATTAATTTATCAAAAACAGTAAAAAACAGCTCGTAAACGTCACTCTTTCTTACTAATAGACATTGACAAAGATATAAAAAAAAGGACAAAAAACAAATACCTCCTAAATTCTATAAATTTAAGAGCGTTTTGTTTATCAAATTGCCGACAACCATAACCGCTATAAAAAATTATTTATCGGTCTCCGCAATCAATGCCTTGGAGTGGCGTCCGTCAACAATAATCTTCAAGTCATTCTCAAATCTGACATGTCGGATATAAGGACCGTAATTTTGTGTAGTCAGTTCACGCAATCTGTCAAAACTCAACGTTCCGTCACCGTTACATGGATTTAAGGTTACATATCCTACACCGAAAGAGGTGAGATTTTGGAAAAAGTGTGTTCCCTGACTCGGTTCCACATTGAATCCGGGCAATCCACACTCTACTATTACACGAGCCTGTGATATGTCCGACCACTTCACGGGTATTCCCAACCACGGGTCTGACGAACCCCAACGTCCCGGACCTATAAGGACATATTGTATGCCCTCCGCCGCCATTTTACGGTTAACCTCCTCCATCTGACGCGCCATCTCTTCTGTATGTGCCGAATCGAAAGCGTCCGGCTCGACAAAGACAATGTCTCTGATGCCTGTTATCTCACCCAACCCGAGAGCCGACTCGGCATAAAGCAACGGTGATGACTCCGCCACAGTCTCCCAATCGACACGGTCGTCGCCGCGAGGTCCCACTATGGGACGTATCTGCAAGACATTGAATTTTATATCTTCGCCTTTGGCAACATCCATATCGGCGGCAAACTCGATTTCGACCTCCTCACGCATCTCCTTACGACCTATTTCGAGCAGTCTTGTGAGTATTTCGGCAAGCGGGAATTTATCATATTTGAGTACCGAGGCGAATGTTATGACCTTACGCCCTTTTGCCGTGGGCGAATCGGATATGACACCCGCACGATAGTCCCATGTGGAGGCTACGTATGAGGTATTTCTAAAAGAGGCTATATCCTGAACATCGACACTCTCAATGTTTATACCGTCATCCACCGACGAGCGGAAAGTTCTTGGCGACAACGAAAGCGCGTATATCTTATGCTGCGTGTCACGGAGTGCCATATCGGTATTTGAAAGCTGCAACAGACGTTTGGGGTAACGTGGTGAGAATCGGAGTGTCTGACCACCTTCCACAACCATTTTACCCAATCCGAGAGCGATGTTCGCCACGCCTTCTTCCACTCTCTCGTCACCGACGGGATAATAGTTTACCGAGCGAGCCACACCTGAGATTGTAGGGAAGAAAAGTCCGTTCTCCTCGGTACCGCACACCTGCTGTATGACAACCGCCATTTTCTCCTCCGACAACAGATTTGAGCTGGCGAGAATATATGAGCGTGAACCTTTAAAATAGACTGACGCATAGACACTCTTTATCGCCTTTACAAGCATACGGAGCATCTGTTCGTCATCTTCGGCTCTGGGAATCATATATGTGCTGTAAACACCCGCAAAAGGTTGATAATGCGAGTCTTCCAACTTCGACGACGAACGCACGGCAAGAGGCGTATTCACGTTTTTGATAAAAACTCTCAGTTTACCGATAAGCTCTTCAGAAAGACGAGACGCCAAAAACTCCGACAGAATATAGTTGTCGTCCTCTTCAGAGGCTATGACGTACTGCAAACCGTTTTGACGTATAAAGTCATCGAAATAGTCTGTCGAAAGGACTATTGTTCTCGGTATTGTTATGCTCACCCCTTTATAGGCATCGAAAAGCTTATATCTGTAAAGCATGCTGTTGATAAAAGCCAATCCGCGCGCCTTTCCGCCTATCGACCCTTCTCCAAGACGTGCGAAGCGTATAAAGCGGTTATAACTGTATTTGTCGAATCGGGCAATCACCCCCTGACCGATATAGCTGAGGTATCGTTCAACCTCCGTAAGCACAAAATCGCGCAGCTCGACAGTTGACGAAAAGCTGTCCGCCTTTACACGGCGCAGTTTGTCTCCGAGCTGAAACAGTCCGCGTGCGTTCATCCATTTGGAGAGGTGATTTCGTGAGGTATGCCACAAAAGGACGGAGTCGTCTATCGACATTATAGCCGCCTGAAGACCCGCAAGAGTATCGGCTCGGGCAACCTCCGCACCTGTCTGCGGGTCGGTAAATACAAACGCGCCGAAGAGCAGTTCTTTGGTTATATAGTCGGAGAGCTCCGAGAGCAATGTTTTGGAATATTTGTTAATAAAGCTCACACCAAGCTCTTCCGCCAAACCTCTGCGCTCTTCCGACGACGACTGAAGCACAAAAGGCAGATAAGGGTCTTGGGCTCTGACGTGACGGCAAAGTTCGATGCCCCCCTCTATGCGCTCGGTATTGGAACAATCTACGGCAAAAGAGATATCGGAGATAACCCCCAACAGGTTACTCGAATATCGAGAGTAGATATCGTACGCCTCGGACAGGTTTCGCGCGAGCAACACTTTCGGACGGGCTCTTCGGTGAAGCATCTGTTGCTGTTCGTTGAGCGCCTCTTTCAGAAACTCATGCGACTGCGACACAATCAGCTTGTACAGCATTGGCAGATAGGTCGAATAATACTTTACGGAGTCTTCGACAAGCAGAATAGCCTGCACCCCCTCTCCCAAATCATATGGCGCGTTAAGGTTGTCTTCGAGTAGCTTTACAATGGCAAACAGCAGGTCGGCGTTACCCATCCAACAAAAGAGGTAGTCAATAGCGCCGAGCGGACACCCCTCAAGTTCACGGGTGACTTTTTGCGAGAAGTGATAGAGAAGCACCACAGGCATCTGCGGGTCACGCTTCTTGACAAGTCGGGCAAACTCGAACACACCCATCGACCCTATGTTGAGCATCGTTATAACGAGGTCGAACTTCTCACCGCTTTCGAGCATTTCCAGCGCCTTGTCAGCATCGGGAGCATAGACAAACGTTGGAGGATTATTGAGGTTCAACTCGTTATACTCGGTGTTTATCTGAGCCTCGAGTCGTCCGTCCTCTTCGAGCGAAAAGAGGTCAAAAGAGCTGCATATAAGCAGAATTCTGCTTATTCGTCGGCTCATCAACGAGTTATAATCTATCTCGCTTGCCGAGAAAACAGGTTCGTCGAATCTTTTGTCGTCCATAACTCTGCTCTTTATTTAGTTAAAGGTGACAACAGACGCGGTGTCGCATCCGACTACTCCATTGTCACAATCTGCGGTTTAACTCTGTCGTCAGCTGGTATGTATCCCGACTTCGTTTTGGTCTCGAGATTCACGTTCAACACCCCGTATTTCAACACATGGTCTATACGCTCTTTCTGCTGTTCGGTTATCACAATCTGCTGACTGATAAAATAATCCATGAAATTATCTGATATGAATACAGAGCCGTCGCATGCCACTCGGGAGCCATCCACACACGACTCGTAATCGCTGTCGAGCAACTGTTCGTATGACGTTCTGTTATATGTCGGAGTGTCGCTGCAATAGTCTGAATCTACACACCCTTCCGTAGAGAACGGATGATAAAGTCCATATACATGACCAAGCTCATGACCAAGCGTGTTGCAGGCGATACCGGAATAAAGAATCTCATTGTCGAGGACTATACCGAACGGGAAATCGAGCGGATGAGTCAGATAGTAATCCGAAGCCGTAAGTCCCGGGAGTGTGGTCTCCTTGCTTATGAATGGAATAAACGAGAAACCTGCCACGCCGCTCTCCACAACATCCGCAATCCACACGTTGAGGTATTTTTTCGTATTCCACAGATTAAACGAGTTTGTAAACGCCTGATTATTCACAAAATCCTGCTGTTTAATCTTAACGGGAGATGATACCGCCACCCTGTGTATCCCCGCTTCGGGAAGCGTCTCACCCCAAGGGGTTGTCGTTGCGGGAACAAGCTCCACTCCCGTATCGACACTTCCATATCCGAAACGTCCGCGCCATATATAGTTCGCCATGTCGAGAGCGTCTTCGATAATCTCTTTCGATATATTCTGCGAGGGATTCGAATTGCTGTAATATAGGTGGAAAACGACAGGTATCTTTATCACCGCATCGGATTCGACAGCGTTCTCTCTGATTTTCATCTGTTTCGTGTCGCTGTAATAGGTGTTCTTGTCGGTCTTCATATAGTAACGTATGTTATACGTCTTTCCCGGCACGAACATTCTATATACAGGTTGAGAAGTGAACGAATACGATACATTGCTTGCCGAGGGATTTCCGCTCATCGACACGGAGAAGTGTCTGTCGTTTTCACGGTCTGGGAAAAGATTTGTTGTGGAATAACAATATCCGAGTTCCTCTATGACATCACCTGCGGGCATGCTTCCCGTAGATACCGAAAAGTCCACTTTGGCATGCAGATATTCGGTTGTATATGTCAGTTTGTCTGTAAAATATATATTGGCGTCACCCATCTGCCATATCACTGTGCTGTCTTTTACCCCGGCATCTGAAACGAAATAGATAACCCCCCGTCTCATCTCGGCATCGGGATTCGTATCAACGACCACTTGCAGTCTTGAAGAGGAGAAAGAGCGGACATCGGGCATCGTTAACCATGAAACGCCCTCTTCCACACTCTGCGTAAGGTTTTCACCTTCATAGACCAAATCCAGATATATATGTCCGCCGTTCTTACCCATATAGAGGTTTTCGGGACGTTTCACCATTCCGTCGCCGCCAATCTCTTTTCCGCGCTGAGTAAGCACGAATGAAGTAGCTTTCGTATCCGCACCGAGCACAACATTACCGCTTCGCTGTTCAGACGATTCGTTGCGCTCCACCGATACGGTGAATGAGTCAGGACCAAGCTCCACAAGAGAACACCACGAAGGAATCTCAAAAAGAGACACATCCACATTAGACTCATACCCTACCGTAAGAGTCATGGATGTATAATCGACGATACAGTTGTCATATTCAAAAACGATTTTGACATCACTCTCTTTTTCGCCGCTTCTTTTACGGCAAGAGGTAAGCGTCGGAGCGACAATGCCCGCCATCAACAACAAAACAATAAACTTCTTCATGACAAACATATCGTTATTACCTGATTGCTATTTTAATAAAAAGGATATACCCTCCCTACAACGGGCAGGTAATCACATGCACTCCGAGTCGAAACCCCATTCGCGCTTTTCATCGCGCAAACAAACCGCAACGACTCGAAACCTGATTGGGACAGAATGAAATATTTTTAGAACATCACGGCTTTACATCCGAGTGACTCGATGTCGCTGACCACAGGCTCTATGAATCGTCTGATTACCGTTTGATCTTCGGGATAATCACCGAGACATATAGTCTCGAATCCCGTATTTCGGCAAAATTCCTTGACAAACGCTTTCAGGAATCGCACACCCTCTGTCGAGTGTATCGGATGTCCCGTAAAGTTATAAAAGACGTCATTTTCAGCCTTTGCGATATCTATTATGGGCACTATATCCATACCCAAATCATAAGCCGCGCGCTTAATCGACGCTATCTGCGAGTATTCATACGAAGGAGAGAGCGGTTGCGGTTCGTTCGGGTTCACAAGGTCCATGGAGGGACTGTTCACGCTCCAGCCTCTGGCATCGAAAAAGACCATATAGACGGTTGACGCACCCGCCGCGGACGCTTTATGCAGTTTTGCCTTTACACTCTCCACATCAGCCACACCTGCGGTAAGATTTATCACATCCACTCGATCCGCCATTTCGAAACCTTTGTCAGAGACGACACTCATGGCGAGGAAACGTCTCGCCCCCTTATGAAACAGTTTCTTGAAAAATGTCGGTTTGTCGTTATAAGCGGACGAGAGCGCCACAAACGACCAATTCATCGCCTCGGGTGTCGTAAAATTCACAACAATTGTGTTTTTACCCGTATTGATGTAATAAATATCCGAAAAGACATTGTTTATACTTCCCACGGTGCTGACAACCATGTTACGTTCAGAAGCGGCATTCGATATTTTTGATGTGCGCACCCCTTTCGTCTCAAGAAACGTCTGCATCTTCTTTGCGAAAGCCTGGGCGGGACCGTCACCGGGAGCCACCACGATGTTAAAAGGTTTCTCGAGGTCGAAATCCGCTATGTGAGAAGATTTGTTTTTATTGAATAATCCGTTAAAAATGGCCGGCTCAGCGGCATTTGTCGTCGTTGCGGCAAAGAGCAGCAAAGCTGTCGCAAGCCGTTTGATGAAATTCATTGCCATACTTGATTTTTAGACATATTTACGCAAAGATATAAATTTTTTACTTTGTTTCTTTTTAATTTCGCACAAAATTTGTTTCTTTGAAAGATATTAGAGTGACTCTTTTCAGATGAAAAACATTGTAATAATCCCCACCTACAACGAGAAGGAGAACATTTCCGCCATCATAGACGCCGTATTGTCCCTTCCCTCCGGTTTTGAAGTTTTAATCATCGACGACGCCTCACCCGACGGCACCGCCGACATAGTCAAAAGCAAAATGGAGGGACGCGACGATCTTCACATCATCGAGCGTAAAGGCAAACTCGGATTGGGAACGGCATACCTCACGGGATTCGACTGGGCGTTAAGTCACGGCTACGACTATATCTTCGAGATGGACGCCGACTTCTCGCACAACCCCGCCGACCTTGAGCGCATGCTCGCCAAGGCTCTCGAAGGCTTCGACATGGTGATAGGCTCACGCTACAAAAGCGGCGTTAACGTTGTCAACTGGCCCATGGGCAGGGTGATAATGTCATACTACGCCTCTCGTTACGTACGTTTTGTTACAGGCATGCCGATAAACGACGCCACGGCAGGTTTTGTATGTTACAGCAGGGGACTTCTCTCCGCCATGGAGCTGGACAAGATAGAGATGAAAGGCTACGGTTTCCAGATAGAGATGAAATACACGGCATGGAAACTCGGATTCCGCATCGAAGAGTTGCCTATAATTTTTACCGACCGCACCAAAGGCACATCCAAGATGAACAGCGGTATTTTCGGCGAAGCATTCAGAGGCGTTCTGAAACTGCCGTTCAAAAAAATCAAACGCAAAAGCGAATAAGTTATGTCCAAAATATTGATACATGACGGCCTCATCGTAAACGAGGGTGTCGAAAAGCGCGGTTATCTTGTCATCGAGGATGGCAGGATAGTCGAAATCGGTTACGGGGATACCCCCGCCGCCTATTCTGACGGAGCGGACTTCGAGCGACGCGTGGACGCCACAGGCATGATTGTGATGCCCGGTGTCATCGACGACCAGGTACACTTCCGCGACCCCGGTCTCACCTATAAGGGCGACACGCTGAGCGAGTCGCGTGCGGGTGTGGCAGGCGGCGTCACCTCTTTCATGGATATGCCCAACACCGTTCCGCCGACCGTCACTCTCGAGGCATTGGAGGCAAAATACGCCAACGCCGCCGAGAACGCCATGTCCAACCACGCCTATTTCTTCGGCGCCACCGCCGACAACACCGACCTATTGTCGAAGCTCGACGGTCGTCACGTCTGCGGAATAAAGCTGTTCATGGGCTCTTCCACAGGAAATCTTCTTGTCAACGACACCTCTGCGCTCGAACGCATATTCGCCGAGGCGCACCTCCCGCTTGCCGTTCACTGTGAGGACGAGACACGCCTTGTCGAAAGAATGGCGGCGGCTAAAAGGGAGTACGGCGACAACATTCCACCCTTCATGCACGCTGTCATACGAAACGACGAGGTATGCTACCGTTCATCTGCTCGCGCTGTGGAGCTTGCCCACAAGTTCGGCACCCGTCTGCACATACTTCACCTCAGCTCGGCAAAGGAGTTGTCGTTAATGGAACGCAAACCGCTTGAAGAGAAGCAGGTTACAGGTGAGGTCTGCATGCACCACCTATGGTTCGACTCATCCGATTACTCCCGCAAGGGTAATTTCATAAAATGGAATCCCTCCGTCAAATCGGCGGAAGACCGAGAGGCTCTTTTCAAAGGTCTTGAAGAGGGTCTGATAGACATTGTCGCCACCGACCACGCTCCCCACACCCGTGAGGAGAAAGAGCGTCCCTACCTCAGCGCGCCGTCAGGCGGTCCCATGCTCCAGCACTCATTGTGCCTTATGCTTGAGGCGTCACGCCGCAGAGGGTTGAGCTACTGCTTTGTCGCCGACAGAATGGCACATCGTGTCGCCCGCCTCTACAAGATAAAGGAGCGAGGTTTCCTGCGCAAAGGCTACCACGCCGACATCACGATAGTCTCACCCACACGTTCCGTCACCGTCGGCAAGGATAACATTCTGTACAAATGCGGCTGGTCACCGCTAGAAGGTATAACACTCTCGCACAGCGTCGCTTACACATTTATAAACGGCAAACTTGTCTATGACAACGGACTGTTCGACGAGAGTTTCAGAGGCATGCCTTTGGAGTTCGACAGATAGCCCCGCACACCACAGAAAGCGACGGAGATACTCACCGAATCCGCAATTAATTCAAAGCAAACAACCTTAAAAAGATATATGATATCCGCAAACAACCTTAAACCCGTAATAGACAAAGGCTTAAAGTTTTACATAGAGACCTACGGCTGTCAGATGAACGTCGGCGACAGCGAGATAGTAGTGTCAATTCTTACCTCCGACGGTTACACCCACACCGAGAACATCGAGGACGCCGACATCATACTGATAAACACCTGCTCTATCCGTGACAACGCGGAACAGCGTGTATGGGGTCGTCTCCGTGAGTTTTCATCATACAAAAAGCGTCGTCCGTCGCTGATAATAGGCGTTATCGGCTGTATGGCTGAGCGACTGAAAGAGCGACTGATAGAATCTGACTGCGGTGTTGACATAGTAGCGGGTCCCGACAGCTACCGCACGCTGCCGCTATTGGTAAACGAAGCGAAAAGCGGCGGCAAGGGCATCAACGTACTTCTCTCACGAGAGGAGACCTATGCCGACATCTCTCCCGTCCGTCTTGACCGCAACGGCGTTAGCGCGTTTGTCTCTATCATGCGCGGATGCAACAACATGTGCTCCTACTGTGTTGTACCCTACACCCGCGGAGGCGAGCGCAGTCGCAACAGCGACACCATTATCGCCGAGGTACGCGACCTTATCGACAAAGGCTACCGTGAAGTCACCCTTTTGGGGCAGAACGTCAACTCCTACAACTACGAGGGCGTCACCTTCGCCGAACTCATGCGCAGGGTCGCCTCTCTCTCGCCTCTGTTGCGCGTACGTTTCGCCACCTCCCACCCCAAAGACCTGAGCGACGAGCTTTTGGAGACCATGGCGTCGTTCCCGAACATCTGCAAGTCGATACACCTTCCCGCCCAATCAGGCTCCGACACGATGCTCGAACGCATGAACAGAAAATACACCCGTTCATGGTATCTCGAACGCATCGGGGCGATACGCCGTTACATGCCCGATTGCAGTATCTCTACCGACATAATAGCGGGTTTCTGCGGCGAGACCCCCGAAGAACACGAAGCCACCCTTTCGCTCATGCGTGAGGTCGGCTACGAGTTCGCCTACATGTTCAAATACTCCGAGCGTGAGGGCACCAAGGCATCCCGCCACATGAAAGACGACATCGACGACAAGGTCAAGACGGAGCGACTAACGGAAATCATCAACCTCCAGAACGAGCTGTCACTCGCGAGCAACAAACGCGACATCGGCAAGCGTTTCGAAGTCCTTATCGAGGGACCCTCAAAGCGTAACCCGTCGGAACTTGTGGGCCGCAACTCGCAGAACAAGGTGTGCGTATTCGCCGACACCACACACAAACCGGGCGATTATGTCGATGTGATAGTGGACGATTGCAGCTCCGCCACACTTCTCTGTCATCTTGCCGAATAACAAAACACCGCATACAAAAAGAGCCGGCGGAATGTTTCCGTCGGCTCTTTTTATATCTTCAAACAACCGTTATCAAAGATAATACCCGAAATGCGCTTTTGCCTTTTCTACATCTTCGGTTATCGCGTTTTTAAGCTCCTCGACGCCATCGAATTTTTTTTCGTCTCTGAGTTTCTCCTCGAAACGGACGTTCAGACGCTTACCGTACAGGTTTCCGTTGAATCCGAACAGATGTACCTCGAGCAGTTTTTGCGGGCTTTGACCGACGGTCGGATGATTCCCCACATTCGCCACTCCGCCGAATCGGTATCCGTCGAAACATACCTCCACGGCATAGACCCCGTTTTCGATATTCAGTAAAGGAGATAGCGCCATATTGGCGGTCGGGAAACCGAGCTGTGTACCTCTTTTTTCGCCGTTTACCACGATACCGCTGATTTCTATATACATAATTTTAAGCTGTCTTAATAGGTTGAAAGTTTTACAATATTAATTATTTTTTGTAATTTTAACACAAAATATCGGAATCTTTTTTCCGAGCAGATTTAACTCGATAGCATTAACGAACTGACAGACAATGAGTCCTGTTTCGGGCAAGAGAATATACTATTCGATAGGCGAGATAGCCGACATGTTTTCGGTTTCGCCCTCATTGATTCGCTATTGGGCGAACTATTTTCCGCAGATAGAGCCTCACAAGAACAAGAAAGGCAACAGGCTTTTCACCGCCTCCGACCTTGAGGTCATAAAGCGCATATACCACCTCACGAAGGAGTGCGGGATGAAGTTAGAGGCTGTATCACGTCTTTTGGACATGCCCGACGACGATTTTGCCCGCAGGGAGAAGATTCGCGAACGTCTTACATTCGTACGCGGGATGCTCGAGTCCGTACTCTTGGAGCTTGACGAGATAGGCAAACACCGTGGCGAAAAGGTTGTATGGAGCGACAATAGCGGCGACAGCTACGATGATTCCGACCTCCGCGAGGATGACGCCTCTCTGCCCTCTTACGCAACCGCCAACGCCGAAACGGATGTTTTCCCCGACGATGCCAATGACGAGACGCCCGAGACCATACATGACGAATCAGCGTCCGTCACCGACAATCATGAAAACGCCGCTCCGTCCGACTATTCCGACGAAGATTCCGATGCGCGACAGACGTACGCCAACGACGGCGCGCTTTTTCCCGAATACGCCGACTATGACAGTCACGGCGACGAGATGACCAACGACGTCGAGGAGTTCTCCGCCGACGCCACGACACCCGCCGCCCCCGCCGAAACGGATATTCCGAGCGACACGGAAGAGACGGAAGAGATGACGCCCTACGTCGAGCCTTTCGACCTGACGAAAGAGCAACCGTTATTTATTTTGAAACCTGAAAAAAACAGATGATATGGTTAAAGTAAGGGATATTCATGAGATTCTGAACGGCTTTGCGCCGTACGGATTACAGGAGAGCTATGACAATAGCGGACTTCAGGTCGGTGATTTTTCCGCCGACAGCAACGGTATTCTTCTCGCCGTGGATGTTACCGAAAAGGTCGTTGACGAGGCGATAAGAGAGGGAATCAACACGATAGTGAGCCACCACCCGCTCATTTTCGGCGGAATCAACAAAATAACCGCCGAGAGCGCGACAGGTCGCATCATCATGGAGGCTGTCCGCCACGGCATCTCCATAATATCATGCCACACCAACATAGACAAGGCGTATAACGGCGTGAGCTACCGTATGGGCACGCTTCTCGGTCTCACGGGCATGCGTCCTCTCTCCGCCGAGAGCCTTTGCGACAAGAGCCCTGCCGACAGCGACTCCGAGATAACGACAGGTTTGGGTGTGATAGGCACCCTTCCCACCCCGCTCTCATTCGAAAATTTCGCCGACAAGGTGAAAGATGCCTTTTCATGTGATTCGATACGCCACAGCCGCGTTTTGAAGCCCATGATTTCGACAGTCGCTCTGTGCGGCGGCAGCGGCGGTTCGTTCCTCTCTCTGGCAGCCGCATCGGGAGCCGATGTCTATGTAACCGCAGATTTGCGCTATCACGACTTTTTCAAAGCCGAAGAGAGCATCACAACAATAGATGCGGGACATTTTGAGACGGAAAGATGCGTGATTGACATTTTTTATGACATTTTAACAAAAAATTTCACTAACTTTGCAGTCCGACGCACGTCGGAAAAGACAAACCCTGTAATATATTTACATTAAATATGACAACGAAGAAGCAGGAAAGCAAGGATGTAAGCACCAAAGAGAAGTTGATGGCTCTTTACAGCTTACAGAAAATCGAGTCACAGGAAGACGAAATCAACCGTCTGAAAGGTGAACTTCCCTTTGAGGTTCAGGACCTTGAGGATGATGTTGAGGGAATGGAGACAAGACTTCGCAATCTTGTTGCGGAAGTAGATGAGCTTGGCAAGAAAGCCAAATCACAGAAAGACGACATCGAGATGGCAAAGCAGAAGATTGCCAAATACGAGGAACAGCAGTCAGATGTCCGCAACAACCGCGAATATGAGTCTCTGGCGAAAGAGATTGACTATCAGAAGCTCGAAATCGAATTGTGCGAGAAACACATAAAAGAGTATTCCGCAATGGCGAAAGCCAAGAAGAAGAGCATCGAAGAGTGCAAAAACAACCTTGCAGAACGCAAACTTGACCTCGAGAACAAGAGAGCCGAGCTTGAAAGCATCGACAACGAGACCGCCAAAGAGCTCGCCGACCTCAAAGCGAAAGCGGAAGAGATTGCGTCCAACATTGACGAGCGTCTGTTGTCTGCTTACCGTAAGATACGCAGCGGCATGCGTAACGGTCTTGCGGTTGTTATGGTTAAGCGTGACGCATGCGGCGGTTGTTTCAACCGTATCCCGCCCCAGCGTCAGCTCGATATCCGCATGAACAAGAAAATCATTGTTTGCGAATATTGCGGACGTATCCTCATCTCAGACAAGATTGAAGAAGAAGAGGCTTAAACCAATCACAATAACAGAAAAAGGCGACCTTTCGAGGCCGCCTTTTTTTATTGTGAATGAAAGCACTCTATTCCGTGTCAACCTGCTATTAAAACCTAATTAATCTAATTAACATAATTAACATAGTATAAAAACAGGTTACGGGGTACGCTTGCCAACTTGTCGAACCTTAATGCAACCGATGATATAATACGCGGCTCGTCTCCAATAGTTTCCTAAAATCTGGAGGCGATAGCTGTTTGATGCCGACTTCGATAAAGACAATGAGCCAAATGGGTATGACATGGACAAAAGGGGCTGTGCCCTCTCGTTTTGGTTACTTTGTCGAGGGACAAAGTAACGCCGTCGGCAGACCCCTCGGAGAGCCCGTCGGGAGACTCTGTCTGTAATCAGTAGCACTATTTTGTATTGATACCTCACCAATTTATTAGTGAGGTATCAATACAAAATAGTGCTACTGATTACAGACAAGACAAAAAAAGGAAACATCCGACGGGAGTTGTCGGATGTTTCTCGGAGTAGATAATAGGGTATAGTTTATAAGATATAGAGTAGTTTCTCTAAAAAATAGAGACTTGGTAAAGAATGAGCGTTGTTATACAACGGACACGAGATAAAAGCGAACTCCCGAAAAAGAAACCATTGACTAACTGCATAACGTCAAGGCATCCTTTCTTGAGATTAAAAGAAATCGGCGAACAAATAACAGTTAGGGTTTCGTGCCCGCCGATTTCTCAAACTCTCGTTTTCTATACCTGCGCCCGAGCATTTCTGTTCAGGCAATCGTTACAGCTTCTTATTGCCGAAGCCGTAGAGCCTTTCGGCTCTCAATAATTTCCATCACCAACCCTAAATAAATAAAAATAATTCCTTTAAAAGCAGTTATCACGCGGGAATGATGATGGGGGTGTTCTTTTCTCAACCTGCCTAATGTATAGGCAATGTTTTGTCTATTGTCGTGTTCTCAAATCCCACTATCTCAACCGGAGTAACCAGAGTGATGTGAGAAGAACCTGTATCAGGTTTCGGTTTGCCTTCGAAATCAATGTCTCTCTCAAATTTCACATACATGGCGTATGCACAGTTTCGGATGATTGAGCCGTTGAAATCTCCGAGAGGATTTTTGGCTATCTCCACCGTCTCAGTAAAGTTCTCGGTGGGAGAGCCGTCCGTTTTACCCGTCACGGTCACGCTGAGACTCTTTCCGTCCTCTGTGTTTCGGGGTGTCTGCAACATGTAGAAAACGATATTTTCCGTTTCGTCGAGCGCTATTTCCATAGGAGCCTGCGCAAGAGTAGGTGCTGCATCCGAATCAAACGGGGCATAAGATGTCGCGTGGTTGTTGAGCGCAATCTTTGTCGCCACGAATATGTCTTTTGCGTCCACGGGCTGTCCGTCTATATTTACCCCGTCTCTTGTCACGTTCGTGAATCCGAAACGTGCCACGACGTGAGACAGAGTCAGTTCGATATTGTTTTCAGAGCCGAAAACAATTTCTATTCCCCTTGTGGGGTCGTCTTGAGCGGCCATGGGCAGAAGAGAGTTCTTCGTAATCATGCCTTTCATGGTCACTTTTATATTTTTAATGTCGTCGTAACTGCTAATCGTAGGAATCTCAAAGGCGACGTTGGGATCTTCTCCTCTGACGTTGGCAAGCGCAACGATATGTTTTTTAAGAGTTGTTCCCGTTGTCAGTCCACTAAAGGGAAGCTGGAAAGATATTTCTTCTTGTCCTTCTATATAATCTACTGTATAATCAAAATCGAGAGCTTTGCTGTTATAGTCGAACATCATTATTCTGAGCGATTTTATTCTGTTTTCAGGCTCAGTAAGATTGTCTCCGTAAGTACTCCCGCCGATTTGTATATTTTCTTTTATTCCCTCAACACCTACTGCAAAAGTGACACGACCATCGCTTTCTTCACCCCCCTCGATGGATGTGCTTTTCTCCATGCAGGAAGTGAACAAAACAGATATAAAGAATATATGTAACAAAAATCGTTTCACGGTGTATGTGTGTTTTTAGGTCGTACTATATTCTATAAATAGAAATTAAAAAAAGAGCCGCGCCGCATTGACGCGGCTCTGAAAGATTTATATCGAATTAATCGAAAGTCGAAATTAGATAATTTCGGGAGTTGCGGGCAGGTCACCACCTTCAACGGGGTTCCAGTCTTCGATTTCGATGAGGTCGATAACCACGTTGTTTTCGTTTACGATAACGTTGTATTTGTAGTAGTTACCAGCTTCCCAATCGATCTGGGGGAATACACCTGTAACGGTTTTAGCTTCTGCTGAAGCATACTGACCACCAGTTGCGATAGTCTTGATATCCAAAGAGAATTTAGCATCTGTACCGTTGTCGCTAATTGAAGCGGGCACAACGAGCATCTGATATCTAACTTTAGCTTTCTGAGTATTGTTCTTTTCTTCTTCAGAAACGAGTTTTTCAGAATCAGTACCAGCATTAGCAGCAGGAATAGCCAAACCTGAAACAGCCTGTGAACCCGGAGTAATTGCAGGATCATCAGCTGTGATGTCGATAGTACCGTCTTTGTAAACCTGATCACCAGTGATAGTTGCTTTTTCGAACCAAACATCTTTGGTTGCTGCGATTGCAACACTCTTAACAATGTTCAATTCAACTACAGAAAGAGCGTGTTTGTAGAAGAAACGAACTGTACGGTCAGCAGGAATTTCAGATTTAGCAATACCTTCTGTTTTGTTTTCACCATCAGCAACTTTATCTGAATAGATGAAGTCTTTTTCAGTAACGGTTCTCTGAACGGTGTATTTGTTACCTGATTTAGTACCCATTGTCTGAGTTTCAGGAACTGATACGGTTATTGCAGTAGCATCTGATGCAGCTGAATCATAGGGATAGTATGAGTAGAAGCTCAATGCTGTGGGGTTACCACCGATAAGACCTTCCCAAGTCAATTTTGCACCTTCGCCTGAGCCGTAATCTGCGGTGAAGTATTCATTAGCGGCAACGTATGTAAATTCAACGTTATTTGCCAATACTGAAGGGTTCGGCGAGTTGTTGGGGTTATACATATAAACACCGAATTTGTCACCGTCACGCAAAGTTACTGACTGACCGCTGAGTTCTGTATAAGAACCTTTTTCGAGCTGGTTTACAACAGCTTCCATGCCAATGGTGTTACCTTTAGGCAACTGGTCATTGACGTTCACATTCTTAGAGCAGCTGAACATTGCAAAAGCTGCAACTGCGAGAATAGAAACTTTTTTCATGATTAAAAACTTTTAAAGGTTGTTTAAACTTTGTTTTCTTTTTTAGTCTCTTTTGGAATAAAATCCTTTGTTCTTGAATATGCGTTAGTATATAAACTAAGCTAAATAATTTTCTTTTTCGTTTTCTATATACTCCTCCTAAACTTTTAATTTATTGAATAATTAATGTAATGTTTGTTTTATGTTTTATAACCTTCTATTTTTATGATGCAGATACATCATTATTATCTATATAAAGGTTTTTGAGTTTCACATAGAACATACCGTCATCAACAAGCATGTCTGTCTGACACTCTACCGTAATTTCCATTTTTATACTGTTCGTATAGCTGTCGAGTCTTCTCGACAAGTCTGTTTTCAATACGCCAATCACCCCTTTGTTGGTTCCGAAATTCAACGTAATGGCATTACCGTTAGTCGAATCGAATCCGAGATAGAAACTCTGTGCATAGAACGTATCGTTTTCTGTTCTCTCAAGCGTCGAAGTCGCTGTAAAAGTCGAGTTTTTCAACGGAGCGTCGGTATATACGTCGTATATATTGAAAATGTTGTCTATATCCAACGCACATGAGGTTATACCCGAAATGTCACCCGTCATAATCACAGTTACATCTATAATCGTAAACTCTGGATAAAGAACCTGAAAGACACTCTTGCCTCGGAAATAATCAACCTCTGTAGTAGTCGGCAAAGAAACATACAATTCTGCATCGGCAGGTATCACACCCTCTTCGTTCGGTTCTACCACAAACTGTGTCTCTTTGTAGTTCTCTATATTTTTAACGGCGAAAACATCGTTTTTGAAGTAATATTCATAAATTGAATATTTGCCGTTCTTGAACGTATCGGTATGAATCGGAGAATATATCTCTTTCGACATAACGTAGTTGTCAAGGCTGTCGAACATAACCGCGAAACATTTTTTAGGTTCGGGCTCGCTGGTAATCATACTCCATGCGGTATTGATAGTCAAAGAGCCGTCAGTTCCCTCGATTTTTTCGTGCATCTTGCTGCAACCTGTCGAAAACAGCGCAAACAGTAATGTGTATGTTAAAATCTTTTTCATTTTCAGTTAAACAATCAGGTTTTTAAACCTATCCGACCAAAAACGACC
The DNA here is from genome assembly GCA_949285535.1 of uncultured Alistipes sp. GTDB lineage: Bacteria > Bacteroidota > Bacteroidia > Bacteroidales > Rikenellaceae > CASDZP01. Next base: position 17,276 of record CASDZP010000036.1, read on the forward strand.
TTTTGAAATCAATCCGCCGATACAACCGAAAAATCATCTGTGAAACATCAGATTATCCGTGACGCTGTCTCAAACGAGACGAAACCAAAAAGAACGTTTTTCAATCGCTTTTGTCTTGTTGAAGTTCTTTCGGATAATCATCAATAAGAGGAAATATCTTCAAAACTTCTTCAATCCTTTTCGAAACCCTCGATATACCCAAAGTGCCATTTCGGATTTCTCTATTTCGTAATGAAAGCCCAAAACAGAACTTTCATCCCAAATATCTACTCAAAAGAGGTGTTGAAGCGCAAGCTCAAAATCTATCTTCGTCTCACAGGTTCTCAATCCTGTGCTTCAAACACCTGTTTCGCAAGCCACTCGCTTCGGACTTGCGTGGCGGAGCAGAAATCTCTCCTCCGCGAGAAGACCGACTCGTCAAAGAACCGACTTCTCACCGCAAAGCATGCTTTTCGGCATCATATTTGCTTTGCGAACATTAAGCCGTAAACGGCTTTTACCCTCTCTATGCCTTTAAAGGCTACCCTTTTAACGCGTGAAAGACATCCGCCTTTCCCGCATGAGTTTTCGGCTTAACGCCTAAACTCCCAATATCCTCGGGATTAACCTCGTCAGCCTTTCTCAACGCCGACCCAATCGGTATATCCCAACTTTCGGTTTCCAAGGTTCAATACCCGTCAACCTCTTCATTGCGTACGGCTCAAATTCAAGTGCTGCCGCAATCATTCTTTTTTCGGTTTTTACACCATCATCGGCTTAAACCGCTTTGATTACCTTTGCAAAATACGGTTGCTCTTCCATTACAAGCCGTCTTGCAGTAATCCTTTTTTACTCTACTAAGCGGACAACTACCCTCTACATTCCGCTTCTTTCCAAATGACAATTATAAAATTGCCTTAAATTAAAACCCTCTTTTGTAAAGCCCTAATATAATAAAATATATTCTTTATTTAAAATATATTTATAATTTTTTTCGTTGTCCTACTCTTTTCAGAGTCACCCGAACGTCTCTCAACCGAAGTCCAATCAAGCGTCGCGTCACGCTAACCGCAGGTTAGAACTTGTAAA
>CASDZP010000037.1 GCA_949285535.1 uncultured Alistipes sp.
GCTTTCAACAGCAGGAACTTTCAAGGTTGCGTTTAAACAAAAATTGACATTCAATGAGGAGACATCAAATGCTACAATAACGTTGAAAGGACGAGACGGTGTAAACAGAGCCACAGCAAGTGTAAGTCAAACGCCTGTAAAACTTACTTTAAATCCTGCTTCTCTTACGTTTAATGGGCAACCGAATCAAACAGGCACATCAACCGTGGGTACTACAAATGATGGTGTAATATCGAGTGGTTTGAGTGTATCTCCTGCTAATATATCATGGGCAACGGCGAGTGTTTCTGGTAATAAGGTAGTTATAAAAACAACCACGGAAAATGACGGATGGATTGCGAAAAGTCAAAGCTTTGAGATAACATATAAAGGTACAACCATTCAACTTTCAGTAACACAAAATTTGGATTTCAATCCTAAACAAACTGTCAATATCGGAGGTATTGAGTGGATGAAATATAATTTGGCTAAAAGTAAATTAGAAAGTGGCGGACCGACATTTGCTACAAAATTACCTTCAGAATGTGTGGATGACCCGATAAGAACTAAGTCTCACGGTAAATTTTATCAATGGGATGTTGGAAATAAATCATGGTCTAGCACTGATATTACAGTGAGCGGATGGAATTCTACAAATCCTCCGACGACTAATGATACCTGGGTAGAGGATAATGATCCTTGTCCTGATGGTTATAGGATTCCGACAAGGGATGAGTTTGAGACATTGTTGAGCAGTTCTACTCATACTAATGGCAATAGTGATTGGAGTGCAAGTAATTATGGATATGTGATATTAAAAAGCGGAAATTTGACGTTGGAGTTTCCGGCTGTCGGTTTCCGTAACGGATTAAGTGGATCATTAGGCGGAAATGGTACAGGGGGTAGGTATTGGTCTTCAACACAGATTGAAGAGTATGGAAGTCTTCTTTACTTTAGTAATAGTATGGTTATTTTGTCCGATACTGGCAGTAAGATAACAGGTTATAGCGTGCGTTGTGTGAAAAAATAGTATTTAGGTATGATATAAAAACTTGGTTTATATTCAATTTCAGATATACATGATTTATGTGAGCGATGGAGATTTGTTATTGTCCATCGCTCTTTTTTGTGTTTTGGGGCGTATAAAAACTTATACATATCAAAACACATAACACTATATCAAACACTGTACTGTCAATTTATTGTTGTATCTTTGCGACATATTGATTTTAAATCTACGACAATGAGAGTGGTGTTGCAAAGAGTCAGGCGTTGTTCTGTCACGATAGACGGTGTCGTTCACTCGTCGATAGGGGCGGGAATGATGTTGCTTGTGGGTATAGAAGATGCGGACGGCAGGGAAGATGCTGATAAACTCGCCGCTAAGATTGGCAAGATGCGTATCTTCGATGATGAAAACGGCGTGATGAATCTCTCTGTGACACAAGTGGGCGGCGAAGTGATGATTGTCAGTCAGTTCACACTTTTCGCCTCAATAAAAAAAGGTAACAGACCGTCATACATACGTGCCGCCGCACCCGATGTGGCGATACCGCTTTATGAATACTTTATTGAACGTGTGGCCGCCGAGTGCGAAACGAAACCTCAATGCGGAGTTTTCGGCGCTGACATGAAAGTGGAACTTGTGAACGATGGTCCCGTGACAATACTCATGGATAGTAAAAATTTGGAATAAATTATGACCGTCAAAGAGATGCAGGCCGTCGTGGACGGATGGATAAACAAGGTGGGAGTAAGGTATTTCGACCCGATGACAAACACTTTGCAGCTTGTTGAAGAGGTGGGTGAACTCGCGCGCGTCGTCTCTCGCACATACGGCGAACAGTCGTTTAAAGAGGGGGAAGAGGCAAACCTCGCCGATGAGTTGACGGATGTGTTGTGGGTTGTGCTGTGCCTCGCCAATCAGCACGGAATAGACCTCGAAGAGGAACTTGTGCGTAACCTCGCCAAAAAGACTTCGAGAGACATCGACCGACATAAAAATAACAAAAAATTGACCGACAGATGATTGTAAAGAAACTTTTATGCCTTATGGCTGTCGTTCCGACCATAGTGTCCGCCGCCGACAACGATTTTGTCGCAGACAAAAAGGAGTCGGGTGAGATTGTTCCGAAAAGTTACGTGTGCCATAAGACCGAGACCCCAGTCACGATAGACGGTCAGATATACGACAAAGAGTGGGAGTCGGCTCCGTGGAGCGACTATTTCGTTGACATAGAGGGCGAAAAACGCGACCTCAAACCGCGTTTCGATACACGTGTCAAAATGTTGTGGGACGATACCTATCTGTATATAGCCGCCGAACTCAAAGAACCGGATATCTGGGGTTATCTCACCGAACGTGAGTCGGTCATCTATTTCGACAATGACTTCGAGGTGTTTGTAGATCCTGACGGAGACGGACTTCATTACATGGAGTATGAGATAAACGCTCTCGGTACAGACTGGGATTTGATGCTCACAAAACAGTATAACAAAGGCGGTCGAGCCATTGACTGCTGGAGCATAAACGGACTCAAAAAGGCGGTCAAGACATACGGTTCACTCAATGACGGTCGCGATGAGGACGACAAATGGTGTGTCGAGATAGCCATACCGCTCGATGCCCTCACTGAAGCGGGAGGTAAAACAGGTGTCGGCGAATGCTGGCGCATCAACTTCTCGCGTGTCGAGTGGGAAACAAAATGGGATGGTGAAAAATATGTCAAGATACCCAACCGTTATACAGGTAAAGAGGGTGTCGGAGGCGAGGATAACTGGGTGTGGTCGCCTCAGGGAGTTATAAACATGCACGAACCTTCGATGTGGGGCTTCCTGCATTTTGCGGGTGCGCCTGAAGCATCAAAAAAATAGACGATGAGCAATAACGACTGGAAAGCGAGACTCGGGGTGGTCTATTCCACAAATCCCGATTTCAAATATGATACGCAGGAGGATGAGGTTGTCGAGACACTTCCTCCCTCTAAACAGAAACTGCGGATAGCGTTGGACAAACGTAACAGAGGCGGCAAGCAGGTGACTGTCGTCTCTGACTTCATAGGTTCGGAAGAACAGCTCAAGGAGTTAGGCAAAAAGCTGAAAACCAAATGCGGTGTCGGCGGCTCGGTCAAAGACGGCGTCATCGTGATACAGGGCGACCTGCGCCAGAAAGTAGCCGACATATTGACGGCGGAAGGCTACAAAGCAAGGGTTATATGAGTAGGGTAGGACGCATCACGGCTTATCTGTCGGCAACGGTTGTCATGCTGTTGTCAGCCACCGTCGCATCCGCACAGTATGCCGTATCCGGCAGTGCTCCGCTCAACTATAAATGGAGAATGTCAAAAGAGCCTTTCGGTAAAATCGTCTATCCTTCATTTCTTGAAAACAGCGCGAGAAAAGTCTCTTTTTATATCGACGCAATAGATACGACATCGTTGTTCGGAATGTCGAAAACGGTACGCCCCGTTCCCGTGGTGCTTTATCCCGGTAATCTCTATTCCAACGGTATGGTCTCGTGGGCACCGAAGCGTATGGAGCTGATAACGGCACCTCCTACCGAAAGTTATGCTCTTTCGTGGCTTAAACAGCTGTCTGCACACGAATACAGACATGTCGTGCAGATAAGCAATATGGATGTCGGTTTCACCCGCGCCCTGCATATGATACTTGGACAGCAGGCCGTAGGGTTGGTTACCGCCATCCCTCCCGGATGGTTCTTCGAGGGTGACGCCACAGTCTCGGAGACGGACCACGCGATGTTCGGGCGTGGAAGACAGCCCTCTTTCTCGATGGGGTACAGGGCTTTGTTGGCTGAGAGTAACAGAAAACTTACATACGACAGACTTAAACTCGGCTCTTACAAATACTATTATCCCGACAAATACGAGCTCGGATATTACATGATTCAGTCGGGACGACGATATTACGGCTTTGACGTATGGGCTAAGATGAACGACTATTTCGGCCGTTACTCGTTCTATGTGATAAACGGTCTGTTTGCCTTCAGAAAGTTTGCCGGTGCGGATGCGGGTAAGATCAGTGATCGAGTGTTCGATGACCTGCGAGACTTCTGGAGTGAGGCTTCGAGTGTCGATGACAGTTCCATTGCCATAAAAACGCATGACAGAGACGAGTTTACAGTATTTTCGCATCCGTCAGATGTCGGTGACAAAATATTGGCGCTCAAAAGCGACTTTTCGTCACCAAGCCGTTTTGTTTTGGTTGATCCATCGGACGGGAACATTGACAAACTGCCTTTTGCCGCAACTGTCAGCAGTCGTCCTGTAACTGACGGGCAACGTGTAGTCTGGAGCGAATACAAACCTTCTCTGTTCTGGGAGCAGAGCAATAACTCGGTTGTCAGGACGGCACGTCTCGATTTGTCTTCGTCACGTCCCAGACTTCGCAAAATAAAGAACATATCTGGTCGCGGTTCGTTTTTCTTCCCCACACTGCTCGACAGCGGAAGAATGGCGGTAATAGAGTATGACCGAGAAAACGCTCCCAGCCTCGTTGTCGGCGATTCTCTTCTAAAAGAGAGAACTGAATGGTCTCTCGGGTCGAACAGCACATCGGTAACGGGTATGGCGTGGGATGATAAAAGCTCTACGCTTGCCGCGATAGTTCTTGATTCGAGCGGTATGTGGATAGGGCGTTTCGACTGGAACAAAGGCGCTTTCGAGCATATCACACCATCGTCATACGTTACCGTCTCTAACCTCACAGCGGGTGGCGGAAAGTTATATTTCAGCTCCATAGCAAGCGGTAAAGATGAGGTTCATTGTATTGACCTGTCCGACGACTCGGAACATCGAATTACCACTTCGAAATACGGTTCAACGGATCAGGCTGTGCCTGTCGGGGATACCATAACCATAGTTAGATACGGTATAGAGGGATATTCGCTTGCCCGTCAGAGACTTGATGATGCAGAGCGTGACACCGTGACCCATACCGTCATGCCTTTATCATATCTCGACCCGTATCCTGAAGATATGGGCCTGGTAAAACTCGACACCGTGAATCTGTCTCCGTCGTACTCTCTCACGAAAGAACGCCGATTCAGACGCGGAGCCAGTCTGTTCAACGTGCACAGCTGGATGCCTGTGGTCATTGATGTCAACAGATTCATGAGCGAGCGTAACGTTGACCGCATAGGTCTGGGCGCCAATATCGTGATGCAGGATATTCTCGGCGCTTCGTCGGGAAGTCTCGGTTACGGTTGGGATATATTCAGTCAGCGTAATATATTCTCGGGGTCGTTTTCATATACGGGGTTGCCCGTTCATTTCGGGGTAAGTCTCGATTATGGCGGAGAAGACCAAATAAGCTATCTCGATACCGCCGACGGCTATTCCAAGCCGCTCAAAAGCATGCTTGAGGCAATAGTTACAGCCTCGATGCCCATGAGCTTCTCGAATGGGCGTAATGTCAAGGTGCTCACTCCGTCGGTCTCTTACAGCTATAACAACGCCCTGATAAGAGAGACTCCAGCGGACGATGTAACTACGGGTGTGCATAAGCTCGGCATGGCTCTCTCGTGGAGCAGCTATCGTTATATGTCCAAACGTGATTTGGCTCCGCGTCTCGGATACTCGGTGACATTGAACAGCACTATAAATCCGTTTAACCGTGATTTCGGAACACTTTTCGACATAAGTGCGTGCGGATGGCTTCCCGGTGTGGCAAAAAATCACTCGCTGACAATTAACGGGGAGTATCAATGGCAGCGTCTCGACAGACGTTGTTTCATACAGCAAACCTATTTCCCGAGAGGGTGTATTTTGAACGTGGTTCCCAAAAACATGGTCTGTTCAGGGGCGTCATATAAATTTCCTCTTGCCTATCCTGACGGAGGAATCCCTGCCGTCATATACTTCAAACGCATAGCTCTCGATTTATTCGGCGAATATGCCCATGTTAAGCCCGACGAAACGTTTGGAAAACCTGTCAACTTCTACACGTACGGTTGCGAAGTGTCATTCACATACAACCTTCTCCGTTTCGGCGCGGACATCAGTACCGGTATTTCAGTATATAAACCGAGCGACAATGCCAAACCGATGGTTGGATTCTCCCTTGGTTTCAGCATATAAAAGTGTTTCCGTTACTTTCCCCGCATATCTGATGCACGGTCAGATGCCGACTTCCTTAAAGACAATGAGCCAACTGAATGTGACATGGTCAGAAGGGGCTGTGCCCCCTCGTTTTGGTTACTTTGTCGAGGGACAAAGTAACTCCCGCGGAAGGCGCCCTCGGAGAGTCTGAATTGAATTGCCTTCCCGAATACCCTGCCGCAGAGTCTATCGACATTGACGAAAACGGTGAGATTATAGAGCTTGTCTTATAAATAGGCGCATAAAAAAGAGTCTTTAAACTTCCGACTCGAAGTTTAAAGACTCTTTTTTATATGTGCCTATTTTAAGACAGCCCTATAATCTCACCGTTTTCGTCAATGTCGATAGACTCTGCGGCAGGGTATTCGGGAAGGCCGGGCATGCGCATCATGTCGCCGGCAATGGGGATGATGAAGCCTGCGCCTGAGGCGAGTTCGACTTCGCGGACTTTCATGATGAAACCTTCGGGACGGCCGAGCTGTTTGGGGTCGTCAGACAACGACTTCTGCGTCTTGGCGATACAGATGGGGAGTTTGTCGTGACCGAGCGAATATATACGCTTGATGTCGGCAACAGCCTTACCCGAATATTCAACAGCCGATGCGCCATATACCTTGCATGCGATTGTCTCGATTTTCTCTTCTACGGGACGGTTGCAAGCGTAGAGTTTTACGCCTGTTGCAGATTCACCGCTGACCACATCGACAACTTTCTGTGCCAGGTCAAGACCTCCTTCGCCGCCTTTTGCCCACACTTCGCAGAGCGATATTGCAACGTTGCGACTCTCGCAGAACTCGGTTATCGCAGCTATCTCCTCTTCTGTGTCGGCAGAGTAACGGTTGATTGCAACTATCGGCGTGATGTCGAACAGACGAACGTTCTCTATATGCTTTTCGAGGTTGACAAGACCGCGGCGCAAAGCCTCCACGTCGGGATTGCCGAGCTCATCAAGCGGTTTGCCTCCGTGATATTTGAGAGCCTTTATCGTAGCCACAAGCACGACAGCTTTCGGGAAGATACCCATGCGGCGGCACTTGATGTCGATGAACTTCTCACCTCCGAGGTCGAAACCGAAACCTGCCTCGGTGACGGCATATTTGGAGAGGCTCATAGCCATCTTGGTGGCTATTATGGTGTTTGTACCCTGCGCTATGTTGGCGAAGGGACCGCCGTGAATGATTGCGGGCGTGTGTTCTATCGTCTGGACGAGGTTGGGCTTGAGTGCCTCCTTGAGTATCACCGCCATAGCTCCTTCCGCTTTGAGGTCGCGTGCATATACGGGTTTGCGGTCGAAGGTGTAGCCGACGAATATGTTACCCAGACGCTCTTTGAGCTCTTTTATGTTCTCGCTCATGCAGAGAATCGCCATGACCTCGGATGCCGCCGTGATGTCGAAACCTGTCTCTCTGGGACGTCCGCAGGTGGCGCCGCCAAGACCCACGATGATGTTACGCAGAGCTCGGTCGTTCATATCGACAACCCTCTTCCATACGACGGTTCGGGGGTCGATTCCGAGGCTGTTCTTCTTGTTCTGAATGTTGTTGTCAATCATCGCCGCCAGCAGGTTGTGAGCCTTGCTTATGGCGTCGAAGTCACCTGTGAAGTTAAGGTTTATGTCCTCCATGGGCAATACCTGAGACCATCCGCCGCCTGCGGCGCCACCCTTGATGCCGAATACGGGACCGAGAGACGGCTCACGCAGAGCGACGACAGAATCGTAACCGAGGCGGTTGAGAGCCTGTGTCAGACCTATCGACACGGTTGTCTTGCCTTCACCCGCGGGTGTGGGCGAGATTGCCGATACCAATATCAGGTTGCTCTTGTTTATCTTGTTCTCGTCGATGAGCGAGAGCGGCAGTTTGGCTTTATAGCGGCCGTAGCTCTCAATGGTGTCCTCACTAATGCCCACTTTTGCGGCAATCTCCGTTATGGGCTCCAAATCAACGGAGTGCGCTATTCTCAAATCTTCATTCATGATATTCTCGTTTTTATTGGTTTTTAGGTGCCGGTCCTTAGACCTTTCAGTGTGAACATCCGATTACCGTCATTTTTACTTTCATCCGACGTTCTATAATAATACTCTTTACTTTCCTTTTTTATTGTGTCGTGATTGATGCCTTGGGCAAGAGAACCGTTCGTTTTACTCTTATATGCTATAAGGCATCCATTATTGAGTCGGCAAGACGCTCCGCAATATATGAGGCGCCTTTGCCTGATACGTGCGTGTAATCTTTGGACGCCCATCTCTTGCGGACAAACTCCTTCATGCTGTTCTCGCCTCCCATCGCCGTGAAAGTATCCCAATAGGCTACTCCCGCTCTGCGGGCTATCTGTCTCTGGTGCTCCATCATGGCTTTGGCTTCGGGCATGGTCCTGTATTCGCCCTGCTGCTTGCTGCTCCTGTCACTCATGCCCATTATTATAATAGAGGCGGTGGGGTAGCAGCGTTTTATGTTGGTTATGATGTCGCTCATCTTATCCTCGAAATTGGTGTAACGCATCGTCCCCTTGGCAACCACGTTGAGTCCGTACTCCACAATTATCAGGTCGTATGTGTTGAGGTCGTTGAAACGAGAGTTGCAGTCGTAACGCAGTTTCGACATCTGAAGACCCGAACTGCCCCTGTCTCCGAAGTTGTCAACCTCGATACCACCGTATCCTCCCATGGATGCGCCGTATGCGATGAAGCCGTCGATGTTCTTGAAGTTGAACTTTATGCTTGAAACCGTCTCTTCCGAGTTTATGGTAATCTTCTGAATGTTGTCGTCAGACGGCGGTGTGAATATCAGCTCCGTGCTGTCGTTGACGGTGGCGTATATTTCCGTGTTCTTTCTGTTGACGAAGAAGAAATCCACACGGTTTACACCGCCGAGATGTTTTTTGAAATGTGTTGTCCGATAGCTGACCGTTGCGTTCTCGCTGTTGGGGGTATATAGATATCCTGATATTAGAAAGCGACTGTCAATGTCAGCGCTGTTACGTTTCTTTATCGAATGTGTTGTCCATCCCGAAAACTTGTGCGTTACCGTCTGACGTAACTTTGAAACAATGGATGTCACAGGCACGAAACCCACTCCAGAGCCGCCGAGACGCGATTGCAACGCCTCTCTCAGGTCGGCGGTCAGCAGGTCGCCTTCGATGAATGAGTCACCCATGACCCCAATCCTCACGACATCTCCGCCACGACGCGCCACAGCCGCACGAAAGGCGTTGAGGGCGTCTCCGTTCGGAGAGTAGTCCTCTATCGGAACTATCGCCATAGTCTTTCCGCTGTCTGCCTTTATTGAACTCATTCGTGACGAATCGACGATTACAGAGTCTGTCTTATGGTCGGTTACCACAGGCGTGTCAATGGAGTCTCTTCTTTTTCTGTCATGGCGTCTGCCGCGTGGCGCCTCCATGGATACGAGGCTGCCCGAACCCTCGACAAGAGAGACCGAAGAGTTGTCGCAGGCGCTGAGACTCGATGTCGTGTCTATCGCCACAACATCGGCTATGATGTCGGCTTTGCGCAGCTCTATCCCGAAAAGAGTGTTTGACGGGATAAAACGTATCACGAACAATATGGCGATGGTGATAAGCGGTATCACCGTTGATAAGGTTATGTAATTGCGCCTGCCTTTATACATATTTTGCGTTGTATGCTGTTTTGTTACTGTTTCGACGACAAAGATACTTCGATTTTCGGGAGAAAGAAAATTTTATTACTTTTGTTTGACACAAAAAACAAAAGTCATGTCTTCAACCCCCTCATACATAAACGGACACGAGATTGCCGCCGTAATCGAGTCGGCATCCTGTCGCTCGCGTCTTATCATGTCGGATACTCCCGACTATAAGAGCCGCCTTGTCGGAATCATTGACCATACGACGCTCTCCGTTCGCGACACATCGCACAGCGTGGCTCTCTTCACGCGCGACATGCTCGACAGCTGCAAAAAGGCAGGACTCTATCCCGCATCGGTATGCGTGTTCCCAATCTTTGTCGAGAGTGTTGGGGTGGCGTTGGGTGACGAACCTGTCGCAATCTGCTCTGTGGCGGGCGGTTTCCCTGCGGGACAGACATTCGCCGAGGTAAAGATGCTCGAATGTGCCATGGCTGTGGAGAACGGTGCCGACGAGATAGATATGCTTCTCGATTTGGGAGCCTTCATAGAGGGACGTCATGATGAGGCTTCGAGTGAAGTGCGCCTGATAAAAGAGGAGGTAGGCGAGGAGGTGACTCTCAAGATTATCGTCGAGACAGGTGTACTCAAAGACCCTGAGGCGATATATCGTGCCGCAATGGTAGCTTTTGACGGCGGTGCGGATTTCGTAAAAAGCTCTACGGGTAAAAACTGCGACGGCGTGACCCGTGAGGCTGCCGCGGTGCTGGCAATGGCGGCACGCGATTACAGACAGAAAAGCGGCAGACGTGTGGGCGTAAAATTTGCGGGAGGTATCTCGTCGCCCGAAGATGCACTCGACTATGTTTCGATTGCCTGCGGAATAACCGGTGACGACCTTTTCGATGCCGACACCATGAGAATAGGTTCCAGCTCGTTGCTGTATGGCTGTGTGGAGAGATAAACACGCCTGCGACAAGAGAAAAATGTTCACCAATAATCAACAGAAAGACTTTTATCGGCTCAAAAATGATATTTTTGCGGAGCATAACGAATTTTATCGAACCATTGCTTCCATGAAAAAATTATTTTTTGTAGCGATTATATTATCAACGCTTGTCGGATGCGGAACCAACAGCGAGGCGTCGCATAAAAGCGATGCGTCCGTGACAATATCTTACGCCAAAGGTTTCAGTATAGATACATTCGACGGATACACGGTCGCCCGCGTGCGTAATCCGTGGGATATGACAAAAACACTCCATACATATATACTTGTACCTGCGGACAGCCCCATGCCCTCGAAACTTCCCGAAGGTGACATCGTGCGTACTCCTCTTGAAAGAGTGGCTGTGTCGAGCGGTGTCCACAGCACCCTGCTCGAAGCGTTGGGATGCGAGGAACGGATAAACGCCGTTTGTGACCCGCAGTATATGTCGCACGACTTTGTGAAAAAAGGACTCTCCGACGGCACCATAAAACCGATAGGCCACTCCTATCAGGTGGATGTTGAGGCTTTGATAAACTCCGATGCGCAGGTGATTGTAATGTCTCCGTTCGACGGCGTCAGCTACGGAGCTCTTGAAAAGTGCGGACTCCCTATCATAGAGTGCGCCTCTTATCTTGAGTCTGAGCCTCTCGGTCAGACCGAATGGCTCAAGTTTCACGCCGCCTTCTATGATAAACTCGATGTGGCAGATTCACTTTTTAAATGTATAGAAGCCCGATACGACTCTGTGCGAAATGTAGCATCACGCGCGACAGAACGTCCTAAAATACTTTCGGAAAAACGTTTCGGACAAGTGTGGTATGTGCCGGGAGGCGCAAGCTATGCAGCCGCACTCTTCAGAGACGCTGCCACAGACTATCCGTGGAGCGACGACAGCTCGACAGGGTCGCTGTCATTGAGTTTCGAACAGGTGGTGGAGAAAGCCTCTGACGCCGATATATGGCTTATCAGATATAATGCCCCGACGGATACTCTCACGTATGATGACATGCTCGGCGAATATCAGCTGTATGAACTGTTTATGCCGTTTAAAAACAGAAAGATATATACCTGCAACACGGCTGTCGTCCCCTATTATGAGACGGCGATAACCAATCCCGACAAGGTTCTGTCCGACATGGTCAAGATAGCTCACCCCGAGATGCTCGAACAACAGCCGTTTTACTATTATACCCCGATGTATGAGAGATAACAGGCTGTTTATCCCCGCTATATATTGTCTTCTGTCGCTCGGTCTGGTAATACTCTTTTTTGTCAACCTGACGACAGGTTCGATAGACATCCCGCTGTCTCATGTCAAAGCCTCTCTGCTCGGAGCGGAGGTAGAGAACAGGGTCTGGGATGTAATAGTCATGCAGTCGCGTCTGCCTCAGGCTGTCACTGCTCTGTTGGCGGGTGCCGCTCTCGCTTGCGGCGGACTCCTGCTCCAGACACTCTTTGCCAACCCGCTGGCTGACCCCTCCATTCTCGGGGTAAGCTCGGGCGCGGGTCTCGGCGTGGCATTGGTTATGCTCGCTTCCGGAGGTGTCGTCGGCTCGCTTGCCGCCACTCTTACTGTGGTTGCTGGCGCATTGGTGGGGGCATTGGCGGTCATGGCTCTGATAATAGCCCTCTCGTCGGTGGTCAGAAGCAATGTCATGTTGCTGATTGTGGGACTGATGATAGGATACATAACTTCGTCAGCGGTCTCTCTTCTTAATTTTCTCGGCTCATCCGACAGCGTCAAGTCGTTCGTGGTGTGGGGTATGGGCGATTTCAGCAGCGTGTCAACGCAGAGACTGCCTTACTTTGTCGTGATGACACTGATTGCGCTCGCGTCGTCATTGCTTATGATAAAGCCGCTCAACGCCATGCTGCTCGGTGAGAGATATTGCCGTAATCTCGGCGTCAACATCAAAAAAACAAGAGTGGCGATATTGCTGATAACAGGCGTACTGACAGCGGTGGTTACAGCTTTCTGCGGTCCCGTCTCGTTTATAGGTTTGGCTGTTCCTCATATGGTCAGGCTCATGACAGGGAAAGCCAACCATTCGGTACTCATGCCGATGACAATATTAATGGGCGCGGTAGTCGCTCTGTTGTGCAATCTGTTGACCACAATACTCGGAAACGGAGGCGTATTGCCTCTTAATGTGGTGACGCCGCTTCTCGGTGCCCCCGTGATAATATATGTGATTGTCAACAAACGGAAAATAGCCTACTTCAACTGACAGCGAATGGACAGCAAGATAATGATAGATTGCCGAAACTTGTCGATAGGATATGACAAGGCGATATATAGCGGTATAAATCTCTCTCTCAAGAGTGGTACGCTAACTTCGCTGTTGGGGGTCAACGGCTCGGGAAAATCTACGCTGATAAAAACATTATGCGGATTTATCCAACCTGTGGCAGGCTCTATAACGATTCAGGATACCCCGCTCGAAAAACTGTCGTCACGTAAAAAGGCGGAGACAATAGGTATGGTGCTCACAGACAGAGAGATGAACGGCGGTCTGACCGTATATGATGTGGTGGCGTTGGGGCGATACCCCTATACCGATTTCTTCGGACAGCTTAAAAGTGACGACAGGCAGATGATAGAGTGGGCTCTCGAAGAAACAGGGATAGCGGATAAAAAAGGTCGCTACATGGCGGAACTGAGTGACGGTGAACGTCAGAAAGTTATGATATCCAAAGCATTGGCACAAGATTGTCCCGTCATAATATTGGATGAGCCGACCGCTTTCCTTGACATCACCGCACGTATAAAGACAATGAAACTGCTCGGAAGAATCGCTCACCAGAACAATAAAACCATATTTCTGTCAACCCACGACCTCGATACGGCTCTCCGCATGAGTGATAATCTATGGCTTATGCTACCGAATCAAGGAGTATTTGGAGGAAGTGTCTCTGAAGCTGTCACCCACGGTTGGGTTGATTCGCTACTTGGGGATGAGGCGTCGGAGTTGTCTTATATATTAGACAGACAATATTAATTTGTCCGTCTAATATATAAGACAACTCCGACGCCTCATCCCCAAGTAGCGAATCAACCCAACCGTGGGGCACTCCGTGGGGTCTCCGACGGCGCCTTCCGCGGGAGTTACTTTGTCCCTCGACAAAGTAACCAAAACGAGGGGGCACAGCCCCTTTTGACCATGTCACACTCATTTGGCTCATTACCTTTTACGAAGTCAATATCGTAAGTTCGTATCGCCTCTGAAAAAAATCGGAGAAAAAGAATGTGACGGGGTACGCTTGCCAAC
>CASDZP010000038.1 GCA_949285535.1 uncultured Alistipes sp.
GAAAAAATCGACCTTGTTGGGGTCGATAAAATCATCAAAAAATGTAAAAAACGGCTCGTAAACGTCTCTCTTTCTTACTAATAGACATTGACAAAGATAGTGAAAAAAGCATAAAAAACAAATACCCCTTAATTTTCACAAAATTGACCCTTATTTTTTAGTTTTTATACATTCATTCTACTTTCGACAGGTTGGCAAACGTACCCCGTAACATTCTTTTTCTCCGAATTTGTTTTTCAGAGGCGATACGAACTTACGATGTTGACTTCGTAAAAGGTAATGAGCCAAATGAATGTGACATGGTCAAAAGGGGCTGCGCCCCCTCGTTTTGGTTACTTTGTCGAGGGACAAAGTAACTCCCGCGGAAGCGGCTGTCGGCAGACATAAAAACCATAAAGCCAATTACCCTATATGTCTATATTGTTTCAAAAGTCAATATAGACATATAGGGTAATTGGCTTTATGGTTTTTATTATTATCTTTGTGCGAATCAAGTTTTTTTCAGATGTCTCAGGTTGACGAGATAAAAAGTCCGATAAAAGCCAATATGGAGGAGTTCGAGCGACATTATCGCCGTCTCCTTGTCACAGACATACCTCATATTGACAGAATGGTCGATTTCATTTTGTCAGGCGAGGGTAAGCACATGCGTCCGATGCTGCTTTTTCTAACGGCGGCTCTTCATGGCAACATCAACGAGGTAACATATATCTCCGCATCACTTATTGAAATCACGCATACAGCCTCTCTCGTACACGACGATGTTGTCGATGAGGCATACAGACGTCGTGCCAGATGGTCTGTCAACGCACTGTGGCGGTCACATCAGGCTGTACTCGTAGGTGACTTTCTGCTCGCCCGCAGCATACGTAAGGCGGCAGAACATAAACTGTACAAACTGATAGAGACAATGTCATGCGTCATTGAGGCTATGAGTGCGGGGGAACTTATGCAGGCGGGACTCTCGGAACGATTGTCAGCCACAAAAGAAGAGTACCTTGAAGTAATACGCTCCAAGACGGCATTGCTCCTCGGCTCGGCGGCAGAGGCCGGCGCGTCAAGTGTAGGTGCCGATGAGGAGGCATGTGAACGTATGAGACACTTCGGCGAGCTTGTCGGAATGGCATTTCAGATAAAAGACGACATTCTGGATTACTCTCCCGCTCAAGCCACGGGCAAACCCGCTTACGGTGATATCAGAGAGCGCAAGATGACATTACCGCTTATCGAGGCACTCGAAGATTGTGACAAAAAAAGCAGAGAAAAGATACTTTATTCATTATCCAGAGCTGCCGATGACCATAAAGCTCTTGAGGAGGTTCGTGATTTCGTCATCGAAAGGGGCGGTTTGGAAAAAGCCGGAGCAGTCATGGAGAGTATAGCGGAAGAGGCATGTTCTCTGCTGGAAGGTTATGACGACTCACCTGCAAAACAGTCGCTGTTGTTGCTTGCCGACTATGCGGTGACTCGCAAAAAATGACAAAACAATAAAACAAAATAATTTAAACTCATAACGAGAACATCATGATTATCGGATTAGCATCGGACCACGCCGGTTTCGGGATGAAAGAGTTGATAGCCGGATTTTTGTTGTCACAGGGATATTCGGTGAAAGATTACGGCTGTAATTCCACCGCGAGTGTAGATTATCCCGATTATGCGCATGCCCTGGCTGAAGGTATGGAGAGAGGCGAATGCGAGCTCGGCTTTGCTTTCTGCGGAAGCGCAAACGGCATAACCATGACGCTCAACAAACACGCCAACATAAGGGCTGCAATCTGCTGGATTCCCGAGATAGCTACTCTCGCGCGTGCTCACAACGACGCCAATGTATGCACAATGCCTGCACGCTTTATCAAACCTGAAGAGGCCATTGCCATCGCGGAAGCATACCTAAACGCTTCATTCGAAGGAGGCAGACATATAGCACGTGTCGAGAAAATACCCATAAAGAAATAGAGCTCTTTTATAAAAAAATAATCGTTGGCATAGAAAGCTGTCAACGATTATTTTTTATCATTGCATACCTTGTACGTCAGATTCGGATTGTTACAGACTACACAACATTATATATCAAGTCGTTTTTCATACGCCATACGTTCTCCACTTTCATAATATACCTTTCCGCAATAGGCAAATCCGAGATTTGAGAATATGCGCAACATATACGCATTGTCAAAGTTGGTATCGACTCTGAACAAATTCACTCCTTTTTTCAATGCCATATTCTCCACTTCCATAAACAATGCAGAGGCGACACCGCGGCGTTTTGCTCTGTCAGCTACGGCAAGTCGATGTACCACCACGTAATCCATGCCGTTATTGGGTGTATCGAGAATATCATAGGCTTTCTCGCCATCGAACGAAACCGCCATATAAGCTATTACACCGCAATCATCACAAGCCACATAACCGATACCCGCCGCAATGTCATCCTTTATATTGTCTTGCGACGGATAATCTCCACCCCATTGAGCGCTACCCAAACTTCTCATCTGAGCCTTTGCCTGAGACATTATCGACATAATAATGTCCAAATCGGCTAAAACAGCTTTTCGTATGTTCATACTCTTTTTTATAATCTTGGTTACACTCATTTCATTCATCATTGAAAATGTTAATAGCCGCACTCAATACATTGCTTATTGACGTTCGCAACATAAAAACATTAAGCCAACATATAAAGCAAATCTTTCACAAAGTTATCAACATTAAATAAAAAACAAAACAAGACAATTATTTATATTGATAAACAACACATTACGACATCAAACTATCGAATAATCTCTTTTTATCCACAAAGTTATCGACACCAATCAACTGTTTATCTACTGCTTTTCACAAGTTTTATCAACATTCTTTTTATAATGAACATAAAAAACGGGTGAAGTTTCCTCCACCCGTAAAAGTACATCTATATAATGGCACTATTTCTTATAGAACGGCGGTTTAACAACCACAGCTTTAAGTTTTCTGCCGCGTACTTCGATAAATATTTCTGAACCGAGTTTAGAATATTCAGTAGCGACATATCCCATACCGATACCTTTTTTAAGTGACGGAGACATCGTACCCGAAGTTACCTTTCCTATCGTGTTACCGTCAGCGTCAACAATGGGATAATCGTGACGGGGTATGCCTCGGTCTATCATCTCGAAGCCTACGAGTTTACGTTTCACGCCCTCAGCCTTGAGGCTCTCCATTTTGGCTCTGTCGATAAAGTCTTTACCGTCCACGAATTTTGTAATCCAGCCAAGACCCGCTTCTATCGGAGATGTTGTGTCGTCGATGTCGTTTCCGTAGAGACAGAAGCCCATTTCAAGACGCAGAGTGTCACGTGCGCCGAGACCGATAGAACGGATTCCGTACTCTTCACCTGCCTCAAAAACAGCTTTCCAGAGTGTGTCGGCATCTTCGTTGGCAACATATATCTCACATCCGCCCGCTCCCGTATAACCTGTTATCGAGAGTATGGCGTCTTTGATACCTGCGATGGTCACCTTTTTAAAGGTGTAATACTCCATCTCTTCAATCGGCTCGTTGACCAGTTTCTGTATCACCTTCATTGCGAGGGGACCCTGAACAGCAAGCTGCGCAATCTCGTCAGAAGCATTGTAAAGCTCTTTACCGGGTGTGAGACCGAAAGCGGGAGCTTCAGCGCAAAGGAAGTTCCAGTCTTTTTCGATATTGGCAGCATTGACAACGAGCAGATAGGTTTCGGCGTTTATACGATAAACCAAAAGGTCATCAACAATACCGCCTTTACCGTTGGGGAAGCAGCTGTACTGAACTTTACCGTCATAGAGCTGGGCTACGTTGTTTGTAGTCACATGCTGTAAGAAAGCCTCTGCCTTGGGACCTTTGACCCATATCTCACCCATGTGGCTGACATCGAAAACACCGAGTCTCTCACGCACACAAGCATGCTCTTCATTGATACCCGTAAATTCAATGGGCATATTATAACCTGCGAAAGGCGCCATCTTGGCACCAGCCTCGATGTGATACTTTGTAAACGGAGTGTTTTTCATATCTTGTTTATTTTTACACATTCTGACTACAAATATACTTTATTATAACGATTATACCCAAACTTTTATTTCTATTTTTTAGCATTAAATCAATAATTTCAACCTTGCCCTCTCCGCCTCCTGAACAAAACAGACGTAATAAAACACCAATATACAACAGCATTATTTTTATCTGATATTTGGCAATTAAAATATGTTTTTTAACTTTGTAGCACAAAGTACTTTTTAAACCACCAGCTTATATGAAGAAAAACGAAGCCATAGACACTCTCAACACGATACGCAACATGATGGAGAGTTCAACAAAAATAATGTCACTTGACGGAGCGGCAGGAATAATCGTCGGAATATACGCCCTCGTGGCTGCCGCATGCGGATTTGCCGTATCGCACGGAGCTTTCGACAACAGCAACACTTTCTTTTCGTCGATGACACTTGTCGAAAGAGACAGGCTGACGGTTCTGTGCATTATAGCCTTTGTGACAATAGCGGCATGCGTGGCGACGGTCATCGCCATGTCAAAAAGAAAAGCGCATCGCAGAGGCGAGAGTTTACGCCTCAACAGTGTATCACTGCGGTTGCTTGGGAGCTTCTTTTTCCCTCTGCTGGTGGGTGCATTGCTGTGCGTGATACTGTTTTTGAACGGATACCGACAGTTGGTGCCTCCCATGATGCTGATATTTTACGGTCTGTCGCTGGTAGGAATATCGCACTACACCTATTCGGACTCGCGATACCTCGGATATGCGGAAATAACCGTCGGACTCATAAACGCGTTCGTCGGGGACTACGGAATGATTTTCTGGGTTGTCGGATTCTCGTTCCTGCACATTATATACGGCATCTACGCCATGCTGAAACATAAATAGTACCCGAAATAAAACAAAAGACAAGCAGAAAAACAAGGCACAACTGAAAAGATGAAATCTCTTCTCGACAATATAAACAAGGCTTTCGAGAATAAAAGCAGACTCGGCATAATGTCGATACTGTCGGTCAACGACAGTGTATCGTTCGTCAGGCTCAAGGAGTTGTTGGGCTTGAGTGACGGTAACCTTGCCAGCCATATAAGGAGTCTCGAAGAGGCTGGATACCTGACGACACAAAAACAGTTCATCGGTCGCCGCCCCAATACATCTTTTTCAATAACAGAAAAAGGACGTAAAGCCTTCGAAGAGCACATAGCAGCATTAGAAGCACTTATAAGGATGTCGTAACTGTCAAACAATAAAAAATCACACTAAATAAACAATCGCCATGAATACTGACGAAATCAAAAAAGAGCCTATGGATAATAACAACGAGGCTCAAAAACCAAATCAAAACTCGACAACTGGGCAAAACAAGACCGATGAGGCTCTCAAATTCTATGAGATGCTGGCAAAGAAGAAAGAATCGCCCGCGAAACAGATTATTTTTAAAACCCTGACGGCAATAGTCGTTTCCATTTTTCTTCTTATTCCCTTGGAGATGTCTAAAAGTCTGATAGAAGACCGACAGGACGCATATAAGGAGACGGAGAACAATGTTGGTAAAAAGTGGGGGACCATGGCAAAGCTCATGCCCGTATTCAAGATACCGTATCAAACAACGAATGGCGACGCTGTATCTAGTAATTACGCATTTATCTTTCCATCACGACTCGACGCCGAAATCAACCTCAATTGCAAACCGTTCAGTGTGGATCGTTACGAGGTTCCTGCCTATACCGCCGACATTAAACTCAAATGCGAGTTAACAAAACTTGAAGAAACGATAAGAAATACCGCATATTCACAAATCAAGGATTCAGAACTGCAAATTCTCACAAATGGAGCCGAATTGGTAATATTAAACTCTCATGACTATGATTGTGAAGTAATTTCAACATTAAGTCTGAATGCTTCACCCAACACGGACTCACTATCTTTTGACAATGAGATTTCAATAAACGGATATAACTCTTTCAGTTTTGTTCCGTCAGGAAAGTATAACATAAAAATCAGCGGCAACAGATTCAATCCCTCGTTCTTAAGTAGTAGCATTCTTCCAAACGAACGTTCGACAAATGATAGTCTGTTCTCCGCAAATTGGCAAGGAACTATTACAAAGAAATATACAGCTGATGAAATGTCCGATCTAGGACACTTGATGTCATACAATGCGGAAACATTATCCGTATCGTTGCTTAACGACATGCCCGATTATCGCATGGCTGAACGCACTACAAAATACGCCATGTTGGTGATAGCGCTCACTTTTGTGGCATTCATTCTCATCGACCTGTGCCTCAAACGCAACATCAACCCTCTCAACTACATTCTGACGGGTCTTGCGCTTGTGTTGTTCTATACGCTGCTTCTGTCGATATATGAGTATATCAGCTTCGGTTGGGCATATCTTATTGCGGCGGTCATGACAATCGGACTGTTGTCTGCATATACCGCAATGATGTTCAAGCGTAAGCGTTCAGGCATAATACTCGGCTCGATACTTTCGCTATTGTATTTATACATATACATATTGGTATCGATAGACAGATACTCTTTGATTGCTGGTAGTGTAGGTTTATTCATCATTTTGGCAATCGTAATGTTCACCTCACAAAAAGTGATAAACGCTTACGAAAAGAAAAAATAGCTCACTACTGAAAGCTCATAAGACATAATCGTTTTATTAACAAAAACAGGCATCACTGAACTCATTTGTCAGCGATGCCTGTTTTATTCCTAAAAATATATACGGCAATTAACGTTCTGTTTGTTTAGACAACTGCTCGTTCAATACTTTATATATGGTTGATGGTTTTTTGTTAAGAATCCCTATAAAGAGATATGAAGGAGAATTATATCTTTCACCGGAATCATTATTGGTCATTGTTTGACAAGTATTTTCGAGAAAATCATTCTGTTTATAATAAGCAACAATTGATGAATTCATAAATGCTCTGACCAAGAGAAATCCTTCGACATCCTTGAAGTAAATAATAAAATATACTTTTTTTCGTGGAATATAATAGTATAGTTTGGTTTTACAAACGACCAGATACGGAATGTTTTTCAATGAGAATTTGGAAATCAAATAGAATGGAACACCCAATCCGCATAGCAATACATTCAACCACCCACCGATTATTTTTGTGGCGATATCACAATCCGGATCAGATAAAATAAAACATCCGAGAGTAAAAAAAGCACATCCCAAAAGCAATACTCCAAGACAATCTTTGAACCCGATATAAAATACAGCTACCGCATTAGGAATATCAATCTTATGTCTCTTCATAACAATATCAATTAAACAGACATCACACGTAAAAATATACATGTGATGTCTGTCTGTAATTTTTATGACTTGTTATTTTATGCCTCTCACGTGCTTTTCCCAAGCCCAGGCAGAAGCGAGTGTCTCATCGAGTGTACGGGTGGCTTTCCAGCCGAGTTCTTTTTCGGCGAGGCTTGTATCCGCCCATATTTTGGCAATGTCGCCAGCTCTTCTTCCGACAATCTTTCGGTTTACCTTGACACCGTTCACTCTCTCGAAAGCCTCAACAAGTTCTATGACAGAGAGCGGTTTACCTGTTCCTATATTGAAATATTCATACGGAGCCTTGTTACGTCCTTCTACAAGACGTGATATTGCAACGACATGAGCTTTAGCCAGGTCCACAACATCTATATAGTCTCTCTGCGCCGAACCGTCGGGAGTGTCATAGTCGTCGCCGAAAATACTGAGGCATTCTCTTACTCCTGCCGCCGTCTGTGTAATGAACGGCACAAGGTTATTGGGCACGCCTTTTGGAAGCTCACCTATAAGGGCGGATGGATGTGCGCCAATCGGATTGAAATAACGGAGCGCAATCGCTTTTATACCGCTTTTTTTCGATGCTGAGACAGACTCAAGAATATCTTCGCTCATCTGTTTTGTCGCGCCGTACGGAGACCCTGCTTTCTGACGCGGAGTCGCCTCGGTGGCGGGAAGAGTGTCGGGCTGACCGTAAACGGTTGCAGAACTGCTGAAGACTATGGCGGGCACACCTTTGTTACTCATTGCGGTGAGTACCGAAGTGAGCGAGCCGAGATTGTTGTCAAAATATTTCAAAGGTTCTTCGACCGACTCTCCTACTGCCTTGAAAGCGGCGAAGTGAATGACCGCGTCGATTTTATGTTTATCGAAAAGTTCCTCGACCTTATTGGTATCCCGACAGTCGAACACATAGAACGGAATTTTTGTTCCCGTAATTTTCTCCACATTTTCCACTGCGGAAGCCTCTGAATTTGAGAGGTCATCGACGATAACGGCGTCATAACCCGCATTTACCAGTTCAACCACGGTATGCGACCCTATATAGCCTGCACCACCCGTAACAAGCACGCACTTTTTCATCTTAAAAATATTAATACATGTATCGTGTGAGCTTCAAAGATAAGAAAAATACGGCTCTATTTCAATAAATCGAATCTGTTTATTACCTTTGAATGTAGAAACCGTTAAAAATCGACACTTTAAATACTAAAACAAACAACAGACATGATTAGAATCTTCACTTCTCTGGCGGCACTTCTCATGGTTATCGGAGCATCGGCGACGTTCGCTCTTCCTGTTCCCACGGCGGAGAACGAGACTCCCGAATGGCAGGATCCGTCGGCGACAAGCAAAGGCACGCTCAAGGCTCACTCTTATGTGATACCCTACCAAAACGACAGCACCGCACTCGAAGGCGACATATTCGCCTCTGAATGGGTACGCTCCCTCAACGGCAAATGGAAATTCAGCCACATGAAGAACGTCAACTACCGTCCTCGCGAGTTTTACATGCCCGACGTAAGCGTTGACGCGTGGGACGACATAAATGTTCCGGGCAACTGGGAGAGACAGGGTTTCGGGATACCCATATATGTAAACGCCACATACGAATGGGGTAAGCCCACACCTCCGACCGTTCCCGTGGAAGAGAATGAAGTCGGCTCTTACCGCCGTTCGTTCGATGTTCCCGCGGAGTGGGAAGGTCGCCGTGTGGTTATCTGTCTCGAAGGAGTAAAGGCATTCTATTACATATGGGTCAACGGTCAGAAACTCGGCTATAATCAGGATTCCAAGACGGCGGCGGAGTGGGATATCACCTCACTCGTCAATTTCGGCGGCACCAACACCGTCGCGCTCGAAGTCTATCGCTGGAGCAGCGGTTCTTACCTCGAATGTCAGGACTTCTGGCGCATAAGCGGCATAGAGAGGGATGTATATATCTACTCGACACCTAAAAGATACATCGCCGATTATCACCTCGAAGCCGACCTCGACAGAGCAACCTACAAACAGGGTCTCTTCTCGCTCGAAGCCGTCATCGGCGGTGTGACCGGCAAGAAAGAGAAGCCCGTATCATTGAGATACACTCTCAGCGAGCCGTCAGGCGACATTATCGCTACGGAGACAAAAAGCGGCGACAGCATATCTTTCGCCTCCGTTACGGTAAAAGACGTTGCGGCATGGTCGGCTGAACACCCGTCACTCTACGACCTTACGCTCGAACTGCTCGACGCCGACGGCAATGTCATTGAGACAACCGCCACACATGTAGGTTTCAGAAGCGTAGAGCTTAAAAACGGTCTCATGCTGGTAAACGGCAAGCCCATAAAGCTGAAAGGCGCGAACAGACACGAACACTCGCCCATTACAGGACACTACGTCACCGACTCGCTCATGAAACTCGACATCGAGATAATGAAGCGCAACAACATAAACGCCGTTCGTAACAGTCACTATCCGCAGCCTCGCAGATGGTACGAGCTGTGCGACAAATACGGTCTCTATGTGATAGACGAAGCCAACGTCGAATCTCACGGTATGGGTTATGGAGAGAAATCGCTCGCAAAAGACACCGTTTGGCTGAAAGCGCACCTCGACAGATGCGAACGCATGTACGAACGTTCAAAGAATCACCCCTCTGTGATAGTATGGTCTCTCGGTAACGAGGCTGGCGACGGCATCAACTTCGAAAAATGTTACGAGTGGCTCAAAGAGCGCGAAGGCAACCGCCTTGTTCAGTACGAGCGTGCGGAAAAGAACCCTCACACCGATGTTTACTGCCCCATGTACACCTCTGTCGCAGGCGTTAAAGAGTATCTCGACTCTGACCCCGACCGCCCCGTCATCCTCTGCGAATACGCTCACGCAATGGGTAACAGCGTCGGCGGCCTGAAAGAGTACTGGGATCTCTTCTATTCTGACGAACGCGCGCAGGGCGGCCTTATTTGGGATTTCGTTGACCAGTCGTTCCGTGAGAAGGACGCCGAAAGCAACATCTACTACACCTATGGCGGCGACTACGGCGAGAACATGCCTTCAGACAACAACTTCTGCTGCAACGGTCTGGTATCTTCAGAGCGTGAGGAACATCCCCACATGGCGGAGGTGAAAGCGCTCTATCAGGACATCGAGACAACGCTTGTCGGCGTCGAACCCGACGGCAAAATAAAACTCGACGTATTCAACCGTTTCTATTTCACCGAGCTTTCAGACTACCGCATGACATACGAGTATGTCAACGAGCGCGGACGCAGGATTGACAAGGGCGAAAAGATTATTTCCGCCGACCCCATGACTCACGTGGAAGTGTTGCTCCCCAAAATACCCGCCACACACACGGGTGACCTGTTCATCAATATAGAATGGCGTTCGTCAAACGACAAACCTCTCTTCGACAAAAATCATGTGGTTGCGTTTAATCAACTGATTATCGAAGGTGACGGCGGCGGCATTCCTTACATCGAGGGCAAGGCACAGAAACTCAAGGTTGACAAGGCGAATAACATGTTCTACAACAACATGACCACTTTCCGTTTCTCTGACGAGACGGGTGCGCTCGAATCGTTGCGTTTCAACGGCAACGAGATGCTCGGTTCTCCCATGGTTCTCTCGTTCTATCGCCCCGCCACCGATAACGACGAGCGTGACGGCAACGGACTGCGAGCATGGCTCAAAGCGGGTCTCGACTCTGTATATCAGCGTCAGCGTTACAGCTCGACAGAGTACGACAAAGGTTGCGTGAACCACACTGTACGTGGTGAAGTCTTCGGACGCAAAGGCAACCTTCTGTTCGACGTTACGATATACTATCGTGCCCACAAGGACGGACGTCTCGATGTCGAAACGGACATCATACCCAAAGACTCGACCCTTCGCTCTGTGGCTCGCATAGGCTACACCTTCAAGATGAACAGCATCTTTGACAATATCCGTTGGTTCGGTCGTGATGTCGAGAGCTATGCCGACCGTAAAGTCGGAGGTCGCATCGGCATAAACACCTCTACGGTTGAGGCGCAGTTCCACCCGTACATCAAGCCGCAGGCAACAGGCAACCATACCGATGTCAGATGGTTCTCTGTCTATGACAACCGTGCCAACGGCATGCTCATTACATTCGACAACGAGAACGGACAGTTCTCATATCTGCCCTACTCCGACGAAGTAATCGACAAGGCGCAACACACCAACGAGCTTGTCCGCGACAACTTCAACACCCTCCACATAGACTACGCACAAAGCGGTCTCGGCACCGCTACCTGCGGTCCGGGTGTCCTGCCGCAGTACGTTGTCAAACCAGCTGAAACGAACTTCTCTTTCACTATCATGCCGTTTATCGGTTCTGATGACACATACAGAATGATACGATAACGAGAAGGGAACAATAAAAAAGCGAGTAGATTAATTTCTACTCGCTTTTTTATTACCTTCTCTTATCGTATTCATTCTATATGTGTCATCAGAACCGATAAACGGCATGATAGTGAAAGAGAAGTTCGTTTCAAAGGGTCTCCCGACGGGCGCCTTCAGCGGGAGTTACTTTGTCCCTCGACAAAGTAACCAAAACGAGGGGGCACAGCCCCTTCCCCCCATGTCACCCTCATTTGGCTCATTATCTTTCACGAAGTCAGTATCTTCAATAACTTAACAATATAATACTACTACATTTAGAATATCATTTTTTAACACAACGTATACTAAACCCATTGGATTTACTATTAGTATAAGATGGAATAACATCTTTACTACTTATACGCATACTATACGCGTGTGTTGAGCTAGCTTGTGTTGAAGACCAATAACTACCGTATATTCCTCCATATATTAGAGTTCCTTCTGAATCACCGCGACAACCAACCGCAGGAAATTCAAGCGATAAACTACCGCTTTTAAAAGTACAATAACCATATATATTTGTGGACCATTCACTGCTATAACTTATAGTTGTACCACTATATAATGCAACAAATTCGTCTTTTGTTGGAATACGATAACCTTCTGGGCAAGGGTCGTTTACTAATAACCATGAACTATTTGAAGTCGGCGGATTTGTAGTATTCCAACCACTTACACTTCCTGTAGCAGCCCATGATTTCTTTCCAACATCCCATTGATACAATCTTCCAAGCGATTCAGGTCGAGCTCCACTACATTGTGATGGTAACCTTGTTGCAAATGTCACTTTTTCTTCTAATCTACTATTTTTAAGATTATATCTCATCCATTCGATGCCTCCAATATTAACGGTTTGATCTATATCAAAATCACAGTTCTGTTTTACTGTAACCTCAGTGGTAGTTCCTTTATATTCAATACTAAAGCCCGTAAATTTAGATGTTCCTGTATCATTTTCAATTTTTACTTTCAATGTAACTTTATTACCAGACACACTAACAAGCAACCAATCTTCATTAGGAGAAGAAAAACTTAATCCGCCTGATATCTCTCCATCATTTGTTGTTCCAACGGTAATCGTAACTATTTGGCCTACACTACCACCAATTGATATAGGAGAAGGGGGATTCAATGTTAATCTTACAGGAGTTTGACTTATGGTAGCAGTAGCTCTATTAACACCGTCTCGTCCTTTCAACACTATTGTGGCATTTGTCGCCTCCTCGTTAGATAATAAACTCTCTTTAAACGCAACCTTAAATGTTCCTGCCATTGAAAGTGAGCTAACTTTATGAACTGTCGTATTAGAACTTGTAACATAATTACTTTCAAGAATATCCCAGACAGAAGCTACAAACGTACCGTTTGCTGACGCCAAACCGCCAATGACAGAGTACGAAGTCTTGTTCTCTACAAGGATACTTGTCTTTTTTGCTTGAATAACCGTAAACGAATACGCAACATTACCGTCAATCGTTATGTCAAATGACGACGATATTTCAGTCGTTGTTGTATTCGCAGGAACGGTCAAGACAAAAGAGTATGTATCGTTACTACCTGTCGGCTGTGATTTGATTTTTACCGCCGAATCGGAGGTTTTGGAAACAACCTTAATACGTTCACTACTTGCAGGTGCAGAAGTCTTGATATTTACGGTATAATCATACGCAACGCTAAACGCTTTGAGGGTGTTTGTCTCAAAGACTGCAGGATTACCAGAACCGTAAGTGACACTCTGTATTGTTGCGGTGAAGTTTGCAAGCTGGGTTACCGTGAACGACTGTGAAGTCGTGTTCTGACTTTCCAAAACAAACTGCCCCGTGCGTTGTCCTGCATTGTTTGGCGCAACAATAACACTCAACGACGCTCCGCTCGCATTGGTTTCCGTTCCGCCAACATCAGGCGTGGTGGTAAGCCAACTTTGTGTACTTTTGGCGACTTTCCATGAACTTGAACCCGTACCTGCCGAAGTATTGACAACAAGCGAAACCGTAGCTCCGTTTTTGGCTACATTTTTCAGTTTCAAAGAGTCTTCTTTCGAGATATTAAACACAACAGGAGATTGCTTTGTAATAAAAGAAACTTTATTACCGCCGTTCAAATTCATTGTTATCGTTGCACTCTGCGCCGCGTCATTGTATGTCATCGTTTCGGCATAGTAAACGACAATCTT
>CASDZP010000039.1 GCA_949285535.1 uncultured Alistipes sp.
AGCAATATGTAGACAATATAAATGTGATGTATGTGGCTTCAAGCTCGTGGAGTACAGCCAGCTCGGTATTCAAATACGATATTGACACTAATACCGTTACTGAAAACTTCCTTACGACAAGCGATATAGATAACCATAGCTATTTCTATGCTACTTCACTCTATTTCGAACCTGTACTCGGCGAACTTTTCTGCTCTACAATCAAGGGCTACGGCGGAGATAGCGTATATAACGGTCTTTTCTCTTTTGATGAGAGCGGAACAAAGAAAACATCGGTGCTTTATGACACAACTGATTTGGGTGGAAAAGAAATGTTTTTCCCCGCAATGATGGTTCCCGTGAAAAACTTTGTTTCTCCCATGAGATAAATCGTTATGTTCGGACAGCGAAGAATGGATTTGTTGGCATGGGTTCGCTGACCGATAACGACTGTTTGTTTTATTATTTATGTGTTTGTTTGACGGAGTGTCGCTTAATGAGTGGCACTCCGTTTTTATATTTATGGCTTTTACTATTTATTATTACTATTACGAATAATCCTTATCCTTATCCATTATTTATTGCTCTTTACTATTCAATCTTTTTAAATTATATATAAGACATGAAAAGGTAAAAGGAAATTTTGTATATTTACTACCATTAAAACATTATATATAAAGGTATGAAGAAAATTTTTGTTACGGCGATTCTTCTTTCGGCGTTCTTGGGGGCTGGTTTTGCTCTACGGGCTGCCGATGCCGAATTGCCTGTCGCGTTTGATAAAAGCGCCGATAAGAGTGTTCAAAAGGAGAAAAAGAGTAAGCGGACGGCTCATAAAGAAGTCGTTGAGGCGGAAATTATACTTCCCGCAAATCTCTATAAGTCTCTGCCACAGGATAGCGCTCTGCGTAAAGGAGTTCTCCCCAACGGCATGACCTATTATGTGCGCCATAACTCTCTCCCCAAAGGTCAGGCTGACTTCTATATCGTTCATCACGTGGGTGCCGTTCAGGAAGACTCGCTTCAGAACGGACTTGCGCATTTCCTCGAACACATGGCGTTTAACGGTACGGAAAACTATGAGGGACGTGAGATGATAGAGTGGCTTCAGAGCATAGGTCTGAAGTTTGGGCGTGACATAAACGCATATACGGCGCAGGAAGAGACGGTCTATAACATAAACAACGTGCCCACACAGCGTCAGGGAGTGGTTGACAGCGCGCTGATGATACTGCGTGACTGGTCGCATTACATATCGCTGTTGCCTGAGGAGATAGATGCCGAGAGGGGTGTAATTCTTGAAGAGAAACGTTCCGGATTGAGCGCGTCACGTCGTCTTTTCGACAAGAGTATGCCCTTGCTTTATAATCATACGAAATACTCAAAACATGACGTAATCGGTCCCGAGGAGATTCTGAAAACATTTACATACGACCAGATACGTAATTTCTATAACAGCTGGTATCGTCCCGACCTTCAGGCGATTATCGTTGTCGGAGACATAGACCCCGATAAAGTTGAGGCGGCGATAAAGGAACGTTTTTCGAAAATACCCGTTCCCGAGAACGCTCCGACCAAAGAGCTGATAGAGATTCCCGATTATGCCAAGACAGAGGCTATCGCTCTTGCAGACAAGGAGATGACAAGTTCGCTTATAAGGGTTTACAGACCGACCGACCTGAAAACCGTTGAAATAAACAATACCAAAGAGGGTATGCTTGCCTCAATCCTATCAGAGGTTGTTTCTTCGGCTCTCGGCGAACGTTTTGACGAGCTTATAATGTCAGGCGAACCGATGTTGGGAGCCTTTTCGGGATGCAGTACCAGAACAAGACACGATGTCGTGTCCGTTGATGCCGTATCATTCCCCGAAGGCAACTATTTACGTGCTTTTGAACTGCTTTGTACAGAAGTAGAGCGAATCCGCCGATACGGACTCACACAGGGACAGATAGACAGAGCCCTGGCGAACATCCTAAAATCGGCAGAGGTTAAATATAACAGCCGTAACGATGTCAAAAACAACGCATTCGTAAACGATTACGTCTCTAACTTCCTCGATAACGAGCCTCTGCTTGATGCCGAGACCGAATATGAGATAACCAAAGAGCTTGTAGCTATGGTTACTCCCAAAATGGTGAATAAGTTTATTGCGCAGGCATATCCTGACAATGCTGTGGCGATAATTGCCTTTACTCCCGATAAACCTGAGGCTATAATCGACCCCTCGGCACTTGTCGAGACATACGAGCGTGTGGCAAAATCAGATATCGAACCCATCGCGGATGACGATGCCGATAAACAGCTGATAAATACGCCGTTTAGTGACGGCTCTATTGTCAGCCGTTCGACCGATTCGCTCGGTTATACCGTTTTGACCCTCTCTAACGGTATCCGTGTTCATTATCGTCCGACGGATGTCGAACAGGATATTGTGTTGATGCGGGCTATCGACAGAAATGCAGGTTACTCGGTACTTCCCGTCAATTTGTTGCCCGAAGCCAAATTGTTGGGTAACGTGGTGAACAATGCGGGGTTGGGTGAACATACCGCTGTCGAGCTTTCACGCCTTTTGTCGGGTAATTCGGCGAACGTAACGCCGCAGGTGGGCGAGACGAGCGCGCAGGTGATAGGTAGCGCCGCCTATTCCGACCTCAAAACGTTGTTTGAGCTTGCATGGCTTACTTTTAACGAGCCGCGTTTCGATAGCGAAAGTTTCGATGTGACAATATCACAGCTACGAACAGCCGCACAGAACTATGAGGCGTCTCCCGACAATATCTTTATGGACGAGATAAAGACAACCGTCTATGACTCTCCGAGATACATTTCAAATCGTCAGCTCTTCAAACAGCTCGACGAGGTCTCTTTGGAAGATGTAAAGAAAGTATATGACGCCGAGTTTGGCGATGCTTCAGGATTTACCTTCTTCTTTGCGGGTAACATTCCCGACACAGCCGCTTTCGAGTCGCTTGTGGCACGATATATCGGCTCGCTCGGATGCGACAAGAGTGACGAATCTGAACGAGATGTGTTGAGAGTTTCTTCAGGTGACAAGGAGGAACGGGTAAAACTCGGTCAGGACAGCAAATGCAGGGTATTTATCTCTTACACAGGTACAAATATTGGCTTTAACGCCAAGAATGAGGCGACATTATCACTCTTGAGCAATGTCCTTTCAGAGCGTTACCTCAAGAAAATCAGAGAGGAGATGGGGGCGACCTACGGTGTCAGCGTGCAGGCGTCGCTTTCACCCGCTCCGGCAGAGGACGCTATGTTGATGATGTACTATTACACCAACGCAGAGCAGTTGGAAGAGACTATTAAAGAGATAGACAAGGCGTTGCAGGACATTGCCGCCAATGGAGTTACGGCAGATGAAATCGACGGTTTCAAGAAATCGAAGGTCAACGACATAAAAAATTTCATCGCCACAAATAACGGTTTGTTTATCGAGCTTATAGATGTCAACCTTTATGGTAAAGACCGTGTCGCTACGACTGAACAACAGATAATCAGCGAAATAACTCCTGCCGACATACAAAAAATGGCATCGGATATTGTCGAAACATTCTCACGTCGTGCCTTTATAACCACACCGCAGGAATAACCTCGCACATATCCATATCCCATTAAAAAAGCACATCCACTACTGAAACAAGGTCGTGGATGTGCTTTTTATTTAGAGGCTATGCACGGTCAGATTCCGACTTCCTGAAAGATAATGAGCCAATGTGGTATGACATGGTCAGAAGGGGCTGTGCCCCCTCGTTTTGGTTACTTTGTCGAGGGACAAAGTAACTCCCGCTGAAGGCGCCCTCGGAGAGCCGTCGGAGACCCCTCGGAGAGCGATGTGAATGTTGTCAACGGACTTTTATTGTTCATGAGTTCATTAAACAACCTCTTACTGGTTGTTTAATGAATTTATGAACAATAAAAGTCTGTTGACAACATTCACATCGCTCACGCCGCTGTCGAAGTCGAGGGAGAGGATGTTAAGGCGGGGGTAGAGGTTTTTGAGTTTTTTCTCTACGCCTTTTGATACAATCTGATTGGCTATGCAGCCGAAGGGTTGAAGACTGACGGCATTGTATATGCCTCGCTTGGCAAACGATACCAGCTCCGCGGGGAGTAACCAACCCTCACCGAACTGGGCGGCGGGAGAGACAATACCCGATGTCGATTCAGCCTCCTCGAAAATATCCTCAAACGGAGTGAAGTATTCAAACGCCGACGCCGTCTCGTTCACTTTGCGAATCTGACGCCTTATCATCGAGTAGAACATGTCCACAACGAAATAGGGGGTCTTCTTCTTTTTAAGGTTGTTCTCAATGTTGATACGGTTGTTGACAAAACCCTGCAAGAAGAAGTTCAGAAGCGTGGGGGCTTCAACCTCTATCCCCTGACCGATGAGCCATTCGGCTATGTCCTTGTTGGCGAACGCATTGAATTTAAGATATATCTCGCCGACAATTCCGACTCTCGGCATGGGTTTGCCGTGCTCGACTATGGCGTTGAACTCTGCCGCCGCACGACCTATCATGTCGTAAAGCGACTTACGGTCATTATTCTCAATCAAAGAAAGCGCTGCGTTCATGTAGCTGTCCCTTAACTTGACCGCCGCCCCTTTCTCCGTCTCACGTACAACAGCGGAGTGGTAGAACTTGGATATGCAGTCGCCGTAAAGGGTTGCCGCCAACACCATGGGCGCTATCCGCATCCAGTTAATCTTGAATCCCGGCTGTTCGTTTATCATGCCGTCGCCGACAGCGAGCGACACGACAGGCACATTCTCGAAACCTGCCTCCACCATGGCTCTCTTAATCAGAGATATATAGTTTGTCGCCCTGCATTGCCCTCCTGTCTGTGAGATTGCCACCGCCGTATTATCAAGGTCATAACGACCCGATTTGAGAGCCTTTATTATGTCTCCGACAACGAGTGTTGCGGGGTAGCAAACCTCATTGTTGGCGTATTGCAATCCGAATTCAGCCGAGCCCGTGTCGCTTTGCGGAAGCGTCTCCGCGTCATAGCCAGCCAGCTTGAAAAGAGAGGCTACGAACGGAGAGAGATAGCCTGTGAAGTAAGGCGCGATAATCTTGCGTCTCTTGTCGCTCTTTAAGAACGGCTTTGTAGTGATGAACGGGTCGGTTTCCGATTGCGTACGACTATATTTGAGGCTATCCACGATAGAACGTACACGCAGTTTTATTGAACCGATGTTGGTTACATCGTCTATCTTCAACAGCGTGAGGCTCTTGCCGTATCTTTTGAGCATGCTTCGTACCTCGTCGAGCAAAAAGGCGTCAGGTCCGCATCCGAAAGAGGTCATCTGCACGAAGTGTACGTCGCTGCCATGCATGGCAACCCATTTTGCCGCTCTCAATATGCGGTTTATGTATGCCCATTGCGATACCATGTGAGAGTCACTGATTGGTATGCGAGTGTTTCGTACTATGTCTTCCGATATGACGTTTACACCCATATCCGCCACCATGTCGGAGAGCTTGTGCTGAACGAGCGGATCGGTGTGATAGGGGCGTCCAGCCAACAATATGGTTATCCGTCCTTTACGTCGGCTATCCTCAAAAAGACGTTCTGCCTCCGCCTGAATACGTTCCTCATAACGCGCCTGCTCCGCGAGTGCTTCGTTTACCGCTTCGGCTGCGTTCTTCTCGATAACTCCGAGTCCTTTAAGGTAATCGACACATTGTTTTTTGAGCAAATCCTTGTCTTTGAACGATATGATTGGCGAGTCTATGGATATGCCGTGATGCCCCGTCACGCTACGCAACACATCGGAATAACCCGACACAATGGGGCAGTTGTAACTGTTTGACGCCGACGGGTCTTCGAGCTTTTCGTATATGACGTAAGGGAAGAATATACGGTCAACCTTACGGCCTATGAGGTCATATATGTGACTGTGCGCAAGTTTCGCGGGGAAGCATATATTGTCGGACATGACGGTGCGTATCCCCGCCTCGTATCGCTGGAACGTCGAGGGCGACGACAATAATGTCTTTATGCCGCATGCCTTGAACAGAGCGTGCCAGAAAGGGTAGTCCTCATACATGTTAAGGCAACGGGGCAAGCCTATGACAATACCTTCTTTGTCTGGCTCAACGGGCTTTCTGTCAAAGAGAAGCGAATATTTCGTGTCGTATATGTTGTCGCCTTTCTCACGCTTGTCGCCCTTGTTCGAGAATATCTTTTCGCACTTGTTACCCGAATAGTATATGTTCCCGTTCGCAAACAGATACTTGTATATAAGACACTGGTTCTCACATCCGTGGCACTGCATCTGTTTTGTCGTATAGCTCATTGTGGAGAGCAGTTCTTCTGCCGATATAGCCTCTCGTTCGAGCTGTAAAGACTTGACGTTCAGCGCACAGCCATACGCGCCCATAAGTTCGGGCATGTCGCTGCGTGTCACCTCTTTCTCCGTGAGCAGTTCGAATGCCCTTACCACAGAGTCGTTTCTCATGGTTCCGCCCTGCACAACGATATGTTCGCCGAGCTCTGAACGCTTACGCAGTTTCAGCACCTTATAAAGACAGTTCTTTATTACAGAGTAGGATAGTCCTGCCGCGATGTCGCCCACAGAAGCACCCTCACGCAACACCTGTTTCACTTTCGAGTTCATGAAAACGGTGCATCGCGTACCCAAATCGCAGGGCTCTTCCGCTTTGCATGCCTCTTTGTCGAAATCGTCTGCGCTGAAACCGAGCGACTTGGCAAAAGTCTGTATGAACGACCCGCATCCCGAAGAACAAGCCTCGTTCAGCTCCATGCGTGTCAAAACGCCGTTCTCCACAAACATCGCTTTCATGTCCTGACCGCCTATGTCGAGGATGAAAGAGACATCGGGGTTGAGTTTGCGTGCGGCAACATAGTGAGCTACCGTTTCGATGATTCCGTCGTCAAGTTTGAACGCCGCTTTTATCAGGTCCTCACCGTAACCTGTGGAGCATCCGCCCTTGAAGCGAAGTTCCACGCCCTCTTTTTTACATTGTTCGACAAGCTGTTCGAGACCGTTTTTAACTGCGGTTATCGGATTGCCGTCGTTTTGTGTGTAATAGCTGTAAACAATACGCTCTTTTTCGTCCATTACAACCACTTTGGTGGTGGTTGAACCTGAGTCGATACCGAGATATACATTTCCTTCCGCTTCTTTCAACGGGGCTTTTTCGATTGCGCACAGACTTTTACGTTTGCTCCATTCGGCATGTTCAGCCTCCGATGTGAAAATAGGGGCGAGTCTGTGACTTTTAACACCCTCCTCGGCGCTTATGGCTGTAAGTTTGCGGGTTATTTCGCTTAACTTTGCAGGTTTGTCTTTGCAGGATAGCGCCGAACCCCATGCGGGTATGATATTGGCGTTGTCGGGGGTCACAAAGTTTGACGAGTCGAGCTTCAGGTACTCGATAAAGGCTCTGCGCAGAGAGGGGATGAACGTCAAAGGACCGCCGCAAAACAGAATCTTGGGCTCTATCGTACATCCGTGCGAGAGGGTCACAACCGTCTGAACCGCGACAGCGTGGAATATGGAGGCGGCAATGTCCGCCTTGCTCACATTTTTACTTATAAGGTTCTGAACGTCTGTTTTTGAGAAGACACCGCATCGGGAGGCTATGTGGTAGGTGTTTTTTGCCTGAGACGCCAATGTGTCGAGTTCATCCACATCAACACCGAGCAATATCGCCATTTGGTCGATAAAAGCGCCAGTACCGCCCGCACAGTTGCCGTTCATTCTCAAATCGACGGCTCCGTCGGGGTTCAAATATACAATTTTGGCGTCCTCACCGCCTATGTCTATGATAGTCGAGATGTTGGGGTATTTCTTTTTAACCAGCTCGGCGGCTGCCACAACCTCCTGTACGAATTGAATGCCGCACTTTTCAGCCACACCCATGCCGACGGAACCTGTGATCGCAAGCGAGGCTTCACAATCTCCGAACTCGTCGTTTATAAGGTCAAAATATCTTTTTACTATGGCTGAGACATTGGCTTGATGACGTTCGTATCTTGAAAATACGATGTTGTCGTTTTCGTCTGTCATCACAATTTTCGCTGTGGTCGAACCCACATCTAAACCTATTTTATATGCCATATTTGTCCTTTAAGTGTGTTCTCTGGAAAATAGGCTACAAATGTAGTCAATTTTTTCAAAATATACCTATTTATATATAGAGATATATTGATTTTATGCCGTTCCTGAAGAGTGCCGTTTTGTGAGATGCATGTAAATTATTAGTGAAAACGGCTCGTCGAAGATGTCTGTCGCCATATTGTTTCCCGTAAAAGAAGGGTGTAATTCGATAAAAGAGATGATACTGTTTCAAAATATGTCAAAAATGTATATCTTTGACTTCGGAAGAATTATTTTTTTGATATGGCAAAGTTGAAAATTGGAGATAAAGCTCCTGAATTTAAAGGTGTTACCACTTCAGGTAAAGGGGTCTCACTGTCCGATTACGCAGGTCGTAAGCTGATTCTCTATTTCTATCCGAAAGACAATACGTCAGGTTGTACCGCCGAGGCTTGCTCGCTTAGGGACGGTTATGCCGAACTAATAAAAATGGGTTTTGAAGTGTTGGGTGTCAGTCCCGACTCTGTAAAGTCTCATGTCGGTTTTACCGAAAAACACTCGCTCCCGTTTGAGTTGCTCTCTGACGCCGATCATGCGGTGGCGGAGGCTTACGGATGCTGGGGTCTCAAAAAGTTCATGGGACGTGAGTACATGGGTATGATACGTACCACTTTCGTGATAAATGACGGAGTCATAGAACGTCTGTTCGATAAAGTTAAGACAAAGGAACATTTTATCCAGATAGTCGATTCTTATAAATAACGATTGTTCGGAACACACGACATAAGAACAGGTGTTGTCATGTCGTTTAAATAACAGAAAAACAAAATAAAAGCTCGATAAATGGCTGAAAAGACCAAAAAGAAAGATGAAAGCGTTGCGTCAGAAAAGCTGAAGGTGCTTGCCGCCGCGATGCAGAAAATACAGAAAGATTACGGTAAAGGCGCAATCATGCGCATGGGTGACCAAAAGGTTGAGAATGTGCCCGTTATACCGACAGGTTCGATAACTCTCGATGCCGCCCTCGGTGTCAAAGGCTATCCTAAAGGACGTATAATCGAGATATTCGGTCCCGAATCGTCAGGTAAAACCACTCTTGCCATACATGCGATAGCGGAGGCTCAAAAGGCCGGCGGTGTGGCGGCATTCATCGACGCCGAACATGCTTTTGACCGTTTCTATGCCGAAAAACTCGGCGTTGACATCGACAACCTGCTTATAGCCCAGCCCGACAACGGCGAACAGGCTCTTGAGATTGCCGACTCGCTGATTCGTTCGAGCGCGGTGGACATCGTCGTAATCGACTCGGTTGCCGCTCTTACTCCCAAAGCCGAGATAGAGGGTAACATGGGTGACTCGAAAATGGCTCTTCAGGCACGACTCATGTCGCAGGCACTCAGAAAGTTGACAGGTACAATAAGCAAGACCAACACCGTCTGCATATTCATAAACCAGTTGCGTGACAAAGTGGGTATCACATACGGTTCTCCCGAAGTAACAACAGGCGGTAACGCCCTCAAATTCTACGCCACCATACGTATAGACATCAGAAAAGGACAGGCTATAAAAGACGGTGACGACGTTTTGGGCGCTCATACAAAAGTGAAGGTTGTCAAAAACAAGGTTGCGCCTCCTTTCAGAAAGGCAGAGTTCGACATAATGTACGGAGAGGGAATCTCACGTCTTGGTGAAATCATAGACATCGCCACGGATGAAAATATCATCCAGAAGAGCGGCGCATGGTTCTCTTATGACGGTAAAAAACTCGGTCAGGGTCGTGAAAATGTGAAGATAGCTCTCGAATCGAATCCCGAATTGTTGGCAGAGATAGAGGCAAAAGTTATTGCGGCTTATGACAAGGCACTCTCAGATAACGAGAGCGGAAAGAAAAAAGCAAAGCCCAAAGCCGCCGCGTCTGACAACGACGAAGAAGTCGATGAAATGACCGGAGAGGTACTCGGCGACGCTGACGAAGAGTAAGAAGAATACTTATTTACAGGCATAAGGACACGATAACAGTCCTATTTGCGTGTAAAAATATCTTTAAATAGGTAATTTTTCACTTAAAGCGGTAAATATTCTCGAATAGATAACCGCTTTAATGAAAAATTACCTATATTTGTTATTATGTTTACGGAAGCAGATGATAAAATGATTCGGGAACATTTCGACGACCTGTTGGAATGTTGCGCCCCCATATGCCGAACCCCGGAAGATAAAAAACTGATTGTCGATACTTTCAATTTCGCGAACGACGCGCACAGAGGCGTCAGAAGAAAGTCGGGAATCCCTTATATCCTCCATCCGATAGCCGTGGCAAAAATCGTGGTGTCGGAGATAGGCTTGGGGGTGAAATCAGTTGCGGCAGCCTTGCTTCATGATGTTGTCGAGGATACCGATTATACCGTCGAGGACATCGAGACCCGTTTCGGAAAGAAAATCGCCACAATGGTCGATGGTCTTACGAAGATAAAGAAAGCCAGTGAGTTGGCAGGTAGCGGGTCGTCGGCACAAGCCGAGAATTTCAAGAAAATGCTTCTTACGCTCTCCGATGATGTGAGAGTGATAATCATAAAATTGGCGGACAGGCTCCATAACATGAGAACGCTCGGTGCAATGTCCGTCGATAAGCAGATGAAAATATCGAGCGAGACAATCTATCTGTTCGCTCCGTTGGCTCACCGATTGGGACTCTACAATATAAAGACAGAGCTCGAAAATCTGAGTCTTAAATACAGCTTCCCCGAAGATTATAAGAAAATATCTGATAAACTCGCCGAGACAGAGGCATCCAGATCGGAATTTATCGACAAATTCAATGCTCCGATTATTGAACGCCTCAATGAAAACGGTATCGAGTTTACGATAAAAGGGCGCGTGAAGTCAATCTATTCCATTTGGAAGAAGATGCAGCGCAAGATGGTCACAATTGATGAGATTTATGACCTTTTCGCAATAAGAATCGTTTTCAAACCGATTCCTTTTGTTCCAGAAAAGACACAATGCTGGAACATATACTCCATAATTACAGACCTTTATAAACCCAAACCCGATAGGATAAGGGACTGGGTGAACATCCCCAAAGCCAACGGCTATGAGGCGCTTCATTGTACTGTCATG
The DNA here is from genome assembly GCA_949285535.1 of uncultured Alistipes sp. Classification (GTDB taxonomy): domain Bacteria; phylum Bacteroidota; class Bacteroidia; order Bacteroidales; family Rikenellaceae; genus CASDZP01. Next base: position 11,192 of record CASDZP010000039.1, read on the forward strand.
GGACCGGGTGGTGTATGGGCAGAGGTACAGATAAGGTCTGAGCGAATGGATGAGATTGCCGAGAAAGGCTTTGCCGCACATTGGAAATACAAAGAACGCGGTAAGGGTGAAAATCGTGAAGGCGAACTCGACAAATGGATTAAAGAGGTGCAGAACGCCTTGAACAGCCCGACGGAAGACGCAGTCGAATTCCTCGACGAGTTCAAACTGAATCTGTACACCTCGGAAGTAGTTGTGTTTACGCCTAAGGGTGAGACTATTACGATGCCTAAAGGCTCTGTCGTTCTCGACTTTGCATATGAGATACATACGAATCTTGGCAATAAGGCCATCGGAGCAAAGATAAATCACAAGATAGAGTCGCTTTACACTCCGATAAAAAACGGAGACCAGGTAGAGATAATAACCTCGGAGACAGCGCATCCCGTTCTGGCTTCTTTGGACCATGTCATTACAGCCAAAGCCAAGCAGAAGATAAAGAGTTTCCTTAAAAAAGAGCGAGAGAACAATCTCGCTAACGGTATGAAGCTCTTTGAGGATGCCCTTAAAGAACGCGGTGTCACGCCGAGCGCGCGAGTATTTCATAAGGTTTTACCGGCATACAACTCAACCAATAAAGACGAATTTTACGTCAAATTGGGTGCGGGGATAATTTCTCTCGATAATCTCGACAAGGTATTAAAGGAAAATGCGGCGACGAAACTGATAAAATACTGGTCGCTTCAGGTTTCAAATACGATTAAGTTCTTCGGCGGTTCAAAATCCGATAACCAGAAAACCATTGATGAACAGATAAAGGTAGCGCAATGCTGCATGCCTATTCCCGGAGACGAAATAATAGGTTTCAGGGATGATGACGGCGGCGTCATTGTTCACAAGAAAAGCTGTGACGAGGCTATAATGCTCGCGTCAAGGCACGGAGAGAAGATTGTGCCTATAAAATGGTCAAGTGAGAAAATAATTTCTTTCCTCTCTGTGATAGAGGTGCGAGGCATAGACCGAATGGGTATATTGCGCGATATCTCTAACGTGATTACAGGCGAGATGAACATAAACATAAGGAAATTACAGATAGAGAGTCATGACGGCATCTTCGAGGGAGAGATAACCTTGTATGTGAAAGACAAGAAAGACCTTGAACATGTCATGAATAAAGTGGCTTCGATAAAGGGGATAGAATCAGCCAAGCGTGTCTCCGACGAGTACAAACATAATGTCGCGGCTAACGGCACCAAGCAAGCTTGATGACGCAAATGCCGACTCCATTGGTATCTGTGATGTGGGAATTTTAGCCGATGTAATTTTTCTTACATCGGCTTTATTTTTAGCGATTATCATGCGATAAAATGAATTTTAAGCGTTTGTCGCATATGACGGAATAAATAGAGTTAATATACGTAAATATCATTAAAACAACGTTTTATATGCCATATTGTATCGTTAATACTGAGCAGAGAACTCTGTAAAATTGAAAACAAAACCGATTACTGGTATTTATTTTCGATACATTGATGACAGACTTTATATTATGTTAAATAGGTAGTATTTGTCAATACATCCGTTTTTGGGAGCAGGGCGCATACATTTATTGTCAAGAAACAAATAACGATTTGGACGTTTTTTATATAACCAATTAAATTCATTTATTATGGCATCTATCTTTTCAAAAATTGTGGCAGGTGAGATTCCCAGCTACAAAGTTGCGGAGAACGACAAATTTTTCGCTTTCCTCGACATTAATCCTCTTGCTAAAGGACACACACTTGTTATACCTAAAAGGGAAGTGGACTATTACTTCGATCTTGAGGATGAAGAAATAGCGGAAATGAATGTTTTTGCGAAGAGAATTGCTGAGAAACTAAAGTCTGTAACAGGATGTAAAAAAGTTGCAGTTGTTGTAATGGGACTTGAGGTGCCTCACGCGCATATACATTTGATTCCAATGAACAGCGAAAAAGATGTTAATTTTGCTAACGAGAAGCTCAAACTCACTCCTGAAGAGTTCAAAGAAATTGCAGATAAAATAAGACTCTAACTGACGATTATTTGTTAAAATTACCCGCTACTGTTTCTTAAAGCCAATAATTGGGTGTTTGAGAAAATAAGTAGCGGGTAATTTTATTTTGTATTTTTGGATAGACAAAATAAAGGATGTTGTTGTTTACTAAAATAGGCTTATTTTTTGTTCCAAAAACTTGTTTTTGGTGCTTTTTATAATATAAATGTCTTTTATGTAATGGTTATTTTATAATACAAATGTCTTTATAGTTATACATAAATATACTCATTAATTGATTTTATTATGTCCTTTAAATAATATATATGTCTTTATAATAATGTATTTTATAGTCCTTTTTTATAATAAAATTGTCTTTTTAATAATATATATAAATGAGAAAGGATGAAATAAAAATGATAAAAATAGGAGTTGTATATGGTGGAATATCCACAGAACATGATGTGTCAGAGATGTCTGCTAAATCTGTAACAGAAAATTTAGACAAGGAAAAATATGAAATTCATAAAATTTATATAAACAAATATGGAAAATGGTTTGAAG
>CASDZP010000040.1 GCA_949285535.1 uncultured Alistipes sp.
TGTCGGCGGAACAGAAACTAACGCAAGCGGTGCATCGTTGGATGTAACCGTTACTCCAAACAATGCGGAAGAACGCACAGGACAATTCGTTTTGGAAAGTCAGAACACGACTTCGCAGTCGTTCACGGTAACGCAGCTTGCAAACTTCACCGCTACGATACAGAGTGTTACTTACGGCTCAGGTAATCCCGCTGTATTTGAAACGAATACACTCAAAGCGTTTAGCGTTGCGTATGATTATACGGTTAATATCAAGACTTCTGCACCCGCAAGTAGTGAACGTATAAAGGTCGTTTCCAAAACGTCAGGAACCAAAGTTACAATCAAGTCACAGCCTACTGGTAGCAATGATACATATTCGTTTGTACTTACTGTTCCATCGAATACAATGACAAATGAAATATCATCATCATTTGACATAACTATTGACGGCAATGTTGCTAATTCGTTTACGGTTATTCAAGCCAAAAAAACGAATATTCTTGTTGAAAACCAAAGTTCATATTCTGTTCTCGGCGGTTCGTCATCTGCAAATGGTACGTTTGTGGCGTCAGTTTGGGATATTCTCGAAAGTAATTATGTGACAAGCTCAAATGCTATTACGCATGCTGTCAGCTCGCTTTCAATGTCAGGTACGTTTAAAGTTTCCTTTAAAGAGTTGTTGTCATTCAATGAGGAAACAACAAATGCAACAATAGTATTGAAAGGTCGAGACGGAGTAAACAGAGCTACTGCAACCGTAAGTCAAACGCCAGTCAAACTCACTCTTGATCCAGAATCAATCATAGTCAATGGAAGTGAAAATCAGGTTGAGGTAATAACTGTCGGCACAGAAAATGACGGTGATATATCAAGTGGATTAAATGTGTCTAAACCGAGTCAAGATTGGTTAACTGTCAGCTGTTCAAAAAATAAAATAAGTGTGAATATAATATTAGAGAACGATACCGGAGAAGAGAGGAGAGAACCTCTAACGATAACTTATAAAGGGACAACGATTCAAATTACCATAATACAGCAATGTGATTTTAAACCATTACAAACTATTAACATAGGTGGAATTGGGTGGATGAAATATAATTTGGGTAAAAGCCGATTAGAGGGAGGATGTACATATGCCACAAAATTACCGTCTGAATGTACTGATGATCCCATAAAAACAAAATCTCATGGTAGACTTTATCAATGGGATGTTGGTAATAAGTCATGGCCAAGCACGGGTAGCGTGAGCGGGTGGAATTCAACTAATCCTCCAACATCAAATAGCTCTTGGATCTCAAATAACGATCCGTGTCCTTTTGGATATAGACTACCAACAAGAGAAGAGTTCTTAGCTTTGAAAAATGCAACCACACAAACAGACGAAGGTGGATGGAGCGCAAGTAATTATGGGTATAAAGTGTTTAAAAGCGGTAATTTAAAGCTTGAATTTCCTGCTGTTGGTCGTCGAGATAATTCTACAAGCGTCCTGGGTAATCAAGGAATAAACGGAAATTATTGGTCATCTACACAATATGGTACTGCATATGCGTATAGTATGCATGTTTTCAAAGATGAAAATGATGGTGTTGATACATCTTATGCATTTTATAAATCAATGGGTAGAAGTGTCAGATGTGTTAAGGATTTATAAACATTATTAAGCGTATTTAATAATACCTTTGTGTCAAGTAGCAATGATGGTTTATGTTTCATCATTGCTACTTTTTGTTTTTTATAAATATGGTCTCGAATGAGAATTAATGAAAGCAAATCCAACAAAGATTCTGACTCCGTAAAATGGAGATAGTCAATATAATATGAGATGGACAAAGAGACTATAAAATAAATCACGTTTAAGGAACCTTGATGTATTATCAGGAATATCTCTCGAAGGGATTACGCATAAAATATTTACTATCGATCTATATTTTGGGGAAACTTACACAATTAAGTTGCCTCCGAAACATAAGCCTATAATAAAAAACGGAGATTCAACATGTGTGAACCTCCGTTTTTTTGTGCTAATCAATAATATTTTTGCTTCAATAAAATATTTCTATATTCTATACCACAAATATAGTAATCGAAAAGAGTGTTTAAATTGTACAAAAAGCCCAATTTGTTATACAAAAAGCTCAATTCAATATTTATGAAGCAAAAAACATAATGAAAAGCCCACAAAAGAGTCAATATGCAAATATATAAATTTTTTCATTTATATCGGTATGATAATCAACAATATCATACACTTTTCAAATACCGACAAAAATTCGCTTGTCGGTTATGACATTCAAATCACTCAAATTCGGCTTCTCTTTTACGTCGTTCTCTCTCCTCTCTGTCCTCTTTGTCCGCCATATCAAATTCGTGACGCATGGCTGACGGGGAGTTGCCGAAATAGTGACGGCAGAAACGTGTCAGATGTGAAGGTGAAGCGAATCCGTGTTTTTGTGCTATCTGCTTTATTGACAATATATTGTTTGCCAAATCCTGTAAAATCAGTTTTGAGCGTTGAATCTGCATCCACTGATATGCCGGAATCGGGAAATGTTCGGCGAAACGTCGCTTGAATGTCGAGACGCTGCATCCAGCCAGTTTTGCGAATTCCTCTATGTTACGCACCCTGCTGTAATTGTACATTACAAAATCCTTGAAATCAATCATGTCGGATGCCAAAGGATTGAAGAAATCCACAAGTTCGGAGTTATTATAGACGGCGCGCATCAAGACCATAAACTCGTCTGACTTGCATTGGTATAGTTCCGGGATTGATATACCCGCCTTACGGTAGGTGAGAATCTGCTCCACCACCGAACGCAGCAGGTCGTCCACAGGCAAGGCCGTTATGTTGGTATCCAGCCTCGCGCGTCCTATCATGGCGTTCCACAGAGGCATCTCTGCGGCAGCCAAATCTTTTCTGACGAATATCACGCTGAACGTGGTTTCCGTCTTTACGCTCATCTCAAACAGTGTGTTGGCAGGAATCACAATCATGTAATTGGATGTGACGTTCACGGGTTCTCTGAAGCCGTACGATACGACCAAAGAACCTTTCATTACCAACAGGATGATATTGTGGATAGAGGTTTCGTATTGCCTTATCCCGCTTTTTGAAAGCGTCACCATCCCAAAATTATCACTGCTTTTCGCCAATAGGTTTTCAAATACCTGTTCCATACAGTATGAGTTACAAACGGCCGATATACGTTCGACTAAGGACATTAATATCCTGACGGCTAAGCCATTAGTCGCAAAAGGTCTATCGACCCGTAACTTCGTAATCGCCAATTTCCAATAAAAACAAAACTGCGGAGCCTTCCGCATGACCTTTTTAACATGCGGAGGCTCGTGCAGCTTGGAGTAGGTATAAAATATATATATCGAATCTGAGAAAGTTGTTCTGAAGCCTTTCAGAGGCCGATTTGGCATTACCTTGCGCTCACGCGGATACAGTTCGACCGAGCAGCGCCGAGATAATCTCAGGCGGCGTGTAAAGGCGGATAATCACTTATAAAATCAAACAACTTTCGGGAGCATCACTTTTCGGATGTTTCCCCTTCTAAAAAAGTGAACGTTTCACGAAGATTCAATCACTTCGGTTATTAAGAAACGCCAGATTCGTTAAAAATATTGCCGTCTGAAACCTTTGGTAATTAAAAAGATAAGCATATCAATAAAAAAGACGACATATTCATAAATTATATTATAAATTGGTAACGATATCGTTTGCCTGGTCTATGACCGAGGTGTCGAAAGCGGCAAGGTATATCCTTGTCGTGCTTTCCGAATCGTGTCCCATACCCTCGCTTATGACAGAGAGAGGGATGCCCTGTTTCTTCGCGATTGTAGCCCACGAGTGTCGTGCCACATAAGAAGAGAGGGGCACAGGAGAGCTTACGAGTCGTCCCAACGCTTTAAGGTTGTCGTTGAGTACTCGCAGAGCGCTTCTGTACTGCACGTATTCAGAACGCCACGGGTCGTTTTTGAGTATCGGCAAAAGATATCCCGAGCTGTCGCGCTGAGCTTTGTACTTGTTGATTATCTCCACAATCTGAGATGTCAGCGTAATCTGCAACAGCTGACGTGTTTTGTGTCGGTTGTAGTAGATTTTGTCACCCTTGATGTTCGAGATTTTCAGGTATGCCATGTCAACGAACGACATGCCTCGCGTGTAAAAACTGAACAGGAAGAGGTCTCTTGCCCACTCCAACTTGGGGTTGTGTCTCAGGTTGAGGACTTTCAATTTGTAGATAAGCTCTTTGTCAACCGCTCTTTTAACGGTTTTCTCCGTTTTGATGCTTATGCGCTTAAACGGGTAGAGATACTCTCCGACGATGCCTTTGGCAATCGCCTTGTTGTATATGGCGCGCAAATTGCGCATGTAGAAACATACGGTGTTGGTTGAGAGACCTGACGAGAAGAGATAATTCTCAAACTCTTTAACCATACCGTAATTCAACTGCGGGAAATAGAGGTCTTCACCACTACGGAACTTGCAGAATGTGTTGAACGTGCTGTTGTAGTTGTAAGCCGTTCCCGCTTTGCCAGCCATCTTCAGGTCCATGATGAGCTGTCTTACAAACGGAAATACCCTGCGATTGTCTTTACCGCGCTTGTAAGCATTTACAATGTCGTCAACAGTATAAGAGTCCTCGTCGCCCAAAGAGGCAATGAGACTGTTAAACTGCTTCTTCTGAAGATAAACATATACGTTTACCTCCTTCAGATAAGCTGAACGAACTTTTGATGCTTTGAAATTTGCGGCAGTTTGAGTGGTTTGATTCCACTCTTCTTCCTTGAGAGTGAAAGGTGTGGGGACGACCCTCTTTTTCCTACCATGAACTATCTGAAAAACAAGCGGATAGTCCACGACATCCTCACTCCTCCTACGAGGAATAAGAAGCTTTAGTGTAACTGAAGCCATAGTAATATTTATTGATTAGCGAGATAAAAGTAATCCTTTTTTTTGGAAAAAACAACTTTTCAAAAAAAATATTGCGATAAAGAGAAAATTTTACAAAAGAAAAAGGGAGACGACCAAGCAAAAAGAGGGCTTTCGACAAGTCGGCGGCATAATCTGAAACATAAAAAAAGGGAACTTACGAACCATGATAGAGAGATTTTTTTGTGCACGAAACGGCAAATTTTCACTTTTTATCATGTTTCAATCAGAAACAGGAGCGGTATTTGTAAAAAATATCATCCGATACAGTCGAAACGCTTATTTTTGGCATAAGGTTTGTAATAGCAGATATTTATATATAGCGACACAACTCAAAAAGATGTCGTCTGCAATAAGATAACCGAAAAAAACAATAAGAGATGAAAAAATATTTTGTGACAACAATCTTCTTATTCGCGATTTTCGCGGCCGTCTCTTGCGGCGAAGATATGTTTGAGAGAGACTATATAATAGAAAAAGACGATGCCGACAACATCGGAAACGGAGCTTTTGACGGTAACGGTAGTGTCAACGAGGAGAGCGGTTTCGCTCCGACCATAACAATAGAAGATAGCGAGGAGTCGGAAATCGTAATCGACTTCACCACAAGAGACTGACCGGTATAATCTTATATTTCTCCTAATAATAAAGGAAAGGACACCGTGATAAAATTACGGTGTCCTTTCCTTTATCGTTTTATCGTTTTTTCTGTCAATTATCGTGAATTGTATTTTTTTATACCCTCGGCGAGGCATTTTACCGCCGCTTTTATGTCATCGACATTAAGCACATAGGCGATGCGCACCTCTTTTGTTCCGCAATCGGGGGTTGCATAGAACCCGGATGCCGGAGCGAGCATTACCGTGGCTCCCTCATAGCTGAACTCCTCGAGCAGCCATTGCGAAAAACGTTCGGCGTTGTCCACCGGCAATTCGGCGGTCGCATAGAAAGCACCGCCTGGAACGGGACATCTTACGCCTTCAATTTTTCCGAGTTCGGCGAGCATTACATTACGACGGGTCAGATACTCTTGCTTGACATTGTCGAAATACTCTTTCGGGGTATCCAACGCAGCCTCCGCAGCTATCTGTGAAACATACGGGGCACACAGACGCGCCTGTCCGAATTTAAGCACCGCATCGATAACCTCTCTGTTTCGCGACACAAGCGCTCCCACTCGACCACCGCACATGCTGTAACGTTTGGATATGGAGTCAATCATTATCACGTTGTCGCCGCAATCGGTGAGGTTAAGAACAGAAAAGTGACTTTTGCCGTCATAACAGAAATCGCGGTACACCTCATCGACTATCAGATAGAGATTGTGTTTGAGTGCCAGTCTGCCGAGCGCTCTAATCTCCGACTCGTCATAAAGATACCCTGTCGGGTTGTTAGGGTTGCATATAAGGATGGCGCGTGTTCGGTCGGTGAGCGCCCGCTCCATCTCGTCGAACGAAGGCAGGGCGAAATCGTTTTCTATCGTCGATTTAACTGTAACGATATTGACATCCGCCTCAACGGCAATACCGTTATAATTTGCATAGAACGGCTCGGGAACCAGAACTTCGTCGCCGTCGTCGAGACATGCCATGAAAGAGAAGAGAATCGCCTCGGAGCCCCCTGTCGTCACTATTATATCTTCATAGTCAATGGGAGGAATACCCAATCCGTTGTAATATTCGGCAAGACGGCGTCTGTATCGCTCGATACCCGCCGAATGGGTATAGGCTATCACCTTGTCGTTTATGTTTCGGATTGCATCGAGCGCGACGGACGGTGTCTCAATATCTGGTTGTCCGATATTGAGGTGATAGACCTTTATGCCTCTATTTTTTGCCGCTTCGGCATAGGGAACAAGTTTTCGAATGGGTGAAGCCGGCATTACGCGGGCTTTCTTTGATATGCTGACCATCTTTTATTCTATTATTGGAACATTGACCGAAGTATTCTGATGTGTCTCCAGCCTTTTAATGCTTCTTTTGTATGACACTCTGAACGCGATAGCGGAGCATACCACACCGATACACCATGAGGCGGTGCTTGAGAGCCATATACCCGTCTGTTGCAGATATTCGGAGAGCAGGTAGGCGACGGGCACCCTTACCACCCACAGCGTAAAGACCGTTATGAGCATGGGAGCCACGGTGTTGCCCATACCCCTGAGCGTACCCGTAAAGCAAAACATGATACAGAAGACCCAGAATGACAATCCGAGAACGGTCAGATAGCCGCCGCCTATCTCTATCACGTTTCTTTCGGGTGTGAAAACCTCCATCAGCGGTTCACGCAGTAACAGCAACGCCGCCATTATGACAAGACCCGCAACCAACGAATATTTTATCGAGGCTATAAGTCCTCTCTTTATTCTGTCAAACGCGCCGACGCTGAAATTCTGTCCCGTGAACGAGGTGAGGGCGATACTCATGTTCATCGGAATGACCGACACAATCGTCTCTATCCTCGACGCCCCCGAAAAGGCAGCCACGGTGTCGGTGTCGAAGCTGTTGACAATGGATACAATCGTAAGCATACCCATAGCCACAGCCAACTGCTGACCGCCAGCGGGGAGACCGAGCTTTATGCTTCGGATAAAAATGTCTTTATCGAAATGGAGATGCAGCGGATCGAATCTGACAATCTCGCTGTTGCGGTTTATGTAGAGAATGGCGAAAACCACCGCCACGCCCTGCGCTATGACCGTAGCCCATGCCGCACCCTCTATACCGAAAGAGAAGACCGCCACAAACAAGAGGTCGAGAATTATGTTCAGCACGGACGAGACGACAAGGAAAAGCAACGGTGTCTTGGAATCGCCTATGCCTCGCTGAATGGCGGAAAGACAGTTGAAGAAGAATAGGAAGACAAGCCCGAGCATATAGATGTTCAGGTAGCTGACCGCGTAGGGCAGAATATCATCGGGCAGCCCTATGAGAACCATTATCTGTCTGCTGAAAAGCAACCCTGCCGTCGTTATCACAATGGCGGCAAGAAACAGGAATATATAGAGCGAATCGGACGCCTTGCGTATCTTCTCGTAGTCTCTCACCCCGTACGCCTGCGATATTATTATGGTCGTTCCGATACCGATACCTATCACCAGCGACACGAGCATGAAGACAAACGGCGCCGATGCTCCGACTGCAGCGAGAGCCTCCTTGCCGACATACCTGCCCACGATGACGGTATCGACATAGTTGTATAGCTGCATGAGGAACGCTCCCGAGATTATCGGAACGGCAAAGCGCAATATCGAGCGCCCTTCATGTCCTACTGTGAAATCTATGTTTTTCATTGTCTCGGAGCGATTATCTTTTTAGAGCCGTCGTGTCGGCATAAGGTCTGTCGAGCAGCGAGCTTATCGTCTTTTCCGCCTCCTCAAGTCGTGCGGTACGCATGATTATCCGTCCCGACGCGTCCAACACCACCGAGAAAGGAAGCGTCTCGACGGCATACGACTCTATCGCCGAGTCATCCTCGAATCTGATGTGCGGCCACGACATTCCGAACAAATCAATCGCGGCCCTGAAATCGGAGCGATTCTCTTCAGACACATTGATTCCCACAATCGTCAGCGAATCGCCGTAATTATCGTCCAACACTTTCAGAAGAGCGCTCTCCTCGATACACTTCGAACACCATGACGACCAGAAATAGAGAAGAGCGGGTTTCGACGGAACGACAACATCTTTCAGCGAAAGTTTGTCGCCACCGACGGAAAAACCGGTTATATCAACCAGAGGCTGACCCACACCGCTGCGGAAGATATTGTATTTGCGCTCTCTGGCTTCAAGAAGCGGCGTCAGCTCCTTGGCTTCCCTGCTCGATAGTTGCGACATCAGCGAATCGAGTCTCTCGAGCGGGAGCATATCCTCCCATTTGAGCAATATGTAACCGCCGACGATATTGTCTTTGTTCTCGTCGAACTTCTTGCCGTAATACTCATCCATGCTTTTTCTTGTCTCGAGACGGATGGAGTCTATCACCCTTTTGAGGGTGTCTCCGCCAAACTCCTCCTCCGCCTTGTCGCTCTCTGACAGATAACGGCGATACTGGCTTCGCATATAGGTATTGACGGCGTTGAGGCGACCGTTGAGCTCGGTACCTCCGACATACGGGGTGTAATCGTCGGCAAATCGTATTGTTATCTCTCCCTGCTGGCAGACCAACACTCGGTTACGTCCGTCAAGCCTGACATAACGAAGCTCGGGACGGTCAATCATCCCTCTGAAAACAAAAGAACCGCTATCCACCGTGGTACTGTCGATGACCACGCCCGTGACATCGCATAGTCTGACAATTACGCCGTTCTTTGCGCTGTCGTTGTCAAACGATCCCTTTATGACAAATTCGCCCTTTGTCGTACATGAAAAAAAGGACAAGGCGAACAACAACATGACAATCAATCTCATGACATTGCCTGTTAAAACATTAAAAAGCGTGCATCCGTTCCCGTACAACATCTGCCTTGAAGGAACGTAACGTCACTCTATTCTTCGTCGCGGAATCTTTTAGTATATGAGTGACAATATGGTTCTGAACCTTTTTTACGATAGTAGTTCTGGTGATAATTCTCCGCAGGATAGAAAACGGTCGCCTCTTTCAGGGCTGTCGCCACATCATATCCGTTCTCGACAAGCTCTTCGACAAGCTCGAGAGCCGTTTCTCTCTGACTCTCGTCGGTATAGAAAATCACCGACTCATACTGTTCGCCCATGTCGGGACCCTGACCTCCGCGCTGTGTCGGGTCGTGTATCTCGAAAAAGAGTTTGCAAAGCTTTCTGTAACTGCACTTCTCAGGGTCGAAAACGATTCTTACCGCCTCAAAGAAACCTGTATCGCCTTTGCACACCTCCTCATAGCTCGGGTTGACTATGTCGGCTCTGCCACCTGTATAACCGACCTCTATCGATTCGATGTCGGCTTTTTTTCTCATCATGTATTCGACACCCCAAAAACAACCGCCTGCAAATATGGCTGTCTCTTTTTTATTGTTTTTCATAATGTCATATCTTTCTGTCCGTGAATAATCTTTTCCGCCCGTCTCGCCATTCTTTCAGCCTGCTCGGAGACGGTTTTTATCGTGTAGGCACACTATAAACGGAAGTTTAAAGATACTAAAACATGTCACAAAAAACAAACATGCAAAAAACTCGATAAAAAATTATCCGTTTTGTTTGTCATATCGAAAACTATTATTATCTTTGCAACGCAATAGCGAAAAACGGTGTGGTAGTTCAGCTGGTTAGAATGCCTGCCTGTCACGCAGGAGGTCGCGGGTTCGAGTCCCGTCCATACCGCAGAAGAGGTTTACTTTATAAGTAAACCTCTTTCTTTTTTACCATTTCCATTATCTTATGTAATCCTGCTATTTATTTTATTCAGACAAATCGTTAGCTGTCCGTCAGCTTTCTTTCATTAATTCAATAAACGGACAATTCAATCTCTCTCATTTCTCAATATTTTCCGGCAGGTTGGCAAACATACCCCGTATATTTGTTACTCCTCCCCCTTATTTTTTGTCATTTAGTCGCTTGAATATATAATATATAATAGACAATATAGATAAATAGATAAATGGGTAAACAGATAAATGGACAAATAAATGGATTAAATAAAGATATGCTACGGGGTATGAATATCGGCTTGTCGGGAAAGGTTGACAAGCCGAAAAAAAATAAAAGCCACTCTTTACGGAGTGGCTTTTGTTATTATTTTGTCCTTTTATATTAGAGACGGAAGTCGATGGGGACGATTACCGATACGCGGACTTTTTTACCACGCTGTTCACCGGGAGTCCATTTCGGTGATTTTGAAATCACACGGATAGCCTCGTCAGAGAGAAGCTTATCGGGGCTTGAGAGAGCTTCAAAGTTACTTACGGTACCGTCACGCTCAATCACGAAACGGATGATTACACGACCTGTGATGTTGTTCTCTTCAGCCAAGGGGGGATACTGAATGTTTTTGAGCACCCATGCACGGAATTCGGCAGTAGCTTCAGCGTCTTTCTTACCGTTGAACATAGGCATCTTTTCAGCACGAATCACGGGAGCCTCTTCTTTCACAAGTTCCTCTTCCTGAGTACCCACCTCTTTGATTACGATGGGAGCGTCTTCAGAGAACTCAGAGTCGAAGTTGAACTCTTCGCTGGCTTTGATTTTGCTGTCGGTGATTTCGAGAATGTCGGAAACCACGGGAGCCGCAACCTTGGGAGGCTCAACTTTGGGAGGTTCTTCGTGACGAGTCTGTTCGATTACCTCCTGCTCGATAACCACAACCTCTTGTTCCAAAACTTCTACGCCGACATCTTTCTGGCTCCAGCTGAACATGCCGTAAACGGCTGCAAGCGCTACAATCAGACCTGTAAGCAGAAACAAACTTCTTTTATTTTGAAGATCTGCCTTTGGTGATTTTTTTACTTCCATTGTTAGTATCTTTTAAACGTTTTTTCAATTATTTCTATACAAGGTCGCGTTTTAAAGGGTTTTCAACCCTCGGTTTCTCTAACAAACGAAACATCAATACAGCTTTCGCGGCAATTCAACACTCAGTAAATCACTAAAAAAGAGAGCCCGCATCACCGCTTTGCCCTACCTGAAAGTCGTTTATTATTCTACAAATGTGAAAAAAATATTTGAAAGAAAAAAGAGTATCAAACAATTTTTACAAAATTTATTTATTGATGTATCTTTTTGTTCATGTTTTTCACAAAATCTATAACCTGAAAGCCCCGACACAAAACATATAAATATAAGAAAGCGTTACCAAACGCTCCTGCCTTTCAAAATAAAAAACGTATATTTGCGATTATGGATAAAATGACACTTTTGGGTTTTTCGCCCGAGCAACTGAAAGATATAGCCCTCCGTCACGGAGAAAAAGCCTTTGTCGGTAAGCAGATTGCCGAATGGCTCTATGTGCATCGTGTCGATAACTTCGACGCCATGAGCTCTTTGAGCAAAAGGATGCGCGGAATACTCAACGAGAACTACTCCGTCGGAAGGATGCCGTTCAAGGATGTGGTGACATCAAAAGACGGTACCCGTAAATATCTGTTTCCCACAATCACGGGCGGCGCAATAGAGTCGGCATACATTCCCGACAGGGAGAGAGCCACACTATGCGTATCGTCACAGGAGGGGTGTCGTATGGGATGCCGTTTCTGCATGACAGGTCGCGGAGGATTCCGCCGCAATCTGACAAGGGCGGAGATTCTGAACCAGATATTTTCGATAGAGGAGAGCGGAAAGCTCACCAACCTCGTCTTCATGGGCATGGGTGAGCCTCTCGACAATTCCGAGGAGGTTTTCGCCGCTCTTGACGCGATAACGGCTAAATGGGGAATGGCGTGGAGCCCCACACGAGTGACCCTTTCCACGATAGGCGTAACCGACAAACTTGAGGAGTTTCTGACCCGCACGAACGTTCATCTGGCGGTCAGCTTTCATGTTCCCGACAAGGAGATTCGCAAAAGCCTGATGCCGGTAGAGGGACGTCACCCTATCGATAAGGTGATTCGGATATTGCGCAAATACGATTTCAAGCATCAGAGACGCCTTAGTTTCGAATATACGATGTTCGGCGGCGTGAACGATTCTCTTGCCGATGCAGACTCTCTCGCCGACATGATTGAGGGAATGGGGGCGCGCGTAAACCTGATAAGATTCCACAAAATACCCGACAGCGAGCTGTCTCCGTCATCCGAAAAGAGAATGGAAGAGTTCAAGTCAAGACTCGAAAAGCACGGGATAACAACAACGATAAGAGCATCCCGTGGTGAAGACATATTCGCGGCTTGCGGAATGTTGTCCACCGCCGACAGGGAAAAACAAAAAACATCCCCCGGACATAGTCAAAACAGAGGTTAAAACAACAAAACCGAAATTGATTCGTTAGTATAAAACAATAAACAAATTTATATATTGAAATTTCTAAAAGAACTATGAAAAAATTTGCACTTGTTTTAATTTCTATGTTTATCACCATCGGTGTGTCGGCACAGAAAGGCGTCGATTTCAAAGATGTCGATTTGAGAACAGCAAGAGAACTCTCTGTAAAAAGCGGAAAACCGATTTTCATGGACGCCTACACGACATGGTGCGGTCCGTGCAAGTATATGGCATCCAGAGTCTTCACAAGAGAGGATGTCGGAGATTTCATAAATAAAAATTTCATTGCCGTGAAATATGACATGGAAAAAGGTGAAGGTCCGTCCATTGCGCGCGACTACGGAATACAGGGCTATCCGACTTTCCTGATTCTCGATTCGGACGGCAAAGAGCTCGCAAGAATCATGGGAAGCACATCGGCATCGGAATTCATGGCAAAGGTTAAAAGAGTATATCCCAAAGCCGAATAACAGTCAATAAGATTAAAGTATATAAAAAACAACAGCGGGAGCGAAGTCTTACAAGTAAAAAAAGAAAAACGAAACGTATATAATAGAGAGTAAGAGATATGGGGGTATGTGTTTGTGGGTCAGGTGGTTCGGGGTGTGATGCGGGGTCAGCGAT
>CASDZP010000041.1 GCA_949285535.1 uncultured Alistipes sp.
ACAGCTCGTAAACGTCACTCTTTCTTACTAATAGACATTGACAAAGATAATGAAAAAAGCATAAAAAACAAATACCCCTTAATTTTCATAAAATTGGGTATTATTTTTTGCTTTCCTATTTTCAAATCTTCATTTTATCTTCGACAGGTTGGCAAGCGTACCCCGTCACATTCTTTTTCTCCGAATTTGTTTTCGGAGGCGATACACGAAAAGACGCTGACTTCGTAGAAGGTAATGAGCCAAATGAGTATGACATGGTCAAAAGGGGCTTGCCCCCGAGGGACAAAGTAACTCCTGCGTAGAGTGCATAAAGAGTACTTATTGATAATACATGTATGCGCGTAACATAGCTATAAACAGGATTCTATGCTTGTTTAGATTTAGTTTCCGCAATATGGTGCTTGCATACAGATGCTAATCCGCAGGAAAGACATTTTGGAGAACGGGCAGTACATACATATCTGCCGTGAAGGATAAGCCAGTGATGGGCTTTCCCGAGGATATTGTGAGGGAAACCTGCGACCAACTGTTTTTCCGTGTCTAAAGGCGTTTTGGCATTACGGGTGAGACCAAGACGGGCAGAAACTCGGTGAACATGAGTGTCAACAGGCATTGCCTGTTTACCGAAGGCTACGGTCATCATGACATTGGCAGTCTTGCGACCGACACCCGCGAGTGTTGTAAGCTCTTCCATTGTTTGCGGTACTACGGAATTGTAAACGCTTACCAATCTCTTTGCCATATTGCTGAGGTTTGTTGCCTTGCTGTTTGGATATGATACGGATTTTATATAATTGAAAATCTCGTCCACCTCCGCTTCCGCCATTTTCTCGGGTGTAGGAAAGGCTTTGAAAAGAGCAGGTGTAACCATGTTGACGCGCTTATCGGTGCATTGTGCGGAAAGAATCACCGCCACCAAAAGCTCAAATTCATTATTATATACCAATTCTGTCTCTGCCACAGGCATATTGGCATTAAACCACTCTGTGACAGCTTTATAACGTTCTTTTGTTGTCATGGGTCAAGATTCAGACATTCATTAGTTTTGCCAGTTCGTCGAATTTCAACTCTACGATACGGCATTTACCAATCTTTTCAAGAGCGACAAAACTTATCTTGTCGCCGTGACGTTTTTTATCCATGTGAAGCGCATCGAAAAGTGTTTTGTTGTCGATACCACACTCTGTCGGCAATCCGACTCTTTCGATAACACTTTTTATCTGAGATACCTCCTTGTCGGAAAGCAATCCCATGCGATTACTTATCTGTGCTGCATGTACACAACCTATTGCAACGGCTTCTCCATGCAGGTATCGGCGAGTACTTTTTTCGATGGCATGGGCTATCGTATGTCCGAAATTGAGTTTTTTGCGTTCTCCAGACTCTTTGAAATCGGCTTTCACCACGGCTGCTTTTATCTCTATCGAGCCTGCGATTATTTTTTCGAGAAGATTTCTATTGGAGACAATGGCGTCATATCCCGCACCGAAAAAGTCGAACAACTCTACCGACTTTATAAGACCCGCTTTTATTGCTTCCGCCATGCCGCTACGCACCTCTCTTTCAGGAAGAGTCGAGAGCATAACAGGGTCACATATCACAAAATCGGGCTGATTGAAACATCCGACCATGTTTTTGTATCCATCGACATTGACACCGTTTTTACCCCCAACGCTGGCATCCACTTGAGCCAACAGAGTGGTGGCTATAAAACCGAATCCTATTCCACGCATGTATGTAGAGGCGACAAAACCTGTTATGTCGGTTACGATTCCGCCTCCGATGCCTAAAAGATAGCTACTACGGTCGGCGCCTTTCTCCATAAGACACCTATATATATAAGAGACTGTATCGAGAGTCTTTATCTCTTCCCCAAGTCCTATCGTTATATGCTCGAATGACGATGTCAGTTCGGGATAAAGGCGTTCCAGATTGGTGTCGGTAATTATTATTGGCGTACGACCGTTCAATAACGACGGAAGACATTTTGAAGCCTCGTCTATGACTATGCGCGATGGGGTTCTGCCGTCTCGTTCTATCTCGATAAAATTTTTCATCCGTGTTGTGTGATTGGTTGAATTTACGAAAATGTCGATACGATTAGCGATTCGTTTTCTTACTAATCATTGTAAGCCGATATCGCCGAATATGACTCTTCAGTTACAAAAATAGCTATTTTTCGGATATTATCGCATATAGAATCGCTGATTGTTATGTCGGTCTATGCCGACAAGATTCTTACAACCTATTGAAGAGGCTTTCTCTAAATTAAGAGAGTCAAACTTTTCAAAAAAAATCAAAAATATTATCTTTGTGGCTTGAAATAAGCTCTGACGAGCGAACCAGCGGGTGTGAATCCCGTTCTTTTTAGACGAAACAAGATGTTAAAACTCAGGAACATTGCCATCATTGCCCATGTCGACCACGGTAAAACCACTCTTGTCGACAAGATGATTCTTCAGGGCAAACTTTTCCGCCAGCAGGAGAAAGCGGGCGAACTCATAATGGATAACAACGACATAGAGCGAGAGCGAGGTATCACAATCCTCGCCAAGAACGTTTCGGTCAAGTATAAGGATTACAAAATTAACATTATAGACACTCCGGGTCACTCCGACTTCGGTGGTGAGGTTGAGCGCGTTCTTAACATGGCGGACGGCGTTCTGTTGCTTGTGGACGCTTTCGAAGGTACCATGCCGCAGACACGTTTCGTTCTTCAGAAAGCTCTTTCATTAGGAAAGAAACCTATCGTCGTCATCAACAAGGTGGACAAGCAGAACTGCCGTCCAGACGAGGTTCACGAAGAGGTGTTCGACCTTATGTTCGCACTTGGCGCGACAGAAGAACAGCTCGACTTCAAAACGGTTTACGGTAGCGCGAAACAGGGTTGGATGTCGCTCGACTGGAAAAAACCGACCACAGACATCACCCCGCTTCTCGACCTTATAATCGAAGATATACCCGAACCCAAAACGGTTGAGGGTACACCGCAGCTGCTCATCACTTCGCTTGAATATTCACCCTATGTGGGACGTACCGCAATAGGTAAGCTCACACGCGGCACTCTGAAAGCCAATATGCCCGTTACTCTGGCAAAACGTGACGGCGAGACAATGATAAAAAGCCGTATCAAAGAGCTTATGCTTTTTGAGGGTATGGGCAAAGAAAAAGTTGAGGAAGTGCCTTGCGGCGAGATATGCGCCATAACCGGTATCGAAGGTTTTGAAATCGGAGATACCATAACCGACTACGAAAACCCTGAACCTCTCGACCCCATCGCAATAGACGAGCCGACAATGAGTATGTTGTTTACAATCAACGACTCACCGTTCTACGGTCGTGACGGTAAGTTTGTTACCTCTCGACACATAAAAGAGCGTCTAGACAGAGAACTTGAAAAGAACCTCGCGCTCAGGGTGAAACCGGGTGAGACAGCCGACTCATTTGTGGTGTATGGTCGAGGCGTGCTTCACTTGAGCGTCCTTATCGAAACCATGCGTCGTGAGGGATATGAGCTTCAGGTGGGTCAGCCCCGCGTCATCATTAAAGAAATTGACGGCAAGAAGTGCGAGCCTGTTGAGGAATTGACAATAGACCTGCCCGACGAAATGTCAGGGAAAGCCATAGAGATGGTGACAAAACGTAAAGGTTCAATGATTGACATGGTGTCTACGGGTGACAGAACAAGACTCACATTTGAGATACCGTCACGAGGAATAATAGGTCTGAGAAGCAACCTTCTAACGGCGACAGCAGGCGAAGCTGTCATGGCGCACCGACTCAAAGGTTTCGAGCCGTACAAGGGTCCGATAGAGATGCGTACGAACGGTTCTTTGATTGCAATGGAAACAGGTACGGCGTTTGCCTACGCAATCAATAAACTTCAGGACAGAGGTACATTCTTCGTCGCTCCAAACGAGGAGATATACGCAGGTCAGGTAGTAGGTGAAAGCACCCGTGCGGAAGACATCGTGATAAACCTTACCAAGTCTAAAAAGCTGACGAACATGCGCGCCAGCGGTTCTGACGAAAAAATGAACATTGCTCCACCCAAGGTATTCTCTCTCGAAGAAGCCCTTGAATATATTCAGGGAGACGAATATGTTGAGGTGACTCCCAAATCGATGCGCCTCCGTAAGATTCTGCTCAACGAGACGGACAGAAAAAGAGCCGCAGGGAGATCGGAAGAATAACCGAATATCAATCACAAAAAAGACAATCGTTCACAGCGGGCGATTGTCTTTTTTTGTATAAAAAATTACCATAATACTAAATATATTATGGCAACTCTCTACTCTAACTAAAATTATAAAAGAAAAAACATTGCTTTATCATAAAAAAAACATAACTTTGGATTATTATATAATAAAGTCATACTGCAATGAATCAAGCAAAAGTTGATGCTTTCATAAGTGCAAATATCAATAAATTACCGGAGGAGAATATTTTAATACTCAGAGAAGCATTATTGAGCATGTCTGAAGAAAAAGAAGACATTTTAATAATCACGTCCTTGAAAGACCCTGCTTTACTGCTTATACTTTCCATATTCTTTGGAGGTTTCGGGGTGGACCGATTCATGTTGGAGCAAGTCGGCATGGGTATATTGAAACTTATTCTCAATATGGTCGCAATCGGTATCATCTGGACTATTATAGACTGGTTCACCGTAATGGACAGGACAAAGGAATATAACTATAATACCTTATTGAACCACCTCAGTTTTTAATATTACTGATCATCATACTCATCCTTATTAAAAATTGTTGTGCATTTTGTATCTTGGCTAATGTTAATGTATGATTTTTAAAACTTAAATCGTTATGCAAAATAATCTCGAACTGTTTTTTGTCACCAACAATGATAAATTCAGACCCGAACATCTCACCGCACTCAGGAACTTATGCAAAGACAGAGAAGATTTCTCTTTTTTATACGGAGTATCTCTCAAAAGCCCTATAACCATGTTTATTATCTCATGGTTTTTAGGTACATACGGCGTTGACAGATTTATGCTTAAAGACATAAAAGCAGGGTTGGCAAAAGTAGCAGTGTTTGTCATTTTCTTTATTTTATACATCGCGTTAATTTTTAGTGCCGTAATAGCGTCCGAAAACAACAATTACGATTATTTTGGCGGCGGATTGATATTTATCACAGCTATATTATGCCTTACGGCTATTATAATGTTCGTCTTCTGGCTTTACGATTTGTGTACCGTAATCAGAAGAACGAAAGAGTATAACTTCATGAGAATGTGCGAAATTCTGAATCTCACTGACGTTAATACATCTGTATCACAGAGCAAACCCACTATAACTACCGTTTCAGAAACTGTTTCTGATAAAAACATTGCCGACAATGAGTGATAACAGAGAGCGACAATGTCGTGAGTTCGCGCGTCTGCTCGACATAATGGACCGATTGAGAGTAGAGTGCCCTTGGGACAGAAAACAGACGTGGGATTCATTAAGGAGTAATACCATAGAGGAGTGCTTCGAGCTTTGCGACGCCATTGCGGCACAAAACAAAGGAAATATATGTGAGGAGCTCGGAGACATGCTCCTGCATATCGTTTTTTACAGCAAGATAGCTTCGGAAGAGGGCGCGTTCGACATTGAGGATGTGGCACGAAAGGTCAGTGACAAGCTGGTATATCGTCATCCGCATGTTTTTGGAGATGTAAGCGTTTCGGACGCGGACGATGTATCAAAAAACTGGGAACAGCTAAAGCAAAAAGAGAAAAACCATCGTAAAGGCGCTCTGTCGGGTGTTCCCAAAGGTCTGCCCTCGCTTATCAAAGCTTTCAGAATGCAGCAAAAGGCGGCGGGTGTCGGCTTTGACTGGAACGACAAGCAAGAGGTATGGGGTAAGGTGAAAGAAGAGATAGCCGAGTTTGAGGCGGAACTCCAAAAAGAAAACAGCGAGACAGCCGTTGACGAGTTCGGCGACATACTTTTCTCGTTGATAAATGTCGCCCGAAAGTATGGCATCGACCCTGAAAACGCACTGGAGAGAACAAACCGAAAATTCATGACCCGTTTTGAGAAAATGGAGAACATGGCGGAGGAGAAATCCACAAGTCTCAGCGATATGACGCTCGAACAAATGGAGGCTCTCTGGCAAAAATCAAAGATGTAGGAATATCAATAAATTAAAGATATAAGACATAATGGCTATAATAAAAAGCGTAAGGGGCTTTGAGCCCAAATTCGGAGAGAACTGCTATTTGGCGGATAACGCAGCAATAATAGGCGACGTAACAATGGGTGACGATTGCAGTATATGGTTCGGGACCGTTCTGCGTGGCGACGTAAACACCATAACAATCGGTAACCGTGTCAACATTCAGGATAACGCCACAATTCACACACTCTATCAGAAATCTGTCACCAAGATAGGCGATAATGTTTCGATAGGTCACAACGCCGTGATACACGGAGCCACAATCGAGGATAACTGTCTCATCGGCATGGGAGCAATAATTCTCGATAACGCCGTAATAGGTCACGGCTCTGTGATAGCCGCAGGGTCTGTCGTATTGACAGGCACCATCGTAGAGCCGGGCTCGATATATGCGGGCGTACCCGCCAAAAAGGTTAAAAGCGTTGACCCCGAACAGAATAAAACTCTCATTGAGGGCATATCGAACGGTTATGTAATGTACGCCTCTTGGTACAAATAGGCAAATAAATCGATCCCCCGATAAACATACACAATTACAGAAAGACTACTTTTATAACAGGTAGTCTTTTTTATTGTATCACGACAAGTCTGTAAACATACCCCGTTCCGCTTCTCCTTACATATCTCATCACACATAGCATATATAACATTCTGTATTAACATCCCTCATAACACTCCTCATAACATCCGCCTAAATTATCGACAATACCCGACAAGCCGATTTTCGTACCCCGTATCCTGATTCCTTTTTATTTTACTTATTGCGTCACCTCGTTAAGTTAAGTCATTTCATAACGTTACTCCATCACGTCACTCCACCTCATCACATCTCTGCTTCTTTATTTCACTTACAACACTATCAAAATGTTTTCTCTTTTATATTTTACAACAGCTAACTTTTCATTATAAAATCACGACACACAATCGTATCAAATACAAAAAGAGGAACTCCGAAAATCGAAGTTCCTCTTTTTTATAGTGTTTGTAGTAAATTATCCTACACAAGTACCCTCTCTGACATTGTCTTCGGGGCTGACCGCAACAAGACGACCGTTGTAGTCCTCGACCATAAGAATCATACCTTGCGACATGATACCTTTAAGCTCGCGGGGCTGAAGATTGACAAGAACGAGTATCTGTTTTCCAACCATTTGTTCGGCAGTATAGTGTTCAGCTATACCGGATACAATGACACGTTTGTCAATACCTGTATCAATAGTCAGTTTAAGCAGTTTTTTAGTTTTGGCTATCTTTTCTGCGGCTATTACACGCGCAACCCTTATATCCATTTTCTGGAAGTCGTCATAGCTGATAAGTTCTTTCTGCTCTGCGGGGGTATAACCTGCGGCGGCATTAAGCTCTTTTGCCGCTTCAAGTTTAGCCAACTGCGCCTCTATAACGCTGTCATCAATCTTCTCGAAGAGCAATTCGGCTTTACCGAGAGTGTGACCGACGGGCAATATGTCATACTCGCCTATTCTGTCCCACGCCTGATGTTCTATTCCGAGCATCTTGTCGAGTTTTGCGGCAGAGAAGGGAATGAATGGTTCCATGGCTATTGAGAGAGATGCGGTAATCTGCAACGATAGGTTGAGAATTGTCGCCACTCTCTGCGGGTCCTCCTTAAAGAGCTTCCACGGCTCGGTGTCAGCCAGATATTTGTTGCCGGCACGGGCTATGTTCATCATCTCTTTGAGAGCGTCACGGAAGCGGTAGTTCTCTATATACTCTTCGAGAGCCTTTTTAGAATCCGCCACCTGTCCCATTATCTCCTTGTCGAAGTCGGTGAGTTCGCCACGGGCGGGAACCTTACCCTCGAAATACTTACCCGTCAACACCAACGCACGGTTAACGAAGTTACCGAGTATGGCAACAAGTTCATTGTTGTTTCGAGCCTGGAAATCACGCCACGTAAAGTCGTTATCCTTTGTCTCAGGCGCACCCGCACAAAGAACATATCTCAACACATCCTGTTTTCCGGGAAGGTCTTCGAGATACTCGTGAAGCCATACCGCCCAGTTGCGGGATGTAGAAATCTTGTCTCCTTCGAGATTAAGAAATTCGTTTGCAGGCACATTATCGGGCAGGATAAAATCGCCGTGCGCCTTTAGCATGGCGGGAAAAACGATGCAATGAAAGACTATGTTGTCTTTACCGATGAAATGCACCATTTTGGTATCGGGGCTTTTCCAGTATTTCTCCCAGTCGGGCGTAAGGTCTTTTGTAGCGGAGATATAACCAATCGGTGCGTCGAACCATACGTAAAGCACTTTACCTTCTGCACCCTCCACAGGCACGGGGATACCCCAGTTAAGGTCACGACTCACCGCTCTGGGCTGCAAACCCTGGTCGAGCCAGCTCTTGCACTGCCCGTAAACATTCGGTTTCCACTCCTTATGCTCTTCAAGAATCCATTTTCGCAGGAAAGGCTCATGTTTATCGAGCGGCAGGAACCAATGTTTTGTCTTTTTAAGCACGGGGGCAGAACCCGATATGGCAGACTTGGGGTTTATAAGGTCGGTAGCCGAGAGAGTCGTTCCGCACGCCTCGCACTGGTCGCCATACGCGCGCTCATTACCGCAGTGAGGGCATGTACCAGTTATATAACGGTCGGCAAGGAACTGACCCGCCTCCTCGTCATAGTACTGCTCAGTCTCCTGCTCGATGAACTCGCCTTTATCATAAAGATGACGGAAAAAGTCCGAAGCGGTCTTGGCGTGGGTGGTAGAGCTCGTTCTCGAATATATATCGAACGATATACCCAGTTGTTCAAATGAATCTTTGATAATCTTGTTGTACTTATCAACGATATCCTGCGGGGTAACACCCTCTTTACGTGCCTTTATCGTGATAGGCACACCATGCTCGTCCGAGCCGCAGACCCATTTGACGTCCGCGCCTCTGTTACGCAGATATCTTACGTATATGTCCGAGGGGATATAGACGCCCGCAAGGTGTCCGATGTGGACGGGACCGTTCGCGTAAGGAAGGGCGGACGTAATAAGATAACGTTTATATTCTTTCATTTCTGTTTCAGTATCTTCGTTTTGGTTTCGGTTTGTTCCAGTCGGGATAAAAGAAGCAAGGCGTATATTCAACTCTATGCGACGACAGGTCATCGGAGAAAATCACGCACACGAGGTCAAAAAACATTTGGTCTATTCCGTTCATGCGTTGTACCGTAATATAACCGCCGGCACCTTTGACCAGCTGTCTCAACTTGGTATCCGAGAGCGATGCCGTTATCATTGCTTTCGTGGACTCCGTGCGGGTCTTTACCTCAATGAAGTGCAAGTCGAAATGGTGCATCGCCACAATGTCTATCTCCGCGCCTCTATGCTTGAAATTGCGCTCTACAATCTCGAATCGCTTATTGACACGAAGCCATTCGGCGGCAATCTTCTCTCCGAGGTTACCCAGCTCCTTACCCGTCATGACCTCTGTTTAAGCAGGAACGACAAGTCGTCGGCAGAGGTGTAATCGACGGTCGGTTTGCCGTAGGCGAAAAGCGTGAGCGGACGAGAGCCGATAAGCGACATCTTGTCACCCTCTACAAGCAACATGCAACCCTCTCTGAGACCTGCTACTACAACACCTCTGTTGGCGGCAAGAAACTCTTCTATACGCTGCTGACGAGTCTCGCCCGCGTGACCTTCGGGATGCGTGTCTATGTAGTGGGGATTTATCTGGAACGGTATCAGACCCAGCGTCTTGAACGACATGGGCTCAACGATGGGCATATCGTTTGTGGTGCAGAGAGTGGGGCAGGTGACATTTGAACCCGCGCTCCAGCCTATGTAGGGAGTACCCGCGGTCACTTTCTCTCTGATAGCAGCCATTACGCCCTTGTCCTGCATCATCTTGACGAGGTGAAACGTGTTGCCGCCGCCCACCATTACAGCCTCCGCAGAACGTATCGCCGCGGCGGGATCTTCATAACGGTGTACGGAATCAACCTCTATACCCAGCGGTGACAATACAGCCGCCACTTTAGCCTGATACTCGTCAAAACTGAAAGTAACAGCGGCATAAGGCACAAACATGACCTTGCGCACATCGCCCAAGAAATTCTTTATGTTCTGTTTAGGGTAGTCGAGGTATGACTCACCCGCATTGGTGGAATTACTTATAAGAAGTAGTCTCATCTTTATGTTGTTTATTTGTTTGATTCCTGTTTCGTGACCGTGTAGCCATAAACCCAGACAATAATGGTCTGTTAATGGCAAATGTAACTATAAAAAGCGAAAAAAGCTATCGTCCGATAAATGTTTTGAACACCTCCACGCTACGGTTGACAATCAATTCGTCAGGAAACTCCGTTAACGCTATTATCTCATCGAGTCGGTCATGTCGTCCTATATCGAACGAGATATGGGCGTCACTACCGAGTATCACGGGCAGGTCATATCGTTTACACAGCCTCAGAAGCTCGATATTATTGTCTCTGGCTACCGTCAGTTTACGTGCGGGTGCCAACGAATGATTGTTTATCTCAAGCAACGTTCCATGTTCGCGCGCCTCTTTTACTATCGTCTCAAAGTCGATTGTTGCGGCTCCGTCGGCGGGATGGCTTATAATATCGACTTTGGGATTGCGTATCGCCCCCACCACGGCGGCGGTGTTCTGTTCGACGCTTCCCGCTGTATAGCATACCTTATGGATACCCGCAATGGTCAGGTCGAGACGTGCAAGGTGTTCATCGTCGAGGTCTATGTTACCTTCATAGTCGATAATATTGACCTCCGCACCCAACATTAGTTCGATGCCGTACATCTGACGCGGAACGACGTGCATGTTCATGAAATAAAGCGGAGCACATGTTCCAGGAATACTCGGTCCGTGTTCGGTGATACCCAAAAGTTCCAATCCCTTATCCGCAGCAGCCCTTACCATCTCCTGCATCGAGCTGTAAGCATGACCGCTGACAATGGTATGCGTATGTACGTCAAGAACAGATTTTATCATGATTGTATATATTAAACCAATATGCAAAAATAAAAAAAACTCTGCGATAAAGCCTCCGAGAGGAGATTATATTTTATAGGTATGACAAAATTATTCTATCATACCCTTAAAATATAATCTCTCTCGGAGGCTTTATCACAGAGTTTTTTATTTCACATTGTTAAACATAGATAACACAACAAGATCTCCCGACATCCGCTCCCGCGGGGCACTCCGTAGGGCCTCCAACGGCTCTCCGAGTGGGCATTGACCATATCATCCTTTATCTCTTTGGACGTCAACATCATACCTAATCATGCAATTTCGCTTCATTACCGCTATAGATAACACAAAAAACAAACATCTAATGTTATTAATATGCCTACAAATCATATTTATAAATATATAAAAAGCGATAATGTTATTAAAGGTATCATGGTAATAAGATTCATATAATTTAGCATTAAATAATCAACTATCATTTTTGGACACAGCGTACATTCATGCCGGATGATTTATAAGCAACAATTGATGGACGAATATTTCCGTTAGTAAAATCCATCTCATATCCATATTCTCTATCTTGTTGCTCTGATGCCCAATAATATCCGTTCGTACCTTGATTTAATAGGTATCCTCCTGATCTATGAATAAGACCAACAGAGAGAAACTCCAACTTGACATTCCCACTTGTGAATATTTTATAACCATAGTCACTTGCATTCCATCCACCTCCGTTTGTCTGTATAGTTTCATTCTTTAATGCTACAAACTCATCTTTGGTCGGTAAGCGGTAACCTTCAGGACACGGGTCATTGGATTCAATCCATGAAGTGTTCGTTGTTGGGGGATTGGTTCCGTTCCACCCGCTGACACTAATACTTGTAGTCTCCCACGATTTACTACCGACATCCCACTGATAGAACCTACCGTGAGACTTCGTTTTTATCGGGTCGTCAGTACATTCTGACGGCAATTTCGTTGCGAATGAAATACCCTCAAATCGGCTTTTACCCAAATTATAACGCATCCACTCTATGCCACCGATATTGACAGTTGAATAAGGATTGAAATCGCAACTCTGAGTTACATTAACCTGAATGGTTGTCCCTTTATAAGTTAATGTAAGCACATCCGGTCTCGATTTTCCGTAGTCGTTCTCTACCGTTGTTTTAACCGTCAATCTGTTACCAGACACGCTTGCTATCATCCAAGCGTTGCTTTGAGGAGAAACAGTCATACCACTTGATATTATCCCGTCATTTGTAGTGCCGACTATGACGGTAGCTGTCTGATTTGGTTGACCGTTCTCAAATACAATAGACGCAGGATCTAATGTAAGTTTTACAGGTGTCTGACTTACTGACGCCATAGCTCGGTTTACGCCATCTCGTCCTTTCAATGTTATCGTGGCATTTGAGGTTTCCTCGTTAAATGACAATGTCTCTTTGAAAGCGACTTTAAATGTTCCTGCGGCTGAAAGTGAGCTAACTTTATGGGCTGTCGTATTAGAACTTGTCACATAATTACTTTCGAGAATATCCCAAACAGAAGCTACAAACGTACCGTTTGCCGATGCTAAACCACCTATGACAGAGTACGAAGTCTTGTTCTCGACAAGGATACTTGTCTTTTTTGCTTGAATAATAGTAAATGAATTAGCGACATTACCGTCAATCGTTATGTCAAACGATGATGATATTTCGTTTGTCGTTGTATTATCTGGAACAGTCAGTACAAACGAATATGTATCGTTGCTACCCGTTGGCTGTGACTTGATTTTTACCGCTGTGTCAGCTGTTTTGGAAACAACCTTAATACGTTCACTACTTGCGGGTGCAGATGTCTTGATGTTGACCGTGTAATCGTATGCGACACTAAACGCTTTGAGTGTATTTGTCTCAAATACGGCAGGATTACCAGAACCATAAGTAATACTCTGGATTGTTGCAGTGAAGTTTGCGAGCTGGGTTACCGTGAACGACTGCGAAGTCGTGTTTTGACTTTCCAAAACAAATTGTCCTGTGCGTTCTTCCGCATTGTTTGGAGCAACGGTTACACTCAATGACGTCCCGCTCGCATTGGTCTCCGTTCCGCCTATTTCAGGAGACGTCGTAATCCATTTCTGTGAACTTTTCGCTACCTTCCATGAGGTCGAACCCGTACCCGCCGAGGTATTGACCACGAGCGAAACAGTAGCTCCGTTTTTTGCGACGTTTTTAAGTTTCAGCGTATCGGCTTGTGACACGTTGAATGTAACGGGCGTCTGTTTCGTATCGAAAGACACTTTGTTCCCGCCG
>CASDZP010000042.1 GCA_949285535.1 uncultured Alistipes sp.
AAATCATCAAAAAATGTAAAAAACAGCTCGTAAACGTCTCTCTTTCTTACTAATAGACATTGACAAAGATAATGAAAAAAGCATAAAAAACAAATACTCCTTAATTTTCAAAAAATTGACCCTCGTTTTCCCGTTTTTACAGTTTCTAAAATCTCATTTTATCTTCGACAGGTTGGCAAGCGTACCCCGTAACATTCTTTTTCCCTTATCTTCATTTTTTATTTTTCGGAGGCAATACGAACTTACGATGCAGACTTCGTGAAAAGTAATGAGCCGACAGGATATGACATGGTCAAAAGGGGATGTGCCCCTAGGGACAAAGTAATTTCCGCAAAGACGCATCTCGAATATATTTGTTGGAGAGTTGATATGTAAGTTATAATATTCATAACAATATGATTAATAAAAAAAGGATGGAGAAAATTGTTTCCCATCCTTTTTATTAATTAGTGTTATAAATCTTATAACTTGTGTATCACATTCAGAATATTGTCACCGAGGTTTATCTGATAGCCTTCCGATTTGAACACAAGACGGTTGAATGTGTCGCCGATTACGAATATCGGGCGGTTGTTGACATTGAGACCTGCTTTGCTCATTGATGATGATACTGCGTTGTTGACGTCTATCACATAGCTTGCGTCGGGAAGCTGTCCGAACTCTTTGGGATCGAACTGCGCCCATTCGTCGGCGTTCTTGACAACGAATACTATCGGGCGTCCCCACTCTTTAAGCTGCTGACTCAATTTTGCCATGTCACGCATCGCATGATTGGTCGGCTCTTTCTTGGGCTCGATGAGCGCAATCATGAAATATCCGCGTCCTGTTATGTCGAGGATACTCTTGACCTTGTTGTCTTTGGTGTCGAGAACTTTAGCTTCCGAGTCGATGTTGCCTATGACGGCTATCGCGTCGTTGTTTTCACGAAGAACCATTTTGAGGTCGGTCTGTTTGCCCTCTTCTATATTAAAGAATGACAATTCGCTCAAAACAGTACCGTCAGCAAGACGTGTACCCGTCATGAGTACGTATTTGCCTGTGTCGAGGCTGAAAGGTTTTGCGAAAGCCTCTTTTGCCGAAGCACCGGGACCCATGTCGTACGCCTGTGACCCTTTGATGCTCACCTGATCGAGTTTGAAGTTTTCGTCCAGTTTGGCGATTGTGAAGTGTGAGCTGTATTTGGGATCGGGAACGACCTTTGTGGGTACATAGTCGAGTTTGAGTGTGCCTTTGGGAGAGATAACCTCGCCAGTGGGAGCGGAGAAGACTACATCGACCCACTCTTTACCGTTATGGTACTGAACTTTGCCGGCAAACGGGTCGAGGCGTGAGGGTATGCCGAAGGTACGGGCCATGGCAACGAAGAAAATGTCTCGTGAGTTGCTGTCGCTGACCATTATTTTGGCTACTGATGCGGGTGTTACTGCCGCAACGTCGCTGTTGAGGTCGTCATAGATACGTACCTCTTTGGCTTTGGCTATGAGGTCGGCTACCGTCGGTTTCTGCGTGAACAGCTCTTTTATTACGGGGCGGTATGACTCAATCGCTTCGTTGGCGATTCGAGGGTTAAGCACATATTTTACAAAGAGCTCTTTGTCACAGCTGTCGGCATATACGGATGCCTCTTCGAGATGAGAGTCGAGAGCCGATGCAGAGATGTCCATAAGGTCTTTTGCAGAAATTACGCCCAAAAGGTCCATTGCCGTCGGGAGAAGACTTTTGGGTGTAAGAAGAAGGAATGACTCTATTTCGGCGTGGTTACCGCGAGAGGTTTTCATGATATATTTTATCTTCTCTGCGGGCATGCCAATCTTTTCTGCGAGAGAGGTCGCCTGAGCGTCGTTGTAGAATGTCGCCACGTATGCGTTGCGGATAGAGTCCTCGCGGAGCAGGCGAACGGCGTTGCGGTCACGTTCTTCCTGCGGGATGTCGGCAACGGCGTTGTTTTCAACGGGGGGAACCATGTCGAAATCGACAGCCACTACATCGCCCGCTTTCTTATCCATTGTGATGATAAGGTTGTCGGTTGCGGGTACAGAGAGCTTGTCGTAACCGAACGCGTTGTCTTTGGTTGCCCATACAAGGACGTCACCCAGACCGAGGCTTATAAATGTCTTGCCCTCCTTGTCGGTGGTCTTGGTGGCTACGTTGGTGTAACCGCCGTAGTTGAACACCTTGAATTCGACCGTCGCGCTGTCGGCGGGCTGGCCGTCGGGCGTGAGGATTGTTATGTCCACACGTTTTACGGGAGCGTAGTTCTCGGTAACGTTTATCTCCGTGAAGAGCGGGGTTTTCTTCATCACCTCCGCGTCAGAGATATAGTCGCCATAGACTTTGGCGTGCATGAGGATGCCTCGTTTCGAGGGAGCGGTGAACCAACCCATGTCGAGTCTCGGTTCGGGCTCACAGGCGCCGAGGTAGTACCATTTGTCGCCGCCCCATACTTCGACCCAGGCGTGGTTGTCATCGGAGTGAGCCCAGCGCGGGGTGTAAACCTGACGAGCGGGGATACCTACCGCACGCATCGCCGCAACTGTAAAGACCGATTCTTCGCCGCATCGTCCGTATGCCGTCTTGACGGTCTGGAGCGGTGAGGCGGTACGGGCGTCGGTCGGGTTATAGATTGCCTTTTCGTGGCACCAGTGGTTCACTTCGAGAGCGGCGTCTTTCAGCGAGAGACCTTTCACGCGGTCTTTAAGCTCACGGTAGAAGACCATGCGCGAACTGTCGATGCTCTCGTTGTGGACACGGTGGGGGAGTACGAAGTGGAGGAACATCTCCTCGGGTATCGAGTCCGCCCACGGCATTGTCTTTTTGGCGTCGAGCGTGGTGCGCACGAAGTCGAGATAGAGTTGAGGGTCAACAGTCATGTCGGTGAGGGGCGCGTAGGCGTAGAGGAATTTCAACGCGTCGCTCTCTTCGGCTGTGAGAGGCTGGTTGAACACCTCGAAAACCTCCTGTCCGCCTCCCATGACGGCACATTTGGCGTCGAATGCCTTCATTACGGCATCACGACGTGTGCTGTCCTTTATCAGCCCGCCTTCGTTGCATGAAAAGAGCAACAGCGAGCCGGCAAGAAAAGCAAAAAGTGATTTTTTTTTCATTATCGAGTCGTTTGATTGTGTTATTCAGGTTATTTTGTTATATTTACGGAATTACGATAAAAACCGTCGTCGCAGGATGACACATTTGTCGTTGCGATGTGCAGGTTTCCTGTTCAATATGGCAGAAAAAGCCATTCCGTGCAAAAGTAATCGTTTGTCACAAAAATAACAACCGTTTTGTGATAAATTTAACATAATTGGAGCTATTACTCATGATTGTTTACAAACAGCTGCTCGACGCTTGCAAAGATAAATTTTCCGCAGAGAACTACGGTAAGGTAAAAGAGGCGCTTCGTATAGCCGTAAAGGCGAATGACGGTGTGGTGCGCTATAATTCCGACCCCATGACCTATCATGCCGTCGGGGTGGCTCATATCGTACTTACCGAGCTGTCTATGGGTGTTGTCTCTGTTATCTCTTCATTATTGCACGACGCCGCCAGAACGGGATATATTTCCTTGGAGCGTGCGGGAGAGCTTTTCGGCGAGGAGTGCAGGGAGACTCTCGAAGGACTCAACCGTATATCAGCCGTTGAGTCGAAGCCCGACAAAGAGCAGATTGAGCACTTCAAGGAGCTGATTGTGACATATTCGACCTCTCCGAGAATCATACTTATAAAACTTGCCGACCGACTGGAGGTGATGCGTTCGTTGAGCGATTTCCCCGAAGATAAGCGGGCGCGCAAGTCGTGGGAGAGTCTGCACATATATTCGCAGTTGGCGCACAAGCTCGGACTCTATAAACTCAAATCGGAGCTTGAGGATTTGTCGATACGCTATCTTGAACCCGATTCTTACGCGTCGATTGCCCGTAAACTCGAAGAGACATCGACGGAACGAGATACGTTTATTGCTTCGTTCACTAAACCCATACGTGAGTCTCTCGACAAGGCGGGGATAAAATACACGATGAAAGGGCGAACCAAATCGATATACTCGATATGGAGAAAGATGCGCAAACAGCGTATTCCTTTCGAGGAGGTTTATGACGTGTTTGCCATAAGGATAGTGATAGACTGTCTTCCCGAGCAGGAGAAGCCGCAGTGCTGGCATGCCTATTCGATAGTAACCGACTACTATAAACCCAATCCCGACCGCATGAGGGACTGGATTTCCATACCCAAGTCGAACGGATACGAGTCGCTTCACGCCACCGTGGTTACCGATGACGGCAAGTGGGTGGAGGTTCAGATAAGGACTGTCCGCATGGATGAGGTTGCCGAACGTGGTGTCGCCGCGCACTGGAGGTATAAAGGTGTCGAGGGCGGACAGAGCGGCAGCGAGGAGTGGCTCTCGAAACTCCGTGAGACGATGGAGACTCTCAAACCCGAAGGAGACATCGTCAACTTCAATACGCAACCCGCTCCCGGTAACGCAGAGATATTCGTCTTTACGCCTACGGGCGACCTGCGCAAGCTCCCCAAAGGCGCGACACTTCTCGACTTCGCGTACGACATACACTCCAACCTCGGAAATACCTGCGTGGGCGGACGTGTGAACAGAAAGAATGTCTCGATAAGGGAAGAATTGCATAACGGTGACCTCGTTGAGGTTACGACGGTGAAAAGCCAGCGACCCAAGGCTGACTGGCTCTCGTTTGTGGTCACGGGCAAGGCGCGCGGAAGAATAAAGGCGTTCCTGCGTGAAGAGGAGGCGAAACAGGCGCGTCTGGGGCGTGAGGAGCTGGAGCGTAAAGCCAAGAACTGGAAAATAAACATGCCGCTCGACGAGATGACCACGGTATTGGTGAAACATTACAAGCTCAAAAGCGTAATCGAGTTGTATGCCGCCGTTGCCGAGGAACGATTGCCCGTCACGGAGATAAAAGATGTGTTGACGAGGTATCTGGCGGGCGAGAATGTGACAAGACATACCGAAGAGCGTGCCGTGCCTAAAGAGAAAACGGCGCAACAGAAGAAAAACGGGGATTGTCTTATAATAAGCGAGAATCTGCGTGACGTGGAATATAAGCTGGGTAAATGTTGCTCACCGATATATGGTGACGATATATTCGCTTTTGTCACGGTACACAACGGTATAACCGTGCATCGACAGGATTGTCCGAACGGGAATGTGCTTCGTGAGAGATTCCCTTACAGGGTTCTCGATGCCGCATGGAGCGAAGACCGTTTGGGTAACAGTCTGTTCTCCGCCAAGATAATGGTTGTCGGTGACGAGACAATCGGTCTTGAACATTCCGTCAGAGAGGTGTTGAAAGACCTTAACGTATCGCTTCGCAGTATGAGAGTCGATTATGAGAAAGGAACGGTCACGATGCAGCTTAATGTGGAGGTGAGAAGTCTCGCCATGCTCGACAGCGTCATACATAAGCTGATGCCGTTGAAAGGTATCAGAAAGGTACATAGGTAGAGAAAGGTCTATTGATACTTTAAAAGTAAAAACGAACGAAGCGACGGCAAACAGCTGTCGCTTCATTTTATATATAGGTATATCGGTTATCGGAAATAAAAAAGGTGTGCCGTTATCGACACACCTTTGCCTTTGCTTAATAGCGCAAGGTTATTTTCTGAGGTTGAGTGCTTTGATAATTGCACGGTAACGCTCGATATCAACGCTGATGAGGTAGTTGAGCAGACGACGTCTTTTACCTACGAGTTTCAAAAGCGAACGCTGTGTGTTGTAGTCGTGCTTGTGAACTTTGAGGTGCTCAGTGAGGTGGTTGATACGGTGAGAAAATAACGCAATCTGGCTCTCGGGAGAACCGCTGTCGCTATTAGACTTTCCGTAGGTGCTGAAAAGCTCCTGCTTCTTTTCTGATGAAATGTAGCTCATTTTTTATTTGTTTAAAATAAAATCGGTGCAAAGATATGATTAATTTTTTTAACGGCAAAATATTGTTGTGCCTGAAAGTGAATAAAATGGGTGTGGGTGCCGAAAAAGCTCACGACAATGCGGTAAAGAACGGCGTCACGCGGCTGTACTCGAAAGCCGCCTGCCTGTCGCGGTGAGATTTTGACCGTAAGTTTTTGTACTTAATGAAAAAAAAGATAATTTTGCGACTCAAAATAAACACTCTTAAAGATGGATACAGTAGTCAGTGGCATCCGTTCAACGGGTAATCTCCATTTGGGCAACTATTTCGGCGCCCTGCGCAATTTTATCGACATGCAGTATAAAAACCGCTGCTTTTTCTTTATTGCGGACTATCACTCGTTGACAACTCATCCCGACCCGTCGAAACTTCACGGTAACGTGAAAAACGTGTTGACGGAATATCTGGGCGCGGGTCTCGACCCCGAACAGTCTGCGATATATGTGCAGAGCGATGTGCCCGAAGTGACCGAGCTGTATCTTCTGTTGAACATGCACGCGTATATAGGCGAGCTTCAGAGAACAGCCTCTTTCAAGGATAAGATAAGGAAGCAGGCGGACAACGTGAATGCGGGTCTGCTCACTTATCCCGTACTTATGGCGGCGGACATTCTGTTGCACAAGGCGGACTGCGTACCCGTAGGCAAGGACCAGGAACAGCACCTTGAAATGACAAGAAAATACGCGCGCCGATTCAATACCATATATGGTGTCGAGTATTTCCCCGAAAGCCAGCCTTATAAGTTCAGCGGTGAACTTGTAAAAGTTCCCGGTCTGGACGGAAACGGAAAGATGGGTAAGAGCGAGGGTAACGGTATTTATCTTGTTGACAGCGACAAGGATATTCGCAAAAAGGTAATGAAAGCGCTCACCGACAGCGGTCCCACCGAACCCAACATGCCGATGTGCGAGGGTGTGGCAAACCTGTTTACCATGCTGAAGATTGTTTCGGGACAAGAGGTACACGACTACTTCCTCGAAAAATACAACGACTGCTCGATAAGATACGGCGACCTGAAAAAACAGCTCGCGGAGGATATGATAAAGGTAATCGCTCCGATAAGAGAACGCATATTGCAGATACAGTCAGACGACGAATATTTGCGTAACGTTATCAGAAGAGGTGCCGAAAAAGCCCGCGAGAGCGCGTCCAAAACGGTTAAAGAGGTGCGCGAAATAATGGGTTTCAAACCCTTCTGACAAGTGGTAGCCTAAAGATTGAGAGGCGATAATTTGAAATTTTGAGAAAAAATATATTACTTTGTGCGAATATTCTCTGGTAAAAACGGGAAATAATTATGTCGAAAGCGAGTAAATATGCGGTATCCGTCACGGATTTGGCTGTCGGAGAGTACGTCTATGAGTTCTCTTTGGACGACCGTTTTTTCGAGGAATATGGAGGCGAACTCTCTGCCGGAGAGTGTGACGTGGAGATTGTCCTCACAAAAGGCGGCTCGCTGACGTCTTTGCGCACGAAGATTAACGGCAAGGTAAAGGTTGTCTGCGACAGATGTCTCGACGAGTTCTATATGCCCGTGAATTTCGACGGCGTGCTCGACATAAAGGTCGGATACGGAAAGGAAGGGTATGGAACGGAGGAGTATGACCTCGACTCCGAAGAGGAGTTCGACAGAGAGACGATGTGGATAGCTCCCGACGCCGACACCATAGACTTGAGCGGATATCTCTATGAGAGCGTCTATCTGAGTCTGCCGATGCAGAAAGTGCATCCCAAAGGAGAATGTAACCCCGATATGCTCGCCCGTTTCGTTCAGGCTCCCGATGAAGAGGAGGATGTCGAGGACGAGGATTAAGGGTTGAAATAAAATAATTGAGAATTTAAAACGTTTTAATAATATAAAGAAATGGCACATCCTAAACACAAAATCTCTAAACAGAGAAGAGATAAGAGAAGAACTCACTACAAAGCGGTGGCTCCCACTGTTTCGACTTGCTCGAATTGTGGCGCAGCGGTTCTCTATCACCGTGTATGCCCCGAGTGCGGTTACTATCGCGGCAAACAGACCACTGCTGACAAAGAGTAAGTTTCGATTGGACAGGTTATGTTGCTTTACCGTGAGCTGACATAGCCTTTTACTCTTTTTTAAGACGGCACAATTTGTCTAACTAATATTATTGTCATGAGAATAGGCATTGATGCGATGGGTGGCGACTTTGCCCCCGAAGCGGTTGTTTTGGGTACAATCGACGCTGCCAAGCGTGTCTCGTCCTCAACGACCATTGTTCTTTATGGCGATTCGAAGGCTGTCGAAGCGTTGTTCGAAGCCAACGGAGGCAAGCCCGAGTGCGTGGAAATTGTCCACACGAGCGAGGCGATAGCCATGAACGAACACCCGACGCAGGCGTTCTCACAGAAAAGCGATTCGAGCATAGTCGTGGGCTTCAAGGATTTGAAAACGGGAGCTATCGACGGTTTCGCCTCTGCGGGAAGCACGGGAGCCATGATGGTCGGTTCCATGCTCGTGTCGAAGACAATCGACGGTGTGATACGTCCCTCGATAGGAACGGGTATGGTTACCCGTACAGGCGGCAACATGATGTTGCTCGACGTGGGACTGAATGTCGATTGCAAGCCCGAGGTGCTCTATCAGTACGGCATAATAGGTTCGATATACGCGAAAGTGATTTTCGGTATCGAAAATCCTCGAGTGGCCCTCCTGAACATTGGCGAAGAGCCGGAGAAAGGCAATGCCGCCTCTCGTGAGGCTCACCAGCTCATGGCGCAGGGCGGCGACTTCAACTTCGTGGGTAACATGGAGAGCAAGCATCTCCTGACCGGCGAGGTTGCCGACGTGGTTGTGTGCGACGGTTTTGTCGGTAACGCCATGTTGAAAGAGGCCGAAGGTTTTTATAACATGTTCTCGGACATATTGCCCGAGGATCATCCCGTCATTCGCGGTCTGAACTACGAGAATGAGGGGGGAACTCCCGTGCTCGGCATCAATCATTGTGTGGTGATAGGTCACGGATGTTCCACTCCGAAAGCCATCATGAACATGATTCTGGCGACAGAGAAGAATGTGGCTCTCGGTCTGGTAAGCAAATTCAAAGAAGCATTCGTTTAATGAAAAAAATAAATGCAATTATAACAGGCGTGGGCGGTTATCTGCCTGACTACATCCTCGACAACGAGGAGTTGAGCCGTATGGTGGACACCACCGACGAGTGGATTATGACTCGTATCGGTATAAAAACACGTCATATTCTCAAAGGTGAAGGCAAGGGTACGTCGGTAATGGCGACCGAGGCGGTGAAAGACCTCCTCGAAAAAACAAACATCGACCCCTTGAGCGTTGATTTGGTGATATGCTCTACCGTTACTCCGGATATGAGCTTCCCCTCGACTGCCAATCTTATCGCTTACAACGCAGGCCTCACCAACGCGTTCGCTTTTGATATGAGCGCCGCATGTAGCGGTTTCCTCTTCGGTATGCAGACGGCTGCGGCTTATATCCAGAGCGGCAGATGTAAAAGAGTGATTCTTGTCGGTGCCGACAAGATGTCGTCGATAGTTGACTATGAGGACAGAAAGACTTGTCCCATATTTGGTGACGGTGCGGGCGCGGTTCTCTTCGAGGCTGACCCGACAGGCGAGTACGGCTTGATTGACTCAATGTTGCACTCTGACGGTTCAGGCGCGAAACATCTCTACATGAAGGCGGGCGGTTCGGCATATCCCGCAAGCATCGAGACTGTGGAGAACAAATGGCATCATATTCATCAAGAAGGTCAGACGGTGTTCAAGGCTGCCGTGTCTAACATGGCGGATACAGCCGTGGCTCTTATGGAGCGCAACAACCTCACCAGCGATGATGTCAGATTCCTCGTTCCCCATCAAGCGAACATGCGTATCATTGACGCGACAGCTGCCAGAATGGGTCTCAGCAGAGAGAAGTGCATGATAAACATCGACCGTTACGGTAACACGACGGCGGCTACGCTTCCCCTCTGTCTCTGGGATTACGAGCAGCGTCTCAAAAAAGGTGACAATCTTGTGTTCGCGGCGTTCGGCGGCGGTTTCACTTGGGGTGCCATTTACTTCAAGTGGGCTTACGACGGCGACACAATGAAAAGATAAGGCAAAGGGGTGTGAAAGCACCCCTTTATAACGGCTCTATAGTTCAAGGGATAGAACGAGGGTTTCCTAAACCCTAAATCCGCGTTCGAGTCGCGGTGGAGCTACATTAAAAGAGGCAAGATGTTATTTTCAACATCTTGCCTCTTTTAATGTAGCTCCACCGTGACTCGAACGCGGATTTAGGGTTTGGGAAACCCTCGTTCTATCCCTTGAACTATAAAAGTCTCCCGACAGGCTCTCCGAGGGCACTCCCACGGGGCACTCCGTGGGGTCTGCCGACAGCCGCTCCCGCGGGTCTTACTTTGTCACTCGACAAAGTAAGACAAAACGAGGGGGCACAGCCCCTTCCCTCCATGTCATATTCCATTGGCTCATTATCTCTCACGAAGTAGGCATCTGTCCGCGATAGGATTAGGGTATGGTGTGGTATGGTGTGGATAATATGGGGATGTAGGGATTATGTGCGGGAGAGATAATATGGTGAAGCGGGTTTACGTTAAAAAATAAGTTGAGGAATGTGAAAGAGATTCGGCAGATGTTATGTGATTGTTGTTTAAATTGTTGGGAATCATTGTTTTTGTAATGAATTGTTCTGATTTCAATAAATTTTATTATTTTTGTATCCGATAAAAATTGTGCACATGCGTTATTTCACTTCCGTTTCGGATTTGGGCGATTTGAGCGAGGCTCTTCGCCTGGCAAAAGAGATAAAAGCCGACCGATTCAAATACGATACTCTCGGCCGTCACAAGACCCTCATGATGGTCTTCTTCAATTCAAGCCTGCGTACCCGATTGAGCACTCAGAAAGCTGCGTTGAATCTGGGTATGAATGTGATTGTTCTCGATGTAAACGCGGGAGCG
Organism: uncultured Alistipes sp.; assembly: GCA_949285535.1. Classification (GTDB taxonomy): domain Bacteria; phylum Bacteroidota; class Bacteroidia; order Bacteroidales; family Rikenellaceae; genus CASDZP01. The sequence continues at coordinate 10,898 of CASDZP010000042.1, forward strand.
TGGAAGCTCGAGACAGAGAGAGGTGTCATAATGGATGGTGACAAGCCCGAGCATCTTCTCGAAGCCATTCCCGTGATGGGCTGTTATTGCGACATCATCGGAGTGCGTTCTTTTGCGGGTCTGACATCTCGCGAGTATGACTACGGAGAGGTTGTGTTAAACAATTTCATCAAATATTCAGGTCGTCCCGTGTTCAGCATGGAGGCGGCTACGGGCCACCCCCTTCAGGGTTTCGCCGACATCATAACAATAGAGGAACACAAAACCAAGCCGAGACCTAAAGTGGTAATGTCATGGGCGCCGCATCCCCGCGCACTTCCGCAGGCTGTGCCCAACTCGTTCGCGCAGTGGTCTCTGGCGGCAGGATATGATTTGGTTATAACTCATCCGCACGGTTATGAACTCGACGAACGATTCACCAAAGGTGCTACTATCGAGTATGACAGAGAGAAAGCCTTTGAGGGAGCCGATTTCGTATATGCCAAAAACTGGTCGGCATACGCGGGTGACAACTACGGAGCTATCCTCTCCAAAGACAGGTCGTGGACAGTAGATTCCCGTACGATGGCACTCACCAATGACGCATATTTCATGCACTGCCTCCCTGTCAGACGAAACATGATTGTTACGGACGATGTGATTGAGAGTCCCCGTTCACTTGTCATTCCCGAAACGGCGAACAGAGAGATTTCCGCTACGGTGGTACTGAAAAAAATGCTTGAATCACTATAAAAACACTATTCAGCGAAGAATGAGAAAGGTATTATATCTGATTGTGGCGTCGCTGGCTCTGATTGCCTGCAAAAAAGACGGCGAGACGAGCTATCCTCATGCCGACTGGGTGACGGACTCATACGAGAAATCTCATGAGGAGCAGACGTTCAATGTCCATGTAACTTCTTATAATGTTGACTGGGAGATAAAACCGTTGGTTGACTGGATGGTGTTCGACACTCTCAAAGGTAACGAAACGGCTACAATCGCCTTGACGATAAAGGCCAATACATCCATAGATCCGCGTGAAGGTAAGGCAGCGGTGGTATGCGTAATAGACGGTGTAACAAAAAGCGACACCCTGACCATAAAGCAGGATGGCGAACCGTTGACGGTGTCATTCTCTCCCTCTTTGCTCAAGATGTCTGCCGATGCGGGTAGCGGACAGGTTAAACTGCAGTTCAACAAGGCGTATGTGATAGAGAATATCGCCGACTATCCGTGGCTATCCGTCACCGAATCACCTTCCACCTATCTGATAGAGGAGAAAGAGATAACCGTCACTTGTCAGGCGAATACGGCGAAAGAGTATCGCAGAGCCGACCTGCGTTTCGTTATGCAGGATACGACTCTCACATCGGTGTTGACGGTATATCAGTTCGGTACAGGCTCGCTCACGAGTGACAGCCTCGCTTTGGTTAACATATACAACAGCTGCGGCGGTCCTAACTGGACACGTAACAACTGGGATTTCAACAAACCTCTGTCTCAATGGCCAGGAGTGAAGGTTGAAGAGACGATAGAGGGTATGAGGGTGACCTCTCTCGAACTCAACAATACGGGTCTGACAGGAAACATTCCCGGAGATGTGTTCGATTTGAGCTATCTCAGAAACCTTTGGCTTGGAGAGAACAACCTTACAGGAGGAATACCGAGTGACATATCACGTTTGCAGGAGGTAGAGTATCTTTATTTGTATAAAAACAATCTGACGGGTAATATTCCGCAGAGTATTGGAGAGATGACATCGCTTTTGCGCCTGCATCTTTACGACAATATGCTCGACGGTCCTATACCCGACAGTTTCGGTAATCTTACCAATCTTATAGCTCTGGGACTTCTGAACAACAATCTGACGGGAACGTTGCCTGCTTCTGTCGGTTCATTGCCCAACCTCGAAGAGCTTTATTTGAGCGGCAACCGATTCACGGGCGTTATTCCCTCTACTTATGGAGACAACAGCTACTACTTCAACTGGGAGGTAGAGGTTAATATCTGTCCGCAGCAGGAGGGTTACGGTTTCGATAACTGCGGCGAGTAACAGAAAGGCCACACGTAAACAATATGCGACGGGTAGTTTTGTTTTAGCAACAAAATACCTGTCGTTTTTTTGTCATTACACCCGAGACATACACCCCGCTTTTATTTGTTTTTACTCACTTCCTTTTATTCCCTTTTTATTGCTTTTGGAGTTCTGTCTTGTCCGATTATTCATTTAGGCTTAAAATTGCCATTTATTGCAGACAATATCATAAAGATGCTGACTTCGATTCAGACAATGAGCCAAATGAGTATGACATGGTGGGAAGGGGCTGTGCCCCCTCGTTTTGGTTACTTTGTCGAGGGACAAAGTAACGCCGTCGGCAGACCCCTCGGAGAGCCTGTCGGCATCGCCCTCGAAAACAGCACAATCTCTCAATGGGGTAATCAAGGCACAATCGAGGGTGAAATTATAATGTAAACAGTTCAAAAAGGATATAAAATAA
>CASDZP010000043.1 GCA_949285535.1 uncultured Alistipes sp.
AATCATCAAAAATAGTAAAAAACGGCTCGTAAACGTCTCTCTTTCTTACTAATAGACATTGACAAAGATAATGAAAAAAGCATAAAAAACAAATACCCCCTAAATTCCATGAAATTATCGGAATTTTTATATGTATTTTGCTGCATAATTATCTTCTTGTGTCCGCTTTCGGTTGTAAAAAACATGGATTACATGTAGCTTGTTTTTGTTGCATGAGATAGTTTTGCTAAATTTGTTGATGTGCGTTTGGATTTGTAGTCTATGATTACAGATTATTCAGGGGCGGTAAATATACCTTAATATATATGAAAGCATTATCGGACAAATGTTCTCTTTTGACATATCTGTGGCTCCATAAGCCATTAAACGAATCCATTGGGCGAGTTTGTAGTGGTGGTGAGTTGTCGTTGATACGTAAGGGCGAGATTGTGGTTTCGAGAGGCTTTGTTTTGGCGAAGTCTGCCGAGATGTCGGTTGGCGGAGTTATCATACGCGGGAACGTTATGATTGCCGAGAGTGATAAGGTATGGCATTCGGCAAATTTTTCGGAGCGTGAGTCGGTCGTGCTGTTTGTATGCGAAAAGACGGAAAGTGAACGATTTTTGTCTCCCGCGGGAGGTGTGGTCGAATGTTACGAACAAGCTGTTCCGAGAGAGGCTGAACGTCGTTATCGCGATTTGTCCGTAAGCGGAGAGGATTATCTGTGTCCAGAGTTCATCGGTAGAATGGAGTCGCATATGTCGGCTTTGCTTAAAACTAGAATGTTGGTAGAGCGGTTGTCCGACAAGTGCGCACACCTGCGCAAACTGAAAGAGGATGCGAAAGGAGGCGACAGCGATATGGCGGTGGCGGCTCTTTTCGATACGGTGATGATAAGTTCGACGGCGAACAGAAAATTGTTCGGAGAACTTTCGGCGGCGATAGGATTTAATCGTATTGTCGCTTCGCTGATAACAGGAGATAAAGAAGCGGACAAGGTGTCTATTGAAGCTTTGCTTTTCGGAACAGCCGGTTTTCTGACCTTAGGGGCGTTGGACGAGGAGGATGATTACGTCTATATGTTGAGAGGCATATTTGAGCGTTTGAAAAAGGGGCATGGGATAACACCGATACAATACGGTCGGTGGAACAGGGCCTCTTATCGCAATAATACTCCTGATTTGCTGATTGCCCAAATGGCGGCGTTGCTATGTGACGCCAAGCCGTTATATCACAGATTGTGCGAATGTGCTTCGCTCGCTGACCTTAAAAAGCTTTTTACGGAACCACCAAGCCGTTATTGGCGTACGCATTATGCTTTGGGTAAAAGTTGCGGGGAGGTTTCTACGGGACACCTCATATCCAAAGAGAAGACGGACCGCATATTGATAAACTTCATGTTGCCGTTTGTTTTTGACAGACAGCGTCATGATTATGGTGAAGAGGCGGAAGAGTTTGACATTGTGGAGATGTTTGAACAGATTCCCGCCGAGAAGAATGCCATTGTGAATAAGTATGACGCGCACACAAAAGTTGTTTCCGCTTTTGATTCACAGGCGTTCATTCAGCTTAACAAGAGATATTGTCAGGAAAACAGATGTTGGCAATGTCCCGTGGGATGTGCCTATATGAGCGGACAATGATTGTCGAAAATTACCATATACCGTCCAAAGATGTGATGAAGATAAGGTTTTACATCTAAAATTGTATAAATTATTTTTAAAAATAATTAAATTGTCGTAACTTTGGAAAGTTAAACCGATTGCTAAACTGTAAAAAGCGTAACCAAACACCATTTATATATCATGGCAAATATTGTGGCAGGACTGCTGAAGATGCTTTTCGGCTCAAAAGCGGACAAAGACCGTAAAGAGGTGGTCCCCTATATTGAAAAAATCAAGGCTGTATATCCCGAAATAGAGAAGCTCACCAACGATGAACTTCGTGGCAGGAGCCAGGCTCTTATGGACAAGATAGCGACCGCCATTGCGGATGACGAGGCGCGCATCGCCACACTCAAGGAAGAGCGTGAGAATCCCGATGTCTCAATCGAAGATAAGGAGCGTATCTCAACCGAGATTGACGACCTTGTGAAAGAGATTGACGACAAGATAGAGAAGGTGCTGCTCGAGATATTGCCCGAGGCGTTTGCCATAATGAAAGACACGGCACGTCGTTTCAAGGAGAACGAGACTATCGAGGTTACCGCAACAGAGCATGACCGTGACCTTGCCGTGACGAGCGACTATGTGACAATCGACGGCGATAAGGCGATATACCGTAACTCTTGGACTGCCGGAGGCAATGTCATAAAGTGGGACATGGTTCACTATGACTGCCAGCTGTTCGGTGGCGTGGTGCTTCATACGGGTAAGATTGCCGAGATGGCTACCGGTGAGGGTAAGACACTTGTGGCTACGCTCCCCATATTCCTCAACGCGTTGTCGCACAAAGGTGTGCATGTCGTTACAGTCAATGACTATCTTGCAAAACGTGACTCCGAGTGGATGGGTCCCATGTTCCAGTTCCATGGTTTGACCGTCGATTGCATCGACAAGCATCAGCCCAACTCGGAAGCGAGAAGAAAGGCTTATGCCGCCGACATCACATACGGTACCAACAACGAGTTCGGTTTCGACTACCTGCGAGACAACATGGCGACATCGCCTTCGGATTTGGTTCAGCGCAAGCATCAGTTCGCGATAGTCGATGAGGTTGACTCGGTGCTTATCGACGACGCCAGAACACCCCTTATCATATCCGGTCCCGTGCCCAAGGGTGACGACCAGCTCTTCGAGCAGTATCAGGGATATGTCGAAAAGCTCTATCTGCTTCAGAAAAACTATGTCACATCGCTTCTCGGCGAGGCCCGAAAACTCCTTGCCGCAGGCAACGAAGAGGAAGGCGGTGTGAAACTTTATCGTGCGCATAAAGGTCTTCCTAAATACAAGCCTCTTATCAAGTTGCTCAGCGAGCCGGGTTATAAGAGCTTGATGCAGAAGACGGAGAATATCTATATGGCGGATAACAACCGCAGGATGCCCGAAATTGTGGACGAACTCTTCTTCGTCATTGATGAAAAGAACCACACGGTCGATTTGACCGACAAGGGTCATGATGTTCTCGCCAAGAGTGTTGACGATCCCAAATTCTTCGTACTTCCCGACATAGGCGCGGAGATTGCGGAGATTGAAAAGAGCAACCTTTCGACAGAGGAGAAACAGGTTGAGCGCGACAAGCTCATGAGCGATTACTCTCTCAAGTCGGAGCGTGTGCACACGGTTAATCAGCTTCTCAAGGCGTACAGCCTCTTTGAGAAAGATGTCGAGTATGTGGTAATCGACGGCAAGGTTAAGATTGTCGATGAGCAGACGGGACGTATAATGGAGGGTCGCCGCTACTCGGACGGTCTCCATCAGGCTCTTGAGGCTAAAGAGCATGTCGTTGTCGAGGCTGCCACACAGACATTCGCCACAATCACTCTTCAGAACTATTTCAGAATGTACCACAAGCTCTGCGGTATGACCGGTACGGCAGAGACTGAGGCGAGCGAGTTCTGGAGCATATACAAACTCGACGTCGTTGTCATCCCGACAAACCGTCCTGTCATAAGAGACGACCGCAATGACCTTATATACAAGACCAAGCGTGAGAAATATGCCGCTGTCATCGACGAGATAGTGCGTCTTGTCGAACAGGGACGCCCCGTGTTGGTCGGTACCACGTCGGTGGAGATTTCGGAACTTTTGAGCAAAATGCTTAAGTTGCGTAATATACCTCACAATGTCTTGAACGCCAAATACCACCAGCAGGAGGCGCATGTCGTTCAGGAGGCGGGTCGCAAAGGTCAGGTTACCATAGCCACCAACATGGCGGGTCGTGGTACCGACATCAAGCTGACCGATGAGGTCAAGGCTCTGGGCGGTCTCGCAATTATCGGTACGGAACGTCACGAGTCTCGTCGTGTGGACCGTCAGCTTCGCGGTCGTGCGGGACGTCAGGGTGACCCTGGTTCTTCAGTGTTCTTTGTGTCGCTCGAGGATAACCTCATGCGTCTGTTCGGCTCTGAGCGTATATCCCGAATCATGGACCGAATGGGTCTCAAAGAGGGTGAAGTGATTGAGGCGGGTATGATGAACCGCGCAATCGAGAGAGCGCAGCGCAAGGTCGAGGAGAATAACTTCGGTATGCGTAAACGACTGCTCGAATATGACGACGTGATGAACTCTCAGCGTGAGGTGGTATATACCCGTCGTCGTCATGCTCTGTACGGTGAGAGAATAGAGGTGGACCTCAACAATATGGTCTATGACTTCGCCGAGTCGTTCGTATCTGAATTCGGTGACCTCGACTACGAGGATTTCCGTCTCGAACTTATCAAGCAGCTCTCATTGGAGTGCTCTTTCGACGAGCATCAGTTCAAGGGCTTCTCTGCCGCCGAACTCTCTGACGCGGTGGCTGAAGACATAAACAAACTGCTCGCGTTCAGAGGCAAACAGATTGCCGCCATGGCCATGCCCGTGATACGCCGCATATACGAGGAGCATGGTGACAAGTTTGAGAACATATCCATACCCGTGACCGACGGCAGACGCGGATTCCATATAAGCGTGCCGATGAAGAAAGCCGTTGAGACGGATGGAGCAATAATATTCAAGCATATCGCCAAGATTATCATGCTCGTGATGATTGACGACAACTGGAAAGAGCACCTCAGAGAGATGGACGACCTGAAACAGTCGGTTCAGAACGCGCAGTACGAGCAGAAAGACCCGCTGTTGATTTACAAGTTTGAGTCGTTCACGCTCTTCAAGACCATGCTTGAGAAGATTAACCGTGAGACACTCTCGATACTCACCCGTGTGTCGCTTCCCGTGAGAGAGGCGGAGCCCACGAGAGATGACGAGGAGGCTCGTCGTGCAAAAGAGATTGCCGAGAGACGCAAGTTGCAGACATCACGCAGCGAGACTCCCGTTGACAGCAGAGGCGAGAGCAAGGTATCGCCCGCCAAAGCGGAGCTGAAAGTCGGTCGCAATGACCCATGCCCCTGCGGTAGCGGTCTCAAATATAAACAATGCCACGGTAAAGGCTTGTAACTCTTTTCGACATGAACGATGCCGCACGATTGGCGTGTGACATCGTTCATGTCGGTTTTTTCTGTACGACATGAATCGCGCGTTTCAGACGTTACGGTTCGGTCGGAAAATGTTTTTTGAATATACTTTTTAATTAATATTAACAGCTTTGTACGCCCCTGTATTATATCCGAGTAACGCACAGATAGAGCTTTTCAGTCGAATATCTCCTCTATTGGGTGTAAATCCGACGGTGACCAACTATGTTGATGATTTCGGCTCGTGCAACCTCGATATTTTACGCTGTACCGACTCTGTTGACCAAAATGTCTTTTTTTACAGCTCGCTTGGTCTTATGGGTTACAGCGTCAATGGCGGATGTCACGAGATTGTGATGGGCGGTTACAAGCAATATCCCGAGATAGAGGCGATAGTGGCATCTTGCGCCTTCTTTGTAATCCGTAACAGATGGGATTGCGGATTGGGTAATGTCTTCGAATCGGTGGTTGAGATGTACTATCCGAAAGCCACGATGAAGCATATAATGTTCTATTATCCCTATTTGTGGGATCGTCGCATGAGCTCGCTCACCGTGTTGGGATGTCCCGTGGATGTAGTTCTCGGCGTGCCCATCTCTCACTCGGAGTTCATATACAGTCGCCGTTACGGCATACATGCGCTCGAAATACTATTCGACAGGGCGGGAATCGACATTTTCGACATAAACCGAAACCCCGTGGTCCGTTAGTTTATCCTCTCTTTGGTGTGGATGACAGCGCGATGACGCTTATTCTGTCCGTGTAAGGACGTATGGCGTTGACGCACGAAAGCATCGTGGAACCTGTGGTTACCACATCATCGAGTACAAAAACATGCTGTCCTTCGATTTTTTCGGGGCAGGTCACGGCAAAAGCGTCTTTCACATTCTCATAACGGTCGAGCCGTGACGGTTGCAGCGATTGCGGTGCGCCGTACTTCACTCTCTCGACAGCGTCGGCGATAACCTCTATTCCCGTTGTCTCTCCGAAACCTCTGGCAATGTATTCCGACTGATTGAACCCTCTGTCTCGCAGACGCTTGCGTGACAAAGGCAGCGGAACGATTATCTCGTCGCCTTGTGTCGTGAAGCCCTCTTTTACAACCCTCGCGCCGAACCACCGACCCATATCTACCGCCGCTTTTCGACAGTTGTGAAACTTTATGTTACGCACAAGGCGTGAATGCGGAGTGTTGTCAATATAGTAGAAGAAAGAGAAAGCCTCGACAGGGTCGAAATAGTTCTCAAACCGCTCTCTCATGTGATTATCCCGGTTTTCATAGTCTCTTGTGAGAGGCATCGTTATTCGGCAGTCGATACACAAAGTGCGTTCTCCCGCGATAAGTTTTCTGCCGCAGGCAAGGCAAATTTCAGGAAAAAAGAGTACCTTTATCCCTTGAAAAATGTTTTTCAGTTCGACAATCGTCTTTTTCATCACACATGGGCTTTGTCGATCTGCGTACGCAATAAATAGTATGCGGCAGAAGTTTAATTAAGTACAAATATAAATTAAAACAGTTGACATCCGACATGAAAAACTACTTTAAAAAATCGGTCAGCTATCTGATATACCTGATTGTCCTGTTCTCTTTGATTTACTGGATTATGGTGCTTACCTCGACCACCACGATAGCACCCTCTCAGTTGGGTCTCTTCTTCTCCAGCAAAAGCGGTTATCTGGTCATAGGATTCGCCCTTGTTATCTCGCTCGCCTATCCGTTCTTCGGCTTCACCAAAAAGAGCGTCAGAGTGAATGATATAGACGACATGTCGGCTGTCGAAAGAGTTATGGCTGTTTCAGGTTATGAACTTGTCGGCGAGGAGGGCAAAAAACGTTTCTATCGCCCGACAAAGAAATTTTCACGCCTCAGGATGCTCTTCAACGACATCATCACGGTGGATATGAGTTACAACCCCGTAGAGATAGAGGGTAACCGAACCGCGGCCACCATACTTGCGATGAGATTGGAGAACGAACAGCGATAGAGATTCCGTTTTGAAGATGAAAAAAATTGCGATACTGATTTGTGCTCTGTTGTCTTGTTCTGCGGGGTCGCTTCTCGCACAGCAGAACAGCCGCAGAGGAGATTTTGACGCAGGCAAAAACCTCGAAATATTCTTTAACGTATATAAGAATGTCAATATCGAGTATGTCGATAGTGTCGATACCCGTAAGCTGATAGAGGCGGGTATCGACAAGATGCTCTCGACCCTCGACCCCTACACCGAATATTTCAACGAGGAGGACATGAAGGAGTTTCGTGTTCACACCACGGGATTGTACGGCGGGGTAGGCGCGCTCGTGCGTAAGGACGACCTTTTCGACTATGTGCGCATATCGGAACCCTACATGGGTTCACCCGCCGACAAAGCGGGACTTCGTGCCGGTGACCTTATTGTCGCCATCGACAGTGTACCGATGAAAGGGATAATAGTCGATACGGTCAGCGCGCGTATGAAAGGCGCTCCGGGCTCGACATTCACCATGACGATAAAAGACCGTGTGACTGGAAAAGAGCGTGACGTGGTGATAAAGCGAGAGAAAATAAAGATACCCGCCATATCTTATGCGGGCGTACTTGACGACTCAATCGGCTATGTCGCATTGGAGAGTTTCTCTGACGGATGCGCGGCGGAAGTTCGCCGACATATAGCGAAGATGAAAGACACCGCCGACATAAAAGCGTTAATCCTTGACCTGCGAGGCAACGGCGGCGGTCTGCTCGATGAGGCTGTATCGCTGGCTGGACTATTCGTACCCAAAGGTACGGAGATTGTCTCTATCAAAGGACGTGTCAAGAGCGAAAATGCCGTTTACAAAACCGCTAACGAACCGACTGATGTCAACATCCCTCTCGTGGTAATGGTGAACAATTCCTCTGCATCATCGAGCGAGATAGTGGCAGGCTCGTTGCAGGACCTCGACAGAGCCGTGATAGTAGGCACAAGAACTTTCGGCAAAGGCCTGGTTCAATCGACAATGAGCGTCGGTTACGGCTCTTACATCAAGCTGACGACATCGAAATACTATATTCCGAGCGGACGATGCATTCAGGCGGTCGATTACAGTCATCGCAACGAGGACGGAAGCGTAGGTAACATTCCCGACTCGTTGATGAAAGAGTTTAAGACCAAAGGCGGCCGCATCGTCAAGGACGGCGGAGGCATATCTCCCGATGTGACAATAAAGCCCGTATATGCAAACAAATTCGCGGCTGTATTGATAGCTTACGGCTATATAGACGATTATGCTGTCAAATACTTCAATGAGCACCGAAGCAAGCCGTTTGACCCTGTGACATTCTCGCTTACAGATCAGGAATATGCCGATTTTTGCCGTTTCATGGAGGACAAGGAGATAAAATACACATCTACCACACAGCTCGATTTGGAAAAGCTGAAAAAGACGGCACAGAAAGACGGTTATGAGGAACGCATAGGCTCTCTTTTGGATCAGATTGAGGAGATTGTCAAGATAAACAAAAAACGTGACCTCGATTTATACAAGGATGACATCAAAGAGTTTCTTGAAAGTGCGATTACAGCTAATTACTCCTACGGCTGGGGACGTAGCAAGCGCGCCGTATTCAGTGACCCCGATGTCAAGACAGCTATGGAGCTGTTAACGGACAAGGGTAAAATGAAGGAGCTTCTTTCTGTGAAATAATACAAAAAGACCTGGAATTATTTTTCAGGTCTTTTTGTTATTTTATCATAAGCCTATATATTTATTAATTATACATCTATTCCGATAAATTATTTTATCGTGAATTTCTTTGTCGTTTGATAAAGAATAGGGGAGAGTCCTTTTTTAAAATTGTATGTATTAATTAAATATTTATAATACAAAAACGAGGTGTCGAACCGTTGTGGTCGTCACCTCGTATCTAATTATAATAGGTTAAATTTTATTAAAAACTATTTTTTTACACAACGAACATTGTACCCATATGATTTGTTCGTTTTCCCAGATTGGGTGATTCCACCACTATTAAAACTCATATTACATCCCATATCTTCATCGCCTTGTGTGGATGACCAATAATAACCGTTGGTTCCTTGATTAATTAAAGTTCCTGCAGATGAGTATCGGCGTCCAACAGCAGAGAATTCCAACTTATTATTACCATTTGTAAATATTTTATAACCATAGTCGCTAGCACTCCATCCGCCACCATTTGTTTGTGTACTATTATTTTTTAATGCTACAATTTCGTCTGCTGTAGGAACCCTATAATCCTCTGGGCATGGGTCATTGGACTCGATCCAAGATGTGTTTTTTGTAGGTGGATTAGTATCATTCCACCCATTCGCAACACTATTGAGAGTTTCCCATGATTTATTACCAACATCCCATTGGTAGAATCTTCCATGAGATTTTGTCTTTATTGGGTCGTCGGTACATTCAGAAGGTAATTTAGTAGCAAATGTTACTGTTCCCTCCAATCTACTCTTCGCCAGATTATATCTCATCCATTCGATGCCACCAATATTAATAGTATGATAAGGATCGAAATCACAATTTTGCGTAACAGTGACTTGAATTGTTGTTCCTTTATAAGTTACTGTAATATTGATTGGCGTTCTTGTTTTTCCAATATCATTTTCTGCAGTTGTTTTTATTGTTACTTTATTTCCTGATACACTAGCAATAAACCAGGATCCACTTTCAGGCGATATAGTTAATCCACTTGATATTTCACCGTCATTTGACGTAGTTATTGTTGATGTAGCTGTTTGATTCGGTTGACCGTTAAATGTTATAGATGCAGGATTTACAGCAAGTTTCACAGGAGTCTGACTTACTGTTGCAATTGCACGATTTACACCGTCTCGACCTTTTAACGTTATAGTTGCATTCGATGTCTCTTCATTGAATGTTAAAGTCTCTTTGAAAGCGACTTTGAATGTACCCGCTGTTGAAAGTGAACTAACTTTATGGTCAGTTGTATTCGAACTTGTAACGTAATTACTTTCAAGAATATCCCATACAGAAGCAACAAATGTACCGTTTGCCGATGCCAAGCCACCAATAACAGAATAACTGCTCTTATTTTCGACAAGAATACTTGTCTTTTTCGCTTGAATAACCGTAAATGAATACACGACATTGCCGTCAATAGTTATGTCAAATGATGATGATGTCTCAGTCGTTGTTTCGTTTGCTGGAACAGTAATCACAAACGAATATGTATCGTTGCTGCCCGCAGGTTGAGACTTGATTTTTACCGCTGTATCAGCTGTTTTGGAAACCACCTTAATACGTTCACTACTTGCGGGTGCAGAAGTCTTGATATTAACCGTATAATCATACGCAACACTGAACGCTTTGAGTGTGTTTGTTTCAAATACGGCAGGATTACCCGAACCGTATGTGACACTTTGGATTGTTGCGGTGAAGTTTGCGAGCTGGGTTACCGTGAACGACTGCGAAGTCGTGTTTTGACTTTCCAAAACGAATTGTCCCGTACGCTGTTCGGCATTGTTTGGAGCAACGGTTACACTCAATGATGTCCCGCTCGCATTGGTTTCAGTTCCGCCAACAGCAGGCGTGGTGGTAAGCCAACTTTGTGTACTTTTAGCTACTTTCCATGAGGTCGAACCAGTTCCCGCTGACGTATTGACAACAAGAGAAACCGTTGCTCCATTCTTGGCAACATTTTTCAGTTTCAAAGAGTCTTCTTTCGACACATTAAACACAACAGGTGACTGTTTCGTATCAAAATAAACTTTATTACCGCCGTTCAAATTCATT
>CASDZP010000044.1 GCA_949285535.1 uncultured Alistipes sp.
AAAAATCGACCTTGTTGGGGTCGACAAAATCATCAAAAAATGTAAAAAACAGCTCGTAAACGTCACTCTTTCTTACTAATAGACATTGACAAAGATAATCAAAAAAGCATAAAAAACAAATACCTCTTTATTTTCACAAAATTGACTCTTATTTTTTAGTTTTTATACATTCATTTCATCTTCGACAAGTTGATAAGCGTACCCCGTCACGTCACATCCTATAATTACTCGTTTTTGTTTTTCGGTTAGTTTTTGTATCCTATTCAAAAATAAAGAGGGCGATAAGTTGATTTATCGCCCCCACTTCATTTCCTATTCAAGGTCTATTTTATCGACACTTCATCTATGAATATAAAAGCCTCATGTCCTTTACCGGGATGCCAATCAGGCATACTGTATTCGGGAGTAGCTTTCAGTTTTACGTAGCGGCATTTTACTGAATCAAAATCGAGAGTATGTTTATGAACACCGTCTTTATAATCTTCAGCCATAGGAGGGTATTCAACAGACGCCACTTCCTTAAACGACTGACCGTCATCTGATACCTCTACACGGAAAGAACGTATATCCAACACCCAATCGCCTTTTGCCACGCACGTATTGAGCGACACCTGAGATATTTCGGTGGCAGCACCTAAATCGATAACGGCTTCAAAGTCATTCTTATAGAAGGCAATCCAGCGACCTGTTTTATAGTTTGAGTCACCGGTAAGACCATCAACAAGCGTGATTGCCCCATTAAACTCATACTGTTTGTTTATTGGCTGGAGCATGGTTATCTTTTTGGCTGTCGCCTTATTGACGGTTATATTTTCAGAGACAATACGTCCACCCATATCAGGGCGTACGACACGAGCTTTCACAATACAATCCTTGTCTATTGCCAGCGGGGTTGTATAAAGTGGAGAAGTCTCGGTCGGTTCGCTGCCGTCAAGTGTATAGCATATCGGAGAGCCGTCGATTGTGAACATTGTCACGGTGACAACACCTTTTACTGTATCGGTGGCACACGACATATTGACATCGAACACATGGTCTGCATAGTTGTAGCCGTTGAGTCTGTACAGAGACACGAGCTGCGGCAGACGGCTGAGGAAGTTTTTGTAGTCTTTGTTTTTGGGTTCGCACCACTGTACTTCGCTGAGCGCAGCCACACGGGGCAACAACATATACTCTACCTGTCTGAATGTAGGCATATACTCGGTCCACATATTTGCCTGCACGCCGATTATATGTTTTTTCTGCTCACCTGTAAGTTCGGTCGGCACAGGTTCAAAAGAATAAACTTTCTCGATAGGCACGTAACCACCGATTGCGAGCGGTTCGTTTTCGGTATCGCGGCTCTGGTAATAGTCAAAGTAGAGATATGAGTTCGGGGTCATTATCACATCGTTACCCTGTTGTGCAGCTTTTATGCCACCCTCGATACCTCTCCATGACATGACTGTTGCGTTTGGTGCGAGTCCGCCTTCGAGAATCTCATCCCAGCCGATAATCTTACGGCCTTTTTCGTTAAGGTGTTTTTCGGCGTATGTGATAACATAGCTCTGGAGTTTATCTTCGGCGCTATGTTCGGCGTCAGCGGTGATTCCGAGCTCGCGTATCTTCGCCTGACATTTGGGACACTCTTTCCACCGTACTTTGGGACACTCGTCACCGCCGATATGAATATATTCAGAGGGGAATATGTCAATCACCTCGTCGAGTACATCGGTAATGAACGGGAGGGTCTTCTCCTCGCCTATGCAGAGCACATCTTCCGAAACGCCCCATTTTGTCCATACCTCATAAGGACCTTGAGTACATCCGAGTTCGGGATATGCCTTTAGAGCCGCCTGCATGTGACCGGGGAGGTCTATTTCGGGCACTACGACAATACCTCTGTCGGCGGCATAGCGTACAATCTCACGAGCTTCGTCCTGAGTGTAATAACCACCGTAAGGTTTACCGTCATATTTCTCGCTGTTTCGACCTATCACGGTTTCGTTACGCTGTGAGGCGATTGCGGTCAGCTCGGGATATTTCTTTATTTCGAGACGCCATCCCTGGTCATCGGTAAGATGCCAATGGAATCTGTTGATGTTATGCAGTGCGAGTATGTCGATAAACTGCTTTATTGAATCAATGCCGAAGAAGTGACGCGACACGTCAAGATGAACACCTCTGTAAGGGAATCGGGGGGCGTCTTTTATCTCGACGATAGGTATCATGACGCGTCCCATTGTCGTGGGGAGCGACTTGCGCAACGTCTGAATACCGTAGAAGAGACCCGCCTCGCTCGCACCGTTTATAACTATGCTGTCGGGATATACCGTAAGGGCGTATGCCTCGGCGTTGTCTGACGGAAGTGATGTTCTGAGTATTATGGAATTATCGTGCGGTGCACCGTTGACGGTCGTTGTCTCTATACCCGTACTCTGTTTTATGTAATCGGACAGGAATGCGGCTTTTTTAGACAAGGTGCTGTCGAGATATGTAATACTTACATTCTTATCGAGGATAAATCCCGATATAGTATCTTTCACCTCCACGCTTTGCGGGCGGGGGATAACTTCAAAGCTCGCTCTCGGCGCGTTGGGCGAACAAGCCGCCGTCATTACGCAAACGGAAGCGACCACAAATGACTTGATGTTGTTTTTCATATTTTGGAAACCAATTTTTATTTTCAGGAAAACGTGTCCGCAACAAACAGTTTTAAGCGGATTGTCCGACACATCCGATTTCTAAAAAGCACTTTTAACGATGAGACGTATCGTTGTGATTAACTGTCTTTTGCATCTACATTCAGCCAAACGGACTCATTTGGTACAAAGATAATACGATTTTTTGGATTCATAAAAAAGAATCTGACGAAAAAGAGTGTTCTTTTAGCGAAGAGTCGGATGTTTGTTATATCTTTGTATCACAAACACAAATTTTATGGCACAATCAAACTTTGTCGATTACGTCAAGATTTTCTGTCGTTCGGGAGCGGGAGGCAACGGCGCCTCACACTTCAGACACGAGAAATTCGTTGAGTTCGGAGGTCCCGACGGCGGTGACGGCGGACGCGGAGGCAACATCATATTGAGGGGTAACAGCCAGTATTGGACATTGATTCACCTCAAATACCGCAAACACATACACGCGGAGAACGGCGAGAGCGGAGGCGGCGCAAGATGTCACGGCAAGAACGGCGCCGACATCATACTGGACGTACCTCTGGGCACGGTGGCGCGTAATGCCGAGACAGGCGAATTCATGTGCGAAGTGACCGAGGAGGGACAGGAGGTCATACTTCTGCCGGGTGGTCGCGGCGGTTTAGGCAACTGGAATTTCAGGACGGCAACCAATCAGGCGCCGAGATACGCACAGCCTGGCGGACCGTTCATCGAGGGTTGGTACATACTCGAGCTGAAAGTGTTGGCGGATGTGGGACTCGTAGGTTTCCCCAATGCGGGTAAATCGACACTTCTGTCTGTCGTTTCGGCGGCGAAGCCCAAAATCGCCAACTATGCGTTCACCACTCTCGAACCAAACCTCGGCATCGTGGAATGCCACGACGGACGTTCGTTCGTCATGGCGGACATTCCAGGCATCATAGAGGGTGCGCACGAAGGCAAAGGTCTCGGAACACGATTCCTGAGACACATTGAACGTAACTCGGTATTGCTGTTTATGGTTTCTGCCGACTGCAACGACATATCGGAGGAGTACTCCGTATTGCTCAACGAGCTGCGACAGTATAACCCCGAACTGCTCGACAAAGAGAGGATGCTGGCGGTAACCAAGTGCGACATGCTCGATGAAGAGCTGAAAGAACACATTGCGGAGGAGATAAAGGCAAAAGGAATTATCGACATACCGTACATGTTCATATCTTCCGTCAGCGGAGAGGCGATAACGGAACTGAAAGAGAGACTCTACAAGATGATTGCAGGCATCTGACAGACTGCCGACACGATAAAAAAAGCATGACACCGAACGATGTCATGCTTTTTTATTATAGGCTTATCTTTTTAAAACAATGTTTCGACAAATCCGAGCACCTCTTCGGGATTGGGGTCTATGTCAAAGACCTTAACGGGTTTAAGATAGTGCAGTTTCTTGTCCGCTTTCATTATCTTCTCGCCGCCACCCGTTATGTTGAGCATTATTATCGCGTTTTTGTCGAGCGACGGAGCCGCCTTGATGAGCGATGCCACAGCAACGGCAGAGGCGGGATGCACATCAGCACCTTCGAGTTTCTGGAACAGACGTGACGCTTCTGCGGCAAAGTCATTGTCAATGTCCATGATGTCACCGCCGCTCCATTTGAGGCAGTCATAAAGTCCGCCACCTATCGAGTAGGGAGGACGACGGTTCGAGAGCACTTTCGCGTCGATTATCTCCACCTGACGTCTCGCCTCGTTGTCGTCGAGCGGGAGCAGGTCTCGCGAACATGCCTTCCAAGCGTGATATATGGGCAGGAACGGCGCGTTCTGCGACAACATCAGCTTCATGCGTTTGTTGCCGAATCTACCGTCCTCGATAAGTCTCATGTTGGCTTCAGCCGCGGCTATCGCACCCGTTCCGCTACCGATTGCCTGAAAATAGTAGTCGGGAATCTCGCCTATGAAATGCGTCGCCGAGAGCATCGTCGTAGCCATACCGTCACGACGGGCGATATTCTTGGCTCCGCCTTCGGCTATGAACTTATCGCTTGTCACGGCTATGTTGCTAAGGTGTATCGCGTCGAAATAGTCGGC
Source organism: uncultured Alistipes sp. (assembly GCA_949285535.1). GTDB lineage: Bacteria > Bacteroidota > Bacteroidia > Bacteroidales > Rikenellaceae > CASDZP01. The sequence continues at coordinate 4,728 of CASDZP010000044.1, forward strand.
GCCGCTACGTGAGGCAATCAGCTTCACGCAGTCGTTGAGAGGCTCATCGAACCAGAGAGCATCGATGTTATCCTCAGGCACACACAGAAGCAGAGGTATGTTGTTGAGTGAGCACACCTTTGCAAAAGCGCGAGCGGTGTTACCCGCAGAGGCGACAACCAACACCTTGTCGAAATTGTCGTCCATGCGACCGCATACGCTGAACGCCTCCGTCTCCTTGAAAGAACAGGTGGTCATTCTTCCTCCACGTTCAGGGAACCAGCCGTTGAATGTGATATAAAGATTATTGAGACCCAATTCAGCCGCCAACGCCTCGCTCTTATATGTTACGGGAGCAGCAGAGCCGTTAAGCGTTCTTTTGACGGGGAGCCAGTCGCTGAAACGGTAGAGACCCTCTTCTTCGGGGCCCACCTCTATCTGTTTCTTGGCATATTCGGCTCTTATGAGCGAGGGAGCGCCTCCCTCGGGATCATCCAAAGTCCAACCCTCGTCTTCGAACAGACGACCGTTAGACACGTTTTTCAGTTTGTAGCTTGTGGGTGTAAACTTCTTCATTTTTCCGAATTAATCGGCACAAAGGTAAAAAATAATGACAAACGGTCTATCGGCGCATGTTAAAATAGGTGTTTATACTGATTGGGTGCTATTTTTACTTATTCGCCACTCTATTTTGCCTCACGTCGTTTGAAATCCGCGCTCTAATCGCTATATTTGCCCTCGAACAGATTTTTGTTTCGCTAAAAAACCAATATCGACAATGTTTGGAAAAGCAATACTTGTGTCGGCGGCGCTTTTGTCATCACTCTCCTTGCCGACGCAGAAATCGACCGAATGGCAGGACCCGTCGGTCGTATCGGTAGGCAAATACCCTCCCCGCACCGTTTTCATGAGCTATCAGAACCGCGAGGGAGCTTTGAGTAACGACTTCGCCGCTTCGGAACACTACACATCTCTCGACGGCAAATGGCGTTTCGCCTACTTCGATGACCATCGCAAGGCGTTCATACCCGATGTCGAAAGCTGGGACACGATAAAAGTTCCGGGCAACTGGGAGGTGCAGGGCTTCGGTATTCCCATTTATACCAATCACCCATATGAGTTCGCACCCGTCAACCCCACGCCGCCGTCACTCCCCGATGCCGTTCCCGTAGGTATCTATCAGAAAACATTCGAAGTACCCTATGCCGAGCTCGACCGTGACATTTTCCTGCATATAGGCGCGGCAAAATCGGGCGTATATGTATATGTAAACGGCAAGAAGGTCGGCTACAACGAAGATTCCAAAAACCCCGCCGAGTACTACCTCAATCCCTTTGTCGAGCAGGGTACCAACACCCTCACGCTCATCATGTACAGGTGGAGTACGGGCAGCTACCTCGAATGTCAGGACTTTTTCCGCCTCAGCGGCATCGAGCGCAGCGTCTATCTCTTCTCACAGCCCAAGACCCGCATCGACGACTACCGTGTGGTGGCGACACTCGACTCTACCTACCGCCACGGCAGACTCAAACTCGACGTGCGTCTGAAAAACAGCTACAACTCGCCGGAGAAAGTAACCTTCTTCTATGAGATAATAGACAAGGCTGGCGACATCATAACCTACGACACAGAGGATATAACCCTCGCGCCCAACTCTTTCGACACGCTCCGTTTCGACAAGGTTCTCCCCAACGTGGCTCAATGGAGTGCCGAGACCCCCAATCTCTACACGCTCATGCTCCGCATCCGACAGGACGGTCGTTTTATCGAGTATGTACCTGCGAGCATCGGTTTCCGCTCGCTTGAGATTGACGGCAACCGCTTCCTTGTCAACGGCAAGCCCGTGCTTATAAAAGGTGTCAACTACCACGAGCATAACGACACCACAGGTCACTATGTCGATGAAAAAACACTCCGCCGTGACCTCGAACTGATGAAGCGCAACAACATCAACGCCATAAGATGTTCGCACTACCCGCAACAGCCTCTCTTCTACCGTCTGTGCGACGAGTACGGCTTCTATGTCTGCGACGAGGCAAACATCGAATCTCACGGCATGGGCTACAACCTCCGACGCGGCCGTACCCTCGGCAACAACCCTGAATGGCTCACGGCGCACATGGAACGTACCCGCAACATGTACGAGCGTAACAAGAACCACGCCTGCGTGACCTTTTGGTCTTTAGGCAACGAGGCGGGCAACGGCTACAACTTCTACGAGACATACAACTACCTCAAGAGCGTCGATTCCATCCGTCCCGTCCAGTACGAACGCGCCCTTCTGGAGTGGAACACCGACATATTCTGTCCGCAATACCCCTCTGCCGCCAACTTCGAGCGCTGGGGCAAGAGCGAGACCGACAGACCCTACATAGCCAGCGAATACGCTCACGGCATGGGCAACTCCACAGGCAACCTCAAAGAGCTCTGGGACGAGATATACCGTTACGACAATCTTCAGGGCGGCTTTATATGGGACTGGGTCGATCAGGGTATCTGGACCGATTCTCTCGGCGGCTATTGGGGCTACGGCGGTGACTGGGGCGTAAACATGCCCTCCGACGGCAACTTCTGCTGCAACGGCATGGTCAACCCCGACCGACGCGAACACCCCGCTCTTGCCGAGGTTCGCAAGGTCTATCAGAACGTACGCTTCAAGCCCGTAGATTTGGCGAAAGGCACGTTCAACATCGAGAACGGCTACTTCTTCACCCCTCTGTCTGACTTCGCTTTCACATACGACCTGCGCGCCAACGGCAAACGTATCGGCGGCGGTTCACTGAAAGTTGCGCTCCAGCCGGGTGAAAACCGCGACTATCGTGTCTCTCTCGACAACGTGACACCGCGCAAAGGTGTAATCTATACCCTCGACATAAAGGCAAAGACCCTAAAAGACACCCTCTTATTACCCAAAGGGCACATCGTGGCGTCGGAGCAGTTTATTCTCCCCGCCAGCTCGTTCGAGCGCAAACGCACGACATCCACCGAACTGAAAGTGGCTGTCACCGATGACCCCACGGCTGTCAACATCAACTCGTCACGCGTGACCTTCATCGTTGACAAGCAGACGGGCGATGTAATAAGATATGACGTAGGTGCCAACAGCTACATCAACGCCGAAGGCGGCTTCATGCGCCCCAACTTCTGGCGTCCGCCCACCGACAACGACTACGGGGCATCACTCCCCCACATTCAGCAGCAATGGAAGCAGGCGGGCAAAAACCCCTCTGTTGACAAAGTGACAGTCGAAAGTCTGGGCAACAGGGCGGTAATAACCGTAGGTTACAAACTCCCCTACGGCGCCACCTACACGGTTACATACACCGTCTATGGCAACGGCATCGTCAATGTAGCGTGCGACTACGGCAAGGCTCTCTCTCCCGACGCCGTAATGCTTCCCCGCATGGGCATGAGGATAGTGATGCCCGGCAACATGCTTTACACGCAGTATCTCGGCAGAGGACCGTGGGAGAACTATTGGGACCGCAAGAGCGGTTATGACATAGGGTTATACAACGCCCATGTGGATGAATACTACTTCCCCTACGTCCGTCCGCAGGAGAACGGCCACCACACCGATGTATCCTATCTGGCGGTGGCACGCAACAAGCAGGGGGCGAGCGGCATAATGTTCTCTGCAGACTCGCTCATGGAGTTCAACATCCACCGCAACCTCATCGAGGACTTCGACAGCGAGGAGTCCGACAAGCCCTACCAGTACCCCAACCGCACCAGGAACGAGGTACACAGGCTCGAAGACTATCGCAACAAGCGACCCAAGCAGACACACATCAATGACATCGAGTCTCGCGACCTCGTCGAGGTATGCCTCGACTACCACATGCAAGGCGTCGGCGGTGACGACAGTTGGGGCGCCAGACCCTACCCCGCATATACCATCTCACCGTCACGGAATCATCACTTCTCTTTCACTATGGTGCCGATTAAAAGTTTCGTGGAGGCGTATTAATTTAACAGTTAAAGCAATAATAAAGGCTGAATCAAAATTCCGATTCAGCCTTTATTATTATGCTTAACTGTTAAATATACGCCTCCCCGAAACTTTTAATCGACACCATAGTGAAAGAGAAGTGATGATTCCGTGACGGTGAGATGGTATATGCGGGGTAGGGTCTCCCGACGGACACTCCGTGGGGTCTCCCGACGGGGTCTGCCGACGGCGTTACTTTGTCACTCGACAAAGTAACCAAAACGAGGGGGCGCAGCCCCTTCTGACCATGTCACATTCATTTGGCTCATTATCTTCCTCGAAGTCAGCATCTCCACGCACTAACCTCGTATATTGAGACTACTTTAATATAAATTTGATTTAACATACGTATTTCCCATACGTACCAATAAATAACAACTCTGTTTTATTGTTTAACACAACGAATATTACGTCCATATAATTTACTAGCACCAATATCTGTTATTCTAATGTTACTGGAAGATATTGAGAAAAAATTAGCATAACCAGATTCTTTATCAGCCTCTGAAATCCAATATCTTCCCCATATACCATTATTGTAACTAAGACCCGTTACATTCCTAAGTCCTGCTGCAATAAATTCTATTTTTTTAGAAGATGACGTATTGCTTGTTAACGTGACATAACCATAATCCGATGCACTCCATCCTCCGTTATAAACAACATTTGTATTATTAATAAGCGTAACAAAGTCTTCTTGCGTAGGTACGCGATAGCCATCAGGACAAGGATCTTCTGATTCTATCCAAGATGTATCGGATGACGCTTCTATATTCCATTCATCAACAGTTCCTGTTTGTGGCCAAGACTTACTGCCAATACCCCATTGATAAAGTCTTCCGTGAGATTTCGTTTTTATCGGGTCATCAGTACATTCAGAAGGTAGTTTCGTAGCAAAAGTTGCTATTCCCTCCTGTCTGCTTTTCGCTAAATTATATCTCATCCATTCAATACCACCAATATTGACAGTCTGATAAGGATTAAAATCACAATCTTGTGTAGCAGTGATTTGAATTGTTGTTCCTTTATAAGTTATTGTAATAGTAACAGGCGTTCTTGTTTTTCCTATATCATTTTCTGCTGTAGTTTTTATCGTTACTTTATTCCCTGATACACTCGCCATCATCCAACCGTTACTCTGTGGAGATACTGTCAATCCACTTGATATTGTACCGTCATTTGAAGTGGTTATTGTTGATGTAGCCGTTTGATTAGATTGTCCGTTAAATTTAATAGATGTAGGGGTTGCTACAAGTTTTACAGGAGTCTGACTGACCTTTGCCGTAGCCCTATTTACACCGTCTCGTCCTTTCAAGGTTATTGTAGCATTTGATGTCTCCTCACTAAATGACAAAATCTCTTTGAAAGCAACTTTGAATGTTCCTGTCTTTGAAAGAGAGCTGACATTATGATTGGTTGTATTCGAACTTGTAACGTAATTACTTTCAAGAATATCCCAAACAGAAGCCACAAATGTACCATTTGCAGACGCCAAACCACCGATAACAGAGTATGAGCTCTGGTTTTCAACAAGAATACTTGTCTTTTTAGCTTGAATAACCGTAAATGAACCTGCAACATTACCGTCAATCGTTATGTCAAATGAAGACGATATTTCAGTTGTTGCTGTATTTGCAGGAACTGTCAAGACAAACGAATATGTATCGTTGCTTCCAGTCGGCTGTGACTTGATTGTAACTTTTGTTCCCGAAGTTTTAGAAACCACCTCAATACGTTCACTACTTGCTGGTGCAGAAGTCTTGATATTGACCGTATAATCATACGCAACACTAAACGCTTTGAGGGTGTTTGCCTCAAAGACAGCAGGATTGCCAGAACCGTAAGTAACACTCTGGATTGTAGCGGTGAAGTTTGCGAGCTGGGTTACCGTGAACGACTGCGAAGTCGTGTTTTGGCTTTCCAAAACGAATTGTCCTGTGCGTTCTTCCGCATTGTTTGGAGTAACGGTTACATCCAACGATGCACCGCTT
>CASDZP010000045.1 GCA_949285535.1 uncultured Alistipes sp.
TCCTGCCGTCTTTGAGACGAACACGCTCAAGGCGTTCAGTGTTGCATACGATTATACGTTCACAATTAAGACATCTGCGATGACAAGCAGTGAGCGAGTGAAAGTCGTTTCAAAGACCGTGGGAACAAAAGTTACAATCAAGTCACAACCTACGGGCAGTAACGATACATATTCGTTTGTGTTGTCCGTTCCAGCCAACACGACAACAACCGAAACGGATTCAGAATTTGACATTACGGTTGACGGTAATGTCGCAGGTTCATTTACGGTTCGTCAAGCCAAGAAAACGAGTATTCTTGTCGAGAATCAAAGCACGTACTCTGTCCTAGGTGGTTTGGCATCGGCAAACGGTACATTTGTTGCTTCTGTTTGGGATATTCTCGAAACAGGTTACGTAACAAGTTCTAATACGACCGCCCATGCTGTCAGCTCGCTTTCAACAACGGGTACGTTTAAGGTGGCTTTTAGAAATCCAATATCATTTAATGAAGAGACATCAAATGCCACAATAACATTGAAAGGACGAGATGGAGTTAACCGAGCGACGGCAACGGTCAGTCAGACACCTGTAAAACTTACTCTTAATCCTGCATCTGTTACTTTTGAAAATGGTCAACCAAATCAGACAGCAACGGTTACGGTTGGAACGACAAATGACGGAACAATTTCAAGTGGTTTGACTGTTTCTCCTGAAAGTAAAGATTGGATGATTGCAAGCGTATCTGGTAATAATGTCATAATAAAAACAACAGCAGAGAACGACTATGGAAGATCAAGGGCGATTATTCTGACATTTACGTATAAGGGAACAACAATTCAGCTTACGGTAACACAGAATAGTGATTTTAATCCATATTCAACAGTTAATATTGGTGGTGTTGAATGGATGAAATACAATCTGGGTAAGAGTCGTTGGGAAGGTACATCTTTTGCCACGAAATTACCGTCTGAGTGTACAGATGACCCGATAAAAACGAAATCACATGGTAGATTCTATCAATGGGGTGTCGGTAATAAGTCTTGGGATAGTACAGTAAGTAAAGTAAGTGATTGGAATGGGACGAATCCTCCAAATCAAAATACATCTTGGCTCGATGATCCATGTCCTGAAGGTTATAGAATACCGACCAAACAGGATTTTGCTTCATTGCAGAGTGCTTCACAAACTAATAATGGTGGCTGGGGGGCAAACGATTATGGTTACAAAACGTTCAAAAGTGGAAATATTGTGTTGGAATTTCCTGCGATAGGTTATCGAAGTGATAGTTATGGAACTTTAGGGTTTATGGGTACAAGTGCTTATTATTGGTCTTCAACACAAGCTGACACAGAAAAAGGGTATGCGCTATTCTTTAATAATAGTTATATAAGTTTGGAGGCTTCTCCTAGAAAAGCGTTCGGCATGAATGTCCGTTGTGTTAAAAATAATTAATTATTAAATATTCCTGTTTTATATAAAATTTAAGTTGTTAAAGATATAATTACTTATATCCCTTTATGAGGTGACGTCTGTGATAGTCGGCACCTCGTTTTATTTTTAAAAATATTAGTGTTTGGGGAGTGTATAAGAAATAAAGGTGCTGACTTCGTAAAAGATAATGAGCCAAGGTCAAAAGGGACTGTGCCCCCTCGTTTTGGTTACTTTGTCGAGGGACAAAGTAACGCCGTCGGCAGACCATACGGAGTGCATAAAAACAGGACATCAAAGCCCTTGAACTCGCAGAGATTATGGATGTCGATACCGCAAATCTCGATATTATGATAGAGGCCATAAGAGAGAGCAAGTGAGTATTTGTCGATACTCATTTGCTCTCTCTTATGGCCTCTATCATAATATCGAGATTTGCGGTATCGACATCCATAATCTCTGCGAGTTCAAGAGCTTTGATGCTGTCGCGTTTTTGTTCGTCGACACGGGGTGGAATGGTGTCGGCGTTGACGAGGTGAGTGGTGGGTTGAGGGTGGATGCGGGGTAACAGACGAAAACATAGTGCCGCCACCACGGCAAACGCTATTATTATGGCGAGAGCCCTGGTTTCACGTCTTTGTAGAGACATGGCTGTTATTATGGCGTCTATGTTTGAACTCATGTCTGGTCTATTGTTTGACTTTTTCGGGGTCGCTACCCGCACCGAACGGCTGTTCGACAACCTTGTATCTTAAAGAGGGCGAGGGAATGAACGGTTCTCCGTGCATTATCTCGTTCCAACGGCTGTCTATCGCCTCTATTGTAGTGTTATCCATAGCCACGATGTTGGGCCACCGTCGGTCAAACCCTTTCTTGCCGAGTTTGGCGCGACAATCGAAGAAACATACTCCATCACGTATGAGCATGTCACGTATAGGGTCGGTGTTGGATGCGGCAAGCCATAAGAGCAGGTTTTTGTCGCCTAGCGGCACCTCCTTGTCGAATAACAATACGGCTCTCACGCCGCCCCACGACATTGTACCCGCAAGACGCTCCACCGTCACGGCAAAGTCAGCGTCATGAGCGAGATTACCTGTCACGGCGGGCCATCCGTCGATTAGCAGAGAGTCGTCGAGCAGGGGGAGACCTGTCTCCATGCGCCTTACGAACGGTTCACGGTCGTCATGAGCGGAGGGTGTGGTCGCGTCTATCGCCATTTTACCGCCAAAGGCAAAAGTGTCGGCGGAGTGGTCGAGTACGTCGAGTGGTCCGCGCGACAATAATATGTCTCTGTCGGGATTAACGGCGGCGAGCAACGATTTGAGGGTATCGTATGACTCGATTCCCTTGCCTTGCCCTGATGTGAGAAGCAGGAATTTGTTGAACATCATCTGCCCTGCGCCCCATAGTGACGATGCCACCTTGAACGCCGCACCCTTGTAACGGGCTGTGATGTCGGCGATTGCTATGTTGTGCGCCACTCCCTCGGAGGGCATGTGCAGGGCTTGTATGTCAGGTTGTATGACTGCCTTTATCGGCGGGAGGAATATCTTTTCCGTCGCCTCGGCTATATACAAATCCTCCATTGGCGGCACACCTACGAGAGTGGCGGGATAGACGGCGTCACGTCGGTGTGTTATGCAGGTAACATGGAACAGCGGGTAGAGGTCTTCGAGCGAGTAGAATCCGGTATGGTCGCCGAATGGTCCCTCCACCACTTTCGCCTCCGACGGATCGACATACCCTTCTATCACGAAGTCGCTGTCGGCGGGAATCCATATGTCGTTGGTCAGCGACTTGACGAGCCGCACGGGTTTGTCACGCAGGAATCCAGCCAACAGATATTCGTCCACACCTTCAGGTAGCGGAGCGGTGGCGGCGTATGTGCAGGCGGGGTCGCCGCCGAGCGTGACGGTCACGGGCATAAGTCTGCCCGCCTGTCGGTATTGCTCGTAGTGAGCCGCGCCCGTCTTGTGGAGATGCCAATGCATTCCCGTGAGTCGTGCGCCCATTATCTGCATGCGGTACATACCCGTGTTGTGCGCTCCGCTTACGGCGTCAAGAGTATGCACCAGCGGGAGTGTTATGAATGCCCCTCCGTCGTATGGCGCCCATGTGGGTACGGGCAGTTTTGACAGGTCGGCGTCGTTACCCGTGAGTACCACCTGCTGACACTCGCCCCTGCCTCGCATACGTGACGGTGTCCACCGTGCCGCCTGTGCCATTAGCGGGAGCATACCCAACTTTTCGCCGAACGACTCTTTGGGCGAGGTGAGGCGACCGAGAAACGACTCAAGGCGTGCCGTTATATCGTCGAGCGAGTCGGCACCCAACGCCATAGCCATGCGCCGTGACGACCCCATAAGGTTGGTTGCTACGGGGAACGGCAGCGACGGGTGGTCGAACAGCAACGCCTTGCCTCCTCCCGGCTGTTTGCACTGTCGGTCGGTCAGCTCGGCAATTTCGAGGTGCGGCGACACCTCGGCGGAGATTCTTATCAGCTCGCCGCTTTGGTCGAGCCTGCGTATGAATGAGTTTAACGAGTCGTACATCGTTTTCGGATTTTAACGTTTGACACGGCGACCCGACAGCCGCCATAATGCAATGTTCGCAAAATTTGGTGACTTTTGCAATACCCCGACAGCCGACCTGTGACAAAAACGTAATTAAAGAAATGTGATTATTTAGGTAATATTTTTGTTCCTAAAATGAGAAAATATATATAAATTTGCGGTAGGTAAAAACTATTAAACTTTAAATAATTATGGCAGAATCAAAGCACCAGAAGCTCTTCACCGAGTTTCCCGAAGTCACTACGGCCGAATGGGAAGCGGTGATAGCCAAAGACTTAAAGGGTGCCGATTATGAGAAAAAACTGGTATGGAGAACAATGGAAGGTTTCAACGTGAGACCTTACTACCGTGCCGAAAATCTCGAAGGCATCAAACATTTGGGCAGCAAGCCGGGTCAGTTCCCCTACGTTCGTGGCGTTGAGGAGAACAACAACTGGCTCATCCGTCAGACCATCAAGGTCGAGTCTCCCGCCGAAGCCAACAAACAGGCGCTCGACGTGTTGATGAAAGGAGCCGACTCAATCTGCTTCAAGGTTAAAAAGAACTTCGAGGCCGCCGACCTCGAAAAACTCCTCGAAGGTATCGAAATCAAAGCCGTTGAGCTTAACTTCGAGGGATGCGGTGTCCTGACCGCCGCTCAGGCTTTCATGGCGAAAGTTGAGAAAGCAGGTCTCGCACCCGAAGATGTCAGAGCATCGTTCAACATCGACCCCATAGGTAAAAAACTCACACTCAAAGGACGCAAATGCGGCGCCGACATCAAAGAGAGCGGCATCGTAGAGCTTGTGTCTAAATATGACAAATACTATCGTGTACGCTTCGTGGGTGTCAACGGCACGATTTTCAACAACAGCGGTTCGACAATCACTCAGGAGCTCGGTCTCTCGCTCTCTGTGGCACACGAGTACCTCGTTCAGATGATGGACGCAGGCTTGAGCGTCGATCAGGCGGCTCGCTCAATCAAGTTCAACTTCGCGGTAAGCTCTAACTACTTTATGGAGATCGCCAAGTTCCGTGCGGCTCGTATGCTTTGGGCTACTATCGTGAACGAATACAAACCCGCCAAGAAATGCTCTTGCAAGATGAAGGCTCACGCCGTGACCTCTCTCTACAACAGCACCGTATATGACCCCTATGTGAACATGCTTCGCGGCACTACCGAGGCTATGAGTGCGGCGATAGGCGGCGCCTCTTCAATCGAGGTATTGCCTTTCGACGCGGCATACGAGGCTCCCACCGACTTCTCGTCACGTATCGCGCGTAACGTTCAGCTCCTTCTCAAAGAGGAGTCACGTTTCAATCAGGTGGCTGACATACCCGGCGGTTCATACTATATCGAGAACCTTACGCAATCAATCGCCGACGTGGCTTGGAATCTCTTCAAAGAGCTTGAAGGCAAGGGCGGTTATGTTGCGGCGTTCCAGGCAGGCGACATCCAGAAGATGATAAGCGAGACGGCGGCTAAACGCGACCTCAACATCGCAACCCGTCGTGAGATACTTCTCGGTACCAACCAGTACCCCAACTTCACCGAGACTGCCGACAAGGCTGTCACCGAACAGACCGTTACAGCGGGTGCTTGCGGTTGCTGCTGCGGCGAGGACAGCGATTTTGAAGCTCTCCACCCCTACCGTGCAGGCATGGCGTTCGAGGCTCTGCGTCTGAAAACAGACCGCAGCGGTAAAGAACCCAAAGCTTTCATGCTCACACTCGGTAACCTCGCGTTCGCACGTGCCAGAGCGCAGTTCTCAAGTAACTTCTTCGCTTGCGCGGGCATCCGTCCTATCGACAACACGCTCTTCGCTTCTGTTGATGAGGGTGTGGCTGCCGCTCTCGAATCGAAAGCGGAAATTGTGGTCGTATGTTCTTCTGACGACGAGTACGCTACATTCGCTCCCGAAGTGGCGGAAAAACTCGCCGGCAAAGCAATCATCGTGGTGGCAGGCGACCCAGCTTGCAAGGAAGAGCTTCAGGCAAAAGGTCTGAAGAACTTTATCAGCGTAAGAAGCAACGTCCTCGAAACGCTCAAAGGATTCCAGAAAGAACTGGGTATCTAAGAGCGAATAACTAAAAATGAGATTTCAAAAATGAGAGCAAATTTTTCAGATATAAAATCGACCTGCACATCAGGCTCATGTGCAGCAGAGGGCGGCTCTAACGTCAACCCCTCAATGGTCACTCCCGAACATATAGAGGTCAAGGGCGTCTATAACGCCGACGACCTCGAAGGTATGGAGCACCTCAACTATGCGGCGGGTATCGCTCCCTATCTGCGTGGTCCTTACAGCACCATGTATGTGATGCGTCCGTGGACTATCCGTCAGTATGCGGGCTTCTCGACAGCGCAGGAGTCAAACGCTTTCTACCGTCGTAACCTCGCGGCAGGTCAGAAAGGTCTCTCTGTCGCTTTCGACTTGGCTACACACCGCGGATATGACGCCGACCACCCCAGAGTTGTGGGCGACGTCGGTAAAGCGGGTGTGTCTATCTGCTCTGTGGAAGACATGAAAGTGCTCTTCGACGGCATACCCCTCGACAAGATGTCTGTGTCCATGACCATGAACGGCGCCGTTCTCCCCGTGCTCGCCTTCTATATCGTAGCGGGTCTTGAGCAGGGTTGCACACTCGAACAGCTCAGCGGTACAATCCAGAACGACATCCTCAAAGAGTTCATGGTGCGTAACACATATATCTATCCGCCCAAGTTCTCTATGCGTATCATCGCCGATATCTTCGAGTACACATCGAAGTATATGCCCAAGTTCAACTCTATCTCTATTTCGGGATACCACATGCAGGAGGCGGGCGCTACCGCCGACATCGAGCTGGCATACACTCTCGCCGACGGTCTCGAATATCTCCGTACAGGTGTGAACGCGGGTATGGACATCGACTCGTTCGCTCCCCGTCTCTCGTTCTTCTGGGCTATCGGTACAAACCATTTCATGGAGATAGCCAAGATGCGTGCGGCTCGTCTTCTCTGGGCTAAGATTGTTAAACAGTTCAACCCCAAGAACCCCAAATCGCTCGCTCTCCGTACACACTCACAGACTTCAGGTTGGTCACTCACCGAGCAGGACCCCTTCAACAACGTGGCACGTACAGCAATCGAGGCAATGGCGGCGGCTCTGGGTCACACCCAGTCACTCCACACCAACGCCCTCGACGAGGCGATAGCGTTGCCGACAGACTTCTCTGCACGTATCGCCCGCAACACGCAGATTTATCTCCAGGAAGAGACCAATATCTGCCGTGTGGTTGACCCGTGGGCTGGTTCATACTATGTTGAGAGCCTCACACAGGAACTCGTTGACAAGGCATGGAAACACATCCAGGAGGTCGAAGAGCTCGGCGGTATGGCGAAAGCAATCGAGACAGGTGTGCCCAAGATGCGTATCGAAGAGGCTTCTGCACGTAAACAGGCTCGTATCGACTCAGGTCTCGACGTAATCGTCGGTCTGAACAAATACCGTCTCGAAAAAGAAGACCCCATCGACATCCTCGATGTGGACAACACTGCCGTACGTAACTCACAGATAGAACGCCTCAAAGAGCTTCGCGCAAACCGTGACGAAGCCAAGGTTAAAGCGGCTCTCGCTGCCATAACCGAATGCGTTAAGACTGGTAAAGGCAACCTCCTCGAATTGGCTGTCGAAGCGGCTAAACTCCGTGCTTCTCTCGGTGAAATATCTGATGCCTGCGAAGAGGTGGTTGGCCGTTACAATGCGGTTATCCGTTCAATATCAGGTGTTTATTCAGCAGAAATGAAAGACAGCAACAAATTTGCGAAAGCACAGGCAATGTGCGACGACTTCGCCAAACGTGAAGGTCGTCGTCCCCGTATCATGATTGCCAAACTCGGTCAGGACGGTCACGACCGTGGTGCCAAAGTGGTTGCGACAGGCTATGCCGACATCGGATTCGACGTTGACATGGGTCCGCTCTTCCAGACACCCGAAGAAGCGGCTAAACAGGCTGTCGAAAACGACGTTCACGTAGTAGGCGTATCTTCTTTGGCGGCAGGTCACAAGACCCTCGTACCCCAGATTGTGGCTGAACTCAAAAAACTCGGCCGCGAAGATATCGTGGTAATCGTCGGAGGCGTTATCCCCCACCAGGACTACGACGCCCTCTACAAAGCAGGCGCCGCCGCTATCTTCGGCCCCGGTACTCCCGTAGTCGATGCGGCAATCAAGATTCTTGAAATTCTGAACGACTAATAAGGTCATAAAAACTGAAAAGAGGTGTGGCAGATATACTTTGCCACACCTCTTTCGTTTTTATGCCTTATTTGCCGTTCAGAATTTCAAGAATCCTGATTGTCGCATCGACTACGGGAGATGTCTCCGACGGGTCTGCCGACAGCCGCTCCCGCGGGGCTCTCCGAGGGCGCCTTCCGCGGGAGTTACTTTGTCCCTCGACAAAGTAACCAAAACGAGGGGGCACAGCCCCCTTTTGACCATGTCACCCTCATTTGGCTCATTACCTTTCACGAAGTCAGCATTCCCCCGCACTCGCTTCGAATTATAAAGGAAGTGACGGGGTACGCTTGCCAACCGGTTAATACTCATTCCTAAAATACAAAAAAGAAGCGATGCCGGCTATCACAGACGCCATCGCTCCACTAAATTAAGGTATATAAATTAAACGTAATCTTATATACCTTTGGACTTTAAATAAATTACGGAATACATTATATTCAAAGTCATTAAATTTTATTTTGCATAGCTCTCGCATGCAGTCCGAGGTCCGCTTCGCTGGACCTCGGGGAAGGATCAAAGAAATCAAAGAATCAATCTCGGACACAGCGCACGCTAAGCCCGAGCGTCTTATAGTAGTAGTGGGACGGACCGACACTACTGCTACCGAAGTACATGCCGTACCCGTTAGACGAGTTGCCCTGCGTTGACGACCAATAGTACCCGTACGTACCATTGAGGCTCAGCGAACCATTCGAGTTGTCGCGGCAGCCGACAGCGGGAAACTCTAACTTAAGATTGCCGCTTGTAAATATCTTATATCCGTAGTCGCTCGCATTCCATCCACCACCATTTGTCTGTGTCGTTGCGTTCTTTAAGGCTACAAACTCATCATTGGTCGGTAAGCGGTAATCTCTGGGACACGGGTCGTTGGCTTCAAGCCACATGGTGTCTTGAGGCATGGGACTGGTTCCGTTCCACTCGCTGACACTACTACTAGTAGTATCCCACGACTTACTGCCGACACCCCACTGATAAAATCTGCCGTGAGATTTTATCTTTATTGGGTCATCGGTACATTCAGAAGGTAATTTAGTAGCAAATGTTACTGTTTCCTCTAATCTACTCTTCGCCAGATTATATCTCATCCATTCGATACCACCAATATTAATAGTATGATAAGGATCGAAATCACAATTTTGCGTAACAGTGACTTGAATTGTTGTTCCTTTATAAGTTACTGTAATATTGATTGGTGTTCTTGTTTTTCCAATATCATTTTCTGCAGTTGTTTTTATTGTTACTTTATTTCCTGATATACTAGCAATAAACTAGGATCCACTTTCAGGCGATATAGTTAACCCACTTGATATTTCACCGTCATTTGACGTAGTTATTGTTGATGTAGCCGTTTGATTCGGCTGACCGTTAAATGTAATGGATCCTGGATTAGCTACAAGTTTTACAGGAGTCTGACTAACTGTTGCTGTTGCTCTATTTACACCGTCTCTACCCTTTAATATTATAGTAGCATTCGTTGTCTCTTCATTAAATGACAATAACTCTTTAAAGGCAACCTTAAATGTGCCTGATATTGAAAGTGAACTGACAGCATGTGTAGTCGTATTTGAACTCGTCACATAATTACTTTCAAGAATATCCCAAACGGATGCTACAAACGTACCGTTTGCAGAGGCTAAACCACCAATTACAGAATAGCTACTCTTATTTTCAACAAGAATACTTGTCTTTTTAGCTTGAATAACTGTAAACGAACCTGCAACATTACCGTCAATCGTTATGTCAAATGATGATGATATTTCATTTGTCATTGTATTCGATGGAACAGTAAGTACAAACGAATATGTATCGTTGCTACCTGTCGGCTGTGACTTGATTTTTACCGCAGAATCGGAAGTCCTGGAAACAACCTTAATACGTTCACTACTTGCAGGGGCAGATGTCTTGATATTGACGGTATAATCGTATGCAACGCTGAACGCTTTGAGTGTATTTGTCTCAAAGACGGCAGGATTACCTGAACCGTATGTGATACTTTGGATTGTTGCGGTGAAGTTTGCAAGCTGCGTTACCGTGAACGACTGCGAAGTCGTGTTTTGGCTTTCCAAAACGAATTGTCCTGTGCGTTCTTCCGCATTGTTTGGAATAACGGTTACATCCAACGATGCACCGCTTGCGTTAGTTTCTGTTCCGCCGACAGCAGGATTCGTTGTAATCCAACTTTGTGTGCTTTTGGCGACTTTCC
>CASDZP010000046.1 GCA_949285535.1 uncultured Alistipes sp.
GTTATAATACTATTACAATATCTTTTAGGGTACGTTTCGTTTTGGCTTTCCTGTACGTTTCGTTTTAAATGCGATTACATTTCGTTTTGCGGATTATACGTCGGGAGACCCGTCGGAGACATGGTAGAAAAATCAGGCGGCAAATCATACGTCTCAATTCTTCCCGTTACTGAATAAGTAGGGATACCGAAAAATAAAAAAGCGACACGTAAAAATTTACGCGTCGCTTTTTTATTTTCGGTATCCCTACTTATTCAGTAACGGGAAGAATTGAGACGTATGATTTGCCGCCTGATTTTTTCTTGAAAGCGACAGTGCCGTCAATAAGGGCGAAGAGAGTGTGATCTTTACCCATGCCTACGTTCTCACCGGGGTTGTGAACTGTACCGCGCTGACGAACTATTATATTGCCGGCTTTTGCGAACTGACCACCGAAGAGTTTAACGCCAAGGCGTTTGCTTTCAGACTCACGGCCGTTCTTTGAGCTACCTACACCTTTCTTGTGTGCCATTTTTCAATCTGAATTTTAATTAACCAATAATTTCTTCAATGGCTATCTGGGTAAGATACTGGCGGTGACCGTTCTTAACTTTGTAGCCTTTTCTTCTCTTCTTCTTGAAGACGATTACTTTGTCGTCTTTGAGATGACGAAGAATTTTTGCTTTTACCTGAGCGCCTTCTACCACAGGTGCGCCCACCTTAACCTGACCGTCGTTATCCACAAGCAGGATTTTATCGAAGCTCAAAGACGAACCTTCCTCGCCTTTAAGACGGTTAACATAGAGCTTACGATCTTTTTCAACCTTAAACTGTTGACCTGCAATTTCTACGATTGCGTACATTTAACTTGTTTAAATGATTTGTTTTACAGACCGCAAAGATAACCATATTTTTGTTAACACAAAACTTTTTCTCCTTTTTTATTTTAAAGCAATAATGGTTATCTTTGAGAATCGGACAAAAATCAAAAACATATACAAATGCTTTATCCTTTGAAATTTAAACCGCTCTATAAAGAGAGAATATGGGGCGGACGAAGAATGGCTGAGGCTTTCGGCAAGAAACTTCCCGAGGGTAAGAAAATCGGCGAGAGCTGGGAACTTTCGGGTGTCGAGGGCAATTTGTCGGTCGTGTCGAACGGCAAACTTGCGGGTAACAACATCGAGGAGTTGATAGAGGTTTACATGGGTGACCTTGTGGGTGACTCTGTGTATGAGAAATTCGGACTTGAATTCCCGTTGCTTATAAAATTCATTGACGCCGCGGATGTTCTTTCTATACAGGTTCATCCTGACGACAAGCTGGCGGCGGAGAGACATAACGCATACGGCAAGACCGAGATGTGGTATGTTCTCGACAATGACCCCGGAGCAGAGTTGTGCCTCGGATTCAACCGTAAGGTAAGCCGTGAGGAGTATCTTGATAGCGTCAAGAACGGCAATCTTCCCGAACTTCTCGACAGAGTCAAAGTAAAACCCGATGACGCCTATTTTATTCCCGCAGGTACGATACACGCTATCGGCAAGGGACTTTTGGTGGCAGAAATTCAGCAGACATCGGACATCACATACAGAGTCTTTGACTGGAACAGGGTGGACGACAACGGTAATCCGCGCGAACTGCATACGGAGCTTGCCGTCGATGCGATAAACTTCGGCGACCATGAGGAATACAACGTAACAGTAAGTCCGAAAAAAGGCGAAGCGGCACAGATGCAGAGCTGTCCTTATTTCGCTTCGTCGGTTCTGTCTGTCAACGGGGAAATGGTACGTCCGTACGTTGAACTCGACTCGTTTGTGATATATATCTGCCTCGAAGGTAAAGCCGACCTTGTGTGGGAAAAGGGTCGTGAGACGATAAAGAAAGGCGAAACGATGCTTATCCCTGCTGAGATTGACGAGATTACACTCGAAGGCGACGCCAAAATAATAGAGGTATATATACCCGGCAAATAACGGAATACAATATCAAACAAAAAGCCTGTCGATTGATTTCGACGGGCTTTTTATGTTTAAACGAAATGTCACATCAAAACATTAATGCTGTTGTAAGAAAAGTACAAAAAAATTACCGCTCTGTTGTGAGAGCGGTAATACCTTTTGACAATTATGTCCTGGAGCTGATGACGAGATTTGAACTCGTGACCCCTTCCTTACCAAGGAAGTACTCTACCCCTGAGCTACATCAGCAGTTGCGGTTGGAGTTTTCACTACACCAACCGCTCAAAAATCCACCCTTGTCGGATGATGAGCGGAAGACGAGACTCGAACCCGCGACCCTTAGCTTGGAAGGCTAATGCTCTACCAACTGAGCTACTTCCGCGGTTAAGTGGGGAGGGCAGGATTCGAACCTACGAAGACATAAGTCAGCAGATTTACAGTCTGCCCCAGTTGGCCACTTTGGTACCTCCCCTAACTAATGAGCCGATGGAGGGATTCGAACCCACGGCCTGCTGATTACAAATCAGCTGCTCTGACCAACTGAGCTACATCGGCGTCAACATTAGCGTTGTTTTCGGGTGCAAATATATGTCATTTTATTCATTACATCCAAATTTTTCGGCGTTTTTTTTCAATATTTTTTGTCAATAGAAACAAACATCACTGATTATCAGTGTGCTTTCAAAAATAATAATTGATTTGTTTTTGTGTTGTTTTTCAAGCCGCGAGAGATTGTTACGAGGTTACGTACCTGGATATGTGGTTTGTGTGTCGGTGTAATCATTCGTCTGTCCATAATTATAATCAATCACGTCACCGCCTCTTTAACGATGTTTTTTTATGTGCGTGTGCAATTATTGCTTTTTTTATTCGTATCTTTGTTGAGATAGTTTGAAAAAATGGCAAGAAACTTCGGTGACAATCAAAAGAGAGGCTCTCTGAAGGTCAGGAGGAGAACGGCGCACGTATCCCTCGTAAAACCTTTGTCGATGCTTGCGCTATTGGCTTTTATTGTCGCCTTTATAATAAAATGCAGTTAATATGTTCGGTTTATCGGCCTTTCGACGCAAGCCGCGTCAGTACAGTTATACACCCCGCTATTGGGACCCCGAAAAAGAGGAAATGGAAAGACGCCTCCACCCCGAAAAGGAGAGCGAGAAGCCTTATGTTCCCGGTTCTCACATCAGAGACAGCCGTATGCGCCGCCTCTATGACCGTGACACGAAAAAGAAGAACACGAACCATTCTCCCGCAATAGTACGCACACTCATAGTTATGGTGTTGCTCGGCTTTTTGGCATGGGTGATATTCAAGTCGCCCGTCATTGACATGTTCGTACTGGGACTTCGATAAACACCACGTCCGTGAAAGCTGTTTTTGAACAAGTGATTTTATCCGACAAAAATAACCTGAGATGTCATCTGTAATCAACCGTCTGTCAGAATATGTAGCGAACCAGATAGCCGCCGGAGAGGTGGTTGTCGGTCCTTACTCGGTTGTAAAGGAGCTGATGGAGAATGCCATTGACGCGGGTGCCGAGCTGGTTATCGTCAGTATCAAGGGTGCCGGCAGCGGTTGCATACAGGTTGTCGATGACGGTAAAGGCATGTCGCCCGAGGATGCGGTCAAATGTTTCGAGAGACACGCCACCTCGAAGATAAGCGACATAAACGATATATACAGCCTCTCTTCGTTCGGGTTCAGAGGTGAGGCGTTGGCATCTATCGCCGCTGTCGCGGAGGTGGAGTTGAAAACAAGACAAGAGGATAGCGAGATAGGTACCAAGGTGGTCATAAACGGCGGTAAACTTATCGGACAGCAGGCTGAAGCGACCGCGAAAGGTACGCAGTTCATCGTCAAGAACCTCTTTTACAACATTCCCGCCCGACGCAATTTCCTTAAATCACCGAGGACGGAACTGCGCAATATCGTTCAGGAGTTTGAACGTGTGGCGCTATGCTATCCGAGGGTGTCGTTCTTTTTGTACAGCGAGGAGGAGTGCCTGTTCAATCTTCCCGCGGCGTCGTTGCGTCACCGTGTGTTGGGGATAGTGGGCAAGACGGTAAACAATTCCCTGCTCGAACTTTATATAGAGAGCCCTCTTGTGGAGATAAGAGGATATATAGGTAAGCCCGAAACGGCAAAAAAGAATGCTCCGAGATTCATGTTCGTGAACGGACGATATTTTCAGGAACCTTATTTGAACAAGGCTATACAGCAGGCTTACGACAAGCTGTTGCCCGCGGGCAGTCAGTTGCCTCCGTTCTTTCTATACTTTACCGTTGACCCCGCATCTGTCGATGTAAACATATCGCCCTCGAAGACGCAGGTCAAATTCGACAATATACAGGCGATATTCCAGATATTGATGTGCGCCGCCAAAGAGAGCCTCGCAAAAAACGGTATAGTTCCGATGATTGACTTCGAGGCGGGTGACGGTTTCGATGTTCCTCTGCTGAAAGAGGGCGAGACGGTCAGCCGACCCGACATAACGTTAAGTTCGGGCGGCTTTTTCAATCCGTTCGACGAGGAGTTCTCATTCTCGAAAGCGGTAGAGGGTTTCGACAATTCGTTCAGAACAAACATAATAGACGGTTCTCCGCTGGATATTCCTGATACGGGAGGTCAAACGATGCCCGTTTCGGAGGAGAGTTTCATCGAGTTCGACTCCGAGACGCCCGCAACAGAGTCTGTGTCATCTGCCGCAAATAGTGATAGTAACGTGCGGACAGGATATGCCGAAGAGTCTTTCAGTACACCTGCCGACATGTTCAATGCCGCTTCCGAAAGACGAGCATATTCCGCGACACCTGCCGCCCACTCTTTCACCACCGATGACGCGGTGCGGGAAGAGACGACGCCGACAGAACAATACATAGAGATAGACGAACCTGAACTCAAGGCGTCGGGTTGCTTCCCTCTGCCTGGTGGTTATGTCGCCGCAGCCGTAAGTGGACGATTGCTTATGGTCAACGTCAGACGTGCGCGACAGAGACTCTTTTTCGACCGCATGTGGACAATCTGCTCTTCGGAACACGCCATGCCGAGACAGAAGCTGATGTTCGAGTCTGTCACGGAGCTGACGCCCGCCGACATGAGACTTGCGCGCGAGTGTGAGGCCGACCTGCGTGAGCTGGGTTTCGATTTTGAGTTCAGCGACGAAAACAACGTAACCATTACAGCCGTTCCCGCCGACGACACATCATCGGATGCGGGCGCACTCTTTGAAGAGGTGCTCCAAGGTGTAAAGACCGCCGAAGAGGGGGTTTATGTCAGCGACAAAAAAGAACGTTTCATCGCCTCGCTGGCAAGAGCCGCCGCCCGTTCGGGTTCATCGACGGTAAACGGTAAAGAGGCGGAAGCACTCATAGACGAGCTGTTGAAATGTAAGAATTTCACATATACGCCCGACGGCACACGCATATATGTGGCGATGAGCAGAACAGACATTGACAATCTTTTCTAAACCTAACAGACGGATGTTCAACTTTAACCAAACACCCGCGGGGGTTAAAAACCTGCTTATAATAAACGTACTGGTCTTCATGGCGCAGTCGTTGCTCCCAATCGGCGACAAGATTACCGAGATGTTCGCCATGCACCCTTTCGCATCGAGTCAGTTCAGTGTGGTGCAGGTGGTCACATCAATGTTTATGCACGCCGACATAAGTCATTTGTTTTTCAATATGTTCGCCCTATGGATGTTCGGGTCGATACTCGAACAGGAGTGGGGAGTGAAACGCTTTTTGCTATACTACTTTGTCTGCGGTATAGGCGCGGGACTTTTGCATAACGTTGTTCTCACATGGGAACACCAGTCTCTGTTGGCTGCCGCCGACTCGTTCTTCGCCAATCCGACAAATGTGGGTCTCATTGATTTCATATCGCAATACGGTAACGTTTCTGCGAACGAGGTTTTCACAAGCGCGTTCCTGCAAGCCCCCGACAGCTATCCGCTTGTTGACGAGGCGACACAGATTGTCAGAGGCATTGTCGATGCCCGTCTCAACACGGTGACTCTCGGCGCGTCGGGAGCGGTGTTCGGTCTGTTGCTGGCATACGGCATGCTCTATCCGAACAACTATATCATGCTCATGATTCCGCCCGTGTCGATAAAAGCAAAATATTTCGTCATCGGATATGGTGTGCTCGAACTCTTGCTCGGCATCGCCAGCTTCGACAATGTGGCGCACTTCGCGCATCTTGGCGGGATGCTTTTCGGAGCGATACTGATAATATGGTGGCGCAAGCGAGGCCTGCTGTACAGACACGACAGGTGGTATTGACCGTAGGTGTCAGGCGATTAGCGTCACTCAACAATTAGATAAAGAACATTAAAACATACAGCCATGACAACGAATAACACTTTTCCGCATACGCCGCCTTTCAGTCGCAAATGGATAGTATCGTGGGCGAGCATAATCATCGGTGCGCTGGTGTTGGCGATAGGTTATGTGCTGTTCATCAATCCCTATAACATCGTCCCGGGCGGTGTTTACGGCTTGGGTATCGTGCTTCACAGCATATTCCCCGACATACAGGTGGGTACGTTCGGCCTGATGTTCGACATACCGCTGCTGATAACATCACTTATTATTTTCGGCTCGCAGTTCGGGGCGCGAACGATAGTGGCGGCTGTACTGACCCCCATATTCATGAATATCTTTACCGCCATAATCGGCGAAGACCCGACAACGATGTTCGGCGGTCACATAAACCTGACCGAAGACATGTTTTTGGCGGCTCTCTTCGGCGGTCTGGTATCTGGTGCTGGTCTTGGTCTCATATTCAGAGCCAACGCCACATCGGGAGGTACGGATGTCATATCAATGATTGTATCGCGCTATCTGCATCTGCCTCTGGCACGCAGTATCATGATTGTGGAGACGATAGTGGTCGTCATAGGTCTGTGCGTCTTCGGAGACTGGAAACTGCCGCTATACTCAATTATCACAATCTTTGTTGTGACAAAGGTTATCGACTATATTGTTGGCGGCGCATCAAACGACAAGCTGCTGTTCATAATATCTGAAAAACACGACGACATACGCAGTTTCATAATATCCAAACTCGAACGTGGCGGTACATACCTGAAAGCCAACGGCATGTACACCAATGACGACAAAAAGATGATATTCCTCGTCATATCCATAAAAGAGTTGGCACTGATACAGTCATACATAAGGGATATAGACCCTGCCGTATTCATGGTTGTGGTCAATGCGCACGAGACACTCGGTGACGGATTCAAGTCGCTCACCGAAGAGAAATAAACAACAAACAGCGAGACAATGACAACAAAAATAAAGATAATAATCGCCTTTGTAGTGGCGACCCTGGCGCTTACGGCGATAATACCGCTCGGTTCATATTTCAAGTATGACTATCGTCGCGGAGAGACATGGAACTACGGAGACCTTACAGCTCCTTTCGATTTTCTCGTACTGAAAAGCAGTGCGGAACAGGAGGCGGATATAAAACGCTTCAATGAGACATTCATCCCCATCCATAAGAAAGATACATCCATAAACGAAGAGATGTTTCTGTCAATGGAGAAAACGCTGCATGTTCCTATAAGCGATTCGCTGAAACGTGTCAATGTAAAAAAAGCGATGGAAGCCAGACTGGACGAAATGTATGATGCGGGGATAGTGGCAGACACATCCAACTTCTCGTCAGACGGTCTCATAAGGGTCATAGACGGCGACAAGATGACCACGCTATCCAAAACAAACCTTTATACGGTAAACGAGGCCAAAGCCGAGCTCGAAAAACTGTATGTTGAGTTGACCCCGAAACATGCAGGACGTGTTCTGTTCGACAGATATGTAATACCGAACATCTCTTTTGACGAAAAGCTGTCTCTCACGGCAATGGAAGACGGTCGCAACCAGATATCGGCATCCAAAGGATTCGTCCCGAAAGGAACGACGATCATAACCAAAGGAGAGATTGTAGAGGGATATGCCGCCGACATGCTCGACTCATTCCGAAACGAATACATGAGAAGCCACAAGCATGGCAGCTATCTGAAGGGATTTGTTGACAACCTTTTGTATATATCGCTGATAATGGCGCTATCGTTCGGGTTCATATTCTTCTTCAGAAATGATGTGTCTCTGAATTTCAGATACATACTCTTCCTGCTTTTCATCTATCTGATGATGACCGTACTTACGGTGGCGGTAAGCAACATCCCGTGGATGAGCGTATATATAGTTCCGTTTGCGGTCGTGCCGTTCTATATCATCACATTCTATGACCTGAGGATGTCGGTGTTCGAATATGTATCCGTGCTGTTGGTCTGCTCGATAGCCACAGAGTCACCGTTCGATACATTCTTTGTCAACTTCCTCGCAGGTATCGTGGGAATATTTGTCCTTCAGAACGCCTATCACCGTGCCCGCATATTCATAGCCACGGCGGCGGTGCTGGCGACCTATCTGCTCTCGTTCCTTGCCGTATCGCTGGCAGGAGAACAGGAGCTTGAAGCGATAGAGTGGCTCAATATGCTTTGGTTCCTGATAAACGTGATTCTTCTGCTCGCGCTCTATCAGCTCATATATCTGTTTGAAAAAATCTTCGGTTTTGTCACCAACATAACCCTTCTCGAGCTGTGCGACACCAATCAGGCACTTCTCCGGGAACTTGCAGAGAAAGCACCGGGCACATTCCAACACTCGCTTCAGGTGGCGGCACTTGCCGAAGAGGGCGTGAAAGCGGTTGGCGGCGACCCGTTGCTCGCCCGAACTGGTGCTCTCTACCATGACATAGGAAAATCCATGAATCCCGCCTACTTCACCGAAAATAAAAATTCCGACAATGACAGTCCGCACGACAAACTCGAACCCGAGATAAGCGCGCAGATAATAAAACAGCATGTCACCGACGGTTACAAGCTGGCGAAGAAAAACAATCTCCCGGGTAAGATTATCGACTTCATAATGACCCACCACGGTGACTCGCTTATATACTTCTTCTATCATAAATACAAGGAGATGCACGGTGAGGTTGACGAGCGTATCTTCCGTTATCCGGGCCCCAGACCAATAAGCAAGGAGACAAGCGTCTGCATGATGGCTGATGCCGTTGAGGCAGCATCCCGTTCGCTCAAAAACTATGATGAACAGAGCGTATCCGACCTGATAGACAAAATCATCGACATACAGATAGCGGATAAACAGTTCTCCCAGTCGATGCTCTCGATACATGACATAAACAAGGTTAAAGAGGTCTTCAAAAACAGACTTACCAACATGTACCACAAACGAGTGGCATACCCCGAGAGAGACTGATTCTTAAAAGCAGGTCGAGGCAGTTAATGTCCCGACCTGTTTCAGGTTACGCAAATAAAGATTTCATCCGACAGCAAACAGTACACAAGCAACCGAAAAGAAAAACTTGATGAAAGATATAAAAGCGGTATTTTTTGACATTGATGGCACACTCGTGAGTTTCGATACTCATATGATACCCGCCTCTACAATAGAGGCGATATCCATTCTCCGCGCCAAAGGCATAAAAACCTTCATTGCCACAGGACGTCCAAAGACAATAGTAAACAATCTCGGAGACATACCTTTTGACGGTTACGTAACCCTAAACGGAGGTGTCTGTTTCCTTAACGGAGAAATTGTTTACGAACGTACCATTCCGCAGGAAGACATCAACGCACTCATAGACTACAACAAGACACATGACAGATACTCATGTATCTATGTTGTCGAAGACAAGATGATTCTCACCGACCGTCAGCCGATTGTCAATGATGTGATGAAACTTCTCAACATAAAAATGCCGATTGAGGGAGACGCCGACGACATACGCGGTCGTAAAGTATATCAGGTGCTCGGCTTCTTTCCCGTCGAGGAGGAAACCCGAATCATGAGTGTAATGCCGGGCAGCGAAACAACCCGCTGGACAGACTCTTTCGCCGACATTATTCCCCGTAACAGCTGCAAAAGTGTCGGTATATCACACATCATCGAAAAGATGAACATAACACCCGACGAATGTATGGCGTTCGGTGACGGCGGCAACGATATGGGTATGCTACAATATGTCGGTACAGGTATCGCCATGGGCAACGCCTCTCCTTCTGTCAAATCCGTATCCGACTATGTAACTGAAGATATTGATGCAGATGGAGTATATAAAGCCTTAAAGCATTTCTCTTTGATATAAAAATATCAAAGGGAAACGCTCTAACGCTTTATATACCACATCCCGCATCAATATCGCCAGTTACATAGTCGGATACGGATTTGAATAAATATATCAATAAGTCTCCGACGGGCACTTTCAGCGGGAGTTACTTTGTCCCTTGACAAAGTAACCAAAACGAGGGGGCATAGCCCCTTTTGACCATGTCATACTCATTTGGCTCATTATCTTTTAAGAAGTCAGCATCTCATCGTTTATTACCTTCGAAAAATAAAAATGAAGATAATAGAGAAAAGGATGTAACGGGGTACGATTGCCAACCTGTCAAAGATAAAAATGAGATTTAAAAGGACAAGGGAAATGAAAAATAAGAGTCATTTTTTTGAAAATTAAGGAGTATTTGTTTTTTATGCTTTTTTCATTATCTTTGTCAATGTCTATTAGTAAGAAAGAGTGACGTTTACGAGCCGTTTTTTACTATTTTTGATGATTTTGTCGACCTCAATAAGGTCGATTTTTTTGTTTTTAGACCATTTTTTGCGAAAATTATACTTTCAGATTGTAAGCAAATGTATTTTTCTTGAAATTTTTTTCGTTAAAATTTATTAATCGGGTTTGAGATTGTCGAAAGTGTGGATATTACCGACTCAAGTTTATGGTAAACAGTCGATGTTATATTCGCATAATTTGTATTTAATCCAAACGCAATATTTCCATAATCAATGCTTTTCAGAGGTTCTGTATCGAAAGGCAGATAATCGTCGAAAGAATAAGTCAGTAAAAGCGAATTGGGTTCAGCCTCGATAATGTACGAAGAACCTCGTTTTATCGAAATCACTTTCCCGTTCATTTCAAGCGAACAGCCATTTTTTTCGTTAACATAGGTTGCAGAGCCTTTCAATAGCCACAATATAATATTGTGTGATGCTTCGTCACTCCATAGATGTGTTTTATATCGAAACTCTTTGAGCATAAAGCGGTTGAGCTGACTTATTGCCGACTCTTTTTCAACGTAAAATGCGAATTCG
>CASDZP010000047.1 GCA_949285535.1 uncultured Alistipes sp.
TTTTCTCCTTTTCTCCTTTTCTTCTTTTCTCCTTACCTCTTGTATCTTACCCCTTTTCTTTTTATAGGACTTAGGCATATTCATTAATGTGCTACATTGTTATCTTTTATATTCATTGAATTGCACATTATTATATATGCCGTAGAGTGTTAAATTGTATGTCAAGGCGTGTACTGAAAATATGTGTTGATGATGAAGGTATGATTCGGTGCATAAAAAAACTCGCCTGAAATTCAGACGAGTTTTCTGTATGATTCAGAAAGGAACTTATCCGTTAACCTCTCTCATAGAATTGCGCCATTTGCTATATTTGTCGAACTCTTTGCGTAGTGACATGAAAGCGGCACCGATGACTGTAACGTCGTCAGTCAGTCCGACAATGGGCAAAAGGTCGGGAACGGCGTCTATCGGTGAAACGACATAGATAATGGCAGCAATTACAATGATATAATTTTTAACGCTGTAATCGGTGTAATAGCCTTTATAGACATCGTTCAGATAAGCGACCATTAGGCGCAGTTTGTCGATGACAGGTTTGAACGCGCTTTTGTTCATATAGCTCATGATGCTGTCCAAAAGGCTTCTCATCTTCTTTTTGTTACCGACAAAAGACTCCGCTTTGACCATCCATTTACCAGAGTTGAAATCATTTATGGCTTCGTCCATCACTTATTGTTTTTGTTTACATTGTAAATGTAGTAACCGTACAGCTTAAAAGATTTCTTACCAAAAGCTTTTATACGACATCCAAATATGGAGTCTTGGTGTGTAACTAATTGTAATTCATTGTTATATTTGTCTTAAATGTCCGTTGTACGACATGATGCCCAACGCCGAATACAAAATTTTGTTCTAAAATATTAATATTCAGTAACAAAAAAACAGAATACATCTTATCTTTGTGGTAAGGTTATTGTATAAACATAGGTTATAAACCAATTAAAACATTATTGCCATGGAAAAACATAATCTACCGCTCTTGCCTTATGTGCTTGACGCTTTGGCGCCTCACATCAGTCATAAAACGATGGAATTCCATTACGGAAAACATCTTCAGACATATTTGAATAATCTTAACAACCTTATTGCGGGCAGCGAATACGAAAACATGACTTTGGAAGAGATTGTACGTAAATCCGAAGGTCCTGTCTTCAATAACGCGGCTCAGTCGTGGAATCATATCTTTTTCTTCGAGGGTCTCGGCAAGGCTTCGGCAAACAAAGCGGAGCCGACGGGTGCGTTGCTTGAGTCGATAGAGCTGTCGTTCGGCTCTTTCGGGGCGATGAAAGAGCAGATGTCCAAAGCCGCCGTAGGTCAGTTCGGTTCGGGATGGGCATGGCTTGTCGTTAAAGGCAAAGAGCTTGAGATTGTCACGACCTCTAATGCGGGAACACCACTAAAAGAGGGTAAAACACCGATTTTGTGTATCGACGTATGGGAACACGCCTACTATCTCGATTATCAGAACAGACGCGCCGACTATATATCTGAAATATGGCAGCTTATTGACTGGGCAAAGATTGAACAACGCTTCGGAGAGGCTGTTATCGGTAAATAGACGATTAGGACAATGACCGCAAGGCAGACCAGGACATCGGTTCGGGTCTGCTTTTTTTATTGTGTCGGGAGAGGTGTCGGAACGCTATAAAACTTCTTTTCAGAGGATTATCTGTGGGTTGGGGTGCAATAAATTAGCGTAAAATTTTATTATTCGGAAAAAAGTTCTTACCTTTGCAGACCCATTGATATGGGGAATCGGATCTTAAAGTATTAACTAAAAACGTAGAAAACAGTGGATTCATTAAGCTACAAAACAGTTTCTTTGAACAACTCGACGGCGACTCGCGAGTGGTTCGTAATAGACGCTGAGGGAGTGGTTTTGGGTCGTTTGGCATCGCAGGTGGCAAAAATCCTGCGCGGCAAACACAAACCCGGTTACACACCTCACGTTGACTGTGGCGACTCTGTCGTTGTTATCAACGCCGACAAAGTGAGACTCACAGGTAAAAAAATGACCGACAAGGTTTATGTTCGTCACACTGGTTATCCCGGTGGTCAGCGTTTCGCAACTCCCGCGGAGATGCTCAACCGCAAACCCGCTTTCGTGGTAACCAATGCAGTAAAAGGCATGTTGCCTAAAAATCGTCTCGGAGCCGCTATCCTTAAAAATCTTAAGGTTTATGCGGGCGCAGAGCATCCCCATGCAGCGCAGTCTCCCAAAGAAATTAAACTAAACGAGATTAAGTAAGCATTATGGAAGTAGTAAACACAATAGGACGAAGAAAATCGGCTGTTGCCCGCGCTTACGTTAAAAGCGGTAACGGTACAATCACAATCAACTCACGCCCGCTGGAAAATTATTTCCCCATGGACATTTTCCAGTTTGTGGTAAAACAGCCTCTCATTGTTACCGAGAACGTTGAGAAGTTTGATATCAAAATCAATCTCGACGGCGGCGGTATCAAAGGTCAGGCGGAAGCTGCCCGTCTCGCTATCGCGCGCGCGCTTTGCGAGATAAATATCGAGTTCCGTCCCGTGCTCAAGAAAAACGGTTTCCTCACTCGTGACTCTAGAAGAGTTGAACGTAAGAAACCCGGTCAGCCCGGTGCACGTGCCAAATTCCAGTTCAGCAAACGTTAATTCGATTGCTACATTATTAAAAACAATTTTTTATCTCGTCCTATACAACGTCTTTGTCGGGCGTGAAGGCTGTGAAGCCCGCCCCTTACGGTCAGGCCATGATGTGACCGAAGGATAATTGAGACGGA
The DNA here is from genome assembly GCA_949285535.1 of uncultured Alistipes sp. Classification (GTDB taxonomy): domain Bacteria; phylum Bacteroidota; class Bacteroidia; order Bacteroidales; family Rikenellaceae; genus CASDZP01. The sequence continues at coordinate 2,769 of CASDZP010000047.1, forward strand.
CGCCGACGGCTTACCGACTCAATCGCTCGCAGACGAAAAACCTTTCGGACTTGCCAATGGGCGCTACCGACAGGTTGATGTAAAGAGAAAATAAAAAGAACAAAAAAATGGCTAATACAGATTTCAATCAGCTCTTGGAAGCAGGTGTTCATTTCGGTCACCTCAAAAGAAAATGGAACCCCAAGATGGCTCCCTATATCTTCATGGAGAAGAACGGGATTCACATCATCGACCTCCACAAAACAGCGGTAAAACTCGACGAGGCTGCCGCAGCTTTGAAACAGATTGCAAAATCAGGTCGTCGTATCCTCTTCGTGGCAACTAAAAAACAGGCTAAGGATGTTGTTGCAGAGAAGGTTAAGAGCGTGGGTATGCCTTTCGTGACTGAACGCTGGCCGGGCGGTATGCTTACTAACTTCCCCACAATACGTAAGGCCATCAAAAAGATGGCGACTATCGACAAAATGTCTTCTGACGGTACATTCGACAACTTCTCTAAGAGAGAAAAACTTCAGGTGAGCCGTCAGCGCGCCAAACTCGAAAAGAACCTCGGTTCAATCGCCGATTTGACTCGTCTCCCCGCCGCTCTCTTCGTGGTGGACGTACAGAAAGAGGCTAACGCGGTGAAAGAGGCTAAGAGACTTAACATTCCCGTCTTTGCAATCGTTGATACTTGTTGCGATCCGACTCCTATCGACTACGTTATCCCCGCAAACGACGACGCCTCTAAATCAGTAGCTCTCATTCTCGACGTGGTGACTTCTGCAATCAACGAAGGTCTCAACGAGCGTAAGGCTGAGAAAGAAAAAGAAGGCGAAGCCGCTCCCAAAAAAGAGGCTAAAGGCACTCGCCCCAGAAAAGCTAAAGAAGAGGTTGAAGCGGCTGCAGCCGAAGAGACAACCGAAGCGTAATTTTTAACAGGTTAAGAATTTTCTACCATGGAAATAAAAGCAGCAGACGTAGCTAAACTGCGCAAAATGACAGGCGCGGGTATGATGGACTGCAAAAAAGCGCTCACCGAAGCCGAAGGCGACTTCGAACGCGCGCAGGAGATTATCCGCGAAAAAGGTAAACTCATCGCAAGCAAACGTGCGGACCGCGAAGCATCTGAAGGTGTTGTCGTTGCCAAAACAGTAGGCACTAAAGCATACATGCTTTGCCTCGCGTGCGAAACTGACTTCGTTGCTAAAAACGAAGCGTTCGTAGCGACAGCAAACGAGATTCTCGACATCGCCGTGTCAAACGACGCTGCCGACCTCGAAGCACTTTTGGCTGTGAAAGTTGGTAACCACACAGTATCTGAATTTGTTACCGACAAATCAGGTCAGACAGGTGAAAAAGTGGAGATTGCTTACTACGCTCGTATCGAAGCTGCATACATCTCTACTTACGTTCACTTCAACGGCAAACTCGGTACTTTGATCGGCTTCAACGAACAGGTTGACGAAGAGGTTGCCAAAAACGTTGCGATGCAGGCTGCTACAATGGCTCCCATCGCTATCAGCGAAGCTGACTGCCCCGCGGAAATCATCGAGAAAGAACGCCACATCGGTCGCGAACAGGCTCGTCTCGACGGTAAACCCGAGGCTATGCTCGATAAGATTGCAGAAGGTAAGGTTAAAAAATTCCTCGCGGAAAATACCCTCCTTTCACAGGCTCTTATCGACGACAACAAAATCAACGTTGGCGCTTACATCAAGAAAGCGAACCCCAACGCAACTGTTGTCGCTTACAAGAGATTCTCTCTCAACGACTAATCTTGGATTTAAGATAAATCGTAACGCGAACGGCTCGAAGTCATCTTCGAGCCGTTCTTTTTTGTGTCTCCGCTGTGGTGTTGTGAATCAACGTACAGAGACGACTAATGAATAGCCGTCGGATGGAGGCAAATGTGAATGTAGGGTGGGGTAGGGTTCGACATCCACATAAAAAATCCGCCTTTTAAAAAAGCGGCTTTTTTATGTGTGTGAGAAGATTGTTATGCTTTTTGTTTTTGGCGTAGAACGTACTCTATTATCTTTTTGTCTTTATCGAAACGAGTTACGTCCGTGAGCCTCATTGCCTCCACGGCATTATCGACTAATTCTTCTTCCGAGAGATTGGGATTGCCGGAGTAGTGTATTCCCGCCTCTTTAAGTACTTTGAGGGGCAACATGCCTATTACTTCACAGCCCGTTACACATGTGCCGTTTTTGAGTGCGACTTGTGATATTGTGTCGAACGCTGTGTGTAGCGGTGTGGCGTTGATGTCGGTGATGTTTGTCGATACCTGCGCACAACCGAATTGTTCCATATACCAGCCTATCGCCTTGACGCCTTTTAGCATGCCACCTATACGTTTTTTACCTTCCGTAGTGTCGATTATGCGACCGCTCTCCCTTATGGTTGCGGCTATCTTCTTCGCCGTCTCGACCGAGTCTGTTTCAAGATTGAAATTTACGGCGAGCAGAAACTCTCTTGCCCCTATTACTGAAGCCCCGCTTCGCGCGGCGGTCTCTGTGAATGTGTCGGGTCCGAAGTCTGGTCGCCATTCGTCTGTCGTTATCTTGGCGGCAAGACCCTCATATTCGCCTCGCCTGCACTCCGCGAGATTACGTCGTTGTGGAGAGAATGCGGCGTTTTCATAGCAATAGACGGGTATTCCGAGTTCTCGTCCGACTCTCTCGCTGACATGGCGGGCGATGTTCACGGCATCGTCCATGGTCACGCCGCTGATAGGCACGAACGGGAAAACGTCACTGGCGCCGATACGTGGATGCTCTCCCTTATGCGTCCTCATGTCTATCCGTTCAGAGGCGGTTTTAACGGCACGAAAAGCGGCTTCTCCGACCTTATCTGCGTCACCCGCAAAGGTGACTACCGTTCGGTTGGCGTCGATGCCTTTGTCCACATGCAGAAGAAAAACGTCATCGACCGATTCGATGGCATCGGTAATGGCTTTTATTACGCTGTCGTCGTGTCCCTCGCTGAAATTGGGAACGCATTCGATTATCTTTTCCATATCTTCGTTGAAGATTATAGTTTCGTCACCTTGACGGGTTCACGGTCGAGATAGTAGGGGTAGTAGAATGACGGCATACCGAGCGCCATTCCCGCCTTTACCTCTCCGTCGATACCCATCTCTTTGAGCAGGCGACGACCTCTTTTCCTGTTTATCGCCGAGCATACGAAACCCGTGTAGAATTGACTAACTCCCAGATTTTCAGCCATGAGGGAACCGTTCTGATAAGCGAGATTGGCGTCATGTATTCCGAAACGTGCTTTTCGTGGCGCGCATATCAATATCACGGCTGTTGCTCCACGCAAAATCTGGTCGTCACCCTCTTTGTAAGCGTTTTCTATGCGGCGGAAGACATTGGCATAGCGTATGAGGTCGGGCGCAACCATGCGGAGGAAAGGACGCAGAAACGGATTGGTAAGTTTTTTTCTCATGTCTGAGAATTCCTTGACGACGCACTCGCTAATCTTATGGAGGCGTTCGGGGGCTGTCACAACGACAAAGCTGAGTTCTCGTGCGTTGGTTGCGGTAGGAGCGAGCGTGGCGGCATCTACTATCCTGTCGAGCGCATCGTCAAGAACAGCCTCACGTTTGAACGCGCGGTTTGAGCGTCTTATTTTCATGAGATTCAGGAGCGCATCGGCGGCGGGCAGGTTATATCTGTTGACTCCGTGACGTGCCGACAGCTCGAAAGATGAATGAACGACCGCATCGTGTTCGCATACATCCATGCAATGACCGCACGCAATACATCCCATTGATGTGTCAGCCACAACACTCACGTTCCCGTCATTGTCTTTCTTTATGGAGAATACTTTTGATGGGCATACTCTCACGCATCGGAAACATTTTGCGCAAAGTTCTGTGGCTACTCTTACCTCTATTATTCCTCCCATAAAAATATATTTTATACGTAAAACGATAATTATATTAGCAAATATATGAAAAAATAGTTAAAGCAAAGTCTTAAGAGTCAGGATTCCCACTTAAAGCGAGAATCCTGACTCGATAATGTCTCCGACGGGTCTGCCGACGGCGTTACTTTGTCACTCGACAAAGTAACCAAAACGAGGGGGCACAGCCCCTTTTGACCATGTCACACCCCGTTGGCTCATTATCTTCCACGAAGTCAGCATCTTCCCCGCACTCGCCTCGAACAATAAAAAGGAAGTAACGGGGTACGCTTGCCAACCTGTCAATCCTCATTTTCTAACCACAAAAAAGAAGCGATGCCGGCTATCACAGACGTCATCGCTGTTTTAGTTTTTGAACTTATGTATCTTTGAAAATATTATTACATCATTTGTCTCTAATTATCTTTAACACAACGAATAGTAAAACCATAAGACTTTAACGTTTCACTTTCCGGATTGACTGTATTACTATTTATCATAAGAAAATATGATGTTTTTGGATCAGCTTCTTTAGCCATAGAAGACCAATAATATCCTGCAATACCATTATGGCGTAATAATCCATCAGAATAATTTCTGTATCCAGTCGCAACAAATTCTAATGTCAAGTTATTACTTTTAAATATTTTATATCCATAATCACTAGCAGTCCACCCTCCTGCATTTGAGCTGGTTGTATTGTTTTTTAATGTTGTAAAATCTGTCGTTGTCGGAAGACGATAGTTATTCGGACATGGATTATTTATTGTAAGCCATGTGTTATCAGAGGACTCTATTACTTCCCAATTAACAACTCCAGCTTTAGATAATTCCCATGATTTATTCCCGATATTCCATTGATAAGCATTTCCGAGAGATTTCGTTTTTATTGGGTCGTCTATACACTCAGACGGTAATTTAGTCGCAAATGTAGGTCCACCTTCTTCTAATCTACTTTTTCTAAGATTATACCTCATCCACTCTATACCTCCTATGTTTATTGTTTGGTTTGGATTAAAATCACAATTTTGTGTGACTGAAATTTGAATAGTTGTTCCTTTATAAATTACTGTAATAGTAATCGACCTAGAACTTCCTGTGTCATTCTCTGTCGTTGCTTTAACCGTCAGTTGATTGCCCGACACGCTTGCAATCATCCATGCGTTACTCTGCGGTGAAACCGTCAAACCGCTAGATATAGAGCCGTCATTTGTAGTACCGACTGTGACGGTAGCTGTCTGATTTGGCTGACCATTCTCAAATATAACAGATGCAGGATTAAGCGTAAGTTTTACAGGTGTTTGACTTACTGATGCCGTCGCTCGATTTACTCCGTCTCGTCCTTTTAAGGTTATCGTGGCATTTGAAGTCTCCTCGTTAAATGTTAATGTCGATTTAAACGCAACTTTAAATGTGCCAGCTGTTGAAAGCGAACTGATAGCATGAGCAGTAGTATTCGAACTTGTCACATAATTGCTTTCGAGAATATCCCAAACAGAAGCTACAAACGTACCGTTTGCAGACGCCAATCCACCGATGACGGAATAGGTACTTTTGTTCTCGACAAGAATACTTGTCTTTTTGGCTTGAATAACCGTAAACGAACCTGCAACATTATCATCAATCGTTATATCAAATGATGATGATGTTTCAATTGTCGTAGCATTTTCGGGAACTGCCAATACAAACGAATATGTATCATTGCTACCCGTAGGCTGTGACTTGATTGTAACTTTTGTTCCCGATGTTTTGGAAACAACCTTAATACGTTCACTACTTGCAGGTGCAGAAGTCTTGATATTAACCGTATAATCGTATGCAACACTAAACGCTTTGAGTGTGTTTGTCTCAAATACGGCAGGATTACCCGAACCGTAAGTGACACTCTGTATCGTAGCTGTAAAGTTTGCAAGCTGGGTTATCGTGAACGACTGCGAAGTCGTATTCTGACTCTCCAAAACGAATTGACCTTTGCGTTGTTCCGCATTATTTGCCGCAACTATTACATCCAACGACGTACCGCTCGCATTGGTTTCCGTTCCACCAGTTTCGGGTGAGGTAGTAATCCAGCTTTGAGTGCTTTTGGCGACTTTCCATGAACTTGAACCCGTTCCCGCCGATGTATTGATAACCATAGAAACCGTCGCTCCGTTTTTGGCTACATTTTTCAGTTTTAAAGAGTCTTCTTTCGATACGTTAAATACAACAGGTGATTGTTTAGTATCAAAAGAAACTTTGTTACCGCCATTTAGATTCATTGTTATCGTTGCACTTTGTGCCGCATCATTGTATTTCATTATTTCAGCATATCCGACAACTATTTTACCCGCTACATCTTTCGAAACAGCAATTTTCGAATTGCTTGACGTAAAATCTTTCAAATCCCAATCTGAAGCATAATAAGAAACCTTTTTAAGCTCGGGTCTATCCTTGACACCACCCCATATTTCCGCCGTAGTATCGGTAAATTTAGGCTGTACGGGTGTTTTAACCGTAAACGAGCCTATTGTAACATCATTTGCCTCAATATCTATTGAATAATCGTTTTCCGCATCATCTTTACTTGCAGGAACGGTGAGTGTAAAGGTATATGTATTTTCTCCCTCACCTTTGGTTACCTTACTTGCGGTAATTCCGCTACCAGCTGTCGAACCTTTACTGCAATCAACCGTAAGCGTTGTTCCGTTGGGAATCGCTGTCTGTGTGGTAAACGTAAAGGTGTATGTTTTCTCCAGACTATACGCCTTTAATGTATTATCCGAAGAACTCCAACATTCCGATGCAGAGATAGTACCCACACCATACGACGGAGACTGTACGATTTCAAAACGTTTAGAAATGGTGTTGTATGATTTTACACGTACGTATGCTGTTCTGCTGGTTGAACTGCTATTTGCGCTAACGTGCATTTTAATTTTCGCTCCGCTACTTGCCGATGAGGTCGGTGAGGTCTTTTTTATCCATGATGCAGTACTTCCTCCCGCCTCGGTGATATTTCCATATACCGCCCAAGTTTGGTTATCCTCTGTTGTTACCGTTGTTTCGATGTCACCCTCACGGAAATCGACATTCGATAACCTCGCAGGAACAAATGTAATTTTTGCAGGTCGCTGTGTAAATGTCACTTTCGCAACCGTCTCACCGTTCGGGTCAACAAAAGCAACAGGAACTTCGATGCCGTCTTCATCCATTTCTTCCGCGTCAACTACTTCGATAAATGTTGCTGTAATTGTTTTGGTATCTCGATTTATGTCAATCACAATACCGTCAGTATTACTTACAACATCACCTGTCGGTACAATCTGAATATCGTTCATTTCGGCATCGTCTGCATCATACTTAACAGCACGAGTTCTTGTGATGCTACCAACACCACCGATGATATTCACATATCCGTCAGTAAGTGTAGTACCACTAACAGCTGTAAAGGTGATACCTTTACTCTGAACAATATTAAACACTCCCACATTAGTCTGTCCGACCTTAACAGCTATCTGTGTACTACGCTCTACTCCTGTATCGTTTTTCGATACGATTATTACATTATCCCTTATTTCTACCCATGACGCA
>CASDZP010000048.1 GCA_949285535.1 uncultured Alistipes sp.
GATTTGTATTTTTGAGTTTTGATTTTTACACGTTTTTTTGTGTAAAAATCAAAACTCAAAAATACAAATCTCTGATTTTCAACCTGCATTCAAAAAACTTTCAAAAAAAGTGCGAAAAATATTCGGAGGTAATGTTTTTGTGTGTATCAATGTCTCCGACGGGTCTGCCGACAGCCGCTCCCGCGAGGCACTCCGTGGGGTCTCCGACGGCTCTCCGAGGGGTCTCCCGACGGGGTCTGCCGACGGCGTTACTTTGTCCCTCGACAAAGTAACCAAAACGAGGAGGCACAACCTCTTTTGACCATGTCATATCCATTTGGCTCATTATCTTTCACGAAGTCAGCATCTCCAATTCGCCTCAACTACTGCATGTTCTACTACATAATCAAAACTTACACTATCCTACTCTTTTTAATCCCATACATTTCTAATATTATCCCGTCCACACCTTATATGAGACATTTATACTATGAGATATTTTTCACAATACTCCCACGTAAAAACTCTTCCCTCGTTAATTGTCACTTATACGAAATAATAATCGCCCCCACAGCCTAAAATAAATGGTAAAAACGAGGGTCGATAATTTGATTTATCGACCCTTGTTTTTATTTATCAGAACTTACCAGCGATTGTTCCGCCTCCAACGCCCTTTCAAAATGGAATTCGGAAAGCAGTTTATCCATCTGTTCGGCAATCTTATCGGTGCAGAGATTACCGATAGCCCCCTCGTGAGTATGATTTATTGTACGAGAGGGATTGAATCTGCCCTCTTCTATGTCTATTCCGACACTCCTGTATGCCTCACGGAACGGCACACCCGACAATACCTGATTGTTGACCACCTCGACGCTGAACATATAGTCATATTTGGGATCATCCACAATCCCGCGTTTCACCTCTATGTGCGAAAGCATGAATATCGCCATGTCTATCGACTCGCGCAAAGAACCTATTGCGGGGAACAGCACCTCTTTGAGCAACTGAAGGTCTCGGTTGTATCCGAGCGGCAGGTTTGTGGTGAGCGACACAATCTGCTGCGGAAGCGCCTGTATAAGATTACATTTGCCTCGCATTATCTCCCACACATCGGGGTTTTTCTTATGCGGCATTATGCTTGAGCCTGTCGTAAGGTTGGCAGGGTATGATATGAAGCTGAAATTCTGACTGAGGAACAGACAGTTGTCGAAAGCGAGACGCGAGAGTGTCGCCGCTATCGAAGCGAGAGCCTGCGCAACTATTCTCTCACACTTACCGCGCCCCATCTGTGCATATACCACATTATAGTTGAGAGTGTCGAACCCGAGCAGACGGGTTGTCATTGTCCTGTCGAGAGGGAAAGACGAGCCGTATCCCGCCGCCGAGCCGAGCGGGTTTTTGTCGGTGACCTTATATGCGGCGAGCATCATCTCCAAGTCGTCTATTAAACTTTCGGCATAGGCACCGAACCAAAGACCGAAAGAGGATGGCATGGCAATCTGCAAGTGTGTGTATCCAGGCATTAGTACATCCTTGTAACGCTCCGATAGCTCTTGCAGTTTGTCGAAGAGTCGTTTTGCCGCCATCACGGTCTCTCTTATCTCCGTTCGCAAAAAGAGCTTCAGGTCAACCAGAACCTGATCATTGCGAGAGCGTCCGCTATGTATCTTTTTGCCCGCCTCGCCGACCATTTCAGTGAGCATGAACTCGACCTGCGAATGGACATCTTCCACTCCTTCGGCTATAACGAAATCACCTGCCTCTATGCGGTGATAAATCTCTTTCAGTCCGCGCTGTACGGCGTCGAGGTCTTCGCGGCTCATGAGCCCCACCGACTCAAGCATACGGGTGTGGGCGAGCGAGCCGAGAACATCGACACGCGCAAGATATATATCCATGTCACGATCGGCACCGACGGTGTAGTGTTCCACACAAGGGTCGCTGTCGGTCTTTTTCTGCCAAAGTTTACTCATCGTTATTCTTTTATATAGTTGTCAATCAAATCGGTGTATATGTCTATCGCCTGCTCTATGCTTTCGAGCGTCACATACTCGTCGGCGCTGTGCGAACGTGCTGAGTCGCCCGGTCCAATCTTCACGGACGGCGCGCTGATCAACGCCTGATCGGATATTGTCGGCGACCCGAAACATTCGAGACATCTCTCCACAGCCAATCGTATGAACGGATGGGATGGCGATATGTGTGACGGTCGCAACCTCATGGAGCGGGCTTCGGCGTCACCTCCGCACAACTCTCTGATTGTTTCGAGAAGCTCCTGGTGGGTGTAACACTCGCTCATACGCACATCGACGACATATTTGCAGGTTGCGGGTATGACATTATGCTGTGTTCCGCCCTCTATTACCGTCACGCTCATTTTTGTCTCGCCGAGGTAAGGGCTTATGCGGTCGAATCGGTGAGTACGTATGCGCTCTATCGCCTCAATGGCATGATATATGGCGTTATCACCCTCGCCTCGGGCGGCATGACCGCCTCTGCCGTGTGAGACGCAATCCACAACCATCAAACCTCTCTCGGCAATGGCAGGGTTCATACCCGTAGGTTCTCCCACTATGGCGAGGTCTATCTCACCCAGATGCGGAAGAACGCTCTCTATACCGTTCTTACCCGAGACCTCCTCTTCCGCCGTAAGCGCCAATATAAGGTTGAGACGGTGTCCTGCCCCCTCATTAAGCATACGGAACGCCGCCGCCAAAGAGACGACGGATGCACCCGCATCATTACTGCCCAAACCGTAAAGACGTCCGTTCTCAATGGCGGGCTCAAACGGGTCGCGAGTGTATCCCGTATTGGGCTTTACGGTGTCGTGATGCGAATTGAGAAGAACACTTTTTCGTGAGGGGTCGAAGTCACGCGAGAATGCCACTATATTGTTACCGTACCGACGATAGTCGATGCCGTGGTCGGCAAGATAGCTGCCGAGCAGGTCGGCGGTACCGTCCTCAGAGCGGGAGAACGACGGGATGGCAATCATCGAGCGCAAAAGCTCGACACTCTCTTTATATATATTGTCTTTTATCATCGCAACAAAATCGTAATAAAAGTTAACGACACTCCATTAGAACCAGAAACTCTTGTCATATACCGGTTCCGAGGGCATCATATAGAAAAGGTCGAGTCCCGTGAGCCGTTCTATCGAATCGGCGGGAACAGCATAGACGGTATAGTCTCTGTTGCAGTCGTCTATGTTGGGCATCACAAATCCTATCGCCTGAAAGCGCCCCTCGTCGCGAACAGCCACAGCCTTGAAGAATAGCTCTGGTACAGCCACGCCGCTGCCTATCGTTTTGAGAGGACGACCGTCACGCTCCTCGAGCACACCTGCCGTAACCACATAAAGGGAATCATGTTCGAGTGCCCAGCGACGTACCTTCTCCTCAAGATATTTCCAACCGTAACGGTTAAGACCGGGTCGTTGCGGAGAGATATTGGACATGAGGAATGTAGCCTTATTCTCCAACGGGGTGTCGTCGCGGTCGGCAGAGGGTATCAGGTGACCACGGTCATATCCTGAATGGGTGTAATCGGCGGTTGTGGCATAGTCCCATTTATGCTCGACTATCCGTTTGTCCGTGACAAAACTCGACGAACGCTCCGCACCTTTTGTTCCCACCTCCTTACGGGTCAGTATGTATGCCACCCACCGCGGGTTTCGGGTGTCGGGGTCGTAATTCATGACATATCGTCCGTTGTCATTGACAAGCGTATAGGCTGTGTCGCTACCCGAAGGAAGAGCATAACCGGCGGTACTCCACCCTTTCTGCGGAGTACGCGGGGTAACATCGTCATCGTTCTGCCTCTGCGGACTATCTTTTGCGACACTCTGCCGAGAGACCGTTTGTCGCTGTGCAGCGGCGACACTCTCTTTTATGCGCTCCGCAGACGAAACGGCACGTTCCGAAGCTGTCGTCCAGAAACTTTTGAACTCTTTCGGCAATTTGTTGGCTACCGAGCCTCCCGCTGAAAGATACAACGACAGACATACAAGCGCAAGAAGCAATGTCAGCATGATGCCGGCAGAACTTGAACCCTTCTTTTTCTTTCTTCTTCGGTGTGCCATTGGTAACCATCATTACGGAAGTCATTGTCTGCAAAGCCTGTACCCGCCGATACGTGAACTGTCTGTCGGAACCACGTACAGACGGAGAAAAAGCCGTAATCGTTTCGACAAAAAGAGACAAACGACCTCTAAAGTGTAAAAAACGTTTCAAAGATACAAATTAATTGTATCTTTGTCACATGATTGACAAAAGTATCACTTTTTCCGAAGCCACGAAAGGGCGACATCGCAGTTTCTCGACGCTCGTGAAGCCTGTCGGAAGCAGTTGCAACCTCGCTTGCGACTACTGTTACTACCTCGACAAGGGGCGTCTTTACGGCGACGACGGCAAAATCAAACGGATGAGTGACCGCACACTCGAAAACTATGTGCGCTCGTTCTGTCGTGGTGTGGATCACCCTGTGATAACCTTTTGTTGGCATGGCGGAGAGCCTCTGCTTGCGGGCTTGGATTTTTACCGCAAGGCGATGAGTCTTCAACGCAGGTATGCAGAAGGCAGACGTGTTGTCAATACATTGCAGACAAACGGCACGCTCATAACCGACGAGTGGTGCTCCTTTTTCAGGGACAACGACTTTCTTGTCGGCGTCTCGCTGGACGGTCCCGAGGACATACACGACGGGCACCGCCGCAACAAAGAGGGACACGGCACCTTCTCCCGCGTGATGCAGGGTGTCGAGCGACTGGCTCGCCATAACGTCGAGTTCAACACGCTGTCGGTGGTCAGCGACCTGTCGGAAGGTCGTGGAGTGGAGGTCTATGACTTCTTCAGGTCGATAGGCAGCCGTTTCATGCAGTTTCTGCCCGCAGTGGAGCATCTGTCGGAAGAGGGACGAATCGTATCGCCTTTCGACGGTGGCACAAGAGCGCCGTGGAGTGTCTCGGCGGAAGGGTACGGCCGTTTCATGGTCGATATATTCGACCGTTGGGTTGTGAGCGACGTCGGACGCTACTTCGTGCAGCTCTTCGATGTGACGCTGGCTCAATGGATGGGAGTACCGTCAGGGCTGTGCGCCTTTGCCAAAAGTTGCGGTGACGGTATGGCGGTGGAGCGTAACGGCGATGTATATTGTTGCGATCACTTTGTCTATCCGCAATACAGGCTCGGCAACATATCCGAAGAGAGTCTCGGACAGATGTACGCATCGAAGAGACAGTTTCTCTTCGGCATGAGCAAACGGACTGCGCTCAACGACAAGTGTCTGACCTGCCGCTACTATTTCGCCTGCACGGGCGGCTGTCCGAAGCACCGTTTCGGAGGTGACGAACAAAAACACGGTGTCAACGTTCTGTGTGAGGGGTACTATATGTTCTTCAGTCACGTGGCGCCGTTCATGGAACGTATGGCGGCGGTGCTGTCGCGAGGCGGCGAGGCGGAAGAGGTGATGCCGTGGGCAAGAGAAAGACTTAAAACAATAACGATTAACCAAAAATAGACTATATTATGCTTTTGACATTGATGCAGACAACCGAAGTGACTGACCACAGCGTCGGACTGGCGGACCTCATATTGGCGGGTGGCTGGTTGATGATTCCGCTGGTGTTGCTAATGGGAGCGGCGATATTCATATTCGTGTCGCGCCTTATCGCCATAAGCAAGGCGACCTCAAACGACATAGGTTTCATGAACAAGATTCGCGAGCTTATGTATGCGGGTAAGGTGCCGCAGGCGATAAAACTCTGCAAAGGCGTCAACAGCCCTACCGCGCGAATGGTTGAGAAAGGTATCGAACATTTGGGACGCCCCCTCGGAGACATTCACTCGGCGATAGAGAACGTTGCCAACCTCGAGGTATCGAAACTCGAAAACAACCTTCCGTTTCTGGCGACGATTGCGGGCGGTGCGCCCATGATAGGCTTCCTCGGAACGGTTCTCGGTATGGTCGAGGCATTCATGAACATGGCACAGGCAGGCGGTTCGGTTGACATAAGCCTTCTCTCGAGTGGTATGTACACGGCAATGGTGACGACAATCGCGGGTCTGATTGTCGGCATCCCCGCATATTTCGGATATAACTTCCTCGTACAGAAAATCGACAAGGTAGTATTCAGAATGGAGGCAAACTCGATAGCCTTCATGGACATACTTAATCATCCTGTGGAATAATGGCTATAAAAAGAGGTTCAAAGGTTGAGACATCTTTCGGGTCGGCGTCGATGACCGACCTGATGTTTCTGCTCATAATATTCTTCATGGTTGCCATGACGATGGTCAACACCAACGCCCTTCAGGTGTTGCTGCCCAAGGGAACTACACGTGTGGACGAGAAACCGACGACCACCGTAACCGTAACCGAGAATCTGGAATACTTCATCGACGGTAACCCCACGACGTTCGACGCTCTCGAGCCGCTTCTTGTGAAACGTTTTGAAGGTGTCGAGAAACCCGTTGTGATGGTCAGCATGGATAAGAATGTACGTGTCGATGAGTTCGCAAAACTGATGAACATGGCAAAGAGATGCGGATTCTCACTTTTCATGATGACCGCGCCATAAGATAATGAAACGAAGCTTCAAACTGCAATACGAACTGCTCGCCTTTCTTGCATGTTTCCTGTGGGGCTCAGCCTTTGCGGGAGCGAAGATAGGTTTTGAGTATGTAGGTCCAATCACCCTGTCAGGCATACGGTTCATGCTGGCAGGGCTTTTACTTGTACCCGTACTGTTCATCATACGCGCCGACATCATAGGTGCGCTCAAACATTGGCGGTTCATGCTTCTGTTCGGCTTCATACAGACATTCCTGCAATACGGGCTTTTCTTCATGGGTCTCGACAAAGTGCCGGGAGCGGTGGCGGCGATAATAACGGGACTCGGACCGTTGTTTGTCGCCGTAATGGCACACCTGACAATGAGAAATGACCGCTTCACGCCGCGTAAGATTGTGGCTGTCGCGCTCGGTCTCGCGGGCGTGGTTTTCATAAGCATAAGCAAGGGCGGCACGGTAGGTGAATCGACGACATTCATATCGGGTGTTGTCCTTTTATTATTAAGTAATCTCGCAGGCTCCTATACCAACATCATGGTTGCCAAAAGCGGTTACGGCATATCACCCGTCATGCTCACCTCTTTTGCCAACTTTACGGGCGGTCTGTTACTCTTCATCGTATCGCTGTTCGTTGAGAGACCCGACCTGTCATTCACCGCTTACCCTCTCAAATTTTGGGGAGCGGTATTATGGCTTGCCATAATACCCGCCGTCGGTTTCTCGATATGGTATTATCTCTTGTCCCGCCCCGACGTCAAAGTCTCCGAACTCAACATACGCAAATTCGCCATCCCCGTAATCGGCGTCATCATGAGCTGGTTGCTCCTGCCCGGAGAGAGCCCAGATATTCAAACCGTGATAGGGATAGTTATTACAATAAGCTCAATAGCAATCATGCAAAGAGGTCGTTGATATTACGCAATATCAACGACCTTTTCGCATGATACTATTGAGCTTATTGTAATAACTATCCCTATCACGGTCTGAATATCTGGGCTCTCTCCGGGCAGGAGTAGCCAGCTCTCCGAGGGGTCTCCCGACGGGCGCCTTCAGCGGGAGTTACTTTGTCCCTCGACAAAGTAACCAAAACGAGGGGGCACAGCCCCTTTTGACCATGTCACACTCATTTGGCGCATTATCTCTCACTAAGTCAGCATCTTCATGTTTATTGTCTCCTCTCTAACCACAAAAAGAAGCGATGACAGCTATTACTACTATCATCGCTCGACAAAAAAGAGCATATAAAATCGAGAGTAAATCTTATATTAAATACATACTGATTTTAAATGAATTACAGAATTCATTATATCATATAATGTTTTTATTATTCTTATCACTAAGATATTATTCTCATTCTCACATAAACTTTAACGCATATCTCGAATGTAATCGAGGAAAACATATTATTTTTTTACACAACGCACGTTCAAACCATTCTGTTTATAATATTTACCTGTCGGATAGACGTTATTATTACTAAAATTCAGATTGTGCCCTATCTCCTCATCGTACTGAGAGGAAGACCAATAATTACCATACGTCCCCATATAACCTAATATTCCACTAGGACGGTTACGAATACCAACAGCAGGGAACTCTAAATTAATATTTCCACTTGTAAATATAATATACCCGTAATCACTCGCATTCCAGCCACCAGCATTTGTCTGTGTAGTCTCGTTTTTCAATAAAACAAATTCTTCTTTTGTTGGCAAACGATAATCCTCGGGACACGGATCTTTGGATTCAAGCCATGAAATATTCCCTGTTGGTGGGGTAACTTCATCCCATCCACTAACACGACTCCCAATACTCTCCCATGATTTTTCACCACATCCCCATTGATAGAATCTACCATGTGATTTTGTTTTTATCGGATCATCAGTACATTCTGACGGTAATTTCGTTGCGAACGTCGAACCTCCATTTTCAAATTTACTTTTACCCAAATTATATCTCATCCATTCTACACCACCAATATTAACAGTTGAATAGGGATCAAAATCACAATTTTGTTTAACTGAAATTTGAATAGTTGTTCCTTTATATGTTACCTTAATATTTGTTATCCTTGCTCTTCCCGTGTCGTTTTCTGCCGTTGTTTTTACAATTACTTTATTTCCTGACACGCTAGCCATAAACCAACTTCCACTCTCAGGAGACACTGTTAAACCACTTGATATTGTTCCATCATTTGTCGTTCCAACCGTAACCGTTGCTGTCTGATTCGGTTGACCGTTTTCAAAAGTAATAGATGCAGGATTAAGAGTAAGTTTTACAGGTGTCTGACTGACCGTTGCTGTCGCTCGGGTTACACCGTCTCGCCCTTTCAAGGATATTGTAGCATTTGATGTCTCTTCATTAAATGATGTTGGATTTCTAAAAGCCACCTTAAACGTACCCGTTGTTGAAAGCGAGCTGACAGCATGGGCGGTCGTATTAGAGCTTGTTACGTAACCTGTTTCGAGAATATCCCAAACAGACGCTACAAACGTACCGTTTGCCGATGTCAAGCCGCCGAGAACAGAATAGGTACTTTTGTTCTCGACAAGAATACTCGTCTTCTTGGCTTGACGAACCGTAAATGAACCTGCGACATTACCGTCAACCGTAATGTCAAATTCTGAATCTGTTTCGGTTGTTGTCGTATTTGCTGGAACGGACAACACAAACGAATATGTATCGTTACTGCCCGTAGGTTGTGACTTGATTGTAACTTTTGTTCCTACGGTCTTTGAAACGACTTTCACTCGCTCACTGCTTGTCATAGCAGATGTCTTGATTGTGAATGTATAATCGTATGCGACACTGAACGCCTTGAGCGTGTTCGTCTCAAAGACGGCAGGATTACCAGAACCGTATGTCACGCTCTGTATTGTTGTCGTGAAGTTCGCAAGCTGCGTCACTGTAAACGACTGCGATGTCGTGTTTTGGCTCTCCAGAACAAACTGCCCCATTCGCTCCATACCTGTATTGGCGGCGACAATAACACTCAACGACGCACCGCTCGCATTGGTCTCCGTTCCGCCTATTTACACTCAACGACGCACCGCTCGCATTGGTCTCCGTTCCGCCTATTTTAGGAGACGTCGTAATCCATTTCTGTGAACTTTTCGCTATCTTCCATGAGGTCGAACCTGTACCCGCCGAGGTATTGACCACGAGCGAAACAGTAGCTCCGTTTTTTGCGACGTTTTTAAGTTTCAGCGTATCGGCTTGTGATACATTGAATGTAACAGGCGTCTGTTTAGTATCAAAAGAAACTTTGTTCCCGCCGTTCAGATTCATCGTTATCGTCGCACTCTGTGCCGCATCATTGTAGGTCATTGTTTCGGCATAGCCCACAACAATTTTACCCGCAATATCTTTCGCGACGGTAATTTTAGGATTGCTCGTAACAAAATCTTTCAAATCCCAGTCGGACGCATAATAAGATACCGATTTAAGATTCTGCCGATCTTTTACTCCTCCCCATATC
>CASDZP010000049.1 GCA_949285535.1 uncultured Alistipes sp.
TAAAATCATCAAAAATAGTAAAAAACAGCTCGTAAACGTCTCTCTTTCTTACTAATAGACATTGACAAAGATAATGAAAAAAGCATAAAAAACAAATACTACCTTATTTTCATAAAATTATCTCAAATTAACTCCCGATATCCTTCAAATCCGCTCCATGCTCTGACCCGAATTTTATACATTTAATTTATTGCGATTATAAGAAGGTATTACCATTTTAATATACACGATAAGCGATAACAGACAGAATACTCCACATGATAGATAGGCGGCAGCCATGTTTATATGCTCGCTGATGAAGCCTGCCACGAACATACCCATGCCGACACCCAGGTCGAAAGATGTAAGATATGTGGATGTTGCCGTTCCCCTCATGTTGTGTGGCGCGACATTGACAAACAGACACTGATAGGCGGGGACACATACTCCAAAGCAGAGACCTATGGCAAAGGCACATATAAAGAACACCGATGCCACGTGAAATGAACCGAATACAAGATAAGATACCGCCAACGAGGTGAGCGCGAATATTGAGACGGTATGTATTTTGCCTCTGTCAACAAGACGCCCCGAAACGAGACGCGCCATGCCGACACCTATCGCCATGAATATAAAGAAATAGCTTGCTTTCTCAACGCCTATCTCCTTACCATAAAGCACCACGAATGATACGACCATGCCATAAGGTATTGCCACAAGAATGTATGAAAGTGCGGTCGGCAGAGCTTTTACCAATATAAAACGGTCAAGCGAGAATTTGGGTCTTGGAATTTTAGCACGTTGCGGATAGCGTATCAGGCTGACTGAAAGGACACCTAAAAAGGCGGTCACCATGCCCCAGAATACAAGTGTATGGAATCCGTATTTGTCATATAACCAAACCGATATCAGCGGAGACAAAGACATGGCAAGATTGATTGTCAGACCATAGAATCCCATACCCTCACCTCGACGAACGGAGGGTATCACGTCTATCGTTATGGTGTTTCCCGACACGGATGTGAGTCCCATGAATCCGCCCTGCACGAAACGTACCAACATCAACGTGAGGACGGTGGCGGCAACCATATAGCCCGCGAACATTGCGGCAAAGGCTGCAAAAGAGAGAAGATAGAGTTTCTTTCGGGAGAAGCAATCTACAATATATCCCGAAAGTGGTCGGACGCATAGCAGACCTATCGTATAGCTTGACAGAACCATACCCACCTTACCTGTATCGACATTAAGTACATCGACGAGATAGAGCGGTATTGTAGGCATCAGAAGATAGAACGAGAAGTTCATCAGGAAGTACGAGATGCAACACTGGATAAAGTTACGGTTCCACAGCGGAGGCCGAACTCCCGCCACCGCGGATGACGTTTGTGTCGCTACGTCTGAGACTGTCGTTTTATCATTTTCATTATTATTGTCAGCCATGACCGAATCGTTTTATTTCACTCTTATTATACTCAACCCGTCTCTGAGCGGAACGATAACCACTTCCACCCTCGGGTCTTCGGCGACCATGCGGTTGAACTCAATCAAAGCCGTTGTATGGTCGTCGCGTTTTTCGGGCTCTACTGCCACTTTACCATCCCATAAGGTATTGTCGGCAAGGATAAAAGAGCCGCTGTGCACATGTCCGCCGTCAAGAAGCATTCTATAATATTGGGGATATTCACGCTTGTCGCCATCGACATATACAAAGTCGTAACAGTCGCCGAGTTGCGGAACTACATCGAGTGCGCTACCCGAATGAATCCTTACTTTCGACTGCACTCCCGCGCGTTCGACAAACTCGGATACCATGCTTTCAAGTTCATCATTGGGATCTATCGTATCTATGAAAGCATCGTCATCGAGACCTTGTGCAATGGCGATTGCTGAATAGCCTGTGAACGTGCCTATCTCGAGCACCCGTTTAGGGCGAGCCATACGCACCATCATCTCAATCATCTTTCCCTGAATGTGACCTGATAGCATACGCGGCTGTATCACACGCAGATGAGTCTGCCTATCAAGCTCTTTGAGCGCATCGCTCTCCGGAGTTGAGTGTCGGCGGACATATATGTCTATATCTTTTTCGTTGTATTGCATCGCTGTTTTTTTTCGATTCAAAGGTAATAATAATTATTTTTGTGGCACCGAATAAAAAACATTTATGAATTATGGCAACATCAGCTTCTCGCAGAGGATCGTTGTTTCTGCTTTTGGCTATTCTCTTTTTTGTGATAGGGATACTGGTTATATTAAAAACGGCAGGACTCATACCCGCCAACGTTTATGCACGTCTGATGACATGGCAGGCACTCACGGTAGGAATAGGAGTGTTTCTGTTGTGCACACGCGAGGTGGTGGTTGGGGCGATAACAGTAGTTTTGGGTGTAATCGCCATGTTCAACTTCTTCAACCTGCTGACAATAGTGAGCATCCCGGGTCTGCTTCTGATATTAGGTGCGGTCATGATGATTTACTACCTCAGACGATAGGCAGGTTCACCGCCTAAAAAACATGAAAAGCCTCAACGAAAAAGGCTTCGCTCCGAATTTTATACCCGTTGGAGCGAAGCCTCGTTTTTTATTGTAATGCGACAACAATATTATTTATATTATATCTCGTCGAAAGCGAACGGCAACAATTCGGCGGCTGAATCTGTAATGACATATTCGCCGTTATGCCTGAATATCACATTAATACTTTTCCCCTGACTCTTTTCGGCGTCAAGCAATGATTGTCTGCATATACCGCATGGCGATATATCCATCGGCTCGCCGCCCTTACGCTCCGCAGATATGGCTACCGACTCTATCACACACTCTGTCCCATGAGAAAATACATTCGAGAGCATGGAACGCTCTGCACAGATACCTGCGGGGTACGACGGACTCTCCCAATTAGCGCCCGTTATTGTCTCGCCAGAAGACAACAATGCCGCCGCGCCAACTTTTATCTCCGAATAGGGCGAACGGCTCAACGAGCGAGCCTTCTCCGCCGCCGCCATAAGCGTAGCGTATTTTCCCGTAAGTATATTTTCGCGTTTCATACGATTATTGTTTGTCGGCGTATTACTTTTTCATGTCCTTATCCTCACGCAACAGCTCCACCATTTTTGCCGCCACTCTCTCCGACGCGCCAGCCTCACCCATACGTGACGCCAACGTATCGAACTCCGCGAGCATATGTTCACGTTTTGCGCCTCCGGGCATTATAGCCGAAAGTTCCGCCGCCGCGTCATCGACAACCATATCTTTATATAGCAACTCTCTGACTACCTCTCTGTTCATTATTATATTGACCAACGACACCCATTTGAGTTTTATGAACATTTTGCCAATCATTGCAGAAACGGGGTTACACCAGTAGCAAACAAGTTCGGGTGTTTTCAGCAGAGCCGCTTCGAGGGTTGCCGTTCCACTTGTCACTATTGCCGCCGTCGAGTGTGTCAGAATCTCGTATGTCTTGTCGCACAGCAACTTGACATTACCCGCATTTTTTGTCATGCACGCCTCATAGACGCTCTTATCGAGCCAAGGAACGCCCGCTATCGCAAACTGCCATTGCGGGAAACGCGCCGCCACATCAACCATGAAAGGCAGGTTATAAAAAATCTCATTTTTACGGCTTCCAGCCAGCAACGCCACCACTGGACGCTCATCCAGACCGTTCTCGGCTCTGAACTGCGCGTCAGTTGACACTATTTTGTTGCGTTCCTCGATAGCGTCCATTATAGGGTTACCGAAATAGTAGTTCTCAATGCCCCACTTTGCGAAATAGTCGGTCTCGAAGGGGAATATCACAAACAGCTTATCGACGTATTTGCGAATTTTCTTTACCCTCGATTCTTTCCATGCCCACACCTTCGGTGCGATATAATAGTATGTCGTTATTCCGTGCTTCTTCGCGAACTTCGCCATTCTCAGATTAAAACCCGCGTAGTCTATGAGTATCAGCACGTCTGGAGCGAACCGCATCATGTCACAGCGGCACAGTTTCATGAATCCCTCAATGGTGTTAAGATTTTTCAACACCTCCCAAAAGCCCATGATTGCGGTCTCCTTATAATGCTTGACCATATTTTGACTGCCCGCCACGGCAGCCATTCTGTCGCCTCCCCAAAAGCGTATTTCCGCCTCAGGGTCACGCTCCTTTATTCCTTTGAGCAGGTTGCCGCCGTGCAGGTCGCCAGAGGCCTCTCCCGCTATGACATAGTATCTCATGGTTTATCTTTTTTTAAGCAGGTCGGGTCGCAACCGTTCGGTTCTCTCGATTGCCGTCCGCTCCTGCCATAACGAAATCTCCTTAAAATTACCCGACAAAAGCACATCGGGCACCTTCCAGCCGTTGAATTCGGCGGGACGTGTATAGACAGGCGGTGCGAGCAGATTATCCTGAAAAGTATCTGTCAGCGCGGATGACTCGTCGCCTATCGCTCCGGGTATTATCCTCACGATACTATCGGTGATGACCGCCGCGGCGAGCTCTCCGCCTGAAAGGACATAGTCACCGATTGATATCTCTTTGGTGATAAGGTGCTCTCGTACCCTGTAATCGACGCCCTTATAGTGACCGCATAGAATTATGATATTCTCAAGCAACGAAAGGCTGTTAGCGCATTGCTGATTGAACTGCTCACCGTCGGGCGATGTATATATAATTTCATCGTAATGACGTTCCTCCTTTAACTTGTTGATACAACGCCATATCGGCTCAATCTTCATCACCATGCCCGCCTCACCGCCAAAAGGATAGTCATCGACGGTGCGACGGTTGTCGTCGGTATAGTCACGCAGATTATGCACATGAATCTCGACCAGTCCTTTGTTGCAAGCGCGTTTTATTATGGAGTGTCCCAAAGGACTCTCCATAAGTTCAGGCAATACGGTTATGATGTCTATTCTCATCGCTTACTCCATTGGATTGTTAAAACCTCGAAGCGCCTCCGAAACGAACGGATTGTATGCCGCCTCGTGAGCGAGCGTACTGCTGTTACCGTGACCGGGATAGAACTTGACATCGCCTCCAAGCGGCAATATCGTATCGATGATGCTTCCGATAAGCGCGTCGTAGTCGCCTCCTGGCAGGTCTGTGCGTCCTATGCTTCCCGCAAAGAGAGTGTCACCCGTAAAAAGGGTCTTGGTAGGCTCATGATACAGCGACACGCCTCCGGGAGTATGACCGGGTGTGCGCAACACACGCAGCGAGCAGTCGCCGAATTCGATACTCTCTTTTGTCGAGAGGTCTATATCTATCTCAGGTACGATGTCACCCTCCACAGGCAGTCCGAACATAAGCGCGCTTTGCGGTGCAGATGTCAAAACATCACCCTCGCGCGAGTCGATGGCAAAAGGTATGGAATAACGTCGTTTCAGCTCGTTTATACCCATTATATGGTCTATGTGTCCGTGAGTGTTTACAAGCATTACTGGTTTCAGCCCCTTGCTCTCGATATAGTCGGTGATACGACCTCTTTCAGCGTCGTCCATGGCGCCACAGTCGATGATGACCGCCTCGCTGCTGTTGTCGCACGATACGACATAGCACAACTCCCTGAACGGATTGCAGGGAAAAACTTTTACTTTTATCATAAGTGTCAATGTGTTACGGCGGTCAAAAGACACGCTCCGATAACAAAGATAACGATTTTGCCGAAAAAAACCGTATCTTAGCGGCAAAACAGAAAAGAAGTGGCACGAAAAAAGAAAGTTTACCCGCTCATTGAAGAGCTTGAGATAGTGGATGTTGCGGCAGAGGGCAAATCGCTCGGCCGTTATAACGACATCGTTGTGTTCGTTCCGATGACCGTTCCGGGCGACGTGGTAAAGGTTCAGGTCAACAAACTGCACCGCCGTTTCATGGAGGGCTATGTTGTCGAGTACCTGAAACGCTCGCCCGAAAGAGCCGAGCCGTTCTGCAAACATTACGGCGAATGCGGCGGTTGCAAGTGGCAGAACCTCCCCTACGACAAACAGCTCGCACTCAAAGAGCGTCAGGTGTCGGACCAGCTCGGACGCATAGGCAAGGTTGCTCTGCCTCCCATATCACCCATCATAGGCTCCGAGAAAACCCGATATTACCGTAACAAACTCGAATTCACATTCTGCAACAAACGCTGGCTAACATTTGAACAGATGGCGGCGGGTGTTGACGGTAGCGACGGAGCGCTCGGATTCCACGTGACGGGTATGTTCGACAAGATTCTCGACATCGAGGAGTGCCACCTTCAGCGCGATCCCTCGAACGCCATACGTCTCGAAGCAAAGAAGTTCGCCATTGCCAACGGCATGAGCTTTTACGACATACGTGCCAACAGCGGCATGATGCGCAACATCGTGGTGCGCAGTTCATCGGCTGGCGACCTTATGGTTATTGTGATATTCGCCGAAGACGAGCCGCAAAGCAGAAACGCGCTGTTATCACACCTGCGTGACACTTTCCCCGAGATAACATCATTGATGTATATAATAAACACCAAGCTCAACGACTCATACACCGATCAGGAGGTTGTCCTATTCAGCGGCAAAGACCATATCATCGAGAAAATGGAAACTTTGAGTTTTAAGGTGGGTCCCAAATCGTTCTATCAGACCAACTCCGAACAGGCGTACAGACTTTACAGCGTGGCGCGTGACTTTGCCGCCCTTACTGGAACGGAGACCGTATATGACCTCTATACTGGCACGGGTACGATAGCCAACTTTGTGGCGTCGAAAGCACGCAAGGTGATAGGTATAGAGTATGTGCCCGAAGCGATAGAGGACGCCAAGGTCAATTCCTCAATAAACGGCATCAGCAACACAGAGTTCTTTGCAGGCGACATGAAAGACATCCTCTCGGACGACTTCATTCGCACACACGGACACCCCGACGTGATAATCCTCGACCCTCCCCGTGCGGGCATCCACGAGGATGTGGCGCAGACAATACTCCGCGCCGCTCCCGACAGGCTGGTCTATGTCAGCTGTAACCCTGCCACACAGGCACGCGACATCGCCATATTCGACTTCCTCTATAAAGTCGAGAAAGTACAGCCTGTCGATATGTTTCCACACACTCACCATGTAGAGAACGTCGTTCTGATGCTCAAAAGAGGCAATGATGATAACGCCTGAGGTCAAAAAAACACTTGACGGAAGCGCGACACTCGTCCACCCCGTAACGGGCGAGTGTTACCACTCCGTCAACGGTGCCGTCACCGAGAGTGTCCACACCTTTATAAATGCGGGTCTTGCCCGTTTTTCTTCCACACTTGTAGAGATATTCGAAATGGGGTTCGGCAGCGGACTCAACGCCCTGTTGTCGCTTTTATATGCCGCCGACCACTCTCTGGATATAACCTACCACGCTGTCGAGGCATATCCGATAGACCCCTCTTGTGTCGCCTCGTTCGGTTACCCCGAAGTCATCGGTTGCGACCCAGTCATTTTCCAATCGCTCCACGACGCCCCTTGGGACACTTCCGTATCCATAACCGACCGTTTCATCCTCGACAAGCGTTTCACCCGCATCGAAGATTATCCTTTCGACTCTCGTTACGACCTTGTCTATTGGGATGCCTTTGCCCCCGACACCGCCACCACCCAATGGAGCACCGAGATATTCAGCCGACTGTATAGCTCCATGACCTCCCGTGGCATACTAGTCACCTACTGCTCCAAAGGTATTGTCAAACAAGCCCTGCGAGCTGCGGGATTTCACGTTAAACGACTTCCAGGCGCACCAGGGAAACGTCATATGATAATAGCGTCCGTTCAAGAGGAATAACCTCTTAAACGGACGCTATTATTAAGCGACATTTACTCAAATTGGCGAATCACATAACATTCCGTGATTAACACAAAACATACTAAAAAAAGCCTTTACTGTAGTAGGAATATAAAATCTATAATGATTTTTCAAAGGATTTACCAACATACACCATTTTAATTTTTCACACAACGCACATTAGCTCCGTTAGCTTTATACATTGAACCTAAAGGAGATACTTTTGTACTTGTAAACATTAAATTATATCCATGTGTCTTAGCGTCTTCAAGTTGTGTTGAAACCCAATAATGCCCCTCTAACCCATTTTCATGTAATGAGCCATCACCAGGATAACGACGACCTACAGCTGGAAGTTCAATCTTTGCACTAGAAGCTGTTTTACTTGACAAAACTACATAACCATAATTAGATGAACTCCATTCTCCACTCATATAAGTCACGTTTGTATTATTACATAAAATAACACTTTCATCATATGTCGGCAATCGATAACCATCTGGGCATGGATTGTTAGCCGTTAACCATGAAGAATTAGAGGTAGGAGGATTAGTTGAGTTCCACCCACTCATCGCCCCTAAACCAACACTACTCCACGATTTATCACCAACATCCCATTGGTAAAACCGACCATGTGACTTGGTTTTTATCGGGTCATCTGTGCACTCTGACGGTAATTTTGTCGCAAAAGTCATTTGCCCTTCCTTACTGCTTTTACCCAGATTATATTTCATCCATGCAATACCGCCAATATTAACAGTCTGATATGGATTAAAATCACAATTCTGTATAACACTAATTTGAATTGTTGTTCCTTTATAAGTCACCACAAAATTAGGAACGGGTCTTTCTTTTCCTGTATCATTTTCCGCAGTTGTCTTTATGGTTACCTTATTTCCTGACACACTTGCCATCATCCAACCGTTACTCTGTGGAGATACTGTCAATCCACTTGATATTGTACCGTCATTTGAAGTGGTTATTGTTGATGTAGCTGTTTGATTAGGTTGACCGTTAAATGTAATGGATCCAGGATTAGCTACAAGTTTTACAGGTGTCTGACTAACGGTTGCTGTTGCTCGGTTTACTCCGTCTCGTCCTTTCAATACTATTGTTGCGTTTGTTGTCTCTTCGTTGAATGACAAAGTCTCTTTGAAGGCAACTTTAAATGTCCCAGCAATTGAAAGAGAGCTCACTTTATGAACTGTCGTATTAGAACTTGTAACATAACCATTTTCGAGTATATCCCAAACAGAAGCTACAAATGTACCGTTTGCAGACGCCAAACCACCAATAACAGAATAACTGCTCTTATTTTCAACAAGAATACTTGTCTTTTTGGCTTGAAGAACCGTAAACGAACCTGCCACATTACCGTCAATCGTTATGTCAAATTTACTTCCAGTCGGTTGTGACTTGATTGTGACTTTGGTTCCTGATGTTTTAGAAATAACTTTAATACGGCCACTACTTGCTGGTGCAGAAGTCTTGATATTAACCGTATAATCGTATGCAACACTAAACGCTTTGAGTGTATTTGTCTCGAATACGGCAGGATTACCAGAACCGTACGTGATACTTTGAATTGTTGCGGTAAAATTGGCAAGCTGAGTTACCGTAAACGACTGCGAAGTCGTATTTTGGCTTTCAAGTACGAATTGCCCTATACGTTGTTCGGCATTGTTTGGTGCAACTATAACACTCAACGACGTACCGCTCGCATTAGTTTCAGTTCCGCCAACAGAAGGCGTGGTGGTAAGCCAACTTTGTGTACTTTTAGCGACTTTCCAAGAAGTAGAACCAGTTCCCGCTGACGTATTTACAACAAGCGAAACCGTAGCTCCGTTTTTAGCAACATTTTTCAGTTTCAAAGAGTCTTCTTTCGACACATTAAACACAACAGGTGATTGTTTCGTAGCAAAAGAAACTGTATTACCGCCGTTCAAATTCATTGTTATTGTTGCACTTTGTGCCGCATCGCTATATGTCATTGTTTCGGCATAGCCAACAACAATCTTTCCAGCTACATCCTTTGCAACAGAGATTTTTTGGGGATTACTTGAGTCAAAATTTTTCAAATCCCAGTCGGATGCGTAATAAGAAACTGATTTTAACTCTTGACGGTCTTTTACACCGCCCCATACTTCCGCCGTTGTATTTGCAAATTTCGGCTGTACGGGTGTTTTAACCGTAAATGAACCTATCGAAACATCGTTTGCTTCAATATCTATTGAATAATCGTTTTCTGTGTCTTCATCACTCGCGGGAACAGTGAGTGTAAAAGTATATGTATTTTCTCCATCACCTTTGGTTACCTTACTTGCGGTAATACCGCTACCCGCTGTCGAACCTTTGCTGCAATCAACCGTAAGTGTCGTTCCGTCGGGAATCGCTGTCTGTGTTGTGAATGTAAAGGTGTATGTTTTCTCCAAACTATAC
>CASDZP010000050.1 GCA_949285535.1 uncultured Alistipes sp.
ATAAAGCATGTATATGCAAAAACAGCCCGCATGAAATTTCATACGGGCTGTTTTTGCATATACATGCTTTATATCAGATAGTCGATTCTATATTCCAGACAAAGGCTCTTAACCCCTGCTGTTCAGCCGCTTTATCGAGGTCTCGGAGACGTTCAAGAAAGAGGGGAGCTTTTTCTGAATCGACAAAGGCAAGGATTGAGCTGTTGAGGGTGGGCCATGCGTGACTGCCCAAATGGGGCTCGCCATTGTTGGAACCACGACCCGTGACAGTCTCCCAGCTTGTGAAACCACGGAGTCCGAGCTCATCCATCAATGAAATTATCTCATCGTAGAATGCCTGATTGAATGATATGAATATCGCTTTCATCTTGTCGTTACTGTGTTATGTTGTCGGGTGACATTTAAATTGATGAGAGGGATTCTGTCGCTCCCGATTCTGATGTCGTTTCGGATTCTTTCACTCTCTCTGCTTCTTTTGCCTCTTTACGTTCCTGTCGTGCTTTCTTGCGAGCTTTTCTTCTCTCACCGAAGTCGGCAAACATACTGTAAAGGATCGGTACGAGTATCAAGGTTATGAGTGTCGAAAACGACAGACCGCAGGCGACGGTCGTACCCATTGAACGCCACATTTCGGAACCCTCTCCACGGTCAACGGCAAGCGGAATCATACCTATCACCGTGGTAAGCGTCGTCATGAGCACGGGGCGGAGACGTGAGCGACCAGCCGTCACAACTGAATCTTTCACGCTCATACCTCGTTCACGACAGAGGTTTGTGTAGTCCACGAGAACGATACCGTTGTTAACCACAATACCCACCAGCATAAGCACGCCCAAAAGCGCCATGACACCCATAGGAGTGTTGGTTACAACAAGACCTATGATTACCCCCACCAGAGCGAAGGGTATTGAGAACATGATTACGAAGGGATATGTAAACGACTCGAACTGCGCCGCCATGATGATGAACACCAATATTATAATCAACGCCATGAGGGTGAACAGGTCGGTGAACGTATCCTGCTGGTCTTCGAATGCGCCGCCGAACTGCCATGTCAGACCCGCGGGTATCTCCACCTGTTCCATTACCTTGTTGGCTTCGGCGAGTATCTGGCTCATCGCGTAACCGTTACCCACCACGCACGATACGGTGATTACACGCTCACGGTCTTTACGTTCGATTGTGGGCGGAGTAAAGGTCTCAATGACACGACCGAGGTCTTTGACCTTGATTCCGTTGCCTTGCGCGTTATATATTACAATGTTTTCGATGTCTTCTACAGATTCTCGGAACGGAA
Source organism: uncultured Alistipes sp. (assembly GCA_949285535.1). GTDB lineage: Bacteria > Bacteroidota > Bacteroidia > Bacteroidales > Rikenellaceae > CASDZP01. Next base: position 1,298 of record CASDZP010000050.1, read on the forward strand.
GACCGTATCTGACACGGATGTCATACTCATCGCCGTCTTCCCTGTAATATGATGTCACGGAGCCGTTTATGCGGTTACGGAGATAGCTTGCCGCGGTACTTACGTTAAGACCGTTTTGCGCAAGTTTCTCACGGTCGAAGTCAACCTGATATTCGGGAGTGTACTCGTCACGGCTGATATTGACCTGCGTACAACCTTCCACCGCGCTCATCTTCTCTGCCACCTGTGCCGCCAGGATGTCTGTTGCGGTAAAGTCGTAGCCGTATATCTCTATATCTACGGTTGTCTGTCCGCCCGCACCGCCTGACTGTCCGCCTTCGACCACCTCGAATGTTCTTATCTCGGGGAATTTTTCGAGGTCTTTACGCATAAGGTCACCTATGAGGGTCAGGCCTCTGTCTCGGTCCTCAACGCTGACGAGCGATATGTTGAACGATATAAGGTATGTGCCGTTGTCACGCATGGATGACAATACGTCGTCGGTACCAGCCTGTCCTTCGGTGAAGTTGATTACCTTAATTTCGGGATAGTGAGCGACGAGGGTGTCGTTTATACGCAGAGCGAGGTCACGGGTGAGTTCCTGTCGTGTACCCGCGGGCAGTTTGACGGTAATGCTTATTCGCGCGTTATCCTGTGTCGGGAAATACTCTGTCTTCATGACCTTGCCCAACCCGAATACCGTGCCGAAGAAGAGCAGCGCCGCACAGAAAACGACCGTTTTTCGATAGTTGTAAAGACGACCGAGCAGTTTTGCGTAACCGTTATTGAGGGCGTTGAGCGCCTTTTCTATCGGCACGAAGAATATCTCCTGCATGCGGCTTTTTTTCTTGTTGAACCTCATCATCTGCGAGCAGAGCATCGGTGTGAGGGTTATTGCCGCCAAAGTAGATACCGAAAGGATGATTGTCACCATCCAGCCGAGCTGTTTGAACAGCACGCCTGCCATACCCGTTATCATGGTCAGCGGCAGGAACACCGCTATTGTGGTGAGCGTTGATGCCATAACCGAGATAGCCACCTCGTTGGTAGCGAAGATAGCCGCCTGTTTGGGTTTACTACCCCTGTCGATATGCGTGGTGATGTTTTCGAGCACCACAATGGCGTTATCGACGACCATACCGATAGCGATTGAGAGCGCACTCATCGATATGATGTTGAGCGTATTGCCAGACACAAGCAAATATATGAGCGCCGAGAGCAACGATATGGGTATCGTCAGCACCACCACGAATGTGGCGCGCCAACGTCCGAGGAAGACGAGCACCACCAGCATCACGATGAAGAACGTCACGGTGATTGTCTTGGTGAGTGAGTCTATGGTATTGAGGATATTGTCGGAGGTGTTGACAATCTCGCCTATCTTGATATCCGACGGCAGAGTCTTCTCGATTTTTGGAAGCATCTCTTTCACCTTCTCGGCTATTTCGACCGAGTTGGCTCCCGACTGCTTCTGAATCATAATCATACCGCCTTTCTTGCGGTTGGTGTAGCTCTCCTGCGACCTCTCTTCATGGGTGTCGGTGACGGTCGCCACATCCCTCAGATAGACGGTCTTGCCGTTAGAGGTTCCGACCACGAGTCCGAGCATCTCCTCAGGCGCCGAAAACTCTTTCTGCACCCTGAGCGAGTAGCTGTTGGAGCCGATGTCTATATTACCCGCGGGTACGTTCTTGTTCTCGGCGGCGATGACAGAGGCGATATTTTCGATAGATATACCGTACGCCTCAAGTTTACGGGGGTCGCAATAGACCTGTATTTCTCTCTCGGGGATACCCGAAATTGAGATTGTACCCACGCCTTTGATACGGGCAAGCGGTGTCGCCACGTTGTCGTCGAGAATCTTATAGAGACCCGGCATACTCTCATCGGCGGCTACCGAAAGAAGCATGATGGGGATATCCTCCGTACCGAATTTAAACAATATGGGGGTATCAACCTCATCGGGCAACGCCGAACTTATCATGTCGAGTTTGTCGCGCACGTCGTTGGTAGCGACGTCGATGTCAATACCGTACTCGAACTCAAGGGTTATTATCGAGATGTTCTCTTTTGACTGCGATGTTATGTGTTTGAGGTCGCTCACGCCGTTGAGTGTATTCTCGAGCGGGCGTGTAACGTTGGTCTCGATGTCGGCGGCGCTGGCTCCCTGATAGGTCGTCATCACCATGATTGCGTTGGTCTCAATCTCGGGCAGCAAATCGACAGGAAGGCGTCCCAGCGAGAAGATACCGAGAATGGCTATCGCCACGAACACAAGAAGCGTCGTGATTGGACGGCCGACGGATGTTTTATAAAGACTCATGCTTATCTGTGTTGTTGTATGCCCGTTCTCTTATCGGTAGCCGAACGGACATGCGCTGATATTTTGATTTTCTCTTTCGGAGGATGTTTATTGCTGCTTTACCGAATCGCGTGCCTGCTGTTCGACGGTTATGTCAACCTCGCAGCCGTTGGTGAGTCTCGTCTGACCCGTTGTCACAACACTGTCGCCTTTTGACAAGCCGTCGATAATCTCATAGAGTGTACCCATGCGGCGACCGAGAGTCACCTCGGTAAATACCGCTTTGCCGTCCTCTATGCGATAGACATATTTTGTACCCGAACCTGTCTGTTTGAGTACGGCTCTGTCGGGGATTACAACCCTCTCGTTAACGTCATGCGTCAGGCTCACACGGGCAAACATGCCGGGACGTATCGCCTCGTCGGCATTTGAGAGACGTACCTCTATCGGGAAAGTTCGTGTGGAAGGGTCGATGGTCGGATAGACGATGTTTATATAGCCTTTGAAGAGACGGTCACCATAGACATCGGTGGTGATATCCACCTCCATGCCTTTTTTCACCTTGGTGAACAACACCTCCGAAACATTGACAATCAATTTGACGGGGCGTATCTGTTCGACGGTAAGTATCGGAGTACCCGACGAGAACATATCGCCGTTATCGTAGTTTCGGGAGCTGACAACGCCGCTGATAGGACTCTTCAGAGTGGTGTTTTCGAGCAGGTTGTTATAACTGCTCTTCGCCACATCGTAAGCGAGTTTCTTGGCATCCCAATCCGACTTTGAAGTGCCGCCGACCTTGTAGAGCTCATCCGAACGCATGAACTCGACTTTTTTGTTCTCCATATCGACTTTTGCCTGATTGAGGTTTGTCGGGTCCATTCTGACAAGAGTCTGCCCCTTGGATACATGGTCACCCACCTCTACCAGGATGCGCCCTATTCTGACAGGGCTTTGCGGAGCTATGTCGTTCTTGACCTGCGCCTCTATCGTTCCAGTGAAAGTGCTTATCTGTTCCACATCCGCGACTGTCGCCACATCGACCGTGACGAGGGGTTTTGTCTGTTCCTCCTGCACGGTGTTTTTTGCGCTTTCTCCTGCGCATGAACCGAGCAACATGGCAAGACAAATAGCCATCGGTGTTGTCTGTTTGTAAAATTTCATCTCCGTATCTTATTTTTCTTCTGTTTCAAATTTACCTGTCAGGCGGTCTATCGCGTTTTTGGCAACCATATAGTTGTATATTGCCTGATTGAATGTGAGGCGTGCCTGCGTTAGCGCCAGTTGCGAGTCGTTTATCTCAAGGAGCGTTCCGCCGCCTATCTCGTAACGCTTAACTGCTATATCATAGCCCTTCTCTGCCTCCGATATGCTTGAACGTGCGGCGTCGAGCTGTCGTATGCAGGTCTGCATGTTACCCTGCTGTTTGAGCAGTTCCACATTGAGACTGCGCTCGGTGTCCGTCCTCTGAAGCTCAAGATTTTCAATGTCTATTTTTGCCTGTTTGACATCCATTCGTCTCTTGCCGCCCGCAAAAATTGGTATGTTAAGACTCAAAGCGGCGACAGAATATGGTGTCCAGCGGTAGTTGGAGAACTTGAACGAGTCGTTCATACTGCTCCACTGATAGCTCGCGCTCAAACCGAGTGTCGGATAGTTGGCAGCCTTGATAGCCTCAAGATTTTTTGCCAGCTGACGTCCCTGTATCTCAATCTGTGCCAATGAACTGTTCTTCTCGATTGTACCGCCCTCAATCATGCCCGTCATTTTGGACTCATAGTCTTTGAGCTCGCCTTTACAGCGTATCTCCGTGTCGAGGTCTATGCCCATGACCGCCTTGAGCTGCCAAAGCGACACTTGCAGGAGATTCTCGGAATCATAAAGCGCGGGTTCGGCGTTCTTTACGGTGACTCCCGCTCTTATCAAGTCATACTCCGAAACACTGCCTACATCATATTTCTGCTTGACGTTCTGATAGTTGACAACCGCATTGTCGTATATCTCCTTGTAAACAATGTTATTATCGACAGCCAGCAGCACGGCGAAAAAGGCGTTTGACACCTGTTCAACAAGGTCAATCTTCGAACCCCTCGCCTTTTCGACGGCAAGTTCAACATCCATTGCGCTTATTTTGAGCTGTTTCCACAGAGCCACATTGACAAGCGGCATTGAGGCACTCAAACCACCGTTCCAGCTGTTGTTCATACCGACCTCGATACCACCGTCAAATCCGCCCATATACATGACCTGCTTTTTGATGGTTCGCTGATATGCGGCGGAAGCCTCAATCTGGGGATACAGCGCAGCGTATGTTCCCTTCTTGGCATACCCCGTCTTGACAATCTCGTTGCCCGCCATTTTTACCGTGGGACTCTCTTCGAGAGCTATCGAAACGGCATCTTCAAGACTTAAAAATATTATGTTGTCGGAGCTGTCTCTTACTACGGCGACACTATCCTGCTGCATCGCATTCAACGGCTGTGTAAAGACCGTTAAAAACAATGTCACCGTCATAATTCCGAGTCTTTTTCTTGTCTGCTTTGTCATCTCGCCTGTTCATTAGAGAAATTTGACGTGAAGAGATATTGAAATACGGATGCCGCAAATACAATATGTCTCAAAATTACACGTCGAAATATGCTTTTTAATCTACAAAGATAGCTTTTGGACTACAAAAGTCTGTTAAATTATTACAAAAATATTGCTTTAATTAATACTATAATGGTTTAATGTTGAACAAAAAATATATATCAAGTCCTTTTTTAACTATTTTTGCCGTCGGATAATGTTTTTTTTTGAAACAAACAAACGTTTTGTTGTCTTTTATGTGTCTTTGATAAAACAATTATTCGTTTTTATATACGGGGCGGTATATTTTGCGAATTAAAAACACTTCGTAATGATTGTGAACAACAAAGCATTACCTGAAATTCCCGAGATCTATTCTATCGAGAATGAGATTATCCTCACGCGAATCGACAGAAGACTCAGTGCCAATCGCCTTAACAACATGTTGGAGGCATACTTCTCTACGCACGATGGTTTGGCTGTAATTTTTTTATTGTTGGACGAAGGAAGCATCGACATAACAATCAACAACAAAGTGATGCATGCCCGAGCTGATGGCGACAATCTTATCGGAAAAGGGATGTTCGACATAATAAATCATCTCTCTTGCTCGAACGATGTCTCGGGACGAATTTTGTGCATGTCCAAACTATTCCTCGACAAAACGATGAGAGGACGTCGTATTTTGTCGGTGTCTCAGCTCATGGGCATGCGTGAAAAACATACCAAAGAGCTTTCAAGAAAAGACACCCTCATACTGGAGGGATGTCTTGATGCAGTTGAAAACCACCTCGCAGACGAGGATCATCTTTTCGGGGTTGACCTTGCCCGCCTTGCCGTACTCACGTTCATGTATGAGAACATGAACATAATCCTCAGCAGAGGCAGAATGACAGCCGAACACATTGTCAGCAACAGAAAAGAGGATTTGGTCAAACGGTTCATGGAGTTGCTGATGGTCAACATCGAAGAGCATCATGACGTTGCTTTTTATGCGGGTATGCTCTGTATCTCGCCTCATTACTTGTCTAAAGTGATGAAAGAGGTACTTAACAAATCGGTAGGTCAGGTAATAAACGACATGCTTCTGGAACGCGCTGTTGTACTATTACGCGACTCCGACTCTACCGCCCAGCAAGTAGCTGACAGACTTCACTTTTCCGACGCATCATCGTTCAGCAAATTCTTCCGTCGAAGGATGGGAATATCTCCCATAAGATTCAAAAAGAAGATGTAATCGTCGCGTCTCTATTTACTCAAAATCTATTTACTCAAAACGTTAATAAATAAAGGAGCGATATCAATTAATCTGATATCGCTCCTTTATTATTTTATTGACAACAATATTTAATAAAACCTTTGAGGTATCAATTATTTCGAACACAACGTACATTGTATCCACTTGCTTTATTATAGCTCACAAATGGATCTACTTTACTATTGACAAATCGCATATAATATCCATCTGTAGAATTTAATTGCGTTGAAGACCAGTATCTACCAAAAGTACCACTATAGTATAGCACTCCATTTACGCCTCGATTCCCTACTGCAGAGAATTCTATTTTATTATTTGTATGTGTTTTATCTGAAAAAGTAACATAGCCATAATTTGAAGCGCTCCAGTCATTTCCGTCATTATAGTATTCCACATTTGAATTATTTATTAATGATGAGTATTCATCTTTTGTAGGAAGACGATATCCATCAGGGCAAGGATTATTTTCCAACTCCCAATCACAGTCTTCATTTATAGTTAACTCCCAATTCTCTACACTACTACTAATAACCTCCCACGAAACATTTCCTCTGTTAAATTGATAAAATTTACCATGTGATTTAGTTTTTATCGGATCATCAGTACATTCTGAAGGCAATTTAGTAGCGAAAGTAGGCCCTCCACTCTCTAAGCGGCTCTTGCCCAAATTATATTTCATCCATTCTATTCCTCCAATATTAACGGTCTGATCAGGATTGAAATCACAATTTTGCTTAACTGAAATTTGGATTGTTGTTCCTTTGTAAGTTACTTTAATAGTAATCGGTCTTGCTATCCCTGTGTCATTTTCTGCGGTTGTTTTTATAATCACTTTATTGCCAGATACACTAGCCATAAACCATTTTCCGCTCTCTGGAGATACTGTTAAGCCACTTGATATTTCACCGTCATTTGATGTAGTTATTGTTGATGTAGCCGTTTGATTCGGTTGACCGTTAAATGTAATAGATGCAGGATTTGCCGCAAGTTTTACAGGTGTTTGACTAACTGTTGCTGTTGCTCGGTTTACACCGTCTCGACCTTTCAGTGTTATAGTTGCATTCGTTGTCTCTTCGTTAAATGACAATGTCTCTTTGAAAGCGACTTTGAATGTACCCGCTGTTGACAGTGAACTGACAGCATGAGCAGTTGTATTCGAACTTGTCACATAATTACTTTCGAGAATATCCCAAACAGAGGCGACAAATGTACCATTTGCAGACACCAAGCCACCAATAATAGAATAACTGCTCTTATTTTCAACAAGAATACTTGTCTTTTTGGCTTGAATAACCGTAAATGAATTAGCAACGTTACCGTCAATCGTTATATCAAATGATGATGATATTTCATTTGTTGTTTCATTTGCGGGAACGGTCAAGACAAATGAATAGGTGTCGTTACTACCTGTCGGCTGTGACTTGATTTTTACCGCTGTATCAGCTGTTTTGGAAACAACCTTAATACGTTCACTACTTGCAGGTGCAGAAGTC
>CASDZP010000051.1 GCA_949285535.1 uncultured Alistipes sp.
AACGGCTCGTAAACGTCTCTCTTTCTTACTAATAGACATTGACAAAGATAATGAAAAAAGCATAAAAAACAAATACTCCTTAATTTTCACAAAATTGACCCTAAATTCTCTCTCAAAACCTCCCTTAAAACTCCTCGAATCTGCTAAAAATTCTAATCCAAATAATTCCGAACTCCCGACCCGAATTTTGTACTTTTTTATTTTTCCCGACAAGTTGATTAGCATGCCCTAGCTCATCTTTTTTCTATGTTCCATTTCCTCTCCTCGTTATTCACTTCGATTGACAAGTTCGTTTACGTCTCTCTCTTTTTATGGTCTTATCGCTGTGTCGTGGTTTTCATTTTCTGCCCATACATAAAGTGATAGGAGAACGTGAAGTTAAGGGCAAGGAAGTGGTTTGATGGGTGATATAAGGTTAAACTTTTGGCTTTTTATGAAAAAGGTATATTGGTTGGCTTTGATGATTATCATACTCCGGGTATGGTTTTGTCGCTGTGTCGTGATTTCCATTTTTTGCCCATATGCAAGGTGATAGGAGTACGGGAAGTTATGGGCAAGTAAGAGGTTTTATGAATGATATTCTGTTACGTTATAGACATTTTGTGAAAATAGTGTGTCGATTGATATTCGATATCATACCTTGTTATATTATTTTTATCTTTTTGCAAGTTGATTGATATTTTCTTCATTTCTTATTGTGCAGCTTTTTATTGTCGTTATATGCGGGCAGGTGGCTTTGGAATATTTATATTAAAGTAATATCTTGCGGTATGATTCATCTGTGTCGCGAGAGGTTGGTAACAGAACTTTGTCGCGAACGGGTTGTTTTGATGAAACACAGACAGGCATGAAGATAATAAAAGCGTCGGCGGGTTCGGGTAAGACATATCGCCTTGCATATGAGTATATACGTACCGTTGTGCAGCAGCCGCAGCGTTATCGTTCGACTCTTGGTGTAACTTTTACCAACAAGGCGACGGAAGAGATGAAGAGCCGAGTTGTAAAAGAACTTGCCGCACTTTCAGAGAGTAAGACGCATACATATATGAAAGATTTGTGTTCTTCGCTCGACCTCACTCCTGAAACGGTTATGGAGAGGGCGAAGAAGGCGTTATCCATGATTCTGCATGACTATTCGCGTTTCGGAATCATGACGATAGACCGATTCTTTCAGAAAATGGTACGTGGTTTTGTAAAGGAGCTTGACCTCGACAACGATTATCGCATAGACCTTAACACCGACTATCTGTTGTCTCTTGCCGTCGATTCGCTTATAGATACCGTTGAGCGTAACCCGTCACAGAAAAAGAGGGTTTATGACTATGTCGATAACAAGATAGAGAACGGCAAAAGTCGTGATTTCAAAAGAGAGCTCACGGAGTTTGCCCATATTATATTAAGACCTGAATTTGACACCTATCCGCAGGGTGAGAAAATGGAACTTATGGAGAAGTTTCTGGTTGTCGCAGACGAAAGGTGTCACATTATTCCCAAGGAGCTGAAAAAAATGGCATCGGAGGCGATGAGGCGTATCGACGAGGCGGGTCTGTCCGAAGCGGATTTTTATCAGAAAGGTAAAGGTATATATGGTTATCTGTCGTCGTTGGCTCTCGGCGGCGTGAAATATGAGCCGGGGAAATATACCGTCGATTCGTTGTCGGGAGAGCCTAAATACTGGAAATCGTCGCTGGCGGTGAAAGATACGCTTATAGACACGGTGCGGAGAATGATTGCTCTTGCGAGAGAGTATCGGAACTGCTCCATTGTGACCCGTTTTTTCAGGGAATATCTGATACTCGGCGATGTTGCGCAGAGGCTCGACGGGGTATTGAAAGACAACAACGTCATGATTTTGAGCATGACAGACATGCTGTTGTCGAAACTGACAAAAGAGAACGACGCACCTTTTATATATGAGAAGAGCGGTGTGTATTTCGATACCTTTTTGATAGACGAGTTTCAGGATACGTCCGTGGAGCAGTGGCAGAACTTCGCACCTTTGATTAACGAGGCGATTGCGCAGACGGAGGACGGGCGTAACAGCGTCATTGTTGTGGGCGACACCAAGCAGTCCATATATCGTTGGCGTGGCGGTGACTGGCGGTTGATAGAGGGTAATTTGGAGAAAGACCTGAACTGTCCCGAGGGCATATCAATAGACAACCTTGATACAAATTATCGAAGTCGGCGCGGTATCATACGGTTTAACAATTCGTTGATGCGTTCTGTTGTCGATACGTATAACCGTGTTCTCGACGATATGTTGACTTCGGCTCGTGAGAGCGGGCATCTGACATTCGAGCAGGACGGTGAGTTGCGTGGGTTGCTTGCCAAAGCATACGAAGGCATGGAGCAGGGATACAGTCCCGACAATAGCGATTGCAGCGGTTATGTGAGGGTGCTCAAGTTCGAGAAAGAGGACGGTGAGAGCGGCGCCGACATGAAAAGGCGTATCTTTGAGTCGATGACAAAAGAGATTGAGCGGCTTCAGGATGACGGTTACAGAGCCTCCGATATGGCGATACTCGTGAGAACCACCGACGAGGCGCAGGAGGCGGCGTCGTTTCTGCTCGACTATAAACGAAATCATCCCGAAAACGAGAAATATTGCTATGAGGTTGTATCCTCGGAGGTGTTGAAGGTGAACGCTTCTCCCGTGGTGCGTTTCATAATCGCCGCTTTCGGGCTTGCGATGAATTTGGACGACGGGGTATCTCTGGCGTTGTTCAACCGTTATCTTGGGCGTACTCCCGCGGAGGAGCCGACCGAGAAAGAGCGGGATATGCTCGCGTCGCTTCGTTCGGTGTCGTTGGAGGAGGCTTTCGAATTGCTGTCACGTGAGTATAATCTCGGCGGAGACAAGAGGGATGTGGCATATCTTCAGGCGTTCCACAGTATTCTGCTCGCTTTCTCGGATCAGGCGGCGGACATACCGTCGTTTATGGAGATGTGGAGTCATCAGGAGGAGAAGAAGTATATATCTTTACCAGAAGGTCAGGACTCGATAACGATACAGACAATCCACAAAGCCAAGGGATTGCAGTACAAGATTATATTTTTGCCTCTTGCGATATGGTCGCTCGGTGTCAAAAGCGGCTCAAAGATAATAATAAGGGAACCGCAGGAGCCGTACGGCGCGGTTGAGAATCTGACGATAGGCAGCGAGAAAGGGTTGTTGGATACTCCGTTCGCATATTCCTATATTCATGAGACGGTCATGACGGCGATAGAAAGCATAAACATTCTCTATGTGGCGTTGACCAGAGCCGTCGATTCGTTGTTTGTGGCGATACCCGTCAACGGCGGAAGCGACAGCGTCGGCGGGTTGATAGGCGCTGCCATAGGAATGGAGGGTGACAAGGCGGTCATCAGAAACACTGCTCCGTCGGCACATGACAACAGCATAGAAGGGGTAGCGGTGACCCCTTATGACCTCAGGTTTGGCGAGCCCACGCTTCCTAAAGCGAAAAAAGAGGAGAAGAAGAGCCGTCAGATATTTTTTGACGACTATCACTCTTTGGACTATACCAAAAGGTTGAGCGTTCATCTCGGCGCCGCGAGATACCTCGATGACGGCGCGCTGCTCACTCCGAGAAGTTACGGTGTGAGGATGCACCGATTGTTTGAGAATTCACGTACGGAGGAGGATGTTTATAAGGCTCTCGACCTGATGGAGAGCACGGGTGAGCTGACACGTCCCGATAAGGAGTTGCTTAAAATACGTATAGACGAGGCTTTCGCCAATCCCGTACTGAAAGAGATTTTTTCGTCCGAGAACGCCTGCTTCACGGAGCGTAACATATTGTTGCCGCTCAAAGACAAGCCTTTCCGTCAGGTCAAGGGTGGTTCCGTGTCGTCGCCCTCGCACCTCTTTGCCCGTCCCGACAGGGTTGTTGTGGCTAAAAATGTTACATACGTGCTTGATTATAAGTTCGGTAACAGCCGTGCCGACTATCATAAGCAGATGGAGCGATACATGAGGCTGTTGGCGAAAATGGGTTATCCCGAACCGAGAGGATATATATGGTATGTGGCGTTGGGTGATTTTGTGGAGGTGAAACTCTCGGATAACGACGCCGACGGGGTAATGTGAGACGTATGATGTTAAAAACGGCTGTCGGGAGTGCCGTGTCTCACGGGAAAATGTTATATTTGTGAAAAATTGAATGCTATGAGACGTATAATAAAATGTATTCCCAATACACTTACGCTTGCAAACCTGTTTTGCGGCTGTCTTGCTGTGACATACGCTCTCGACGGTGACGCGAGAACAGCTTTTTGGCTTGTCATAACAGCCGCGGTGTTCGACTTCTTCGACGGTTTCGCTGCGAGACTGCTCAAGGCGCACTCGCCGATAGGGGCGGACCTCGATTCGCTCGCCGACATGGTCAGTTTCGGGGTGGTGCCATCCGCTGTCCTCTACTCGCTGGGGTTGGGGTGGTTCGGTTTCATCGTCGCTCTCTTTTCTGCACTCAGACTCGCAAAATTCAATATAGACGAGAGGCAGTCGGTGGAGTTCATAGGTCTTCCGACACCTGCTAACGCGCTGTTCTTTACTTCGATAGGCTATGTTCTGGCTACATACGATTCGGGGTATTTTGTCGATGTCTTCTCGACAAAATGGTTTCTCTATGTGTTGGCGGTCTCTTTCTCTCTGCTGATGGTGTCGGAGATAAGGATGTTCTCGCTGAAACTCAAGTCGTTCTCGTTTAAAGCCAATGCGCTTGTATATTGCTTTCTGATATTCTCGGCAGTGCTTCTGGTAATCTTCGGAGTGGGTGCCGTTCCGTTCGTGATGCTTGTTTACATAATTACGTCGCTTGTGCGTAACGTGTTGCAAGTCAGGAAGGTGGCGTAGTTTGTCGTTTCGCGAAAAAATACTTACCTTTGTGGCGATTTTGCGTCTTAAAGAAGTATATGGCGAATAAACGGACAATAAAAGCGCACCACATCAAAAGGCTTGTCATGACACTTGCCGCGGTTTTGTGTTGCGGTTTGTCTAATGTTCGGGCGCAGAATGTCAACGACATGTACAACCTTTCGGGGACGAGGCGGAATATCCCCACGACAGGTTTGACAGACCCTAACGCGCCTGTCGATTCGATTGGCGGCAGGAAAGAGCGCAGGGAACGCAAGCCGCTGGAAAGTTATCTCTTTGTCGATTCGATAAAACAGCTCAACGCCTTTTCGTGGAGGCACAATCCCTATAACAACAATATAGAGAGGGTGGGTATCGATACGATGCTCAACGGCTTCAATCACGACTATCTCTTTTTTCAGAACGGGAGTGTAGGTAGCGCCTATCTCGGTAATCTCGGCGGCGCATCGACGCAGCTCGACTATTTCAAACGTAAAAATTCGACACCGTTCTCTTTCTTGGACGCTTACAGCGACTATATATATACGCCTGAGAATGTGCAATACTATAACGCGCGTCGTCCGTTCTCTCAGTTGACGTTCTTTATGTCGGGACAGACAAAACGTGCCGAAGAGCAGTTGAGGGTGTTGCACTCGCAGAACATATCGCCGTCGTCGTCGATAAATCTTACCTATCGTAACAACGGTACGCGAGGGATGTATAACAGTCAGCGTTCGAAGCAGAAGAATCTGTCGCTCGCTTTCGCGCATACGGGCGCGAGATATACCGTTCACGGAGGTTACATATATAATATGGGCGACATACAGGAGAACGGCGGTCTTGTTGACGACAGAGAGGTGACCGACACGCTGATAGACCTGCCACAGAACCTTACCATGAACATGAAGGACGCGCGCAACAGGTTCAAGGGTAACACGTTCTATTACACGCAGAGCTACGGGATACCGCTTATCGCGCCCGACTCGGCGTTGGGAGAGACGATTGCCGACGTGCCGGCGGTGTTTATAGGTAACGCATTGAATTTTACAAAATACAGAAAGGTTTATTCCGATGAGAGAAGCTCGGTCGAGGAGGGCTTCTATGACCATTGGTATATAAATCCGCAGCAGACCAATGACTCTATTTCAGAGCACCTTCTGGATGTAAGAGTGTTTGCCCAGGTGCAGCCTTATAACAGAAACGGTGTTTTTGGCACGATTGATGGAGGTGTTGGTTTTATGAACGAGAGTTTCTATAATTTCAGACTCGCCGATTATTTGAATCCCTCGAAAGCCGACAAGCGAAACAGCATGTATGTATATGCCAACGCCGGCGGACAGGTATCAAAATATTTCGGGTGGTCGGGACGTTTTAAATATACGCCCTTCGGTTATAGAAACCAGGACATGACAATAGGCGGGGCGATAAATTTGTCCGCCTTTGTCAAGAACAAACCGGTGACACTGACAGCAGATGTTCAATACAGTATGGAAACCCCTTCGTACTGGGATGAACACTACTTCTCTAACCACTATGTGTGGGAGAACTCTTTTAACAAAGAGATTGAGACCCGTTTCGACGTTCGTTTGACAATACCCTCGGTGGGCCTTGAAGCAGGTGTGGAACAAAGCATCCTCAAAGACAAGGTCTTTTACAATGCGGAAGCGTTGCCGAGTCAGTATGGTGGAGCGTTGAGTGTGACGGGTGTTTTCCTCCGCAAGGATTTCCGCTGGCGCGGACTTCACTTGAATAACAGGGTGCTACTCCAATGGAGTACGGCCGAAGAAGTTGTACCTGTGCCGATGTTTTCGGCAAACGCTTCGTACTTTTATGAGTTCAGCGTGGTAAAGAACGTGTTGAGATTACAGATAGGACTCGACGGATATTACAATACCTCTTATTACGGCTACGGTTATAATCCTGCCACGATGCAGTTCTATAACCAGCGTGAGGTCAAGACGGGTAATTATGTCATGATGGACGCCTTTCTGTCGGGCAAATGGAAACGAGTGCGTTTCCTTGTCAAACTGCAACACCTTAACTACGAGCTGTTCGGCGGACGAGACTATTTCCAGATAGCCCACTATCCGCTTAACCGCAGAATGCTCAAGTTCGGAGTCTCGTGGAACTTCTACGATTAAGTCGTGCACATTGCGATAGTCTTACTCGCCCGACCAACAAAAATCGTATGAGAAAACTATCAACAGTTGCTTTAATTGTAATTCTTATCACCGTATCAATCTTCTCGCTGGTGAAACTCACCGACAGAAGAAATGTCGCCACCGACATGAACGCCCTTCGAGAGAGAGGCGAGCTCAGAGTGGCGATAAACATGAACCTTCCCGGTTATATCATGCTAAACGGCGACTCTTACGGCTTTCAGTGCGATGTGCTGAACGAGTATGCCGCCAATCTGGGTGTTGACCTCAAGGTCATTCCTGAGAAAAGCAATGAGGGAGCTATGGCTCTGCTCGACGCGGGAGAGGTCGATATGGTGGCGACCATGCCTCGATATGTCGATTTTCAGGGACGCATAAACCTTAATTCTCCCTCTTACAACACGGGCTATGTGGTGCTTACGGCCGCGGACGCCAAGTCGGGAGACAGCGATGTGTCGCTTGATTCGCTCAAGAGGATGGTGGCGGGGCAGAACGTGGTTCTAACGGAGGATTTTACCTCTACACGCCTTTATGAACAGTGGCTCGACTCGGTTACCGCCAAAGCGGCGATATCTTATGACAACTCGACAAACCTGTTCGGCTCGCTCGACAACGGAGACATCGACTTCATTGTCTGCGGGAGAATGGAGGCACAGCTGGCGAGATACCTTTATCCGTCGATTCGTCAGGTACACTCTTTTGACGAGTCTGTATCGGCGGCTATGGTTGTTCGTGAAGGCGACTATACGCTTAAAGAGGATTTCGACACATGGGTCGATGGCTTCATGAACACGGAACGTTTCGTTGCCCTGCATGAGATTTATTATGGCGATAATGTCATAGAACACTACATGGAGACGGAAGAGGCTCCGAACGCGGACGCCTCTGCGCCCAAAAAGGAGTATTCAATCTCGGAATACGACGACATCATCAAGAGAGCGTCGCTCAAGGCGGGCAGAGACTGGAGGCTTGTTTCGGCAATCGCCTACAACGAGTCGAGGTTTAAAAATGATGTTGTCTCACCCAAAGGAGCTGTCGGCATAATGCAGGTCATGCCCTCGATAGCCCGTCATTTCGGGCAGTCGGAAGCGCAGATGGCAGATGCGGAGACCAACATAGAGACCGCCCTCAAGCTGATAAACAAGATTGAAAGCTCTCTCAAGTTTGCGCCCGAGACAAGCGAGTATGACAGATTGTGTATCGTGCTGGCTTGTTATAACGGCGGTATAGGACACGTGCTCGACGCGCGTCGATTGGCTCGCAAGTATGGTGAGAATCCCGACCTCTGGAGCAGCGTATCCAAATATCTCGTCAAAAAGGCCAACGCCGAATACTACACCGACGAAGCCGTCAAGTCAGGCAGATTCCTCGGTAGCGACGAGACCTGCTCGTTCGTAGCCAAGGTGATGCAGAAGTTTGAACACTACCGTTCACAGGTCGAATAACACTAACGAGAAGACAAGCAATAAAAATACCCTTTCGACAAATTTGTTGAAAGGGTATTTTTATTGCTTGT
>CASDZP010000052.1 GCA_949285535.1 uncultured Alistipes sp.
AAGTCAAAATACGACTTCGCAGTCATTTACGGTAACACAACTTGCAAACTTTACAGCAACGATACAAAATGTTACATACGGTTCGGGTAATCCTGCCGTTTTTGAGGCAAATACACTAAAAGCGTTTAGTGTTGCGTACGACTACACGGTCAATATCAAAACTTCTGCACCCGCAAGTAGTGAACGTATTAAGGTTGTTTCCAAGACGTCAGGAACAAAAGTTACAATCAAGTCACAGCCGACAGGTAGTAACGATACATATTCGTTTGTATTGACAGTTCCTGCGAACACTACGACAACAGAAATATCATCTTCTTTCGATATAACGATTGATGGTAATGTTGCATGTTCATTTACGGTTCTTCAAGCTAAAAAGACAAGTATTCTTGTTGAGAACAAGACTTCGTACTCTGTCATTGGCGGTTTGGCGTCAGCAAACGGTACGTTTGTAGCTTCTGTTTGGGATATTCTTGAAAGTAATTACGTTACAAGTTCAAATACAACAGCTCATGCGGTTAGTTCACTTTCAACAGCTGGTACATTTAAAGTCGCGTTTAAATCTAAACTAACATTCAATGAAGAGACATCAAATGCCACAATAACATTAAAAGGTCGAGACGGTGTAAATAGAGCAACGGCAACAGTAAGTCAAACACCTGTAAAACTTACATTAGATCCTGCATCTGCTGTATTTGAAACAGGGCAACCAAACCAGACAGCTACTGTTACCGTCGGTACCACAAATGACGGCACAATATCAAGTGGGTTAACAGTATCTCCTGAAAGTAATGATTGGTTTATTGTTAGTGTGTCAGGGAATAAAGTGACTATAAAAACAACAGCAGAAAACGATATTGGAACCTTAAGATCTGATAATATTATTGTAACTTATAAAGGTACAATAATTCAAATTTCAGTTAAACAAAATTGTGATTTTAATCCTAAACAAACAGTTAATATTGGTGGTATTGAGTGGATGAAATATAATTTGGGTAAAAGTCGATTAGAGGGAGGTTGTACATATGCAACAAAATTACCTTCAGAATGTACTGATGACCCAATAAGAACAAAATCACACGGTAGATTTTATCAATGGGATGTCGGACAAAAATCATGGTCTACCATAGGTAGTGTTAGTGGTTGGAATGGAAGCAATCCACCAACAAAAAATAGCTCGTGGATAGAAGATAATGACCCATGTCCAGATAATTTTCGCTTACCTACCAAAGATGAATTTGTTTTGTTGAAGAATAGTACGACACAAGAAAATGGAGGCGGTTGGAGTGCCAGCGATTATGGATATAAAATATTTAAGTCTGGTAATGTAACATTGGAATTTATTGCAGCAGGTTCTCGTAGATCGTCAAGTATACCTCTGTTAAGTGGTACAAACGGACATTATTGGACATCTACACAATATGATACGGAAAATGGATATCGAATGACATTTACCGATATATCACTAACTCCTAACGCTTATTATTATAAATCATATGGTTTTATGGTAAGGTGCGTCCGTAAATAAATAAATTTTTTAATTATTATAGGAGCGATGACAGATGGATAATCTTCATTGCTCCTTTTTTATATTTAACAGTTAATTTATAGTAATTTATTTGTTATACGTATAGTATAAATTTGTTTTTGTTTTATGTATGGAATAATAGAAGGTTGTAAAAATAAACAGAGGGATGCTGACTTCTTGGAAGATAATGAGCCAAATGAGGGTGACATGGTCAAAAGGGGCTGTGCCCCCTCGTTTTGGTTACTTTGTCGAGGGACAAAGTAACGCCGTCGACAGACCCCTCGGAGACCCCCGCGGGAGCGGCTGTCGGCATACCCGCTTCATTTTTTATTGTTTTACGAATATAGTAAAACAATAAAAAATGAAGCGAGTCCCGTCACGGGGGTCGCTTCACTCAGCATCATTAGAATCTTATCGCGTGTTGTTCTTCGCAAAGTCGATTATGAATGAGCCTTACAAAAATAGAGGGTATATTTATTATTGCTTTGTTGGTTATAAAACGGACATTGTTATGTTTTAGTGTGTAAAAAGGGTTTCGTTTTATGTTTTTTTAAACGAAACCCTTTTATCAAAAATTTAAATGTTTCAAATACACCGTAAATATGTCGTTGAATCTTAAATATTGTCTTTCAATTAACGACAATTACCGATGCAATTATGATTCAAATACAGACGGTATTTGAAGGTGTGTACGGTTAATACATTTTAGCGATGAATATCTTGCGCTTGGGTAATTCATCTTTTATAGCCACCAAATCAGACAAGTTTATTACCCCTGCGATGTATTTGTAATCCTTGCTGTAATAACGCTCCGTTATCTCCTTGAACTTGAAGAGCGTAGTGTCGTCCTCATCCTCGTATCGCACATACAGTTTTATGTCAACGTCGGTCGTGTAGTCCATTTTGCGATACTGGTTGCGCTTTTTGTACTCGTAGCGGTAGTTGTGAGAACGCGCCGTTATATCGCTCAAAACAGACGAACCTGTCGGGAAACCGCCAGCACCACGACCGAACATAAACTGTTTGTCGTAGTATTCGCCTTTTATCACCACGCCGTTGAACTCGTCCTCTACACTATAAATATACTTGTCGGGCGGAACGAAGCAGGGCAATACGCAAAGGGTTATCTTGTCGTCCGCCACTTTTGACACATCCGCCAACAGCTTGATTCTCGTGCCTTTCTCACGGGCATAGTTTATGTCGTAAGAGCTGAGTGTAGAGATACCGTAGTTTATCACGTTGTCGGGATGTACGTAGGTGCCGAACGCGTGTACCGTAATTATCACCAGTTTGAACAGAGAGTCGAATCCGTCAACGTCGAAAGTGGGGTTGCTCTCTGCAAAACCGAGTTCCTGTGCCTGTCGGAGTGCCTCGTCGTAATCTTTCTTCTCGTTGAAAATTTTTGAGAGAATGAAGTTTGACGAGCCGTTGAGGATACCTTTCACCGACAAAAGCAGGTCGTTGTCGTAATACTCTTCGAGGTTACGTATCACGGGAATACTGCCGCAAGCCGATGCGTCGTAAAGCAACGCCGTGCCTGTCTTTTCCTGCAATTCAATCAGTTCTTCGATGTGATAGGCAAGCATTTTTTTGTTGCCCGATACCACCGCTTTACCTTTTTCGAGAGAGCGGCGTACGATGTTGTAAGATTCTTCGGCATCGTCTATCAACTCCACAACGAGGTTAATTTCGGGGTCATCGAGGATGTCGTTACCGTCGAAGGTGAACATCTCTTTGGGCAGCGAGCGTTTTTTGTCCCTGTTCTTGACGCATATTTTTTTTATCTCGGCGTGAGCGGTCGTCGCTTTCTGCAAGACGCCGTAGAGGCCTTCGCCAACCACTCCGAAGCCGAAAAGACCTATTTTGATACTGCTGTTGCTCATATTGATAGATATTTTGATATTATTTCATTCAGTTTTTCGTGTTCGATAAGGAACCCGTCATGTCCGAACTCCGAGCTTATCAGGTGCATTGATGCATTGGGAATGTTTCGGTATATGGTTTCCAATTCAGAGACGGGATAAAGGATGTCGGAGGTTATCGCCACCACCGCCACCGACGCTTTTATCGATGCAAGCGCCCTCTCGACACCGCCACGCCCTCTGCCGACATTATGGCTGTCGATAAGTTCGGTCAGACGATAGTAGGAATAGGCGTTGAAACGTGCCACCAGTTTGTCGCCCTGGTAACGCTGATAGCTCGACGCCCTGAAGTCGGAAACCTTGTTGGGCTCGTCAACCTCTGCCTGTGTCGCGTTGTAGGCGGGCGCGCCACGATAGCTCAAAAGCGCAATAGAACGGGCGCAACGCATGCCGCAGGCACCCGCATCGTCGCTCTTGCGTCCGAATGTTGGGTCGCACTTTATCGCCATGCGCTGTGATTCGTTAAAGGCGATGACCCACGGTGTAGCTTTCGCCGAGGTGGCTATCAAAACCGCCTTTTCAGCAAAATCGGGGTCGGCGATGAGCCATTCGAGAGCCTGAAAACCGCCTATCGAGCTACCGATGAGCGCTTTCACTCTTGTGATACCGAGGTGCGCCGCCAAAAGTCTGTGGGCGTTGACAACGTCACGGACGCTTATCGGCGGGAATGTATTGTGGTACTTGATGCCCATTGCGGGATTGACACTCAACGGTCCTGTGGAGCCGTAGTGCGAGCCTATGATGTTCGCGCAAATTATAAAATAACGCTCCGGGTCGAGGAAACGTCCTTTTTCGACCGTATGCGGCCACCAGTCGGCAACATCGGAGTTGGCTGTGAGGGCGTGGCATACCCATATCACGTTATCTTTCTGCTCCGACAGAGTGCCGAAAGTGTGATAGGCGATGTCGAGTTGCGGTAACACTCGTCCGCACTCAAGCGTGAATCTTTCGTTATGGTGATAGACTTTCATCATCTCTTTTTCACTCATTGACAAAAGTGAATGACTTTTCAAAATCTTCTTTCAGGTCGTCGATGTGCTCGATACCCACCGATATTCTCAACATTGTCGGAAGCACTCCCGCCGCACGCTGTTCGTCGGGCGACAGCTGGCTGTGGGTGGTAGCCGACGGTTGTACGATGAGCGTTTTACAGTCGCCCACATTGGCTACATGCGAAACCAACGACAAGTTGTCCACGAAGCGTACCGTATCCTCTTTTGTGCCTTTGAGGACAACCGAAAGGACGCATCCGAAACCGTTTCGGAGGTATTTTTGCGCGTTTTTATGGTTGGGGTCGCTCTCCAGACCCGGATAGAAGACCTTATCGACTTTCGGGTGAGCCTCAAAATAGCGTGCCAACGCCAAAGCGTTCTGTGCCTCACGCTCCACTCTGAGTGAGAGTGTTTCGAGACCGATCATCATCTCATAGGAGTTGAACGGCGATATGCAGGCGCCGAGGTCTCGGATACCTTCGGCACGACATTTGGCTATGAACGCCGCGTTACCGAACTTTTCGGTGTAGCAGAGACCGTGGTAGCTCTCCGACGGCGAACTGAGTGAGGGGAATTTACCGTTGTTCCAGTCGAAACGACCGCCGTCAACGATTATCCCGCCCATGGAAGTACCGTGTCCGCCAATCCATTTGGTCGCAGAGGAGGTCACTATGTCCGCACCGAGTTTGAGAGGCGCGCAGAGATAACCGCAACAGCCGAACGTGTTGTCAACGACAAGAGGAATGCCGTGACGGTGCGCCATCTCAGCCACCGCCTCAAAGTCGGGTATCGAAAACCCCGGATTGCCTATTGTCTCGACATAGACCGCACGGGTGTTGTCGTCTATCAGTTTTTCCAAATCTTCGGCTCTGTCGCTCGCTGCAAAACGTCCCTCAATACCCCAATCGGCAAAGGTGTGTTTGAGCTGATTGAAGGTGCCGCCGTATAGGAAAGGCGAGCTCACTATATTCTGCCCCTTGCGGACGATAGCCGTCAGTGCGATGAGCTGTGCAGCGTGACCCGATGAGGTGGCAAGTGCACCTATACCGCCCTCAAGCGCCGCAACTCTGCGTTCGAACATGTCGGTGGTGGGGTTGGTGAGGCGTGTGTATATGTTGCCCTCCTCTTTGAGCGCAAACAGGTTGGCTCCATGCTCGGAGCTGTTGAAACGGTAACATGTGGTTTGATAAATAGGTACGGCGCGCGAATTGGTGGCGCTGTCGGGAGTCTGTCCCGCATGTACCTGAAGCGTCTCGAATCGGTATCTGTTTTCTGACATCTTTTTTAATGGATTACCCGCGAACGTAACAACTCGACAAATGTCGGGCAATAAAGATTGCTCGCGGCGTGATTTTAATTATGTGGGAATGATTTTTACAGACGAAACAAAGAGTGGACACTCGCGTAGAGCCTCCGTGAGATGAAGAGTGCCTAACGGCACATTCGCATTATGTATGAAGATAAATTCATCAAATCGTCCGTTTTTCGAATCCTTATTGATTTCGATTTTTCAAAGATAAAGTTTTTTGATAAAAAAACAAAAAAAATATTACATTCGCTTTCGTTATGGAGAAACGAATCACGATGATATATTCATGCAAATCGTTATCCCCCAGCGGATTCGATTGGCTTAAAAGCGAGGCTCGCAAAGAGGGAGTCCTGCTCGACATTCTCACACGTGAAGAGCTCACGGTAAGAGTGACGGACGGGATGCCACGATTTTATCACAGGGGTACGGAGCATGATTTGTCTGAAACCGTCGTGATGCGCCTTTATGATTTCGCCCTCTCGTCAGCATTGGAGAATATAGGTATAAGAGTGGTTAACACAACCCGCTCCATGATTCTTTCTCTCGACAAGGGCGCCACACACACGGTTCTGTCTTCGGCAGGAGTACCGATGCCGCGCAGTATGTGGGGTTTGTGTGACATGTCGTTTGAGAAGGCGGCATCGCTTTTCGGTGTGCCGTTCGTCGCAAAATCCGCAGTAGGCTCGAAAGGTTCGGAGGTGTGGCTCGTGAGTGACGCCGAAATGTTCGAAAAGGTCAAAAAGATTTGTACGAGCGGAATCGTCGTTCAGGAGTTTATCGAAGAGGCGGCGGGGCGAGACGTCAGAATATGGGTAACGGGCGGTAAAGTGTCGGCGGCGGTGGAGAGACGCTCGGAGCATGACTTCCGCTCCAACTACTCGCTCGGCGGCTCGGCATACCCTTATACCCTTAATGACGAAGAGGTGCGACTAGCACTCAAAACAGCCGAAACACTCGGTCTCGAGATATGCGGAATAGACCTGTTACGCTCAAAAAGAGGACCTCTCGTATGCGAGGCAAACGGTAACGCAGGATTCCGCTCGGTAACGGCTCTCGGAACGGCAAATATACCCGCCGATATGTTTCGATACCTTAAAACCATTGTCTGAACAAACAAAAAACGGACGCAACCGTTATTCGGTTCCGTCCGTCTCTTTTTGGTTCACCTCTTATTGAAGTTTTATGCCTGTGACTTTCGCTTTAGGCAGGCTCTTTGCCAAAAACTTGGCTTTTTCGTACTCCTCAAAGGGTCCTACCGAAATGACGGTCTCGCCGTCAATCTCAAGCGACATCAAATCTTTGTCGGGGGCTATCTCCTTTATTATATCCCTTGTAGTGTCGTCCATTGAATAGACCTCGACCCTGTATATGTCGCCGACTGGTATCTCTTCAATCTCAACACCATTTTCGTCAACGGGAACACCGTTGTTCCATGCGGCAATCTTGGCGCTGATACCTAATCGGCGCACCCTGTCATAGTCGCTTTTCGCTTGTGCGCGCGTACGGTAAGAACCTGCATAATAGACGAACTTGTCGCCCGCTATCTCTCGGTATTCCACCGGGTTAACCTTACGCAGACGGGTGTAGTTGGTCAGCTCTCCATCACTTGTGAGCAACTCTATCTTATAGAGAGGACCGCGAGAGGGCACAACAAGCTCTTTCGGCGGATTTGTCTCCGAAACGACTCCCGTGCCTCCTATTTTGAGCGGAGCAAAATTGACAAACGTGAGTTCGGGAAGCCTTAATATGGCGTATCTGTATTTCTCGCTCTCTTTTTTGGCAAGCTCGTTCGCACATGAGTCAGCCTTATAGGGCATCTGAAGTCGGTCAGCCAAAAGACGTCCGAGTCTTAACAGCATGCGTCTCTGCGGGTCGTACATGGCAAAGGCTGGAGCTGAATATTTATTGACCGCCTCAGCCTCACGGCTTCGCAAATTGCGAGACTGCTCGTTGAGAGATTCCATTAGCGATGCGGGCGTGTTTATCTTGTCCAAAAGTCTCTCGAAAGCGTATGTCTGATTGCTATATACAGGTTCCCAGAATGAGCGTAGAGAGTCATTGAGCGAAGTTATCTCGGCAGTCACCTTCTCGAACGAGACAGCAAGCGAGTCTGCCGCCTCTTTGTCGGATGCCTCACGATAGCTGTTGAAAATATCACGCTGCAACGACACCGCCGCGTCAAGACGCTTGCCGAGTGCGGTCACTATGCTGTCCGCTTTCTTGCCGTCACGTAAAGCGTCTAACTCTGCTTGTGTCAGATTGCTCGCAAAAAAATCTTCGCTTTTGAGAGATTCGTTATTGATTGAAGCGTTGTCATCCGACATGTTTTTCAGCAGATATTCCTGTTCGAGCAGATTTGTCCGCGTGGTGATGATACCTATCTGGTTGCGTATGTCGAAAAGCTCACCCTCCATACGCAAAATCTCTATCGAATATTCATCCCTCTTGTCGGGATTCTCACTCAATTTACCTCTCCACTCGTCTATTATCGTCCCGATTGAATCGGCGGCTCTGTTCAAAATCTTTTCCTGTTCGAGCAGAGCGATATATGCCGTGTCGGCAGCCAGTCCGCTATCCGCAGGGATAGTCTGTGCTCCGACAGGTGTAAGTACCGATAGGGCGATTGCAGAAAAAATAGTTTTTATATATTTCATATCACAAGTGGCAAGCTACTTTTCACAAAGTTACGCAAAAACGCTGGAATAATCAACCGAAATCGGAATAATAGTGCATCCTGCACTGATAATAAACGCATTACGCTGAAAATCTCGGAAAT
>CASDZP010000053.1 GCA_949285535.1 uncultured Alistipes sp.
TTTTTTGTTACTTTTTTGAGTACGTTTCGTTTTGTTTTCTGATGTTCGTTTTGGTACGTTTCGTTTGTCCGTGACGAACATTTCGTTTGGCGGATTATACAAGACCTTGCTCCCGCTTGTTTTTCATGTATCACGTCCACGGACGCCTGCTTTTTCTGTCGTTCAGGTCGTCGAAGCACATCAGTAATTCTGTGACGCATCTTTTATCGCCTGTTGAACCGCGCGACTCTCTTCACGTTCTCTGCGGCGTTCGTTGCGCAAAGAGTCTTTATATGCCTGACGACCAATCGAGTCTATTGTTTCGAGTTTTATACGACGTTGCTCCTTATGGTTATCCCATTGGGTTCTGAACTTGCGGACCACGTCACCGAAACGGTTGAAGTCCTCTTTGTAATAGACACCCACACCGCTCTCCTGGAGACCCTGGTTTTCGTCAAAGGTGTTTATCTGTCGGGTAAAGGCTTTCATCCTTATGTTCCCCGAGTTGTCGAGAATCCATGTCAGCGAGGCGTCACCCGAAAGGTTGTTGACATCTTCGTTTATATAAGCCGTATTGTTTTTGAAGTTGACATTACCTTCGGCATCGAGATAGAGTTTGTCTTTTAGCAGCGGAGCCGAGAAACTCAATTCGAGTTCATCGCTGTTGGTGGCGTCTTTGGGACGATAGCTGAATCCGAGATTGAATTTATCGTTTGACAACCAGTTGCCTATCTGGTTGGACAGGAATTCAAGACCAGTTACGGCGGCGCTGTTTGCCAGACCCACGTTGACACTGCTTTCGCTTTGGGTCGAAGAGTCAGCATAGAAAGTATTTCCGAGCAACAGCCAGAAGAGCTGGAGTGACACCGCCTCCTCGGTGTTGAGGACGCTGGCAATCATGCTCTGTGTCTCCGGGTCGGCGTCGGGCACCACAATACCGAGCTGAACATCGGGATGCAGGAGCTGCCCCGTGAGGTTGATGTTGCAATCGACCTCAACCCTACGCTGGAAGTTTGAGTTGTCATTGTTGCCGAGCAACGGAGCGAGAGAGGCTTTGACATTGTATGTGGCGGTGATGTCGAGGTCGGCAGCCAGCGGGTCACCCGTCCACTTGATTGTAGAGCCCTGCTCTATGGTGAAATATTTGTTTATCAGGTTACGCAGCGTGAACAGATAGCCGCCGTCCACGATTTCGTAAGAGCCGTCTATCGAGAACTCACCCGTCTTCGGTTTGGCATTGACGAATAGCTGACCGTTTCCGCGTACCTTTATTATGTCTCCGATGGTGGGGTCGATTACTATCTGCGCATATATCCCCGGTGTTATCCGCAGAGCCATGCTTATATCGAACGATGCCGCACTCGAACTACGCTTGCGACGCTGTCTTATGAGACTTCTCGCGCGATTTTCATCCTCGACCTGAGGTTTCACAAACGTTATGAAATCCGCCTCCGTCATGGTCGATTTATCCGACAGGGGCATGTTGAATGTAGAGTTTTCGTCGGTGGTGGCGTTAACCTGCATGGTGACGGCACGCCCCCTGCCCTCTATTGTCACCTCGCCCGAAGCGAAGATACGGCCGAAGAAGAGGTCGTTGTCTTTCGAAGTGGTGTTCATGCAGAGCATGTTGCGCGGCGACACCTTTATCCGATAGTTTGCCCGTCTGAATCGGTTGTGACTCACTGAAGCCTCGAAAGCCGCTTTTGTTCCGAGCTCATCGGTGACGGTTGCCCCTGTCATGCTGACCATGTTGTCCTTGACCGTGGCAATGCCCGAGACACGGTAACGCACTTTAGTAAAATCAATCTCCGTCTCGAAATTCCGTACATTGACGGTACCGTTGAGGTTAGGGAAACCATCCTTGCTTGTCAGTACGAGATTTATGTCCGCCGCGCCTTTTGTTCCCGAGGCGATTCCTTTCATCATCGGCGATATGACCGACAAATCGACGTCGGGCATGTTTATGTCCGCCCGATAACTTCCGTCACCGAGTCGCAGCGTTCCGTCAATCAGTCTTAGCGAATCTCCGACGCTCATTACATATTCCACCGCTCTGTCCGCTTCGTTGTAACGGCTGTAAAGACGAGTGTCGGCATAGACATGGTCGTTGAGCGACAACCCCTTTATCGCAATGTCGGAAAGGAAATAGGGATCTCTGAATATGGATATGAGGTTGACACGACCGTCAACGACACCCCCTACCTTATAACCTAAGGTATCGACAAACATGCTCAACGGTGAGAGGTTGAATTCGGATATTTTTATGTCGAGCGTATCGGTGTTTTTGCGCGACATCTTGCCATCTAAAGATATCCTCTGATTGCCGTTGAATATTGCGAAGTCATTTACTTTTACGCCTGTACTATCGAGAACGGTCTCCGATGCCGCGATTCTCCATGTCTGCTTCGGAAGACTCACGTAACCGGGAAGCATTTTTATGCGCAGTTCGGTGAGACCGCGTTCCGTGTTTTTGACAAAGTCGGAACGTGTCGATATGAAGGCGGCTGAACCGTCATCACGGTTTTTGAAATAGCATTGCACGCCTACGGAGTTATCCTTTATGCTTCCGAGCAGCGACACGTCGGGGAAATAGAGCCGCCCCGACATTATCTCGTTGGCTCTGGCGAATAACGAGATGGAGTCGGCATCGCTTCGGCAGTCGATGTTTATCCCCGAGAAGAGATTTTCTCCTTTTATTATATAATCGGAGTTCATGCTCAACGAGAAGTGGTTGCGTGCGGGGTTGAACAGGAACGACAACGACGTTCCCTCCGCCATGTTGAGACCTGGCGCGAAGATACCAGCCACATTGTTTGCCTGTTTTACATCCAGACGGGCGATATAGTAGCTGTTGGCGGCAACCTCTTCGGGCTCCTGACGAGACCTCACTCCGCCGTCCGTCTCAACGAGAGGCCCCCTTACCGTGGCGGTGATTTTATTACCTATCGCCTGAATCGTCGAATCCTGGAGAGCGGGCAGATACTTGCGCACGCTGTTTTTAAGATACCCGAATATGTTACGATAGCTCTGATGACCTTTCAATTCGAGATCGGCGAAATTAGAGGTGAGGCGTAAAAGTTTGTTTTGCTCGTTGTTGCGGGTCATTATCGCTATGCGCCCCGTTCGTATGGTGTCGATATGGTTCAGGTATCTGAGACTGTCAACAGATATGTTACCGTTGAGGTTGTCGATGTCGTTACCGTATCCGACAGCCGAAATCATTCCCGAAAGACGTGATATGCTGTCGCGTCTGTTGACACCCAAAAGCGACAAATCGACATCCTTGACATTGAGTCTGAAATTAAAACGCGGCAACTGTTCCGACATCTCAATCAGACCGTTGAAGTCGAAGTTCAGGTTTCTGTCTTCAGAACCTATAAAGCCGCGGAAAGTATTGTTGCTCCAACTGCCGTCTATTGTTATGCCTCTGTACTCATATCCTCTGTATTCGACGCTGTCTATGACACCCTTTGTCTGCAAAACCACCGAGTCTGCCTCTTTGTGTATGTCGAGGTCCGCTTTCATCGTCATGCCACCAAGTCCTGCCACCGATAGAAGACGTCCCATATCAAGGTCTGACACAGACACCTGCCCGTGGAACTTCTGCGTGTTTCTTTCGGGGATGTTACGCACGTTGAATGAGACAGGTCCGACAGAGGTTCTGATTTTACCGTTGCTGATAAAGTCGCCGAGAGTACCGTCAAATTCCGCCTCCGCGTTTATGTCGCCTATGCGTGATATGACAGGGCTGTATTTTAACTTTTTGCCAGTGAAGCCTTCGACTATCCCGTATATGTCTTTAGATTGCAGCTCCATTTTTGGCATCCTGATGCCGAATCGGGTTCTTTTAATGTCAGGAAGTCCTTTTATCGTGAAAGTAAGATTCTCAACTTCGGCTCCTTCCATATCGAGTTTTTCGACACGTCCCGCCATGTCGGCGACCGTTCCGTGAAACGCTCCTTTAATCTTGAATACTGCGGTCATGGGCAGCTTTCTGCGGGCAAACTTGCTTATGGTGGTCATGTCGATGCGGGCATCGGGCACAATCACATCCATACGCACATCGTTTACGTAATCGCTCATGTTCCACATCTCGAAGTGCATGGCATAGCTCTTGATGTGTCCTGTGGTTTTCCCCTCAAGGTCGAAACGGGCATCTGACAACCTTATCGTTGACGGACACAGATAGAGAGAGTCAGCGGAGAGCTCGCGCAGTTCGAGAGAGCTTTTCTCCGTGAGCGATATATGTTTCACAGACATGGCGACGGTGTCCCTCGACAACGAGAAATCGTCGGCACGCAGACTTATGTTATTGAATTGCATGTCCTGAAAATTGACCCCGTATTCTACTTTCATGGGGTCGAATTTCCTGAACGCGAAATTGAAAGAGTCGATTTCTATCTTCTTTATCCCCATTCTGAACGGCTTGGGGTTACGCGGTCTGTTTCGGTCGATGAATTTGTCGAGGACAAGTTTTAGATTCAGCGTCATTGTGCTGTCCTGATTGAGGTATAGCGCACCTCCGTTAACCGTCGCTTTGGTGAACAACAGCGAACCTTTGAACAGACTGCGCACATCGATGCCCGCATCGAGACGTCCCACTCCCAACAGGGTATCGCCGTCAACGGGGTCGATTACGACGAAATCATCGATGACGGCATGATAAGGGAAGCGTATGTCAACCCGACCGACAGATACGCTTGTCTCCAGCTTGTCGCTGGCGATTGCGGCGAAACGCTGAACAACGAAATTCTGCACCGCCCCTATCTGCAAAACCAACGACAAGACAAGCGGGACAACCGTTATGAAGATAACGAGCGCCGCCACTATGTCAGCCGTTATTCGCAGAAATTTTTTCATTCGGGCAGAAATAGTTATATTTACAGCCTAAAGCCTTTTGCACATCTTTTCACCCTCTTTTCAGGAGCGGCGATAAGCCACTGCAAATTTAATATAAATTTAGACAATGGAAATAACAATTTTAGGTATCGAATCATCTTGTGACGACACTTCGTGCGCCGTTGTGCGCAACACGACGCTGTTGTCGAACGTGACGGCTTCGCAGGAGGTTCACCGCACATGGGGCGGCGTCGTTCCCGAGCTTGCCTCGCGAGCGCACGAACAGAATATCGTCCCCGTGGCTGACAAGGCGTTGAAAGACGCGGGCGTGACAATCGACGACATCGACGCGATAGCCTTCACCCGTGGTCCCGGACTTTTGGGGTCGCTGTTGGTGGGGTCGTCGTTCGCAAAAGGTCTCTCGATAGCTAAAAACATACCTCTGATAGACTGCAACCACCTGCTCGGACACATAATGGTACACTTCATCGACGAACCGGGCGTGGAGATGCCGCACCCCTCGTTCCCGTTCATAACGCTGCTCGTATCGGGCGGTCACACGATGTTGGTGTTGGTGAAAAGCCACCTCGAGATGGAGATATTGGGACAGACAACCGACGACGCGGCGGGAGAGGCTTTCGACAAGTGCGCCAAGGTCATGGGACTTCCATATCCGGGCGGTCCCGTCATCGACAAGCTGGCTGCGGATGGCGACCCCAAAGCGTTCAAATTTGCCAAACCGTCTATTCCCGACCTCGATTACAGTTTCAGCGGACTGAAAACATCGTTCCTCTATTTCCTGCGTGACAAGGTCGAACAAAACCCCGATTTCATAGAGCAAAACAAGGCGGATTTGTGCGCCTCGCTTCAACACACAATAATAGATATCCTAATATCCAAGCTGGTGAAAGCTGTCAAAGCCGCCGATGTCACCGATGTGGCGATAGCGGGCGGCGTTTCGGCAAACAGCGGTCTGCGTAACGCAATCGAACGTGAAGGAGAAAAGAGAGGATGGCGCGTATTCCTTCCCAAACGAAGCTACACGACTGATAACGCCGCGATGATAGCCATTGCAGGCTATTTCAAATACAAACAGGAGCTCTTCACCTCTCTCGACGTGACTCCGATGTCACGTGTAAGCAAGATAGAGTAATGGTTTATCGTCCCGACATAGCGGTTGTGGGTCGCTGCAACAGCGGTAAAAGCACTATCGTCAACGCCCTGCTCGGCGAAGCGGTATCGATAGTCTCACCTGAGGCGGGTACCACCACCGACCCTGTACGCCGAGCCGTCGAGTTGCGAGGCTACGGAGCAGTAACCGTAACCGATACGGCAGGTCTCGACGACTATTCCACGATAGGAGAGAGCCGACGCAAAGCCACCATAGAAGCGCTCGAAAGGTGCGACATGGCGCTGTTGGTTATAGGTCGTGACGGCAAAGGCTCATGCGAAGAAGAGATAGAGACTCTCGCCCATGACCTGAAACTGCCTCTTGTAGAGATATACAACAGCTTCGACGGCGACACACAACCTGCGGAGCGCATTAACAACACTACCGAAAACGAATCCCATTTTATATTCGACCCTCTGAACGACCCGAAAGAGCGGCTGCACGACTTTCTGGCAACCAGGCTGAAACCCGCGGAGAGATTATCGCTGTTCGGCGACAAGATTTCCCGTGGTGACGATGTCGTTCTCGTCTGCCCCATAGACAGCGAAGCGCCCGCAGGCAGACTAATCCTCCCGCAGGTACAGGCACTTCGTGAATTGCTCGACAAACGTGCGATAGCGCACGTGGTACAACCCGACGAGCTCTCCGCCATGCTCGACAAACTTACCCCCAGAATGGTTGTAACCGACTCGCAGGCAATATCCCAAGTATCGGCAGTAGTCAACAATCGTTGCGAGGTGACCACATTCAGCATATTGTTGGCGGCGGCAAAAGGAGACATGGAACAATATGAAAACGGCTTGAAAGCGCTCGACACCCTAAAAGCGGGCGACAAGATTCTCGTCATGGAGAGTTGTCTCCACCATGTCGGCTGCGAAGACATTGGCCGTGTCAAGATACCCCGTTGGCTTGAAGCGTACGTCGGTGTCTCTCTTTCATTCGATTTCATATCAGGCACACAACCGCTTCCCGACCACCCCGAACAATACGCCCTCGCGCTCCAATGCGGCGGTTGCATGGTAACTCCCGCTCAGATCCGCAGTCGTCTGCGACGGTTAAAGAGATTGGGTGTACCGACAACAAACTACGGTATGGCGATAAGAAAAATAAAAAACGGTCAAAAAAATAATTTATGAGATAAGAGAAAAGGATGCTTATCAACTTCATCAAATCTCTCTTCTCAAATCAAATACAAAAAATAGCGATAACAGCTTGATAACTGTATCGCTATTATATTAATATCTTAATTTATTATTTATAATAATTTACTTCTTGACACACCTGATACTATATCCGTTTGATTTACTACTTTTATATTTAGGATTAGCTCGAGCAGAGCTAATGTTTAATGTATATGCATATGATGATTCAATTTGAGTGGAACTCCAATAATCGGCAAAAGCCCCTTGATTCCTTATTGTCCCTGTAAGTCTATTGACATATCCGGTTAATATAAATTCTAGTTTTTCATTAGTGCTATTCTTACTTGTAAATACCATATATCCATAATCAGATGCACTTAATCCTCCCTCTACGGATTGTGTAGAGTTACTGACAAGATTTTTAAATTCTTCGACAGTCGGTAATCTATAACCGTTGGGACATGGATTATTGGTTGTAACCCAATCACTATTTTCTTCTATAATAATAGATTCCCAGTCTGTTATACTACCAGTAGTTGGCCATGATTTGTCTCCGATGTTAAATTTATAAAACCTACCATGTGATTTAGTTTTTATTGGATCATCAGTACACTCAGACGGTAATTTTGTGGCATATGTCCATCCTCCCTCTGATCGACTTTTACCCAAATTATATTTCATCCACTCAATACCACCTATATTTACTGTTGCGGAAGGATTAAAATCACACTTTTGATTGACTGTAAGAATAATCTTAGTCCCTTTGTAGGTTATGGTGAAATTAGTAACCCTTGGATTGAGTCCTGTATCATTTTCAGCTGTTGTTTTTAAAATAATTTTATTTCCAGATACATTGGACATAACCCAATCATTACTCTGTGGAGATATTGTTAAACCACTTGATATTGTACCATCATTTGAAGTAGTTATCGTTACTGTTTCCATTTGATTGGATTGACCGTTGTTAAATGTAATAGGTGAAGGAGTGGCAATAAGTTTTACAGGAGTCTGACTGACTGTCGCTGTAGCTCTGTTTACGCCGTCTCGTCCTTTTAGCGTTATTGAGGCATTCGAAGTCTCCTCATTAAATGACAATGTCTCTTTGAAAGCAACTTTAAATGTACCTGCTGTTGAAAGAGAGTTGACAGCATGTACCGTATTTGAACTTGTAACGTAATTACTTTCGAGAATATCCCATACAGAAGCTACAAATGTACCATTTGCAGACGCCAAACCACCAATAACAGAATAATTACTTTTATTCTCTACAAGAATACTTGTCTTTTTAGCTTGAAGATACAAACGAATATGTATCGTTACTACCTGTTGGCTGTGACTTGATTTTAACTGCCGAGTCGGCTGTTTTGGAAACAACCTTTATACGTTCACTACTTGCGGGTGCAGAAGTCTTGATATTGACTGTATAATCGTATGCGACACTGAACGCTTTTATAGTATTTGCCTCAAATACGGCAGGATTACCCGAACCGTAGGTAACACTCTGTATTGTTGCTGTAAAGTTTGCGAGCTGCGTTACTGTAAACGACTGCGAAGTAGTGTTTTGACTTTCAATTACGAATTGCCCCGTGCGTTGTTCGGCATTGTTTGGAGCAGCGGTTACACTCAATGACGTCCCGCTCGCATTAGTTTCAGTTCCGCCAACAGCAGGCGTGGTGGTAAGCCAACTTTGTGTACTTTTAGCTACTTTCCATGAGGTCGAACCAGTTCCCGCTGACGTATTTACAACAAGCGAAACAGTAGCTCCGTTTTTGGCTACATTCTTTAGTTTCAAAGAGTCTTCTTTCGATACGTTAAATATGATAGGAGATTGTTTCGTCTCAAAAGAT
>CASDZP010000054.1 GCA_949285535.1 uncultured Alistipes sp.
TCGATACCGAGGCAGAATTATATGTGTCTTTATTTGAGAATACAAAAAAATAATCAATCCAACTATATGTCGGAATGTGTACGGATTTCGTAATCAAATCAAATCAAATAAAATCAAATCAACACAAATCAACACAAAACGACCGACATACGGTAAAACATACCACGAACGATGAATACCTCTGAAGCGATAAATTACACGAATGACAAGAAACAGGTCAAAATTGTAATTCCCGTCTATAAACTTCCGCTTAAAGATAGCGAACAGACAAGTATAGAACGGGTCTTTTCGTTGCTTGGGATGTTCGACATATGCTTCATCGCTCCCGAAGGACTTGTCATCGACGACGATATAACACACGGAAGAGAGGTCGTATATTTCGACAAATCGTTCTTCGACGGCATACACGGCTATAACAGGATGATGCTTTCGAGCGACTTCTACCGACGTTTCTCCGACTATGAATACATACTGATATGCCAGACCGATGCCTATATCTTCAAAAACACTCTCGGCGAATGGCTCGACAAAGGTTATGACTACATTGGTGCGCCGTGGCTCATGAAGCCCAAATACCGTACCCCGTACTACCGT
The DNA here is from genome assembly GCA_949285535.1 of uncultured Alistipes sp. Lineage (GTDB taxonomy): Bacteria > Bacteroidota > Bacteroidia > Bacteroidales > Rikenellaceae > CASDZP01. The sequence goes on from CASDZP010000054.1 coordinate 595, forward strand.
ATGTTCCTGAAACTCAAAAACGCGCTCAACCGCTTACGAGGCAAAGAGTGTCACGAGGACAAACTCGGCGACAAGATAGGCAACGGAGGATTGTCGCTAAGACGTGTAGATGCGTGCATCACCTCGCTTAAGACCCGCCCCGATACGGTACGCCTCTATCTCGAAAAATGCCTCACCGACAAGGAACATAACGAAGATGTATATTGGGCGCTCGAAAACCCCGAGTTCCGCTACCCTACCCTGCACGAAGCAATACGCTTCTCTATTGACGAGCGTCCCGAATATGCCATGCGTGAGCTCGGCGGCGAATTGCCGTTCGGCTGCCACGGCTGGAACAAACCTTTCGCCGAAGAGTTTTGGGCGAAATATATCGGTCTGTCAGAAAAAGACATCTGACAATAAACTTCAGCAATAAAAACCGCGCTCCTGCTCGACACAATGTGCCAAACAGGAGCGCGAATTGTCAATATGAGACGAAATGATGTCCTTTTGAAATTATTTTGCAAATAAATTTCTTAAAAATTTCGCCGTTATCATAATAATGGCTAAATTTGTGAGGTCTTTTACGAAAAATCTAAAAGAGAAAACAACAATTCAAATAACAATAACTCAATACTATGGAAATTTCTCACATCGAACACATCGGCATCGCCGTTGAGAGCCTCGAACAGGCAATTCCTTTCTACGAGAAAGTTTTGGGTCTCAAATGCTACAGCATCGAAGAGGTAGCCGACCAGAAAGTAAAAACCGCTTTCTTCATGGTTGGTCAGACCAAAATCGAACTTCTCGAAGCGACCTCACCCGAAAGCTCGATAGCAAAATTCATCGAGAAAAAAGGTCCGGGCATGCACCACATGGCTTTTGCGGTTAAAAACATCGAAGGAGCCCTCAAAGAGGCTGAAGAAAAAGGAGTGAAACTCATCGACGCAGCACCCAGAGGCGGCGCCGAAGGTTTGAGCATAGCTTTCCTTCACCCCAAAAGCACCAACAGCGTGCTCACAGAACTCTGCGAAGACAAAAACAAATAATAACACTTTCGACAAAGTCGTGTTGCCACGGTGACACGCCTTTGTCGTTTATAAAAACAAACACAGCACTATGAGCGCTAACTCAGATAAAATAAAACAGCTCATCGCTCTTCGCGAAGAGGCGAAAAAAGGCGGTGGTGAAAAACGTATCGAATCACAGCACAACAAAGGCAAACTCACTGCCCGTGAACGTATCGAAGCGCTCCTCGACGAAGGTTCGTTCGAAGAGTTCGACATGTTCATGAAACATCGCTGCACCAACTTCGGCATCGAAAAAGAATCATACTACGGTGACGGTGTCGTAACCGGTTACGGTACAATCGACGGTCGTTTGGTTTACATATTCGCACAGGACTTCACCGTCTTCGGCGGCTCTCTCTCTGAGACTTTCGCTGCAAAGATATGCAAGGTGATGGACATGGCGATGAAGACGGGCGCACCCCTTATCGGTATCAACGACTCAGGTGGCGCACGTATTCAGGAAGGTGTCAACAGCCTTTCAGGTTACACCGAGATTTTCCAGCGTAACATCCTCGCTTCAGGTGTAATCCCCCAGATTTCAGCAATCTTCGGTCCCTGCGCGGGTGGCGCGGTTTACTCTCCCGCCCTCACCGACTTCATCATCATGAGCAAAGGCACCAGCTACATGTTCGTGACAGGTCCGAAAGTCGTTAAGACCGTTACAGGCGAGACCGTTACACAGGAACAGCTCGGCGGCTCTTCAATCCACGCCACCAAATCGGGCGTCGCTCACTTCGTTGTTGACGACGAACAGGAAGGTATGGACCTTATCCGCAAGCTCCTCAGCTACATGCCCCAGAACAACCTCGAGGATGCTCCCCTCAGCGTCTGCACAGACTCTATCGACCGTCTCGAAGACTCTCTCAACGAGATTATACCCGATAACCCCAACAAACCCTACGACGTGTTGGAAGTTATCCACGCAATCGTTGACGGCGGCGAGTTCCTCGAATCACAGAAGCTCTACGCTCCCAATATCGTGACAGGCTTCGCCCGTTTCAACGGTCAGTCTGTCGGCATCATCGCCAACCAGCCTAAATACCTCGCGGGTGTTCTCGACATCAACGCGTCACGTAAGGCTGCACGTTTCGTTCGTTTCTGCGACGCGTTCAACATCCCCATCGTGACCCTCGTTGACGTTCCGGGCTTCCTCCCCGGCACAGGTCAGGAATACGGCGGTATCATCATCCACGGCGCGAAACTCCTCTTCGCTTACGGTGAGGCGACAGTGCCCAAAGTGACCGTTATTCTCCGTAAATCATACGGTGGTGCTTACTGCGTGATGAGCTCTAAACACCTGCGTGGCGATATCAACTACTCTTGGCCCACAGGCGAGATTGCGGTTATGGGTCCCAGCGGCGCAATCGAGGTGCTCTTCGCAAAAGAGATTGCCAAAATCGAAGATCCGGAAGAGAAAGCTAAATTCATCGCCGAAAAAGAGGCAGAATACAAGGATGCCTTCGCCAATCCCTACAATGCGGCTAAATACGGCTATATCGACGATGTAATCGAGCCCCGCAACACTCGTTTCCGTATCATCAGAGCGCTTCAGTCGCTTGCGACCAAAAAGCTGGTTAACCCCGCCAAGAAGCACTCAAACATACCTTTATAGCATCAAGACAACTTTTAAAGATGAAAGAGAAAATCAAGAAAGTTTCGGCTCTTCTGGCTCTCGGACTCCTTGCGTTGCCTTGTTCTGCACAGAGCATAGAGAACATACGCATCAACGAGGTGCTTGTTAAGAACGAAAACAGCTACGTTGACGACTACGGTCAGCGTAACGGGTGGATAGAGTTGTTCAACGACGGATATTCGAGCATCAATATCGCCGGTTGCTACCTCTCTGTAAACCCGGGTGATCCCAACAGCACGTATAAGATACCCAAGAACGACCCCAGAACCATAATACCTCCCCAGGGTTATGTTGTCTTCTTCGCCGACGGCAAGGCCGACAAGGGTACGTTCTACACAAACTTCACTCTCGACAAGACAGGTCAGATTTACCTTTTCGACGCCAGCGGACGTAACGCTACCGACTCGGTAATCTATGACATCAACACCCTCCAGCCCGACGTGTCGATAGGTTACATGACCTTCGACCAGAACGAAGGTCTCAAGTGGGGTGATCTTCCCGCGACAACTCCCGGAGCGACAAACGAGGTGAACGAGATTATCCCCCGCTCGGAAATTTTCCGCGAGCATGACCCCTCTGGCGGTATCATGGCGATAACAGCCATGTCAGTGGTGTTCTCGGCTCTCCTGCTCCTCTTCCTGCTCTTCAAGGCGATGGGTAAGATTCTCTCTCGCATGGAAGAGAAGAAGAATGCGAGCGCGGCTCCCGCAGGCGCAACAACGGCAGGTGCGGCTCCCGTACACAAGAGCGGAACCGTTTCGAGCGAGGTGCTGGCTGCCATTGCCGTAACGATAAAGCTCTACGAAGAAGACCTGCACGACAAAGAGTCGGAGATTATCACAATCAACCGTGTTGCCCGTACTTACTCGCCGTGGAGTTCTAAGATATACGGCATCAACAACCAACCCATAAGGAAAAAGTAACCTATTTTCAAACAGACTTTAGAAATGAAAGAATATAAAATCACCATCAACGGCAACGAGTATGTCACCTCTGTAAGCATAGAGGACGGTGTTGCCAACGTTACCGTCAACGGTCAGGAGTTCACAGGCGTTGCTATCGAAGGGTTGGCGAAGAAAAACAAATCGATGCCCCGCGTAGCTCCGCGTCCCGCCGCGAGTGACGCACCCGTGGTTGCCGCTCCCCGTCCCGCTTCGACAGGCGGCGCAGGTACTCCCATCAAGTCTCCGCTGCCCGGCGTAATCCTCGACGTATTTGTGAAAGAGGGTGACGCGGTGAAAGCAGGACAGCGCCTCATGCTTCTCGAAGCCATGAAAATGGAGAACAACATCGAGAGCGACAAAGACGGTGTCGTTAAATCTATTTCTGCCCGTAAAGGCGACTCTGTCCTTGAGGGCGATGTCTTAATCACAATCGACTAAAAGCAATGGCTGCAGAACACAATTTCTTACAGTTCCTCGGCGACAACCTTGTGGAGTTCTTCAAGTTCACGGGTTTCGCCAACGTGGAGTACGGCCATCTGATAATGATTTTGGTCGGCCTCTTCTTCATATACCTTGCCATATCCAAGAAGTTCGAACCGATGCTTCTTGTGCCCATCGGCTTCGGTATAATCGTGGGTAACATCCCCTTCTTCCCCGGTAACCAGATAGGTATCTATGAGGACGGTTCTGTCCTCAACTACCTCTACTTCGGTGTGTTGAAAGGTGTCTATCCCCCGTTGATTTTCCTCGGCATCGGTGCCATGACCGACTTCTCTGCGCTCATATCTAACCCCAAACTGATGCTTATCGGTGCGGCTGCGCAGTTCGGTATATTCGGTGCCTACATGCTCGCTCTTCTCTTCGGCTTCTCTGCTTCTGAGGCTGGTGCGATAGGTATCATCGGCGGTGCCGACGGTCCCACAGCAATCTTCCTTTCAAGTAAGCTCGCTCCAGACCTGATGGGTGCAATCGCGGTATCGGCGTACTCTTACATGGCGCTCGTGCCCGTGATACAGCCCCCTATCATGAAGCTCCTGACAACACACAAAGAACGTCTCATCAAGATGCGTCCTCCCCGTGTTGTCTCTACAACAGAGAAGATTATGTTCCCCATAATCGGCGTGTTGCTCACCTGCTTCCTCGTTCCGTCAGGTCTGCCCCTCCTCGGCATGCTCTTCTTCGGTAACCTTTTGAAAGAGAGTGGCGTAACCCGTCGTTTGGCTAACACAGCGAGCGGACCGCTGATTGACATCGTTACTATCCTCATCGGTTTGACCGTAGGCGCCTCTACACAGGCTACCACGTTCCTCACCGTGAAGAGTGTCGGCATCTTCGCTTTGGGTGCACTCTCATTCATCATAGCAACGACAGCGGGTGTCCTCTTCGTGAAATTCTTCAACCTCTTCCTCAAAGAGGGTAACAAGATTAACCCCTTGATTGGTAACGCAGGTGTATCAGCCGTTCCCGACTCAGCGAGGGTATCACAGGAGGTCGGCCTCAAATACGACCGCACCAACTACCTCCTCATGCACGCCATGGGCCCCAACGTCGCAGGCGTCATCGGTTCAGCGGTAGCTGCGGGTGTGTTGCTCGGATTCCTCGGATAATCTAATCTGATACAGGATAAAAAAAGAGTGGCTCTAACTATTTAGAGTCACTCTTTTTTTGTCCGTATCAGATTAGATTATCCGAAAAGTCCGAGCAATACACCCGCAGCTACCGCTGAACCGATTGTCTCCGACGGCTCTCCGAGGGCGCCTTCCGCGGGAGTTACTTTGTCCCTCGACAAAGTAACCAAAACGAGGGGACTCAGCCCCTTTTGACCATGTCATATCCCGTTGGCTCATTATCTTCCACGAAGTCAGCATCGCTATTTTACTATCTTCTACCACAATATTACTCATTAAACCTTTGTTCATTACAATCTCTACTAGCAAAACCACTACACCAAAAGAATATCTGGCATTTAAAAAGTCTAATCTGGCATATATAAAAAAGTAATGGTGACTAATAAAAGACACCATTACTATCAATAATATATTAAAACAACTAATTATCTCTGACACATCTCACACTGAAAGCTGCCGTCTTAGATCCTTCGGCTATAATAGTCCTACTACTTTCTGCCGCAAGTGCATAACCTATATCATCAGATGATTGATTTTTTGTCCACCAAACACCAATTATCCCCTGACGGACAGTAGATGATGCAGTCGTACGATTACCCACTGATGGAATCTCAAGTTTCACAGCATTAGTTTTACTGGTAAAAACAGTATAACCATAATCCGAAGCAGTCCATCCACCAGCTCGTTCTATTGTCGAATTATTTAACAAAGCTTCAAAATCCTCTTTCTTAGGTAACCTATAACCGTCAGGACATGGATCATTATCTACAGTCCAATCACATTTTTCTTCCAATATACCCGTAGTACTCCACCCAGGAACATCCCCTGTCAATGGCCATGATTTACTTCTATTGAATTGATATACGTTCCCATGAGATTTTGTTCTTATAGGATCATCTACACATTCTGATGGCAGTTTTGTGGCAAATGTTACTCCTCCATTATCTGTTCTACTATTTTTTAGATTATATCTCATCCATTCAACCCCGCCAATATTAACTGTTGAATATGGAGAAAAATCACAATTCTGTGTAACCGTAATTTTAATTGTAGTACCTTTATAAGTAACTGTTACATTATCTGGTCTTGATCTTCCGGTATCATTCTCTGTGGTTGTTTTTACAATAACTTGATTGCCTGACACACTTGCCATAAACCATGATCCTTTTTCAGGAGAGACAGTTAAACCACTTGATATTGTGCCATCATTTGAAGTAGTTATTGTTGATGTAGCCGTTTGATTCGGCTGACCGTTAAATGTAATGGATCCTGGATTAGCTGCAAGTTTTACAGGTGTTTGACTTACTGACGCCGTAGCTCGGTTTACTCCGTCTCGACCTTTCAATGTTATCGTGGCATTTGAAGTCTCTTCATTGAATGTTAAAGTTTCTTTAAATGCGACTTTAAATGTACCCGCTGTTGAAAGTGAACTAACAGCATGTGCAGTTGTATTTGAGCTTGTTACATAACCATTTTCGAGAATATCCCATATAGAAGCTACAAACGTACCGTTTGCAGATGTTAAACCACCAATGACAGAATACGAAGTCTTATTCTCGACAAGAATACTTGTCTTTTTAGCTTGAATAACTGTAAATGAATTAGCAACATTACCGTCAATAGTTATGTCAAATGATGATGATATTTCGGTTGTTGTTGCATTTGTAGGAACGGTTAAGACAAATGAGTATGTATCATTACTACCTGTCGGTTGTGACTTAATTGTAACTTTTGTTCCCGATGTTTTAGATACAACCTTAATACGTTCACTGCTTGCAGGTGCAGAAGTCTTGATATTAACAGTATAATCGTATGCAACGCTAAACGCTTTGAGAGTGTTTGCTTCAAATACTGCGGGATTACCCGAACCGTATGTAACACTTTGTATCGTTGCTGTAAAGTTTGCAAGTTGTGTTACCGTAAATGACTGCGAAGTCGTATTTTGACTTTCAAGTNNTACACTCAATGACGTCCCGCTCGCATTGGTTTCAGTTCCGCCAACAGCAGGCGTGGTGGTAAGCCAACTTTGTGTACTTTTAGAGACTTTCCATGAGGTTGAACCAGTTCCCGCTGACGTATTTACAACAAGCGAAACCGTCGCTCCATTTTTGGCTACATTTTTCAGTTTCAACGAGTCTTCTTTCGATACATTAAATACAACAGGTGATTGTTTCGTATCAAAATAAACTTTGTTTCCGCCGTTCAAATTCATTGTTATCCTTGCGCTTTGCGCCGCATCGCTATATGTCATTGTTTCGGCATAACCAACAACAATCTTTCCCGCAACATCTGTTGCAACATCTATTTTATTATTACTTGTCGTAAAATCTTTCAAATCCCAGTCGGAGGCATAATAAGAAACCTTCTTAAGTTCTTGACGGTCTTTTACACCACCCCATATTTCAGCCGTTGTATCGATAAATTTGGGCTGTACAGGTGTTTTAACCGTAAATGAACCTATCGAAACATCATTTGCTTCAATATCTATTGAATAATCGTTTTCCACATCATCTTTACTTGCTGGAACGGTAAGTGTAAAGGTATATGTATTTTCTCCCTCGCCTTTGGTAACTTTACTTGCGGTAATTCCGCTACCAGCTGTCGAACCCTTACTGCAATCAACCGTAAGCGTTGTTCCGTCGGGAATCGCTGTCTGTGTCGTGAATGTAAATGTGTATGTTTTCTCCAAACTATATGCTTTTAAGGTATTGTCCGAAGAACTCCAACATTCCGATGCAGAAATAGTACCCACACCATACGACGGAGATTGTACAATTTCAAGGCGTTTTGATATAGTATTATATGATTTTACACGTACATACGCTGTTCGGCTTGTCGAACTACTATTTGCCGTAACGTGCATCTTGATTTTTGCCCCACTACTTGCCGATGAGGTCGGCGAGGTCTTTTTAATCCATGATGCAGTACTTCCGCCCGCCTCGGTGATATTTCCATATACAGCCCAAGTTTGGTTATCCTCTGTTGTTACGGTTGTTTCGATGTCGCCCTCACGGAAATCGACATTCGATAACCTCGCAGGAACAAACGTAATTTTTGCGGGTCGCTGTGTAAATGTCACTTTCGCAACCGTCTCTCCATTCGGGTCAATAAATGCAACGGGAACTTCTATTCCGTCTTCATCCATTTCTTCTGCGTCAACGACTTCTATAAATGTCGCTGTAATTGTTTTAGTATCTCGATTTATGTCTATCACAATACCGTCAGTATTACTTACAACATCTCCCGTCGGTACAATCTGAATATCGTTCATTTCGGTATCGTCGGCGTCGTATTTTACGGCTCTTGTT
>CASDZP010000055.1 GCA_949285535.1 uncultured Alistipes sp.
TTTGAAACTGAAAAATGTAGCCAAAAACGGAGCTACGGTTTCGCTTGTTGTCAATACATCAGCGGGAACTGGTTCGACCTCATGGAAAGTCGCCAAAAGTTCACAAAAATGGATAACTACCTCACCAGAAATTGGTGGAACGGAGACCAATGCGAGCGGTACGTCGTTAAGTGTTATAGTTGCAGCAAACAATGCAGAACAACGTACAGGGCAATTCGTTTTGGAAAGCCAAAACACGACTTCGCAGTCGTTTACGGTAACACAGCTTGCCATTTTTACAGCAACGATACAGAGTGTCACATACGGTTCGGGTAATCCTGCCGTCTTTGAGACAAATACACTCAAAGCGTTTAGCGTTGCGTATGACTACACGGTTAACATCAAGACTTCTGCACCCGCAAGTAGTGAGCGTATTAAGGTTGTTTCCAAAACGTCAGGAACAAAAGTTACAATCAAGTCACAGCCGACAGGTAGTAACGACACATATTCATTTGTTTTGACCGTTCCTGCAAATGCTACGACAACAGAAATATCATCGTCATTTGACATAACGATTGATGGTAATGTCGCAGGTTCATTTACGGTTCTTCAAGCCAAAAAGACAAGTATTCTTGTCGAGAATAAGAGCAGTTATTCTGTTATTGGTGGCTTGACGTCTGCAAATGGTACATTTGTAGCATCTGTTTGGGATATTCTTGAAAGTAATTATGTTACAAGTTCGAATACAACCAACCATAAAATCAGCTCTCTTTCTACGGCAGGAACATTTAAAGTTGCGTTTAAACAAAAATTGACATTTAACGAGGAGACTTCAAATGCGACTATAACATTAAAAGGTCGAGACGGTGTAAATAGAGCCACAGCAAATGTAAGTCAAACGCCTGTAAAGCTTACTTTAAGTCCGGGTTCTATTACATTTAATGGTCAGCCGAATCAAACCGGTACATCAACAGTAGGAACTACAAATGATGGTGTAATATCGAGTGGTTTGAGTGTGTCTCCTACTAATATATCTTGGGCTACGGCGAGCGTTTCTGGTAATAAGGTAATTATAAAAACTACAGTAGAAAATGACGGATGGAGTACAAGACCTTATTCTTTTATAGTAACATATAAAGGAACAGAGATTCAACTTTCTGTAGAGCAGGGTAGAGATTTTAATCCATCTCAAACTGTAAATATAGGGGGTACTGAGTGGATGAAGTACAATTTGGGGAAAAGTCGTTTAGAGGGTGATGGTCCTACATTTGCGACTAAACTTCCATCAGAATGTGTAGATGATCCATTAAAAACAAAGTCTCACGGCAGATTTTATCAATTTGGTATAGGTAACAAGTCTTGGGAATCATTAGGTAATGTAACAGGTTGGACGGTTACATCTATTGATGAAAATTCTAACTGGTTGACGGACAATGATCCTTGTCCGTTAGGATATCGTTTGCCGAATAAAGATGAATTTGTGGAATTATGTAATAATTCAAATATTACCTATTATAACGGAGGTAATGATTGGGGGGCATCCAATTATGGATACATTACGTTAACAAGTAAGGGGTCTTCAAATAAAATAGAACTTATTGCAGCAGGATTACGAACTCCAAATGGAAATTTAAGTACAAATGGTACCTATGGAAGGTATTGGACTTCAGAACAGGATGATGTATTGACGGGATATCTGTTTGGCTTTTCCTCAAGTAATGTTATTCCGCAGGGATCAGCAGATAAATCATATGGTCGTAATATCCGATGTGTTAAAGATAATTAGTTTTGTTATTCTCTGAGATAAGAACAAGCGTAGTAAAAGATTTACGATATAATTGGATTGTAAAGGGATGAGTTTATGGAGATATTGATTTCGATGTATATCATGACCCAATGGGGTTTGACATGGTCAAAAGGGGATTGTCCCCATGATTGGGGAACTTTGTTGAGGTACAAAGTACGCTATTGGGAAACATATCGGAGATACTTCCAGTAACAAACAAACCTTTCGACTATCACTACACTAAGTATAAGCTAAAGTTTACGACAAATTATAATTATTATTGGTGTTGAAAAAGCTGTCATAATCGCTGACGATTAAAACAAAATTAAGGGTTACAAATCTTGAGTCAAAGATTTATAACCCTTAATTTTTTAAAACGTTGTTGTTATAACAGCTCTTTCAATGCCGACAGGAGTTTGTCGCAATGGCTTTGATTTATGCTTAGAGCGGGGAGCAGTCGGAAAACTTGTTTGTTGCCTGATGAGCCGACGAATATTTTTTTGTCGAAGAGTAGTTTTTTGCGAAACTCGGCGGTGTCACAGTCAAGTTCGACACCTATCATCAAGCCTTTGCCTCGTACATCTTTTATCGCTCCGCATCCGAGTGACGAAATCTCTGACATAAGGTAGTCGCCCATTTTGGCGGCGTTGTCAATCAGTTTGTCCTGTTCAATCACGTCACATACGGCTATCGCGGCGGCGCATGCAAGCTGATTGCCGCCGAATGTAGTACCGAGCATTCCATATACAGGCTTGAATTTGGGCGATATGGCTATCGCACCGACAGGGAAACCGTTGCCTATGCCTTTCGCCATAGTGTATATGTCGGCTTTTACGCCCGCATGGTCCTCGTAATAGTACTTACCGCTTCTGCCGCATCCGCACTGCACGTTGTCCGCTATGAATACGGCGTTGTTGGCGTCACAAAGCTCGCGTACCAGACGGACAAAATCATCGTCCGCCAATATGATGCCGCCGACACCCTGTATGCCCTCCATGATGACCGCGCAAACGTCACCAGACGCAAATTCGGCTTTCAAAGCCTCTTTGTCACCTGCGGGTATGAATACCACATTGTCGGTGTGGTTGACGGGTGCCTGTATCTTGGGGTTGTCCGTTGCCATGACCGCAAGAGAGGTGCGGCCGTGGAACGCGCCACGAAGCGAAATGACTTTCTTTTTGCCGTTGTGGAACGATGCGAGTTTGAGCGCGTTCTCGTTCGCTTCCGCTCCCGAATTACACATGAAAAGGCTGTAATCTTCCTTACCTGAGAGTCGTCCGAGTTTTTCAGCAAGCTCGTCCTGAAGCGATATTTTTACGGAATTGGAGTAGAAACCTATTTTGGAGAGCTGCGAGGTGAGCATCTCTACATAGTGGGGGTGGGTGTGGCCTATCGAAATGACGGCGTGACCGCCGTACATGTCGAGGTACTCGACCCCGTTGCTGTCCCACACGGTCGAACCGAGAGCTTTTACTATCTCGATGTCGTAGGTGGGATATACATTAAACATTTTCATCTTAAAGTCGGTTTTAATGTTTGTTCAAGCTGTCGGCGCCGTCCGTTAGAACGCCGAGGGCTTGAGGTTGAGACCCTCTCTTTCGGGGAGAGAGAACATGAGGTTCATGTTCTGCACCGCCTGTCCCGACGCTCCTTTGAGCAGGTTGTCGATGACAGAGGTGGCAATCAGTTTGTCACCGTGTTTGGCGAGCGAGATGAGGCATTTGTTGGTGTTGACAACCTGTTTGAGGTTGACTGCCTTGTCGCTCACAAAGGTGAAGGCGGCATCGGCATAATATTTTCTGTATATGTCGAGCCCCTCTTCGAGAGAGCCGTTGAAGCGGGTGTATGCCGTAGCGAGTATGCCGCGCGCGAAATCACCGCGATAGGGTACAAAGTTTATTGCGTAGTCGAACGAGGGCTGGAGCGATACTACGCTTTCGCCTATCTCGTTGAGGTGTTGGTGCGTAAAGAGCTTATAGCTTGAGAAGTTGGCGTGTCTCCAGCTGAAGTGCGTCGTAGCCACGGGTTTCTGTCCTGCACCTGTCGAGCCTGTCGTGGCGCTGATGTGAATCTCGTCACGCAACAATCCCGCCGCCGCCAACGGCAAGACGGCAAGCTGTATAGCCGTGGCGAAGCATCCCGGATTCGCTATGTTGGAGGCGTTCTTTATCTTATCACGGTTCATCTCCGGAAGGCCATAGACAAACTGTCTGTCGTCGATTGAGCTTGTCGCCGCCAGACGGAAATCCTGACTCAGGTCGATTATTTTCACGTGCGGCTCAATTTTGTTAGCCTCAAGGAATTTTCGGGCGTCACCGTGTCCTACGCAGAGGAACATCACATCGACATCATTGCTCAATTTGTCTGTGAAACGCATGTCGGTGTCGCCCAACAGGTCGGTGTGGACGTCGCTCAAGAGGTTGCCCGCGTTAGAGTTGCTGTGGACGTATGCCAGCTCGACAGACGGGTGGAAACATAGCAGACGACAAGCCTCACCGCCCGTGTAGCCCGCTCCGCCGATGATGGCGGCACGTATCTTCTTCTGTGTCATTATTTCTCTTTGTTTACAAGACGGTGGATGACTGTCTGATTGCCGAATATCTTGCCGAAGCCGCGAACATCGTCGCCGTCCCAGCTGAGGTTCATCTCGCCGTAGCTGCCGAACTTGTTGTTCATGAGGTCATGTTCAGAACGGATGCCGATGAGCTGGAAGCGGTAGGGGTAGAGCTCGACTATGACATCGCCGCTCACGTAACGCTGGCTCTTTTCGAGCATCGCCTCCATGTCACGCATAACGGGGTCGAAATATTGACCTTCGTGGAGGTGGTTGGCGTAGAATGCCGAAATCTGGTCTTTCCAGAATATCTGCCATTTGGTGAGGGTATGTTTTTCGAGCATGTGGTGCGCTTTTATGATAACCATGGGCGCCGCAGCCTCAAAGCCCACACGTCCTTTGATACCGATGATTGTGTCGCCGATGTGCATGTCACGACCTATTGCGTAAGCACCCGCAATCTTCTGTATTTCGAGAATCGCATCGACGGGGTTTTTATACATCTTGCCGTTGACACCCTTAATCTCGCCTTTCTCGAAAGTGAGTGTGAGTGTTTCGTGTCCTTCTTTGGTCAACTGGGTGGGGTATGCCTCTTCGGGGAGGGTCATGTCAGAATGGAGTGTCTCCTTGCCGCCGATAGATGTACCCCATATACCCTGATTTATAGAGTATTCTGCCTTTTTGTAGTCGAAATCGACACCGCTGTGGGCACGGATGTATTCAATCTCTTCTTCACGGCTCAGGTGACGGTCGCGGATAAGCGCGATTACCTCTATTTCGGGAGCTATCGTGTTGAAAATCATGTCGAATCTTACCTGGTCGTTGCCCGCGCCGGTAGAACCGTGGCAGATGTAGTCGGCACCGATTTCTTTTGCGTATTCGGCGATGCCCGCAGCCTGTGATATGCGTTCCGCACTTACAGAGAGGGGGTAGGTGCCGTTTTTGAGCATGTTGCCGTAAACCATGTAACGGATTGTGTCATGGTAGAAGGTGTCGGTAAGGTCGAGTTCTTTGAAGCTCTTGATGCCCAATGTCTTGGCTCTCTCCTCAATCTTCTTTATCTCCTCTTTTGAGAAGCCGCCCGTGTTGCCTATTACGGCGTGTACTTCGAGTCCCATCTCCTCACGGAGGTAAATTGCGCAGTATGAGGTGTCAAGACCACCGCTGAATGCCAAAACTACTTTTTTCATATCTTTATCTCTTTATTTTTTATCGTTTGTTATTTTTTGTTCAGACCCAATTCCGCTTCAATGTCAATACGCGGTTTCTGTTTGGCAGGGTCGAAAATCATACCCGTGCAAAGGCAGTTCTTACGCTGTTTGCTTTCAAGAATGGGGTAGTTGACGCAGCTTTCGCATCCTCTCCAGAAGCTCTCGTCGTCGGTGAGTTCAGAGAAGGGAACGGGTACATAGCCGAGTTCCGAGTTTATTTTCATTACCGCCAGACCTGTTGTCAGACCGAAAAGTTTTGCTGTCGGATAGCGATGCAACGAGAGCGCGAATGTTTTTGTCTTGATTGCCTTAGCCAGACCCAATCGTCGGAATTCGGGGTTGATGATAAGACCTGAGTTGGCAACATAGTCGCCGTGACCCCATGTCTCGATATAGCTGAATCCAGCCCAGCGTCCGTCTTTGTGGAAAGCTATAACCGCTTTGCCGTCACGCATCTTGCCCGCAACGTATTCTGCCGTGCGTCGCGCAATACCAGTACCTCTGGCTTTGGCTGATTGTGCCATCTCGTCGCAGATTGCCTGTGCAAAAGAGGTGTGTCTCTCATCTGCAATAAGCACATCGAAATCGTCAATCGTCATCTTAGTAGTAAAAATATTGTTGAATGAAACTTTTTAGTTCGGGAGTAAGGCATGCGAAAACTATCGGGCATGAACACACCTTCGGTTACAAAGGTCGTTTCATAGTCTCTATTTCGTAAGCTCCTTGTGAAAAATACGGGGAAACAATTCCGACACGTAGTCGAAATACTATCGTCGTCGTCGCTCAACGCGGACGAACACAGAGCAGAGGGCGCCTCTCAAAGCGTCTTCGGTGAATGATGATATGTTTATATTGCTCTGCATGATTTTTTTGAACGCGCAAATATAATAAAAATAATTAAACATATTATCTTTGATGTCGATAAATGACCAATTTGTGGTAAATTTAACATTTAGATGCTAAAGATAGAATATTTTAACACCGTGGAGTCCACAAACGACTCCGTGCGTGCGTGTCAGCCCGGAACGTTATTGTGGGCGGATTGTCAGACAAAAGGTCGCGGACAAAGGGGTAACAGCTGGGAGAGTGCGCAGGGCGAAAACCTCACGTTCTCCATATTGACAGTTCCCGAACACATACGTCTCGACAAGGCTTTCATATTGTCGCAGGTGACATCGCTCGCCGTTGTGGAGACGCTCGCGCGTTATGGAATAACGGCGGAGATAAAATGGCCGAACGATGTGTATGTAGGCGACTTTAAGATATGCGGGATGTTGATAGAGAACGATGTAAGGGCTAACGGCTTTCTGAACGCATCCATAATAGGCGTTGGGGTGAATGTGAATCAGGAAAAGTTTGTCAGCGACGCGCCTAACCCCATATCAATGGCGGGTCTGACAGGTGAAAAATATTCTCGTCAGGAGGTGTTGGAGGCGTTCTGTCAATGTTTCGAGTCGCTATACGCACGAACTTTCGATGAAGAGGGATGCGCGTATATAGATAAGAAGTATATGTCTCACTTGTATCGTCGGGACGGATTTTATCAATACAGAGACCCCGACGGCGTGTTTATGGCACGTATAGACCGAATTGCGCCCGACGGCATGATAACTTTGTGCAGAGAGAACGGAAAACGGTCCGAATACTATTTTAAAGAGGTTGAGTTTTGTGTAAAACCCGTAAAATAGCGTTCGAACCGTTGTGTCGGATGTGTATGTGTCGTTATGTTGGATTAGAATAGTTTTCTTATGGCGAGTACGATTGCCGCTATTATCAACAGCATGAATGTCTCGCCGAAGCGCATGCGTATCTTTTGCCAACCTGTCAGCCTGTTGGTCTCGATAAAGACCGTCTCCTGCGTATTTCGGAAATTTTCCTTGTAACGGTCCCGTAATTCAAGATATATGGAGACTGAGTCAACCTCGCTCTTGGCGGTCAGTATGTTGTCGGTAATGTCTATCGACGGCGGTGAAATTCTCTCTCCCGAACGGTATTCTATCAGCTGGGAGAGACGCGCTCTGCCCATGCTGTCGCACTCTATAAGCGCACGTATCAGTGAGGAGTCCTCCGAAACGGTTACAACAGTATCTCGGATTACTTCGTGTATAACGATGCTGTCCGTGAGGGTGCGCTCTTTCGCCAATCGTGACGACGGCACGCATCCCAAAACAAATAACGACGTCACAACCAGTGCTGTGAGCGTTCGGGTAATTTTACGGCTTTTCGACATATTATTATTGTTATTATTATTGTTGTCGTTGTTG
>CASDZP010000056.1 GCA_949285535.1 uncultured Alistipes sp.
AAATATTGCTATCTCTTAATGCTGCCCCTCGACTTGCATGTGTTAGGCCTGCCGCTAGCGTTCATCCTGAGCCAGGATCAAACTCTCCATAGTATAAAGAATTTAAATATTTTCCAGAGCCTGGCTTTACTGAACGTAGAAATTGACTTAAAAAAGCTTGTACTACAATCTTTCCTAAACAGTATGTCAAAGATCTTAATCCAAGAAAATCGAAACCCGATTTTCGCCTTCCGAAAATTGCTCGGAACGGATTACAAAGTTATGTCAAAAAAATTAAACCACCAAATTTTGTTTGATAATTTTTATTTCTTCGTAAGAACTTTGTGTGACCTCTTTCAGAATCACGGGTGCAAAAGTAGGCATAATTTTGATATCTCCAAATTTTTCAGACAAAAAATTTCAATTATTTTTCATCATAAAAACGACTGTGACCCGCAACTTTTTGTAAATTCACAATTTAGCACAAATAAAAATTTTGAATAAAAGTATCATTTTCCTAACATGAAACACAAATAAAACACCATAAATTTTATTTATAAAATATTCATATACCAATATGCTAAACAGAAAATATCATAAAACAAAAAAAGAGACAATCCCGTATGGCAGGATTGTCTCAATAAAATATTTTTTATTAATGTATATTATGCCGTCCGATATAACGACATAATATACAAACTATATTAGTAAGCTATCGCAATTAGTAAGCTATCGCAAACAACACACGTCTGTGCGACGGTTTACCTGTCAAGATACATTTACCCTCTTCAGGTTCGGCATCGAACGGAATGCAACGGATAGTCGCTTTTGTCTCTTCTTTGATTCGTTCTTCCGTTTCAACGGTTCCGTCCCAGTGAGCGGCGATGAAACCACCTTTTTCTTCCAAGACACGCTTAAATTCATCGTAAGTATCGACTTTCGTAATCATGGTGTTACGGAAATCGAGCGCTTTCTTATAGATATTGTGCTGTATCTCGTCCATCAAGCCCACTACTCTCTCTGTAAGGCCTTCTCTGGGAACAACCTCTTTTTCGAGCGTATCACGACGAACAAGCTCTATGGTTCCGTCAGCCAGGTCTCTCGGTCCCATTGCAAGACGCACAGGAACACCTTTAAGTTCATATTCGGCGAACTTGAAGCCCGAACGGACATTGTCTCTGTCGTCTATCTTGACAGACAAACCCGCCTCTCTGAGCGGCGCGGCAATCTTTTCAAGCTCCGCCACCATTGATTTGCGTTCGTCATCACCTTTATATATAGGTATAAGAACCACCTGTATGGGAGCCAGCTTGGGAGGAAGCACCAGCCCGTTGTTGTCCGAGTGAGCCATAATGAGCGCACCCATAAGTCGGGTTGAAACGCCCCATGATGTTGCCCACACATACTCCTGCTGTCCCTCTTTGTTTGTGAAAGTCACATCAAACGCCTTTGCGAAGTTCTGACCGAGGAAGTGAGAGGTACCTGACTGCAACGCTTTCCCGTCCTGCATCAGAGCCTCTATCGTCAGAGTGTCTTCCGCGCCGGCAAAACGTTCGTTTTCGCTCTTGTGTCCCACAATCACGGGCAACGCCATCCATTCAGTCGCGAATTTCTCATAGACGCCAATCATCTTTTTAGCCTCTTCGAGAGCCTCCTCGCGAGTGGCGTGAGCCGTATGACCCTCCTGCCAAAGGAATTCGGCGGTACGAAGGAAGAGACGTGTTCTCATCTCCCATCTGACCACGTTTGCCCACTGATTGCAAAGAATGGGGAGGTCACGGTATGAATGTATCCAGTTTTTGTAGGTATTCCAGATAATTGTCTCCGAAGTGGGGCGAACGATAAGCTCCTCTTCGAGTTTGGCGTCAGAATCGACAACCACTCCCTTGCCGTCCGGATCGTTTTTCAGTCGGTAGTGTGTCACCACGGCGCACTCTTTGGCAAAGCCTTCGACATGATGAGCCTCTTTACTGAAGAATGATTTCGGGATAAAGAGCGGGAAATACGCGTTTTCGTGTCCTGTCTCTTTAAACATTTTGTCGAGGGCCTGCTGCATCTTTTCCCAGATTGCATAACCGTAAGGTTTTATCACCATACACCCTCTGACAGCGGAGTTTTCGGCAAGTCCGGCTTTGACTACCAGATTATTGTACCATTGAGAATAGTTGTCGTCTTTTGAAACGACGTGTTTCAGCTCTTTAGCCATTTCTGTATCTTATCTATATAAATTTTGTTACTCTTCTATGGGGATATTTGTTGTGTTGTCGGTAACCGCCTCTATTTCAAACTGGTCTTCCAGCGGAGTCTCTTTACCGAATATAAATCCGTAAAGAACTACACCCACCGCCAACAACAATGCCACTATCGCTATATAAAACACGGTATTTGTTCCACCGCCTTTTGATGCCTTACCACCCTGCTGCGGTGCGGCAGTTTTGCGAGGACGCTGCGGCTGGGCTGTTCTCTGATCGACGGGCTGTTGTGTCTGCTGCTGCATCGGACGTCCCTGCGGCTGCTGTGACTGTTGCGGCTGTCCTTGCGGCTGAGCAGGCTGTTGGGGCACTCCGTAAAGGTTCTCCCTATGCTGTTCACGCTGTTGCGCTCGTCCCTGCGGCATAGACTGACCCTGCGACATGTTGTTATTGTCAGGGCTACCGTAGTTAACACAACCTATCGGCTCGTTTCGATGACCTTCATAGACATTCTGACTCTGAACTCTGGGCGGTTGCTGTCTCGGTTGTTGCTGTGTATTTGACGGATTATAGAAACTTGATCCGACGGGGTTTTGCTGCATGGGCTGACGATAACCGTAATCTGGTTCCGGGCGACGAGGCTCCGGACGTGCAGGCTCGGGCTGCTCTACACGTTTTTCCGCATGCTCACGTTCCTGCTCGCTACGGTTGACAATCTGATTGACAGACGCCGCCAACTCGCCGAGAACCTCTTCTCTGCTTTTGTCTCTGACGGGTGCGGGCTGTGGTTTGGCAACGGGCTCTTCGACTTTTTCTCCCTCTTTCTCCAACACTCTCTGATGAACGGGTGCCGCCTCATTGGGTTTGGCAAGATAGATGACACCGTTGGCGTCATACTTGAGGACACCTACACCCTCGATGACGTACTGTCCGCGTGTATCGAGAGAGTTCTTTATCTGAGAGACGTACTCTTTGAGTATCTCGTTGGCGTCTTCCGCCTCTATACCTGCCCAGCTTTCGATGGCAGAGAGAAGGACACCGTCATCTTTCTTTAAAAAAGGAACAAAGACGAGAATGACACCCACTCCGTCGATGTTTTTTCGGATAAAAGCTCCCAAATCGGGAATAATCAATCTCTTGTTGCGTTGGAGACAAGTGATTAACAGTTTGTTTATCATAAATGCCCTATTTTTTAAAACAAAACCCGTCTGTCGATGATTGCAACAGCCTGAATACAAGGTGTGTTCTATGATTTAAACGACCGCATCGGAGCGCGTTGCGACAAAGTCACGACACTCTCGCGAAGAGACGTAAACACATATTACATCATTCAAAGGTATAAAAAAAATAGTAATAATTAAACTTTTTTAACATTTTTGCATACATTTGTAATGCTTTTGATGCCCGCCATTAGAGCCTCAACAACGCACAACAACAAACATATAGCTGAAAATCACTTTCTTATCAAGCAGGATGAAGAACAAGTACATCGACCTTATCGAGCAGACATTCGAGTTTCCTCAAGAGGAGTTCTCGGTGACCGACTCGGAGCTGAATTTTCACGACGTGCCGCTCATGGACATAATCAAACAGTACGGCACTCCGCTCAAAATCAGTTATCTCCCCAAGATAAGCTCTCAGATACAGAGAGCCAAAAGGTTGTTCAACGTGGCAATGGCCAAAGTCGATTACAAGGGGTCGTACAATTACTGTTACTGTACGAAAAGCTCGCACTTCTCGTTCATTCTCGAAGAGGCGCTAAAAAACGACATCAACCTCGAAACATCTTCGGCATACGACATATTCCTTGTCAACTCGCTCTATGAGAACGGGGTTATCGACAAGGATACCTATATTGTCTGCAACGGCTTCAAACGCAAGCTCTATGTTGAGAATATCGCCTCACTTGCCAACAACGGCTTTATAAACACGGTGGCGGTGCTCGACAACAAAGAGGAGTTCGACGCGCTCAACGAGCTGGTCGATGAGGGCAAACAGCTCAAACTCGGTATCAGGATAGCGTCCGAGGAGGAGCCCAAGTTCGACTTCTACACCTCGCGTCTGGGTATCAGATATAACGACATAGTCGATTTCTACACGGAAAAGATACGCGGCAACAAGAAGTTCAAGCTCGAAATGCTTCACTTCTTCATAAACACGGGTATCCGTGACACGGCATACTATTGGAGCGAGCTTAACAAGTGTATCAATGTTTACTGCAAGCTCAAGAAAGAGTGCCCCGAACTCAACGCTCTCAACATCGGCGGCGGTTTCCCGATAAAGAGCTCTCTCGGTTTCAACTACGACTACGGTTACATGACCGAGGAGATTATCGAGCAGATAAAGAACATTTGCAACCAGTACGACATCACCGAGCCCAACATCTTCACTGAGTTCGGTTCGTTCACCGTCGGCGAGAGCGGTGCCACGCTCTACTCTATCCTCAATCAGAAACAGCAGAACGACCGTGAGCTCTGGTACATGATAGACAGCTCGTTCATGACTACCCTGCCCGACACATGGGGTCTCAACCAGCGCTACATTCTGTTGGCAATCAACAACTGGGACAAAGAGTATCAGCGTGTCTTCCTCGGAGGTCTCACCTGCGACAGCGAGGACTACTACAACGCCGAGGCTCACTCGAACGCCATATATCTACCCAAATTCGACAAGGGCGAGACGCAGTACATCGGTCTCTTCCACACGGGTGCCTATCAGGAGTCACTCGGCGGATACGGCGGCATACAACACTGCCTCATCCCCGCTCCCAAGCATATAATAATCGACCGCGACAAAGACACCAACGACTATTACACCCGTCTTTTCGCCAAAGAACAGAGCTACCGTTCGATGCTCCGAATACTCGGATACTAACGCTCCGGGCGGCATGTATGTAAAGCGTCGGCACAGGACAAAACAGAAAACACATTAATAAAAATATCAATTATGGCTGAATTCAAATATCAGGAACCGTTTCCCATAAGCAAGGACACGACCGAATACCGTCTTCTGACGAAAGATTATGTCTCTACGGTCGAGTTCGACGGCAGAAAGATTCTCAAAGTCGATCCCGCAGGTCTTGAGCTTTTGGCTCGTGAGGCGTTCAAGGACGTATCGTTCTATCTCCGTGCCTCTCACCTCGAAAAACTCGCGTCTATATTGAAAGACCCCGCAGCCACCGACAACGACCGTTTCGTGGCATACACTATGCTTTCAAATCAGGTTGTGGCGGCTGAAGGCGAGCTTCCCACATGTCAGGATACAGGCACAGCCATAGTTATAGGTAAGAAAGGCGAGGATGTCTATACAGGTGCCTGCGATGCCGAGTATCTCTCGAAAGGCGTATGGCAGACCTATCAGGATTGCAACCTCCGTTTCTCGCAGGTTGTACCCTTCACCATGACAGAAGAGAAAAACAGCGGTAACAACCTCCCCGCGCAGATAGACATATACGCCACAGGCGGTCGCAAATATGAGTTTCTCTTCATGACCAAGGGCGGCGGCTCTGCAAACAAGACATTCCTTTATCAGCAGACCAAGGCTCTCCTCAACGAAGAATCGCTCACGGCATTCATCAAAGAGAAAATCAAAGACCTCGGCACATCGGCATGTCCTCCTTATCACCTTGCGGTTGTTATAGGCGGTACATCAGCTGAAGCCAACCTCGCGGCTGTGAAGAAAGCTTCTGCGGGTTATTTCGATCATCTTCCCACACAGGGTAACGAAGGCGGTCAGGCGTTCCGAGACCTCGAATGGGAGAAAAAGATTACCGAAATATGCCACAAGAGCGGTGTAGGTGCGCAGTTCGGCGGCAAATACCTCGTTCACGACGTCAGAGTGATACGCATGCCCCGTCATGCTGCCTCTTGCCCCGTAGGCATAGGTGTAAGCTGTAGCGCGGACCGTAACATCAAAGCCAAGATTACCGAAGACGGTATCTTCCTCGAACAGCTTGAGAAGAACCCCGCACGTTTCATGCCTGAGAAAGCTCCCGCACTCTCACCCGCGGTTGAGATAGACCTCGACGAAGGTATGGACAAGGTATTGGCAGAGCTCACCAAGCACCCCATCAAAACACGTCTCAATATCAAAGGTACGCTCATTGTCGCTCGTGACATCGCCCACGCCGAAATCAAGAAAATGCTTGACGCAGGCAAACCGATGCCCGAATACTTCAAGAAGCATCCAGTATATTACGCCGGTCCTGCCAAGACTCCCAAAGGCATGGCGTCCGGTAGCTTTGGTCCCACCACCGCAGGACGTATGGACCCCTATGTGGATTTGTTCCAGTCTCATGGCGGCTCTATGATTATGGTGGCTAAAGGTAACCGTTCACAGGCTGTGACCGACGCCTGCAAGAAGCATGGCGGCTTCTACCTCGGCTCAATCGGCGGTCCCGCCGCTGTCCTTGCCAAGAACAGCATCAAGTCTGTCGAAGTCGTTGACTTCCCCGAACTCGGCATGGAAGCCGTACGCAAAATCTACGTAGAGAACTTCCCCGCGTTCATTATCGTTGATGACAAGGGTAACGACTTCTTCAAACAGCTCTAAACGATAGAGTATAAACAATAAAAAGTGTCGGATAAG
>CASDZP010000057.1 GCA_949285535.1 uncultured Alistipes sp.
GACAGACGATGCAGGAAAGCATTGCGCAATCACCCATATCCAGGACATACTCCGGGTAGGGTTCGTATAATCACCGGAATACCAAAAAAAAGCCGGACGGAAAAGAAATTCCTTCCGGCTTTTTATTTGTATTCCGTTTATTAAACGACCCCTTCCCGGAGTATGTCATGGATATGGATGATTCCGCAATACTTTCCTGAATCGTCTGTCACCAGAAGCTGGGTTATCTTCTTCTCTTCCATGACGGCGAACGCTTTTACGGCGAGCTCGTCATGAGCTATGCACTTGGGTGAACGTGTCATTATATCCGACGCCTTCACCGACTCAAGATTAACCTTGCGTTGCAACATACGGCGCAGGTCACCGTCGGTTATCACACCCGCCAGATTACCATCATCGTCAAGCACGGCTGTCGCACCGACCATTTTTGACGAAATCTCTATTATCACCTTGTCGATACGCTCGTTTACACCCACTTTCGGCGCCTCCTCATGAGATGCCAGCAAATCCTCCACTCTCACATAGAGACGCTTTCCGAGCGCGCCGCCAGGATGCACCTTTGCGAAATCAGCCGCCGAAAATCCTCGCATCTTGAGAAGCGTCATGGCGAGAGCGTCACCCATAACAAGCTGTGCCGTGGTGCTCGACGTGGGAGCGAGATTATTCGGACACGCCTCTTTCGTTACAAAGGTGTTTATCACGTAATCAGACGCAGTGGCGAGGAACGAATCGGTCGAACCGACCATACTGATAACCTTGTTTCCCTTTCCGAGACTTCTTATAAGGGGTATCAACACCTTTATCTCAGGCGTGTTGCCGCTCTTCGATATACATATCACCGTGTCGTAGTCCTGAATCACACCAAGGTCGCCGTGTATGGCGTCCGCCGCGTGCATGAACACCGCGGGAGTACCCGTAGAGTTTAGAGTGGCAACAATCTTCATACCTATCAACGCACTCTTGCCTATACCAGTGATAATTACTCTACCCCTTTTATTCTCTATTATAGATAACGCAATCTCCGCGAAACGGTCATCGACAAAATCGCCGAGACGCTCCACGGCAGCCGCCTCGGTGGCTATGACACCTTTGGCAAATTGCTTTATTTCCTCTTTGTTCACGTGACGATATTTTTTTGTTACAAAGTTAAAGTTTTTTTAACAGTATGCTCAAAAGATTAAAAATTTTATTATCTTTAGCATACCGTAAAGGAGACCTCCTTTGCGTCACCTCACCACTAAGAAACTGAATATATGAGCGTTAGCACAATGGCAAACAATAACGACATATTATTGGACAAATTGAAAAGTCATTTCGGCTTTTCATCGTTCAAAGGCAATCAGAGAGAGATAATCACCAACCTCATGGAGGGTAACGACACCTTCGTCCTTATGCCCACGGGCGGAGGCAAATCGCTATGCTACCAGTTGCCGGCATTGTTGATGGATGGTGTGGCCATCATCATTTCGCCGCTCATCGCCCTGATGAAAAACCAGGTCGATGCGATGCGCACGTTCAGCATGCAGGATGGTGTGGCTCACTTTCTCAACTCGTCGCTCAACAAATCGGCGGTGAACAAGGTGAAAGAGGATATTCTGGCGGGCAAGACCAAACTTCTCTATTTCGCACCCGAATCTCTCACCAAAGAGGAGAACGTGGCGTTTCTGCGTAACGTAAAAATCTCGTTCTACGCCATAGACGAGGCGCATTGCATCAGCGAATGGGGTCACGACTTCCGTCCCGAATACAGACGAATCAGACCTATCATCGCCGACATCTGCCCCGCGCCCATTATCGCCCTTACGGCGACCGCAACTCCCAAAGTGCAGCTCGATATACAGAAAAATCTGGGCATGATGAACGCCAAGGTGTTCAAATCGTCGTTCAACCGCCCCAACTTATACTATGAGGTGCGTTCAAAGGTCAACGCATCTAAAGAGCTTATCAAGTTTATAAAACAGAATCCCGACAAATCGGGTATCATATACTGCCTCAGCCGCAAGAAGGTGGAGGCGATAGCCGACCTGCTGAAGGTGAACGGCATAAGCGCGCTACCCTACCACGCGGGCATGGACGCAGCCACCAGAGCCGAAAATCAGGACAAGTTCCTCATGGAGGAAGTAAACGTCATTGTGGCGACGATAGCTTTCGGCATGGGTATAGACAAACCCGACGTGCGATATGTCATACACTACGACATCCCCAAAAGTCTCGAAGGCTACTATCAGGAGACGGGTCGTGCGGGTCGTGACGGCGGCGAGGGTCGTTGCATAGCTTTTTACAGCTACAAAGACATACAGAAGCTCGAAAAATTCATGCAAGGCAAACCCGTGGCGGAACAGGAGATAGGCAAACTGCTCCTCATGGAGACGGTGTCATACGCCGAGTCGTCATGTTGTCGCCGCAAGATGTTGTTGCACTACTTCGGCGAGGAATATAACGAGGAGAACTGCGGCAACTGCGACAACTGTCTCAATCCGAAGCCTACGGAAGACGCTTCGAAGAGCATGGTGACGGTGCTCAAGGCACTCACCGAGATAGGCGACAAATTCAAGGCGGACCACCTCGTAAACCTGCTCACAGGAAAGAAAACAGCACTTATAAAATCATACAACCACCATAAAAGCGGCTTTTTCGGTATTGGAGAAGACGAGGAACCGTCATACTGGAACGCAGTCATAAGAAACGGCGTCATCGCCGGCTTCATCGAGAAAGACATCGAGAATTACGGACTGCTCTCCATAACAGACAAGGGTAAAGAGTTTATTGAAAACCCCACTCCATTCCGCATATCGAGAGACCGTGAATACGAGGAGGTAGGCGACGAGGAGGCTTCATTCATGGCAAACCCGCGTAATTCGGGAGGTGCCGCCGATGAGGAGCTTTTCAACATGCTGAAAGATTTGCGCAAGTCGGTATCCAAACGTCTCGGACTGCCGCCTTTCGTAATATTCCAAGACCCCTCACTCGAAGACATGGCGACCCAGTATCCCATCACTATTGAAGAGCTGACGGGTATCACGGGCGTAGGCGCGGGTAAGGCGCAAAAATTCGGCAAAGAGTTCATCGAGCTGATTGCCCGTTATGTCGAGGAACGCGACATAGAACGTCCGCAGGACATGGTTGTCAAAAGCGTCGTCAACAAGAGCGGCAACAAGGTGTTCATCATACAGTCCATCGACCGCAAAATGGAGTTCGAGGACATAGCCGACGCCAAAGGGCTCACAATGGACGAGCTTATCACTGAGATAGAGGCGATTGTAAATTCGGGAACGCGAATAAACATCGACTACTACATAAACATGGCTGTCGATGACGACAAGCGTGACGACATATACGACTACTTCAAGGAGGAGGCTGAAAACGACTCCGTGGAGGCGGCGCTCGAAGAGCTCGGCAGCGACTACACAGAAGAAGAGATACGCCTTGTGCGAATCAAGTTCCTAAGCGAAATGGGTAATTGATGATGGAGTCGGTAAGAGCTAAAAAACAACTCGGACAACACTTTCTGACCGATTTGTCCATCGCACAGCGAATATGCGACTCATTGAGCGGATTTGCCACACCCCATACGCTGGAGGTAGGTCCGGGCATGGGTGTGCTCACCGCTTTTCTGAAAGAGAGGAAAGATTTGAATTTAAGAGCCGCGGAGGTTGACCGCGAAAGCGTCGATTATCTGATAGCCAAATGGCCCGAAATGGCTCCAAGGATTATATACGGCGATTTTCTGCGTCTTCCGCTCGGTGAAATGTACCCCGACGGAGTCAATATCATAGGCAACTTCCCGTACAACATCTCGTCACAGATTTTCTTCAAGGTTCTCGAAAACCGCTCTCTTGTGAGCGAGTGTGTTGGCATGGTTCAGAAAGAGGTGGCGGTAAGGATAGCCGAGAAGCCAGGTACACGCGATTACGGCATACTCAGCGTACTGCTTCAGGCTTTCTACGACATCGAATATCTGTTCACCGTACACGAAAATGTCTTTAACCCTCCGCCCAAGGTCAAAAGTGCGGTCATAAGACTCACTCGCAACAGCCGAGAAAGCCTCGACTGCGACGAAAAACTGTTCATAAAAGTGGTAAAAGGCGCGTTCAACCAGCGACGCAAGACATTGCGCAACTCGATAAGAGCGGCTTTCCCCGAAGTCGGAGAGCGTACACACGAGTTTTTCTCATTACGCCCCGAAAGACTCGGCGTGGACGATTTTGTCGAACTCACGAACTTTGTCGAGTCATGCCTGAAGAAATAAAAAGAGACCTTAAAACGATGAAATCCGCTATAAAGAACCTTTTATTAACGGCGACGACGCTTATTCTGACCCTTTCGACCGTAATTACGGCGGAGGCGCAAAATCCGCTGAAGTTCGAGCGTGAGAGTGTCGATTTGGGGCGTGTCGGATATAAAAGCACGACCAGTGTCACATTCAGATTCACCAACGTCTCACCCACTCATGTGGTAATCACCGACGCGGAGACGGCATGCGGCTGTACAAAGGTCAAATTTTCATCCAAACCGATAATAAAGGGCGCGACCGACTCACTGACGGTTAGATTCAACGCGATAGACAAAGGAGCGTTCTATAAAAAAATCGAACTTGTCACTTCACAAGGTCGTCAGAGAATAGCCATAAGAGGCACGGTGGAATAACAACACAATCTGCCTGCAACGGCCCAACAAAGTGAACGGTACATACACCGACCCGAACGGTAAAAGAATCACACAGAATATTTATGGAAAAAGAGAATTTCACCATAGGCGTGATAATATCGACATACAACAATCCCGCATGGCTCGAAAAGACCTTGTGGGGCTATATCAATCAGACACGCAAGGCGGACGAGATTATAATCGCCGACGACGGTTCGGGCGAAGAGACCAGACTGCTCATCGGGCGATACGCCTCGGAGTTGCCGTTACGTCACGTATGGCACGAGGATAACGGCTTTCGCAAGACGGAGATTCTGAACAAGGCGCTCGCAGAGGCAACCGCCGACTATCTGATATTCACGGACCAGGACTGCGTGCCACGTGCCGACTTCATCGCAAGTCACGCGAAACATGCCCAAAAGGGATATTTCCTTTCGGGAGGCATGTACAGACTGCCAATGGAGTTGAGTATCAAAGCGAGCCGCAAAGACATAGAGAGCGGCGACCTGTTTTCGGTATGCTGGCTCAGGCGTCACGGCGTAAAGCTCTCGTGGCGTCTCACCAAACTGCAGAAATCGCCCGTCATAGCTTCCATACTCAACGCCGTCACCCCTACCAAAGCCACATGGAACGGCTGTAACGCCTCCGTATGGCGAGAAACGGCTCTTGAAGTCGCAGGGTTCGACGAGAGGATGAAATATGGAGGTGAAGACCGAGAGTTCGGCGAAAGGATGTTCAACATGGGCATCAAGTCGAAGCAATTACGCTATTCGCTCGCCATTGTCCACCTCGACCACAACCGTCCCTACAAGAATGACGCGGACATAAAGGCAAACAACGCCATAAGACGCGAAACCAAGCGCACAAGACGCATAAAGACGGAATTCGGCATAGGCAGAACGGACAAATAAACAACATCCGCCACACGAAAGACGAGTAAGACAATGAGACACATAGCATTGGTTGAACTGCAACCCTACCATACCGAAACGCTCTATTCACAGCTGTCGTTTCTCCGCCACAAAGGCTATACGGTGACTCTCTTCTGTTGCGACCGACACCGTGCGGTCATCGACACATTCAGAGGCGACACCGAGGCGTTCTATTTCGACACCCACTCACTCGGCGAGATATGGCGTCTTCGCTGTGCGATTATCCGAGAAGGGTGCGACACGGTCATTCTCAACACCGCGCAGGGCGGCAGGGTGCTCAAATTCATGCTCATGCCCATGCCGCGCCGCATATCCGTTTACGGCACCATACACGAGACACACAAGCTCACCCGCAGTCGCGGACAGAAACTGATAAGCGCACGTATAAAGGGTTATTACGTCCTTGCACGATACATCGACGACAATTTCCCCGTAAAGAAACCGCACACATGGTTCTCGCCCTCGTTCTATCCCGATTATGAAACGATAGACCTCGGAGACCGTAAAAAAAGCGACATTTGGATAAGCATACCCGGCTCGATAGAGAACAAACGCCGAGACTACGGGGCGTTATTGAGGTTGGCTCAAAATCCCAATCTCCCCGACAACGTAAAATTCGTACTGCTCGGCAACTCCTCGATAGGCGACGGACCGTCATTCATCCGACAGGCGGAAGAGGCAGGCGTAAGCAACCGTTTCATACGTTTCGACAATCGTGTTGACGGCGCGGAATTCTACTCATACATAAAATACTCCGACTTTCTTATGCCCGTAATAACGCCCGACACCCGCGCAGCGGAGGAATATACGGTAAGCAAGATTTCGGGGATGTTTCCGTTGACACACGCTTTCGGTATAAGAATGTTGTGCCACGAGCTGTTCTCCACCGTCACGCACTTCGACTACCCCGCCCTCTTCTACCGCACCGACGACGAGCTGATAGAGATACTGAAACGTGGTAAACCCGAAAATGCGATTACCCCTCTTTCTCTCGATACCGAGGCAGACAGATATGTGTCGTTATTTGAGAATACACAAAAATAATCAATCCAACGATAA
>CASDZP010000058.1 GCA_949285535.1 uncultured Alistipes sp.
AAAATCATCAAAAATAGTAAAAAACGGCTCGTAAACGTCTCTCTTTCTTACTAATAGACATTGACAAAGATAATGAAAAAAGCATAAAAAACAAATACCTCTTAGTTTTCACAAAATTGACCTTTATTTTTTAGCTTTTCAACCTTCATTTCATCTTCGACAGATTAGGAAACGTACCACATCGGATTCTTTTTTGAATTTAATTTTTATGCAAAAATTGAATTTTAATTTAAATGGATATTTATAATTTTAGTTAATGCACTTTATTGAGTGTAAGGCTTTCATTATTAATATATAACGGACATTAAACCATGTCTTCACCTGTATGAATAACGGGTACTCGTACTGTTTTATGGAAGGGAATGAAACGTGAGACTACCGCAATTATCAGAGTTACGGCGAAAAGCCATCCGAGTATGTGTTTTAGCGCCAGCAGAGTGCTTTGTTGTTGTAAAATGTTATAAAGTGTGTTTGTTGCAAGTTGGGTAGCTTCATCAATCCCATGTCCTTGCGCCAGACTGCTGTTTAGCGTCGATTGCCAACGATCTGCAGCCAGCGGGTCTGTTGCGCTGAATGTCTCTGAGAGTTCCACCATATATTTTTGTTGCAGACGATAAAGCATGTTCCCGTAAAATGCCGATGCGATGACGGGAGTCAGTACGGAACGGAATGTTATAAGGAAAAAGGCGTTGGACAGCAGGTATTTCGGGTGCAGGTCTTCCACGGCGAAAAGGGCAAAAGCGATTATGAGAGTCAGCATACCCAGTCCTCGCAGGAACATCGGGAGGTATAGCATTTCGTAGGTACTGTCGGGAGATATGCCGAAGTAGAGCATCCCGAAAAAGAGTACAAAACAGCTCATCCCTCCGGCTATCAGGAAACGGAAACGCCATCGTTGCCATCTGAACCACCAGAAACATATGAACGCACCGAGAAAGTACCCTGGTAACAGCCAAATATACAGAGTGTAGCTATGTGTGTTGTCCACCCGAAGAATTGTTGTAAGATAACTTGTCATCAGGCTGGTTGATGTACTGAAAAACATGACCAGCATCATGTAGAAATAACCGACTATCGCTTTCCATTGGAATAGTGGTTTCAAACTTACGAACGGGGTCGGGGAGTGGAATTGTTCCCACAGGAAAAGGGCTATCAGCAGAGGGGCTATGACAATATAGGCGCATATACGCGGAGACGCCATCCAGTCGAGAGTTTTCCCGTATGTGATTGCATATATGAGCATCAGGAGGCCCGTGGATATTATTAGCATCTCACGCAGATGCAGCTCGCTCCACGGTATCGGACGTGACGGTCTGTCATGTCGGAAGAAGATGATGATTGCTAGAATGGCTATCAAAAGCAGAATCATCATGAAGTAATACATATACTTCCAGTCATAGTGATATGCCAAAAGAGCGGTTATCACCATTGACAGCTGACCGCCGCCGAAGACTAACGGATAGAAGTAGGCATAAAACTCGCTTCGGACATCCTGCGGACTGAATATGAATTTTATACGGCGGATAATCCAAAGCATCAGGAAGCCTTTGAGGAAGCCGATAACGAAACTCGATGCTATGAGAAGGTCGATGTTTGCCTGTCGTGCACAAAACCAGCTTAAGAAAAATTGAATGGTGAGGTTGACGAGCAGCAGGGATTTGCTCGAAAACGACGCCAATATTTTGGGTACGATAGGATAGGAGACAGCCATTCCCGCCGATGCCGCATAGTAGCCGATTGTTATGTCTTCCGTATATACGCCGAGCGTGTTGGACACTTCAACTATGCTACCCGTGTATGTACCGTTCAGCATGGCGATGGGGAGCATTATGATAAATACCGTTGCTATCGCCATAATGTCTGGTACCCATTTGCGGGCGGGTATTTCGAGTTGGGTGGCTGTCATCATTTCTTTCTCAAGGCTTCCGTTTCAACCATCATGCCGGCACGAAGACGACTCATGCTCTCATTGTCGAGGCTGTCGAAGTCTATGCGCACCGGGATACGCTGCTGTACTTTCACGAAGTTACCTGCCGAGTTGTCGGTAGGGACGAGCGAATATTTGGAACCTGTCGCCTCCGATATTGCCGTTACGTGTCCGTGCAGTATCTTGCCGGGCAAACCGTCAACTTTTATGCGGACGGGTTGTCCGATGTATATGTTTGATATCTGAGTCTCACGATAGTTTGCGGTGACCCATTTGCCCGATTGTCGGACGATGTATGACAGTGTCTGTCCCGCGCTCACGTATTGTCCCGGTTCGAGAGTTCGGCGACCCATATAGCCGCTGTAAGGAGCAGTCACTACGGTGTATGAGAGATTCAGGTTTGCCAAATCGAGTGCCGCTTCGGCACGCAGGATGCCCGCCTCGACATTTACCTGTTTCTTGTTTGTCTCGTCATATTGCGACTTGGCGGCGTCACGTTGTCTCAAAAGTGCGTCATATCGGGCTTTTGCCACCTCGTAGTCGGCTTTGGACTGGTCGAACATCTGTTCGGGTATCGACTCTTCAGCCAGCAGTCGTTCATAACGGTGATAATCCTGCTCCGCCTGCCATAATTTAGCCTGTGCTTCTATCAGATTGGCATCCTGTTCGGCGATACGGGTGTGTGACGTGCGTATGCCTGACGCCAATACGTCGCGTGACCCTCTGGCGTCGAGCAGAGCAGCCTGCGCCTCTTTCTGTCGAATCAGATATTCGCGATTGTCGAGCACGACGAGGGTATCGCCTGCGTTGACAAACTGGTGCTCACGAAAACGTACCTCTTGGATATATCCGCCTACGCGTATGTTGACCGGAGCGATATACTGGTCGATGAAAGCGTCGTTCGTTATCTCATAGTTGACATAGCGCCAAAAGTAGTTTACTGTCCACATAAGGCCTGACGCGGCAATTATGAGACATACTATATTGAGAATCACATTACGGCGTTTACGTCGTTTCAAACGTCTGTATTTCCGTTGGTGTACTGACATATATTGGCTATATGGTTTTATATGGTCTTATATCTGACTTATTGTTTTTGTTGTCCTACAACGCCCCTATTGCACGTTGCAGTTCATAATATGTATATATTACCTGTGTACGGGCGGAGGTCAGTTGTAATTCCGCGTTCAGACGCAGGTTATCGGCGTCGAGCAGGTCGGTCAGTATCGCCAGCTGGTTCATGTAACGGTTACGCATTATGCGATAGTTTTCTTCCGCCTGCTTTACCGACAGTTTTAACGCTTCGACCCTCTCAGTCGCTTCGTGATGTTTGAGCAAAACTTCTTGCACATTCATCCTTATGTCCTGTTGTTTCTGCTCTTCGGCGTTCTGCATAAGCTTTACATTCTGTTTCGCCTCTGTCATCTTATGCTTGTTTCGGTATAACGCTGAAATTGGGTAAGAGAACGATAATCCGATGTTCCAGCTGTTGTTATACATGTCGGCAAGTGTTCGTGAAACGGGACGGGCGAGAGTGTTGGAAGCTGTGAACGAGAGGCGCGGCAGATGTTCCGCCTTCGTCAGTCGCACATTGTTTTCAGCAAGCTCCGTCTGTTTCTTGAGCAGTAGCATGGAGGGGTCTGACAATATGGCACGATTGACATAATCGTCGTAGTCCGCAGTGACGTATATTCTGTTGAGCAGGGTGGTGTCAGGTATGAGCAGAAGCCGTTCGTCAAGCCCCAAAAGGATGTCGAGTTGCTGGGAGACGATATGTATGTTGTTTTCTGTCTCCGTTAGTGACAGACGGTCGTTTGTCAGCTGCATTTCGCTTCGCAACACGTCGTTGTTGGTTATTATGCCCTCCGCTTTCATTCGGCGGATGTCTTTCAGACGTTGCTCCGACTCCTCTATCTTTCTGTTAAGCACGAGCGACTGCTTGTAGAACACAAACAGATTCAGATATTGCTCCAGCAACAGCAGTTTTATGTCCGCTTTGTCGGTCAATGTTTGCAGTCGGGCAAGTTCACGTTCCATGTCCGCCTGACTGATACTGTATTTTATTTTTCCTCCGTAATAGATTGGTTGTGTGAAATCGACGGCATAGTTCTGTTGCCAGTCGGGAGACTCGGGACGCATCGGGTTGCTCAAACCGTTCTCCCATACGACAGGTTGTCCTAGAAAACCGCCTTTCAGTCCTACGTTCAGTTCGGGGAAACGGGCTGTACGAGCTGTTCCCACACGTTCTTGCGCCATTTCCTCCTTCATCTTGTCGGCGGACAGACGCAGGTGTTGTTCCATGCCTCGTTCAAAGAGCTGTTGCAGATTGAGGTGCATGGTATCCTGTTCCTGTTGGGCAAACACTCCCGTTTGCAGTAGCGAAAAGGACAAAACGGTTATCAATCTTTTAATAAGTCTCGATGGCATGTTGCAACTCTTTTAACAGTTTCTCCGTCTGGCGCAGTTTGTCGGCACTCAATATCGCTTCAAGTCTCTTGTAGTAGTCGTTGAGCGTCGGTTCTATCCATTTGTGGAATCTTTCACCCTCGTCCGTCAGATACACCAGCTTATTGCGTCGGTCTTTCGGGTCTTCTTCCCTGCGGACATAGCCTTTACGCTCCATGTTGCTCATGAGACTTGTCAGGCAGGCTTTGTCTTTTGATATGCGTT
Source organism: uncultured Alistipes sp. (assembly GCA_949285535.1). Lineage (GTDB taxonomy): Bacteria > Bacteroidota > Bacteroidia > Bacteroidales > Rikenellaceae > CASDZP01. The sequence goes on from CASDZP010000058.1 coordinate 4,598, forward strand.
CCGCCAGTACCTGTTGGCTTATTCCCTGTTCACGCCATAGGCATGCCATCACCTGTAACATCTCGAAAGTTATCCCCGCATTGATGTTTTTCAACATTTTCTGCATCGCCTGACGCGAGGCTGTACGTGTGCGTATCAGCTGTAAAATACAATCTTTGGGGACATTGTTTATATTACCCTCTCCCATAAATATTATTCGAGTGTATTTTTCAATGCGCAAAGATAACTCTTTCAACTGAAATAGTCAAATGTTTGACTATTTGTATTCATTGATAATATTTCAATTAGTATGATATTTCAGCAAGTGTTCTGCATCCTTCGCCCGTTTTTTATAGTATTTTACTGTTTGACAGTCGTATTATTCCTATTTATCATAGAGGCGATAAACAGCAGGATGCTGACTTCTCCGGAGGTAATGAGCCTACGGGGTATGACATGGACAAAAGGGGCTATGCCCCCTCGTTTTGGTTACTTTGTCGAGGGACAAAGTAACGCCGTCGGCAGACCCGTCGGAGACGAAGCACGTCACGGACAGGCTTTCGAAGGTCTCTACAAACGTTTCTTCGCTAACAAATAGTGCTGAAATACAATAAAGGAAAGAGGCTGTCTCAATACCGAGACAGCCTCTTTCC
>CASDZP010000059.1 GCA_949285535.1 uncultured Alistipes sp.
CGTATTGGCGTCTGTCTCTGTTTTCAGGCTTGTGTGGGTTACTCCCAACCGCCTCCCAACGCACGATATAGTTTGATTCTCTGTGAGATAGCATTGTAACATGTCGTGTTCCCTACTATTGATTGTCTCCGACGGGTCTGCCGACGGCGTTACTTTGTCCCTCGACAAAGTAACCAAAACGAGGGGGCACAGCCCCTTTTAACCATGTCACACTCATTTGGCTCATTATCTTATAAGAAGTCGGCATCTGACCGTGCATATATTGTGATACGGGGATAAAAGACATAATAAAACAGGTTTAAACAAGACATTGGTAAAACAACCGACTATAAGTATTGTTTATGTGCGGTTTTAGTGTAATTTTGCGCCCCGAATTATAAAATTGGAACAACACACATGAAACCATTAAGTAGAAATGCGATTATCGGTTATCCGTCGGGAATCATTACGGGGATAACTTATGGATTGAATCCGCTGTTTGCCGTTCCTCTGATGAAAAACGGCGCCGCCATAGAGTCGATTCTGTTTTTCAGATACGCAATCGCCGTACTGCTTCTCGGAGTCTTCCTCATGCTGAAAAAAGAGAATTTCAGAATATCGCTAAAACAGGCGGGAGTATTGTTTTTACTCGGATTGTTCTATACGACAAGCAGTATATGTCTGTCTGTTCGAATCGTATAAATATATAGCGTCAGGACTCGCGACAACTCTCGTCTTCCTCTACCCTGTTCTCGTAGCGATAATAATGGTGTTCTGCGCGTCGTACCCTCTTGGCCAGTATGGTTGTCGATATTCCTGACATTCGCGGGCGTGGTGATAATGACACAAAGCGACTCGTCTCAGACAATAAACCCAATAGGCGTATTTTTGGCGCTCGGCTCGGCTTTCGTTTACTCCATGTTCATAGTCGTGATTAACAGAAGCAAGGTCATAAAGGACATATCGAACAGCCTGCTGACATTCTATGCGCTGACCGTAGGTGCGATAATCTTTTTGATAAAGATAATGACCTCCGACACGGAGATAACCGCAGGTTTCGAAAACAATATGGCTTGGGTTAACCTTGTCGGGTTGGCAATCCTCCCCACAATCGTCTCAACCGCCACCCTCGCAATAGCGACACGTAACATCGGTGCGACAAAAGCATCAGTACTCGGCGTATTTGAACCCGTCACGGCAATAATTGTCGGAACGGTAATATTCGGAGAACCGCTGACCACAAATATAGTTGTCGGAATACTAATCGCGGTTGCCGCCGTGACATTCATGATTGTCACCACAAAAAGATAGTATCGCTTTACATGCAATTTGACACAAAAAGATAATACTCATAAGCTATTTTTATAGCCCAAATAACACAACCGACCCACAACGGGCGAAAAGGATTCAACAATTCTTTTCGCCCGTTGTTTTTTACTGCTGTTTTGCCAAAGTGTCACCCGACATATCACTATAAAATGTGACATTCACCATGTCATACGAATATACAACAGCAGAACATGACAAAATGTCAGTCAAAAAGCTGTTGGCATATTCTTTGCTCATTTTTGTGGAAAAACGAAAAAACAAAAACAATTATAGATATGCAGACAGGTAAAATTGGGGTTACTACGGAAAACATTTTCCCCGTAATCAAAAAATTCCTCTATTCAGAACACGACATTTTCCTGCGTGAGCTTGTATCGAACGCCGTTGACGCGACACAGAAACTTAAAACGCTGGCTTCACGCGGCGAATACGGCGGCGATGTATCGTCACTCAAAATAAATGTGGAAGTTGACGAGAGCGCGCATACAATAACGATAAGCGATAGCGGTATCGGTATGACAGCCGATGAGGTATCAAAATATATCAACCAGATAGCCTTTTCGGGTGCGGAAGAGTTTTTGTCGAAATATAAAGACCAGACCAACATAATAGGACACTTCGGTCTCGGTTTCTACTCTTCTTTCATGGTTGCCGACAAGGTAGAGATATACACACTCTCTTATAAAGAAGGTTCTGAAGCTGTAAAATGGAGCTGTGACGGTTCACCCGAATACACTCTCGAAAAGTGCGACAAGACGGATGTGGGTACGAAAATCGTCCTCTATCTCTCTGAAGACAGCTATGAGTTCGCCTCAAAAGACCGCATAGGCGCACTTCTCAACAAATATTGCCGTTTCCTCCCCATACCTATCGTTTTCGGTAAGGAGCAGGAGTGGAAAGACGGCAAATATGTCGATACGGACAAAGACAGAGTCATCAACGAGACCAACCCTCTCTGGACACGCAAACCCTCTGAACTCAAAGAGGAAGATTATGCGGAATTTTATCATACCCTCTACCCCATGGCGGAGGAACCTCTGTTCCACATACATCTGAATGTCGATTATCCGTTCACACTGACGGGGGTACTCTACTTCCCCAAAATCCGTAACAACTTCGAGATTCAGAAAAACAAAATTCAGCTCTACTGCAATCAGGTGTTCGTAACGGATTCTGTCGAAGGCGTCGTTCCCGAGTTCCTTACACTTCTCCACGGTGTCATCGACTCACCCGACATTCCTCTGAACGTTTCGAGAAGCTATCTTCAGGGCGACCCCGACGTCAAAAAGATATCGGCTCACATAACCAAAAAGGTATCCGACCGTCTGGCAGAGATTTTCAAGAACTCACGCCCCGAATACGAATCAAAATGGGATGATCTGAAGATATTCATTCAGTACGGTATCGTCTCTGACGAGAAATTCGCGGAAAAGGCTGGCGAGTTCACCCTCATGAAGAACAGCGAAGGCAAATACTTCACCTTCAACGAGTATAAAGAGCTTGTAACGGCAAACCAGACCGACAAAGATGGCAACCTCATCATGCTCTACACCAACGACCCCGTGTCACAGGACGCTTTCATCCGCACGGCAAAAGAGCGCGGATATGATGTTCTTGTAATGGACGGCGGTTTGGACAACCACTACATAAGCTACCTCGAAAACAAGAACGAGAAATGCCGCTTCGTACGTGTCGATTCAGACGTCATAGACAAACTCATCCGCAAGGATGAAGAAAAAGCCATGGCGTTGACAACCGAACAGCAGAGTGTAATCGCTCCCCTCTTCGAGGCTACCCTGCCCTCTGACGACAAGACACATTTCAACGTCTCATTCGAGGCTCTTTCAAAAGAGGACGCACCGCTGGTCATCACACAGAACGAGTTTATGCGCCGTATGAAAGAGATGTCACAAATGGGCGGTTCACCTTACGCGTTCTACGGTCAGATGCCCGAAAGCTACACGCTTGTGGTAAACGGCAATCATCCCTTGATTATCCAGTTGCTTCAGGAGACCGAAGAGGCTGTCGGCGAACAGATAAAAGAGCTCGACGGACAACTCTCAATCAAAGAGAAAGAGCTTAAAAACCTCAAAGAGGTCATCAAAGACAAGAAAGAGGAAGATTTGTCAGCCGAAGAGAAAGAGAGACGCGGCGAACTGAATACCGAAATCGACAAACTGCGCAACGAACGTCGCGAAAAACTCGCCGCTCGTGCAAAAGAGAGCGATTTGACAGGTCAGCTTACCGACTTGGCTCTATTGGCAGGCGGAATGCTCAAAGGCGAAAAACTCACCGACTTCATCAAGAGGTCATTATCAATGATTGGCAAATAAACGACAACAACAATCATAAACACCAACAGCTCGGTATTGCATACCGAGCTGTTGGTGTTTTTATAACATACGCACATATAACATACATATATATTCCTGTTGATTTAATTTAATTT